>JANQOF010000022.1 GCA_028279215.1 Pirellulales bacterium
CACCTAGAAAAACAGAAGAAAACGAACTTCGAAGGGATGGTGGGGGACGAATAAAGTCGTCTAGAATCGTTTTCTGGTATCGGGGACAAAATGGACTTTATCTCGGTGGGTAAGATTTGTGCGGGCGGAGCGAATTACCCGTGCTCGAATCTCGCGCGGACAACCCGCGTGACTAGGGGAGCTTGGAAGTTGTTCTACAAGATGCGATCGGTTGGAGAACCTGCCCGTGCCTGAATGCCATGAAGTTGATTACCACGTGTTCGGCGACGACATGCAGTACGTCGAGGTGGAACTCGACCCCGGCGAAACGGTGATTGCCGAGGCGGGGGCCATGAACTACGTGGAAGATGGAATTGTATTTGAGGCCTACATGGGCGATGGCACCAAGGCCGATCAGAGCATCTTTGGCAAGTTGATCGATGCCGGTAAGCGGACGCTCTCCGGCGAGTCGGTGTTTATGACGCACTTTACCAATCACGCCGATGGCAAACGGCGGGTCGCGTTTGCAGCGCCGTTTCCCGGCAAGATCGTACCGCTCGACATGGAGAAGATCGGCGGCGTGCTGACTTGCCAGAAAGACGCCTTTCTGTGTGCTGCGTTCGGAACGCGGATCGGCATCGCGTTTCAAAAACGGTTGGGCGCGGGATTCTTCGGCGGGGAGGGATTCATCCTGCAACGGCTTGAAGGCGACGGCCACGCATTCATTCACGCCAGCGGCGCGATCATCAAGAAGGTACTCAAAGGCGAGTCGCTACGCGTCGACACTGGCTGCATCGTGGCGTTTACCGAAGGCATTCACTACGACATTGAGCGAGCTGGCAGCTTGAAGAGCATGTTCTTCGGCGGCGAGGGGATATTCCTCGCCACGCTGAGTGGTAGCGGCACCGTGCTGCTGCAAAGCCTGCCGTTCTCGCGTCTGGCCAACCGGGTACTGCAACATGCGCCATCGGCCGGCGGTTCGAGCCGCGGCGAAGGTTCAGTGCTCGGTGGATTGGGGAACTTGTTTGGGGATTGAGCGAGAGAGTGATTTGGGGAGGGGAACATCGTTACTCACTCTTCGTCGTAGTCATACGATCCGTGCTCGCCGCCGTTTTCCTCCAGGAGGTCGTACACCTCGTCGCTCGCCCAGTCGAGTGGCGTGCTACCGTCGTTGTCTTCGTCGTTGACTTCGACGCCTTGGGCGACGAGCCACTTGGCGACGTCGAGCGTATCGGCGCCGGCCGATACGTGTAGCGGCTGAGCACCGAGCACGTTCTTGGCGTCGAGCGACGCTCCTTGATCAACCAGCAACTCGGCAACATCCACATGTCCACCACAACAAGCAAAGTGCAGCGGAGTGTTCTTCCACCCGTTGTTAGGTTGGTCGACATTCGCACCGTCGGCCAGCAGCTTCTTGACTTGCTCGATGTCGCCCAGTCCGCACGCGACGTGCAACGGCCAATCGCTAGTCAGACCTTTCTCTCGGAGTTTGTCGACAATGGCCTTCGACCCGTAACAGGCCGCTTCTTCCAGGCAGTTTCCGCCATACTTGTCGATGTGCTCAATGTCCGCACCATGTTGGATGAGCAAGTCGACGATGTCCGCGTCGCCCGCTTCGCACGCGTTTTGCAACGCGCTCATCCCGTAGGTGAGTTCAACGGCATTTACGTCGGCGCCGTGGTCGATCAGCAACTTGGCGATCCGCTTGTTGTCCATCGAGCAAGCGGCCATCAGCGACGTGTAGCCTTCCTCGTCGGGCATGTTGACGTCGGCACCGTTCTCGATGAGCAGCTTGACTACGTAGTACCGATCGTCCCAGATGGCCCACATCAGCGCGGGCGCGTCGTACACCAGCACGTTGGGCGACATTCCGTTGTCGAGCAAACGCCGCACCGCCGCGATGCTTCCAGAATCGATGGCCGTGGCCATCTCGTCGCCGGGGTCTTCAAGTTCAAAGTCATCCTGGCAGACTGCGGTTGCCGTATAGGTTGCGAACAACGCGAGCCAGACGATCGTCCATCGAAACTGTCGCATCGGATTCTCCACAAAGCGAAGCGTAAGCGGTACGTTCACGAGCTGGGAAGTCTGGCGTATGATAGCAGATTTGCCGAGCGAACCCTTGAGCAGTTTCGAAAATAAACATGACTACGATTGCCGATGTTGCCGCGTGGCTCGAAGCGTTTGCTCCGCCGACGCTAGCCGAAGATTGGGACAACGTGGGGCTAGTGGTAGGTGACGCGGGTCGGGCGGCCCGCCGCGTGATGACGTGCCTAACACTTAGTGAGGACGTCGCCGACGAGGCGATTGCCGGCGAGGCCGATTTGGTGATTTCGCACCACCCGTTGCCGTTTCGCGCGCTTAAGCAACTCACGACCGACTCGCCCGAGGGACGCACGCTGTGGAAGCTGATTGGCGCAGGCGTTTCGGTTTATAGCCCGCACACGTCGCTCGACTCGGCCGAGGCGGGCATCAATCAGCAGTTGGCCGACGGGCTGAACGTGGTCGAAACCGTGGCGCTCGTGCCCGCCGATCCCTCCGATCCAGACTCTCCCTTAGGTGCGGGCCGATGCGGCGCCGTGCTCGAACCGACAACGCTCGCGCGGCTGGCCGCGAACACCAGTGAGCTACTATCGATCGATCACGTTCGCGTGGTGGGAGACGACGAGCAAGCCGTATCGCGGGTGGCGATTGCTTGTGGCAGCGGTGGTTCGCTGCTGGATGCCGCCATCGATCAGGGCGCCGACGCGCTGGTAGCCGGCGAGGCCACCTTCCACACGCTGTTGGCTGCCCGCGCGGCGGGCGTTGCGGTGGTGCTCGCGGGGCATTACGCGAGTGAGCGGTTTGCCTTGGAGCGGTTGGCCGAACAGCTCGCAAAAGAAGTACCCGATATGACGGTGTGGCCAAGCCGTGACGAACGCGATCCAATTCGACTGGTACGCAAATAGTGCAATAAACAAAGGGGAAAATGTGCGACGGGTTTGCCTTGAGGCGTCGCGGGTCTAGAATGACTGGTCGCCCGAGCATCGTTCGCTCGAGCGCGTCGACGTGCCGAGCGAGGGTCACTCGGTCTTCTGGAAGGGATTTCGCATGGCGTTCCCACTTCGCCTGCTTCCTTCCCAGGTCCGTTCCAGCGAAATCGAGGGCTGTTATGTCTAAAGCATCCCGCTGCCTAACGGCGCTTCCCGTTTACAACGAAGCCAAGCACGTGTGCGCTGTGCTCGACGAAGTGGTTCGCCACACATGCGACGTGTTGGTCGTCGACGACGGATCGGACGATGGTACGAGCGAACTGCTTGAAGATCGAGACGACATCATCGTCGTGCGCCATGCCGAAAACCGAGGGTACGGCGCGGCATTGGTCACCGCGTTCGACTATGCGGCAGCCAACGGTTACGAGCTGCTGGTGACTATCGACTGCGATGGGCAGCACGAGCCGCAACGAATCAAGAATCTGGCGGCCGAGTGCAAGGGCGACGTCGACATCGTGTCGGGCAGCCGCTACCTCGACGCCCGCGACATTCAATCCGACGCGGCACCGGTCGATCGCCGATTGATTAACCGAACCATCACCCACGAATTGAACGAATGCCTGGGGCTTGGGCTGACCGACGCGTTTTGTGGATTCAAGGCGTACCGTGTCGAGGCGCTCAAACATTTGGATTTGACCGATACTGGCTACGCGATGCCTCTAGAGCTATGGGTACAGGCGGCTTATCACGGTCTGCGAGTCACGGAGGTGGCGGTGCCGCTGATTTATCTCGATGAGAAACGAAGCTTCGGTGGAGCGCTCGACAACGCCGAGCAGCGGCTGGCGCACTATCGAGAAGTGATCCATCGGGCAATCGTTCGCATCCGCCAGGCAGGCCCAACCGGCGGTGCATCCGACTTCGACTTCGGCCCTTGCGGTTGCAAGCAGTACGTCGCACAGGTCGAGTCATGCTGAGTGGGGCCGAGCAGCACTACCAGCGGTACAAAGCTCCGAGCGGCAACAATAGCGTGCTGATCGCGCCGCCGCTCGATAAGATCGAGGCACGCCAGCCGTGTGCCGGTGTTTCGCTGGCCTTTGGCGACGTTTTGCTGAGTCAGTTGCGCGCCAGTGCCCGCGCCGAGTTGCTCGCCGCGGCCAAAGATTATACCGCCAGCTACCGCGACCTGCCTGCGTTGCCTGATGCCGAAGCGGAAGTCTACCTGACGGGCCACCAAGCCGAACTGTTTCACCCGGGCGTGTGGTTCAAGAACTTCATGCTTAGCCAGGTAGCGGCCGATCGCGGCGCGGTGGGTATTCACTTGGTGATCGACACCGACGTGATGCACCGCCCGGGCATTCGAGTGCCGACAGGCACGGCAGAAGCGCCTCGTGTCGAAACGGTACCAGTCGACGCGATGGGCGACGCCATGCCGCTGGAGGAGCGGGGCGTGGTCGACCCGCAGGCGTTTACCTCGTTTGGCGAGCGCGCAACGCAAACCATCGCCCCGCTAGTCGACCGACCACTCGTTGGCGATTGGTGGTCCGATGTCGTCGAGGCGGAACGACGCACTGGCAAACTCGGCTTGGCGATTGCCCAAGCGCGTCATCGGCTCGAAGGCGAGTGGGCAGCGACTACGCTCGAGCTACCCATGAGCCAGGTGTGCAACCTATGGTCGTTTCGCCAGTTCGCGGCGGTACTGCTGCTCGATGCGCGCCGCGTGGTAGAGGCCTACAACCAATCGCTCGCAGCCTATCGGCGTGCCCATCGCCTGCGTAGCGATGCCCAACCGATGCCCGACTTGCAAGCCGACTGCGAGTGGTGCGAAACGCCGTTCTGGGTCTGGACAGCCGATAGTCCAACTCGCAAGCCCTTAATGGCGCGGCTCGACGTTTCCAAGCTGTCGCTTTCCGATCACGACGGTTGGCGATCCTGTGTTGATTTGCCCAGTCGCGATTCGCACCACACGGTAGTCGAGTGGCTAGAGGATCTCGCCGCAGTCGGAGTGAAGATTCGTACGCGAGCACTGACCACCACGCTGTTTGCGCGAATGCTGCTTAGCGACTTGTTCATGCATGGAATTGGGGGTGCGAAGTACGACGAAGTGACCGACGACTTGGCGCGGCGATTGTGGGGATGCCCTCCGCCGCCGTACGCTACGATATCGGCCACGATGCACTTGCCGATTCAGCACTCACACATTGACTCCGACGCGGCTCACACCATCCGTCGGCAGTTACGCCAGTGTGAATGGCATCCGGAGCAGATGCTCGTCAGTCCTGGGTCACCCGCCGCCAAACAAGCCTTGACCGACAAGCAGAAGTGGATCCACACGGCAAAGACACCCGAGAACGCCAGGGTGCGCCATCAAGCGATCGAGGCCGCGAACCGGACACTTCGTGTAGCGGTCGAACCCGAGCGGCGCGCACTTGAGCAACAACAGCACCAATCAATCGTAGCGGCGCGAGCCGAAGTAATCATCGAATCGCGCGAGTACGCATTCTGCCTGTTCCCAGCGTCCGATCTACGCGAGCGGATGTGGCAGCTAGTGCAAAACTAGTAAACTTGCGAACCCGTCGGGCAATCATCCAAGATTTTGCGGAGTTAGCGAATGACTTTTATGCCACCAGGCACTTATACTGGCGGCCGGAGGTGAGGGTTGTTTGAAGTGCTTGGGGGAAGGCTGCGATGCTGGTTCCGCTTTCGTGCGACGCGCCGATTTACCATTGGCCCGTGGCGACCGTTGGGCTTATTGTAACCAACGCGGTCGCGTTCATTTTAGTGGATGCTGTGATTGGCAACTCCGAAGAGATCGCCGAGGCTCTGACTCCTTGGCTACTGCTCGTGCATGGCGCAGGAATCCACCCCATCCAATGGGTGACAAGCATGTTCATGCATGCTGGGATCATGCACCTTATCGGAAACATGCTGTTTCTGTGGATCTTCGGCCTGGTTGTGGAAGGCAAAGTTGGTTGGTGGCGTTTCCTGGTGATCTATCTCGGCATCGGAATCGCCCAGAGTGCATTCGAACAAGTCGCCATGCTCGGCATGGAGGGTCCCAGTTACTCGCTGGGAGCTTCGTCAGCCATCTATGGAGTCATGGCCGTGGCGCTAGTTTGGGCACCGAAGAACGAGATCAACTGCTTTTACTGGTTTGCCATCTGGGCGATGGGAACGGTGGATGTACCAATTATGTTTTTCGTGCTGTTCTATTTGGTGTTCGATGTGTTCTTCATGACGCTCGAGTACGCAGCGACCGGCAGTCTGATGAGCACCGGTTTCTTGCATATAACCGGTGCCTTGATCGGCGCGCCCGTCGGCCTGGTGATGATCAAACGCAAGATGGTCGACTGCGAGGGCTGGGACATCTTTCGTGTGTGGAACGACGACCTACCGACCACTGAGAAGGACTACGCAGAGATTGATAAACAAGTAAAGAAGAAAATCGAAGCCAAGAATGATAAGCACCTAGCGGCCGCTAAGCTGCAGTTTGACCAGTACATGGCTGACGGAAACGTGAGGGCGGCCGTGGCACTGTATGGCAAAATGCTTCAGGTGGGCGACGGCATGCAACTTGATCGCGACGACCTGGTCGCGGTCGTGAAAGGACTGCACGAGCGGCAAGAGTGGGGCGCTTCCGCGGCGTTCATGCACGAGTTAATCAGCCGCTTTCCCGACGGAGCTGATCCGGTGCGGATCAAGCTGGCACAAATTTGCGTAGTCGAACTGCAGAAGCCCGCCCGAGCTCTGGAACTACTGGGTGAGGTCGATTTTGCGAAGCAATCAACCGAGAAGTTTGCACTCGCGAAGAAAATCGCCCGCCGCGCCAAACAAATGCAGGCAGAAGGTGTGTATGAGTTGGACGACGAATCGCTATGAAGCTCAAAGCGTTACTCAGGTTCGCAGCCTAGTGCGCCCCGGACGTCGTCTAGTTGTTCACGGAGTACAACCAGTTGTTTTTCGAGAGCTTTCTCATCGATGTCGACTCGCTTGATGATCTTCTCGCCACTGCTGACGATCGTCTTTGCCGACGTGCGAACTTCGTCGAGGTTGGCCGCGCGTTTTTCGATGTCGAGCATGGCTCGGTCGATCGCCTCGAAGTCGACCTGGCGTACGTCGCTCGCGCCGGCTTTGCGAACCGACAAGGCCCGGGCGGTAACCAGCGCGGCTTTGAGCCAGATGTCGGTTGCTGGATCCTCTGGATCCCAAACGCAGATGAGGTCGCTGCCGTAGTGTTGAAACGAATCGAGCCCCGCAGGAGCCAACCGCTTGGAGAACACGAATACACCGATACCCGCATCGCGATTCTTGCGAGCGATTTCGAGTTCCTTGCGCGCCGAAGCGAGGGTGTAACCGCTCTGCTGCTTGGCTTCGACGACAATTCGCTCGCCAGCCGCCACACAACTCGGACCCAACTCGACAACGCAATCGCCCTTCTTGGAATTCTTGATCCGTCCGGTTGTCGTACCTGTGGGAGTGGCAATGTCGCCGGAGTTTCGCGACTCACGGGCGATGTACTCAAACACAGCATCCTCAAACACCTCGCCATGCCGCGTAGAGCGCTCGGCTTCCTTGCGTGCGGTGGTGATCTCGGCCAAGGCGATGCGGACTTGTTGTTGGAACTCCGCGTTCTTCTTGTCGGCCTCTCCAAGCAATTCGAGCAGTTCCTTTTTAAGCCGAGCAAGCGGCGAGCCATCGTCGTCCAATGTGAGGCTCTTGTTGATGGCGCTTTGCGTATCGGCGAGCATGCCTGTGAGTCTAGAGAACGCAGACTGTTCATTGTCGAGCGAGAACTCGCTGCTGATGGTGCGTTGAGCGCGGTCGACGTTGCTTACCAGGCGGCTGAGGGCCGAGTTTTCTTCGTCGAGCGAGAACTCTTTGACCACTTCGTCGATCTTGGCATTGAGGTCCTTGGTCAGATCCCCATGCTTGGTGGTGAGTTCGCGGACCAGTCGGGCCAGAGCGCCCTCTTGGTTGTCGAGCGAAAACTCGCGGAGCACTTGCTCGCTCTGCTTTGTGAGCTGACCCTCCAACGCTTGACGCAACGCAGCCAGCAGTCCTTCGGACTGGCTCGGATCAAGCATCTTCATCAGCGGGCTTTCGCGACCAACGTGCGTGAGCAGGGTGCGGGCGAGATTGGAGTTCTCGCCGTCGATCTGCTGCTTCATCAATCGGGCCAACTCGCCATCGTGCTCGACGAGCCGCGCCACGCGCTCATTGAAACGCCCGTCCTTGGGGTCGAAGTAGTCTTTGAGCGTGTTGTTGAGCTGATCGCGCGTCGACTGCGTGTAATGGGTGAGTGTTTGCGACAATGTCGAGAGCAGTTGCGATGTTTCGCGACGCAGCAAATCGGCATCCAGCCGAGTATTGGCGTGCCGCAGCGCCATCACTCCGATGCGCAAGGCGTCGAGGGCGTAGCTCTCGCGGGCGTCGACCTCGTCCTGCTCCAGGAGTGCTTCGATCACGTCGCGATCACGAACCACCAGTTCCAGCGGCAACTCGCTGGGCAGATCGTGCGCGGACTCCGACTTGGAGATGCGGAACAACAGCGGTTCGGATTCGACTGGCTTCGTTGCCACAACAGGTCTCCTATCCATGTCCACAAGGCCACGACGAGGTGTACATCCGTCAATATGGCCGATTCAGTCGCGATAGACAACGGGCTTTCTCGAACTAATCGAAACTCTGCTATGGCGATAGCAGTTCGCGGTAGAGGGCGACGAAATTTTCGGCCCGCGTGTCAAGCGAAAAATGCAGCTGCTGATGCTGCCGGCCCGCAGTACCAATGGTGCGAGCCAGTTCATGGTCGTTCAACAGTTGATCGGTTACCCGAGTGCGGCCAGCACGGTCGTCGACGCCTACCAGGAATCCGGTTTGTCCGTCGGCAATCATCTCGCGGTGCATCGGCGTATCCGACGCCACCACTGGCACACCGGCAGCCATTGCTTGGAGCATCGTGGTCGGCGAGGTGGCGTCCGCCTCGGTGCCCTGCCAGTAGATTTCCACATGCGCCGCCAGATCGGGCCAGCGGTCGGAATCGCCAAGAAAGCAAATGTTCGCAGGGTCTGCCGCTGTCCGTGAGAATTGCTCCAAGTGATCACGTTCGGCACCATCTCCCACAACCAAGAATCGCATGTTTGGATGCAACACACGCACCATGTCGGCCGCCCAAATAAGTTCCTTCACTCCAAAGCGCGGCAACAACGGGCCAGCGACCGCAACTAGCCGCGCGTCGTCGGGCAGGTGCAGCTCGCCGAGCAGTTGTTCACGCGACTCGGCGGGTTCATCAGCAAGCGCGACGCCCGATGGGATCACGACGTACTCTGTCGAGTCGCTTGGCTGGTTTCGGAGTGCCGCGCAGAGCGACTCGCTGGCCACTACCATCCGCTCGGGCAGGTGTCGCCAACGTTTCGGCACGGGCCACCGCATGCGGGGGCCGCCCAGAAAGAAATGGTCGCGTAGGGCAACCAAGGCTGGGCCGCTCGTCTTCGGAGCGACGGGTTCGACATACTCACGCGACGTCTCGTCCCACGTGTGGACGATTCGAGGCTGGTGCTTGCGAATATGGGCCCTCAGCCGAAACAACGTTGTCGGATCGTACGCCCATCGTCGACCCATCGAGTGGCAGTCAATGCCTGCCTCGTCGAACATTGCCGTGAACGGGTTCTTGTTGTCGAGCGATACTACCTGCTGTTCGAAGTCGTCACTTGGAAGCGCACTGGCAAGCGCCAACAGGTCCGAAGTCGGTGAATAGCGACCTAGCGAACGGACGACATGCAGTATACGGTGAGCCATACAACGCGGAGTGAGATTCAGGAGCCAAGGGTACAGCACGCATGGTACAAGAAAACAGCTTGGATGGGGCGTGGTCAACGGCCGAAGTGGCGGGACACCCGGTGAGCGTATTCGAGCCGACCGACCCGTCGCCACATGGTTTTGCCATCGTTTACCTGCATGCCGCTGGGTGCGAGGATCTTGCCGACGATACTATTTTCTCCCGCGAACTGGGACGACATGGATTGCGCGCAATAGCGCCGCACACCGGCGAAAGCTGGTGGAGCGACCGAGTATTCGCCACGTTCGATACCGAGCGGACGCCTGAAGCCTACGTACTTGAGGACGTTGTGACCGCGGCGGCCACTTGGTGGGGCGTGCGACCACCGCAGATTGGATTGATGGGCGTTAGCATGGGGGGACAGGGTGTTCTCCGGTTAAGTTACAAGCACCCCGATAGATTTCCAGTGGCGGCCGCTATTTCACCGGCGATCGACTTTCATCTGGGGCTCCAACGATCGATGCCCCAACCAAAAATCGCGGCCGCGCTTCGCCAGATGTATCGCGACGCCGAGGACGCCCGGCAAGATACGGCCACCCTGCACATCCATCCGCTCAATTGGCCCCGTAACCAGTATTTTTGCAGCGACCCGGCCGACCATTGGCACGAATCGGCTGAGCGCTTGCAAATGAAACTCAGTTCGCTCGGAATTCCGCACGAGTGCGACCTGACGACTGAAGCCGGCGGACATAGCTGGGACTACTTTCATGCCATGGCGCCAGGTGCCATTGAGTTTGTCGTTCGGAGCCTTGAGAAGGAACGACTGCGCGTCCATTAGAGTATCGATTGTAAGGGTTGAACAAGTTGCGCTTTGCGTAGCGGTCGATAACACGATGTCCATTCAACAAATAGGGCGCACTAAACGAGTCGAGGTGACACGAAGAGTGTATGCTTTAGAGGGAACCTCTGGAGAGGCACCTCTCGGGTGCAAGTCGGTAATTCGTCCGTTGTACTTCGTTCCCCTCTCTATTCGATGTCCGCATCTACTTCCGTTCGGACTAAGCACCTATTCGCAAAGCCGCCGACCGACGCAGAACTTTCGACGTTGCTGCCAGCCCCCCGCGCCGATTTGCTGAGTTACTGTGCGCGCGACGACATTTACGAAGTGGCCGTCGCACCCCGATCCATTTGGTTTTTGTTGCCCGGGCTAGTATGGTTTTGCGTTGTGGTTGCCGTCGCTCCTTGGTTAGCGCCGTTGTGGGGCGGGCAGTTCATGGGGTGGGCGCGGTGGGGAGCACTAATGTTGCTCACATGGGTAGTCTTGCTACCCGCTGCACTGGTGCTGATTAGTTGGCTCGTGCAGCGCAGCAGGGCGGGTGAAAATGTTGCAGTGATCGATCCGGTGAGCGGAAAGCTCTATCTGCCGAGCGTCGATCGGGCTGTCGCAGCCGAGAAAATGCACAAACTGGTGGAGGTAACCCGCTGGGCTAAGGACAGGGGACGCTGGTGCCCCTTAGTACAAACCTCGGTGTTGGTTGAAGCATCGAACGGTAAGTATGAACTGGTACCCATCGTTACCCAGGTGCGCCCAGCCCGGCTGGCGATGCCGTTGGTCGATCGATTGTCGACCGTTTTTGGCGTGTCGGTGCTACGAGTGAAGCTGGACGAGCACGAAAGTCGTAACACGAAGTATTAGGTTCGACGCTAACTTACAGCAGGTGACGGGCCTTAACCTCGAGATAGCGGTTCACCAAATGCCCGGTGAGTTGCTCGGGAAACGCGTCGACCAACAAGACACCCTTCATTTCCAGGTCGGCCAACACGTGCCGGCGCCAAGAGAGAATGTCAGCTGCGCCTGCGGCTTCATACAACTGCTCGTCCGGCACGTCGGCAAACACGCCCGCGACATCGACGCTCGCAGATGCGGTAGCGGGCTGGAGTTTGTCGATTTGTGCGAGTTGCTCTTCCACCATATCGAGCGCATCATAAACCGCGTGGTCGCGGAGCAGCACTGCCACCGGCAGATGCCGGCCGCTAAACGCGGTGAGGTGTCGTTCGATCTGATGTGCGTTTACGTCGTCGATCACGTTTGTGATCAACACTACTAGCGCTCGCTTGCGGACGTGCGAAGCCAAGTGCAAGAAAGCATCGTCGTACCGCGACTCGACCATTTGTGGAAAGCGATCGTAGGCCGCGTGCAGCAAGCGATTCATTTGGCCGCCACCCCCTTTCGGTGGGACAAACGTATGCACTTCGTTCGAAAAGCATATCAAGCCCACTTGATCCTTCCGGGCGAGTGCTACGTAGCTGAGCATGAGCATTGCGTTGAGCGCGTGGTCGAGCAAGCTCGCGCCGCCAGAGGTTCCGGCCATCATTCGACCACAGTCGACCATGAACACGACGCGCTGGCTCTGATTAGCCTGGAAGTCCTTCACCGTCAGCTTATTGCGTCGCGCCGTGCTGCGCCACTCTATGTGGCGGTAGTTGTCGTCGAGGGTGTAGTCGCGCAGCCGCTCGAATTCGTTATCTTGGCCCACGCGTCGGGTTTTTCGCAGGCCCATCAAGCTCAGGCGATTCGTGCGGGCCAATAACGCGTATTCGCCAAGCTGCTTCATGTCGGGATAGACATTGATCCGCGAACGACACGGCAAGCGAAGAAAACGGTTCCAAAGACCCCACGCGCTTCGCAGTCGGACGTGAACCACCTGAAGCTCGAATGCGCCACGGCGGTGTGGCCGTAGATGGTACTCAAGCGTGGCCCGCTTCTCGGCTGGCAGCACCACGTTGAATTCCTTCGGCTCTGCTTCGAGATGCTCCAACATTCCGTCGCGAATCCATACTGGCCAGTCGTATGGCGAGCGATTCGTCACAGTGAGCGTAACGGGATGCTTCTGGGCAAGCGACGCAATCAGGCCGACTCTACGCTCGACCGATAGCTTGCCCGCCTGGCGAAGGCTCAACAAGTCGGCCACCGCCGCCACCGCAATCAATGCGTCGACCAATGCTACCGCCGGCCAAACGCTGGGCAGGAATACGATCCAGATTGAGAGAAACGTTGGCACTAAGAGCAGAAGCACAAGCGGCCGATGGGGGAAGACTCGCCAACGCCACGCCAAGACGCCAAGAACGAAGAGTAACGCTAGCAGCAGTAAAACAACGTATTGCATGTTGCCGCGTTGTACACGTTGTTGTAATTTGTGACCGCGAACGCCTGAGCGACTTCCTACATCCTTGGCACTTCCACCGTCCGCATCATTTCGCGGAGGGCTTGGTCGACCTGATGGCCTTCGACTTCGGCTTCGGCGGTGAGCACCACGCGGTGCCGTAGCGCAGGCAACACAATCTCGCCGACATCATCGGGAATCGCATAGTCGCGCCCATGGAAAGCGGCCAGCGTTCGCGCGCCGTGCATCAAAGCGATGCCCGCCCGAGGTGAAGCCCCCAAATGAAACTGCGGCCATGCCCTGGTCTGGCGGACGATGTTATTGACGTATCCAACCAACTCGTCGGCCACCAGCACTTCGCCACACTGTCGGGTGGCTTCGACGATCTGTTCGGGATTGCTCACCGTGGCGACCTCGTTGTCCAGTCGCTCGTCGACCGGAATTTGGCGACTATGTTCTTTGAGCACGCGGGCTTCTTCGTTGGCAGTCGGATAGTCGACGAGCACTTTGAACATAAACCGATCGAGCTGCGCTTCGGGCAAGTTGTAAGTACCTTCACTCTCGATCGGATTCTGCGTCGCCATCACCAAGAAGGGCGGCGAAAGCAGATGCGTGGTGCGTTCGACGGTGACCCGCCGCTCTTGCATGATTTCCAGAAGGGCGGCGTGAGTTTTGGCAGGCGAGCGATTGATCTCGTCGGCCAGCAGCAGCTGCGTGAATACCGGCCCTGGCCGGAAGGTAAACTCCTGCGTCTTCATGTTGAAGATCGGGGCTCCGGTGATATCCGACGGCATCAAGTCGGCCGTGAACTGGATGCGGCCAAACTTTGCGCCCATTGCCTTCGCCAACGTGCGGACGAAAAGGGTCTTACCCAGCCCGGGCACGCTTTCGATCAGCACGTGTCCGCCGCTAAACAGCGCAACCAGCGTCGACAGCACGAGTTCGTCCTGACCGACGTATACCTTAGCAACCTCGGCGGTAATCTTGCGGTAGAGACTCTGCACGGCTGACATACGACCGGAGGAAGCGCGTCGTAAAGCGGGTGCGCCGTCGGCCTCGGTATCGAGTTCTAATCCTGGAGTAGGATTGTATTTCGGTTCGTTCATTCCGAAGCCAGATTTGATGGCGGTGTTGGGGGTGGGTCGGTCGCCGGTGCGTCGCGGCGCACGGATTGGCGGTATATACGGAGCAACTCGGCGGCATAGTTTCGACTGCGTCCATACCGTAGCAATCGACCTAGCGCGGTGATGTGACTTCGAAAGTCACTGGTCGAGGCCCGCCGTGTGCGCCGCGGCGTTCCAAAAATTGGCCACTTCATCATGGCAAATACCAGACCCAACGCGGCCAGCTGCGTCAACACCGCACCGATGGGCCAGACGCGAAACATCTCGAATCCCGTTGGGGGTGCAACGTTGGGATCACTTTCGAGGATTGGCGGCCCGCCAGCGTCTGACTCCAAAAACACGACCGTTCGACGTGGCTGGCCAACTGTGTCGACTAGCCGGCCAGCCAACTTGCGATGCTCATGGTTCACCAAGCGAGCATTCAACAGCCACGACCCATTTTCTATCATAATCAATCGGCCGCTGGGGCTCTCATCGTAATCGATGTAGGAGTACTCGCTGGCGATGGGTTCCCCGTCTTGGTCGGTGAGCAGCTTGGTGTACGACATATCTAACGGAACTAGTCGAGCGCTCTTTTCGATCTCTATCCTCGTCGAGTCGACGCTTGCCGCCCATGGTCCACTCAGCTTGTCGACCTTCTTCAACGGTGCACTGGTATCCAAGTGGAACCAGTCATGAGTTTCCGATCGACCGAGCGTCGCCGGGCGGTTGGCCGTGGCGTCTGCTTTGGCCTCGGTCAAACGCCGCGCGTACTCTGCCTTGAGCCCCTTGGGTGGCATGGCTTGCATGCGTTGCCAGTAGTTAGGCGCAGCGTCGAAATCGCGCCCGACATATATCAATACGTGTGGCGGTTCGTTGGAATCGCCCGCGGTGAGCCAGTCGGTAAGCCAGTGCTCCACATCCACGTTTGGGGCTTCGAAGTCGTCAGGGAACCACACAATGACGTCGGCGTTGTTTACCGACGGAGTTAGCGCCGTACGCGAGAGCACCCGGTGTCCGGCCTTGGAAAACATGTCGCCCAACACTCGGGTGCCGTTGAGGCTTGTGCCGCGCAAGTTGCTACGGATCCCGTAATCCGATAGGACGCGCTCCTCACAGCCACTGGAAAATGCGAGTGTCGCAAGTACCACGGCGAGTGCACACCATCGATTACAACAGGTGCCATTCATGCGGCTCGCTCCTCATTTAGGGCAACGAGCGTCTCGAACCGATCGATGTTCTGCCACACCTCGTCCAGCCGATCGCCGGATGGCAAGCGCTTGCCAAAGAACACCTCTTCGAACAACAGTACGGTGCCGTTGAATGTCACCGCCACTTGCTCCGATCCCCTCGACGAACTGTGGCGAATTTCTCGCAGGTATTGCCGGTTCGTCTTGCCTTTGACCAATCGCACCCAGTGTCGACGATCAAGCTGCAAGAGCTGGTGGCTGAACAGGTAAACCACAGCCAGAGCGTAATCGCCACGACGGTACAGTCGCTGTGCTTCGTCCAGGTAGTCGGCCGGTGACTTACCCAGGGCGACAGGCAGCTCGTCGACGCGCGAAACATCGGCTCCAACCGCCTCTCGCTCCACCACTACGCTCTCACTTACTTCTTGATTGAGAAATGCCCGAACAATTAGAAACACCAAGTAAATCAAGAACAAGGCGAGCAGCATCCAGCCCACATAGAGCAGTACATTGGATAGACCGGTGTTGGTGTTCATTGTCCTCCGCCTTGGAGGCTCTACTTCCGCGGCGCGAAAGTCGTCGGTTGCCGCATCGTACCACGGCAAGTCGGGATTCCTGGCCAGCGCGTCTCCTGACGCCTGGATAGCCACGTCACCGTTGGTCATGTCGTCGGCCGCCGATGCGATAGCAAGATTGAAAACTAGTGTGCACAAGAAGAGTAGCCACCCATATGGCTGGAGTGTGCGATTCGTGTTGGGTTCCCGATGTTGCATGCTCATATGACAGGCGCAATGTTACCACGCAGTCGTTGCGCTTCGGCCCGCATTGCCAGTTCCACTTCCCAGCCTTCACGGCGAATTCGCAGGTCGAGATACGACAAAAAGCGTACCACGGCCATCCATCCCACTACTAGCCACAATGCGAACGGGTAGATCACCAAGTGTTGGACGGTCGACGAGACTTCCCAGCTCGTTAACTGCATGAGGAGTACTTCGATCCCAAATCCGATCGCCAGTATCAGCACAATCGACGTAGCCATTGCCAGCAGCCAGCGTCCGAACAACTCGCCGCCGTTGTTCGAGTGCAAATTGCGACTGCGACGATTGGTTGTTAGGCGGTTCTGTTTGCCTCGAAACATCGGATTGCGCTCCAGCAAGATCAACTCTCCAACGTACGGCATCATCCAGTAGGGCAGCAGCAGGAACGGCATGGTAAGTGTCCGCAAAATGCCCTGGTACAGCACAAGCTGCGGCATGCTTCGAATCAACTCGACGAGCATCGCACGAAAGCGAAAGTCGCTATTGAACATCATTTTGCCCAAATATAGCGACAGGGGCGCGGTAGCAAACGGAGCTTCAATCGCGACCAATATCAACATCAATACCCAGTAGCCAACGGGGACTTCTTCGAATAACAGTTCGTCCACGAGCGTTTCTCGGAGCAGCCAGCCATTGAAAAGGGCAAATCCAGTAACGCCAAGTAGCCACAACAGCACGAGCCAGCCGGCTCCAGCCCGCGTCACCTGCAGCGCCAAGCCAAGGATTTCTCCAAGTCTTCTCTCCCGAATCGCAATACGTGTTTGATCGAGTTGCATAGCGAGTTTTCTGCATCGCGTCGCCGAGCGTCCCCATACGCTCCCTACCAGTCGAGCAGGGTATCCTCCTCAGTCGGCGGCGCATCCGAGTATCCTAGCACCACTAGATACGTCAGCAACATCAGTGTCGAGAGCATCGCCACGATGGCTTTTGCTTCGTACGGCGCGGGAGAAGGCGACAGGAAGCCCTCGATCACCGCTGCAAGAAAGAACATGACGACCGCAGCCATCATCGTTGGCAAACTAAGCTTCGCTGCGCGAGCCAGCGAGTCGAAACGCGACAATCCACCCGTATCGACCAATGAGAACCCAAGTCGCATTCCTGCTGCCGCCGACAGCACGATCGCGGTCAATTCAAATGGCCCATGCGCGGTGACAAATTGGAAAAAGTTCTCACCCTGGGGAACCGTCGTCATGTATCCAAACGCCGCGCCGAGGTAGATCGAGTTAAACACCGTAGCAAACAAGCCACAAATTCCGAATATCAGCCCCATGGCGAAACAGCGCAAGCCGATGCTCGTGTTGTTGAAGATATAGAATCCCCACATCAATCCTTCTGCGCCTGTCGCGTCGCCGCTCTCCCAAAGTGGTTCGCTGTACATTTCCTCAAGACCAATAATTCCATCGCGGGTAAGCACCGCTTCGGCGAACTCGGGCACCGGTGTCCACTTGCTCGACAAAAACAGCGCCAACAAGAAGCCACCCCAAAAAACGGCGGCAGCCAGACGCAAGTAGCCGTCGTGGAACAACCTTTGAGGAACGCGTTGGAACATTTCCTCGTACCACTGGCGAAACTCGAACTTTCGGCTGCGATAGAGCTGGTTGTGTGCCCGGCCCACCAATTGGTGCAGGTAACGCACGGTACCGGCGGGCAACTGATGGGCGTCGGCGAGGGCTAGATCCGCGCACGCTGCTCGGTACAAAGCGGCAAACTCCACGCGTTGCTGCGTCGACAACCGTTGCCGTCCCGGATGCTCCAGGCGCAAACAACCCTGCTCCAGCCGCCGCCAATCGGCCATCCGCGATTCAACGAGTTCAGCAGCTTTCATAGGTACATTGAGTGAGTACTAAGTTGGCCACGAGGCGCAGCCGAGCGATCAAGCATACCGTACACTCCCACCTCAAGCCGGCAACTCGAACTCCCGAAACGCTTCAGGTGCCAGCGTCGGATGGCTCCCGGACTCCAACACGGTTTCCTCGTCGTCACGACTGGTGAGAAACGTGCGACGATAGAGTACGCACAACAGGGCATCGTGATCGACGCTTGGCGGCAGGTTATATTGCTCAGCGAAAACCTCGCCCACGTGCCGTGCGATCTCCGCCCTTCGCGCGGGTCCAAAATAGCGGCGGCGGTCGACGTACTGCGAAATGGCCTTGGCCAACGTGCGACTCGGAAGCGCGCCGGGTGGCAACATGTTGTCGACGGGCGTGAGCAGCACGTCGTTGATTTCGTTGAACCGCACAGCACGGCTGCGGTCTTCAGCAACCACCATCGTACCACAAGCCAAATCGCCCAGCCGCTGGTATCGTCGAGTGACCGCGGTCGAAAGCAGTCCGGTGAGATATGTGTTGAATGGTTGGCTGTCGACGATACGCAAAAAATTGCGCAACACTGCTTGGCCGGCATCGATCGGGCTTCCATCGGTGCGAAGCACCCTGAGTCGCAGTGACCGCTTGCCAGGCGTCTGGCCGTTCCAAAGCGTTTCGAACACACCACCGTAAAACCAAGTGACTAAAAACCAGCTCACCATCGCAACGCCGATGCCCATACCTAACACTCCGAACAGTCCGAACACGAACATCGCCACCAGACCTGCGACACCAACCACCGATAGCATGATGATCGCGTCGACAAGAAACGCGAGCAATCGCTCGAACGGGCTGGCCACGCGGTACTCGAACCCAATGTTCTCAGGCGTCACCACGCGGATATGGGAGTCGATTTGTCTATTCTTCTCGAACAAAGCGCTTCTTCGGGTAGAACCAAGCAAGGCCTACATTATCGATGGCGTTTCGCGTCGCCGCAAGCGATCTACTGACTCGCGGGCAATGGCCCTCGCAAGCGCAGATTGCGACAATGTGGTCAGGTATGTCTGGCGCTAGTCTTGTAGAAGAGGTGCTTAGCCATCGGAATTTAGGTGAATTCAATCGATCCCAAGAATTTTACAATGCTTTCTTCGTCGCAAATCGAATCGATTACTGCCGAGTTGGTGCGTTTACTGGCCGACTTCCACCTCGAATCAAACAACGGCGATTCGGCAGTGGTCGCCAAGGCCGTTTATCTTGCTCGACAACTTCAAGAGCGCTCGCACGACTTACAGACTCCCGCCGAGCGCCGTCAACAGGCGGAACTCGACCGGATGATTCAGAGCCAGCACGATAAAGCGACGCTCACTCAAATGACCGACGAGATTTTTCGCTCGCGCGAAGCGCAACGGTCGGCCGATCAATTCGTCCACATTCTCGACGTGCAGGGCGTGCCACGATTCTTCAGCCCGCTCGATCGTACGCTGCTACGCGGCTTCCAGTCTTTTGGCGCGTACTTGCCAGGTGTGGCGATGCCGCTTGTCAAAGACAAAATGCAGCACGAAACGGCCAACGTGATTCTACCTGCCGAACCTGAACTGCTCGCCAAACATCTGCTTGCCCGCCGCCTCGAAGGGGTGCGAATGAACGTAAATCATCTCGGCGAAGCACTATTGGGCGAGCGCGACGCTCAACGCCGGTTGGAAATGTATCTGGCCGTGTTGCAGCGTCCGGAGATCGAGGTGATTAGCGTGAAGATTTCGACCATCTACTCGCAAATCTCCCCGTTGGCCCGCGAAGACACCGTTGAAGCTCTGTGCGACCGACTTGAGTTACTGTTTCGAGCCGCAACTCGTGGAACTTTCGAGCGGCACGATGGCACTGTGGTGCCCAAATTCGTGTATCTCGACATGGAAGAGTATCGCGACATGCATCTGACGGCCGAAGCTTTTATGCAAACGCTCGACCGACCTGGGCTTGAGGGTGTTCAGGCTGGTATCGCGTTGCAAGCGTACATTCCCGATTCGTTTCTGGTCGAGCAGTCGCTGCTTGCGTGGGCTCGCGAGCGCGCCGCAGCCGACGGTGGGCCGATCACCATGCGCATCGTCAAAGGCGCCAACATGGAGATGGAACGTGTCGAGGCGAGCATCGAAGGCTGGCCCCAAGCGCCCTACAAGCGGAAGGCCGATACCGACGCCAACTACAAACGAATGCTACACGAAGCGCTGAGGCCGGAGAATCGCGGCGCGGTGCGGGTTGGTATCGCGTCGCATAATCTGTTCACGCTCGCCTACGGTCTGGTGCTCGCTCACGAGACGAGTATGCTCGATTGGGTGCAGTTCGAAATGCTTGAAGGCATGGCCAATCATCAGCGGCGGGCGCTGTTCGAACTGGCACGCAACGTTCTGCTGTACGCACCTGCTACGTACAAGGACGACTTTACAAGCGCCATTGGCTACCTTGTCCGCCGGTTAGACGAAAATACAGGTCCAAACAATTTTCTCAGGCATGCATTTAATGTCCGCGTAGGCAGTGAAGAATGGGATCGTATGGAGCGGCAGTTCGGCGAGTCGTTTGCGGCAATCGAAACGGTTGGCCGTAAGCCGCGTCGCACGCAAGATCGGCGCGTCGAACCGCACACCATACCGCTGACGACTGACGCGCCATTCGCCAACGAGCCCAACACCGACTGGTCGCTGCCGCAACACAGTGAGTGGGCCGAGTCGATCATTGCCGATTGGAAGCCGCGTCGAGGTCCGCGGGCCGGCGAAGTTCCGCTGGTGATTGGGGGCGAGGAATTGACCGGCGGACGAGAAATTGCCGAGTCGATTGATCCTTCGCAGCCCGACGAGGTGGTGGCCAGGTTTCATGCCGCAACCCCCGACGACGCCGATCGAGCCATCCAGGCGGCTGTGGACGATGCAAGTGGTTGGCGGCGGCGGTCTGTCGCCGAGCGTACCGAACTGCTCTTCCGCACCGCCGAGCTACTTGGCAAGCGTCGTGCTGATTTGCTGGGCGTGATGATGGCCGAAGGCGGAAAGCTATTTACCGAATCGGACCCCGAGGTGAGCGAGGCGATCGACTTCTGCCGATACTACGCCCAAACGGCCGCTGCTTACCACTCGCTCTCCGGCCTCGCACCACAGGGCAAAGGGGTAGTGGTGGTGGTCGCGCCGTGGAACTTCCCGCTGGCGATTCCCTGTGGCGGAGTGGCGGCTGCATTGGCAGCCGGCAACACCGTGATCCTGAAGCCGGCTAGCGACACCGCGCTAGTAGCGTATCACCTTTGCCAGTGCTTCTGGGACGCGGGCGTGCCGAAAACCGCGCTGCAGTTGGTCAACACGCATAGCGAACAGGTTGCCCAGCAACTGGTAACTCATCCGTCGACCGATGTGGTAGTGCTCACCGGTGGCACCGACACCGCGGCGCATCTGCTCAATGTCCAACCGACAATGCAACTACTTGCGGAGACCGGCGGCAAGAATGCCACCATCGTCACCGCCCTCGCCGATCGTGAACTAGCGATCAAGAATGTTGTGACCAGCGCGTTCGGTCATAGCGGCCAGAAGTGCTCGGCAACGTCGCTGTTGATTCTAGAAGACGAAGTGTATCACGATGCATCGTTTCGGCAGGTGCTTTGCGACGCCGTGCAAAGTATGCGAGTTGGGTCGGCGTGGAGTTTACCCACGCGGGTGGGCCCTTTGATCCGACCGCCAGCCGGTGCGCTGGAGAAAGGACTCAAAGAGTTGGAGCAGGGAGAATCGTGGGCTGTGATGTCCGAGGTGGGCGTCGACGACAATCCGCACCTGGTTTCGCCGGGCGTGAAGTGGAACGTGCAACCGGGGTCGCTCACGCATAGCACCGAGTTTTTTGGGCCACTGCTAGGTGTGATGAGAGTAAGCACGCTGGCCGAGGGCATCGAGTTGGTCAATGCTACCGGGTTTGGTTTGACGTCGGGGCTCGAAAGCCTCGACGATCGCGAGCACGAGCAATGGCGGTCGGGCATTCGGGCGGGCAACTTGTATATCAACCGCCCTACGACGGGTGCGATTGTTCTGCGCCAACCATTCGGCGGCATGGGCAAGAGCAACGTCGGACCCGGCATCAAAGCAGGCGGTCCCAACTACGTCGCGCAGCTTATGGAATTTTCGATTACGGCCATCCCCAACGGGCGAGGGGAAGAAATGGTCGTCGATCCATCATTGGATCAGTTGGTTACCGCGCTGGACGGCGACGGTGAGTTGCGACTCGCTAGCACGGTGGTGAGCTACGAACGTTGGGGCGGCGAAGAATTCAAGCGCGAGCACGACCACTTCAAACTGCTGGGCGAAGACAACATCCGGCGTTACTTGCCAGTCGACCCGATTCGGGTAAGGGTCCACGCTGCCGATTCGCCGTTCGAGCTACTCGCGCGGGTCGCTGCTGCAATGGTAGTGGGAGCTCGGGTCGTGGTTAGCTCGCCCGATAAAGAGTTGCCAGATGAGTTGCACTCCGTGGTCGAACGCCTGGAGCAAATCACCGAAGGTTGGGGAGCAGCGATCGAGTTTGTCCATGAGTCGGACGAACAGCTCGCCGAAACGATCGCCACGGGACTGGCAGGCAGACTTCGCTATGCGGCCGCCGACCGCGTGCCGGCAAGCATTCGCAGCGCCGCGGCCAAGTCACTCGACTACGTCGCCGACGCGCCCGTTTCGTCGCACGGCCGCGTGGAACTCTTGTGGTACGTCCGCGAACAAGGAATCTGCTTCCGCTACCACCGCTACGGCAATCTTGGCTTCCGAAGCGACGAAGAGCGCGACGAGCCTGCTTAGCGTGGGAACCACTGATAAACGTTCGATTGTGCGAGCGAGATTAGCTTCAACCAGCGCTCTTTAGCGGTTCCACCCAGAAAACGCCGTTGGTCTGGCGCCCAGGCGTAAGCTACACTTGCGCCATGAATAGCGATTCTGGCGAAAAAGCGACGCGACGCGAGCCGCTCGGCCCAGGGAGGTCGGAGCGGCAGCAGCTGTGGTACGAGGTGATTTTCGAACACGACACGCCGGCCGGCCGCACGTTCGATCTGGTGCTGCTGATCGTCATTGTGGTGAGTGTGATCGCCGTCATGCTCGAGAGCGTCACGAGCCTGCAGAGCCGTTGGGGAACCTATTTCTACTTCGTGGAGTGGGCAATCACTGCCCTGTTCACCTTCGAGTTCTTGGCGCGACTGTCGTGCGTCAATCGACCTTGGCGATACGTATTCAGCTTCTTCGGCATGGTCGACTTGATATCGCTGTTGCCGAGCTTCCTGAGCTTGTTTGTGCGCGGCACTCAGGCACTGGCAACCATTCGCACGTTGCGATTGCTGAGGGTGTTCCGTATTCTTAAGCTAGCTCGGCATGTGCGCGAAGCGCAGGGATTGTTGCGAGCCCTGAGTCGCACCTGGCCGAAGATCACAGTGTTCATTTCGGTGATCGTCTGCACCATCATCATATTGGGCACGGTGATGTACCTGGTCGAGGCGGACGCAAAGAGCGGTTTCGACAACATTCCCGTGAGCGTTTACTGGGCGATCGTCACGATGACGACGGTGGGGTACGGCGACATTGCTCCCGTCACGCCGCTGGGCAAAACGATTGCAGCGCTCGTCATGTTGCTTGGCTATGCGATCATCATTGTGCCTACCGGTCTATTCAGCGCCGAGATGATCACGCAACGTGCCGGGCTGCCCCCGCGCCCATGTCGAGTATGCGGACACCAAACGTTCGAGGTGGGGGCCAAGTACTGCACTCTGTGCGGCGCGGAACTGAATCCTAGCTGAGCTAGCGCCTACGCGCGGTCACTGCTACCCAGGTTACAGCTAGCAGGCACAGCGCCAGTGTACCTGGTTCGGGCACGCTGGCGGTAGCAACGAAGCTGCCAGATGCGGGCGACATCATGCCAAAGTTGTTCTTCCAGACCGTGTAGTCGGCCGACGTGATGCCACCGCCGTTGCCATTATTGTTGATGGCTGACTCGTCGCTCGCCCCCAAATTGTCGCGCCACAAGGTGTAGTCGGCGAGGTTGACGATTCCGTCATTGTTGAAATCGCCGTCGAGACCTAAGTCGGGGATGATCGTCTGGTAACCCAAATCGCGTAGGAAGGCCAGGTCGAGCGTCGTCAGGAACTTGCGCGTGCCCTGCGTGATATTGGGGTCCATGACTGCTTCTTGCGTAGCCCCGGTGTAAATGTTCTGGCCCGTCCTTCCCGCCGTTACATGCCCACCATCCACGATACCGACACCGTTGAACTCGTCGTTGACCTCCGACCCCAACCAATTCGATGCACTGGACAAGTCATCCCAAGTTTCTGACGTCCCAAATCCAATGGCGTGAAGCATCTCGTGTAGGGCGACCGAGTACAAGTCGTTCTTGCCGGAGGGAACCGGTGCGGTGTGATCGATGTGCCAGTATTGCTCGAAAGTTTCATTGCCCCAACTGGTGTCTAGGGATAGGGTGCCGTAAGCAGGGCCATAGGAGACGGAGTAGTCTTCCGAGGCACTCAGCCCCTCGCCAAAGTTGACTGTGTTCGTGCCTGTGATTGTTCCGATCACCGGGCCATTGCCGCCACGCGTCAACTCTGAATTGATGAGACCTTCGAGTGTGTTAGTCAATGAGGTAACTCGGCTTTGCAACTGAGATTGGTTAAGTTGAGGGCCATTGTAGCTCCATCCAGCATCCCCAAAGCTACTTCCACTAGGCGCGCCAGTACCGAGCGTGTTTCCAGGTAGTGCCTGGCCTCGCACCAGCACATTTACTTCGTTGGCCGCGACGCATGAGGTGTCGGAACATGGCGGGTTGTTGGCTGGTATTATCCCGCCGAACTCCGCCCCAACAAAATAGGCCCAACTCTGCACCATCGTCAGGTTGCCGGAACTGGCCGTCCACCGCCATCGTTGGCTTGCAATTGTGTGATTTATCGGACTTAGCGACGTCGGGAGTAGCGCAGCGGTGATGTCGTCTGCTGCCGCCTGGATCGCGGCTCTTGCCGTTGGATTGGTGGCAAAATCACTGTTGTCCACGAATCCGAGTTCGATCGACAGCGCTCTAGCATGCGGCGTTATAAGAAATAGCCAAGCTACGGCGCCGGCGACCGCTGGAGTCCAGATGCAGCGTTGCCACATGGGGTCAAATCTCTCTTGTTCCGTGGTCATCCCCCCGCGTGTCTTGCGATACCTTTCAGCTTATACGTTTTGCACCGCATCGCAATCATTTTTGTGACCGCAGTGGCGGGTCAACCCACTATTCTCCGAGGTTTTGCCGCTATTCCGCCCAGCAGCATTGTCAGCAGCGTGAAAGTTGGAGGCTCGGGCACCGTCTGGCCGGCAAGCAGCACGCTGGGCTGTGACTGGCCAAAGTTGTCTTTCCATTTCTGGTAGTCGGATGCGTCGTACAAGCCGCCGAAGTTGTCGCGCCAAACAGTGTAGTCGGATAGGTTGACCGTGCCGTCCCTATTAAAGTCACCTTCCAGGCCCAATCCAATGACCGAGAGCACGACACTGTTCGCGTTGTAGTCGATATCCCACAGAAAGCCAGCCGGGAGGTCCAACGAGTCGAACATGCCTTCGACACCCACGCCCGCCGTGATTAGCGAGAACATGTCGCCTACATTGGGATCAAAGCTGCCGATTAGCGACACTTCGAGTGTGCCGCCGACGAATGCAAAGCGGGTAACGTCGAGTTGGTCGTACGTTGTGCCGGCATCGGTTCCGCCGAGATCGAACGCCAAGGTCGCGGTGCGAAGGTTCGAGAAGTCGCCGTCGATTGACAGTTGCAGATCGCCGGCGTCGTCGCCCACTTCCACGCGACCATCGATGTTTCGCACAGGCGTGGTGATCGGCCCGGTGCCGCTAAAGATATCGCCGCCGCCGCGAAGCACACCTTGCTCGATGTTGACGAACTGCGCATCGAGCGTTCCACCACTGGCGATTTCGATCATGCCACCATGGTTGATCTTGGTTTCGCCAAATGTTGTGAGTGTGGCTCCAGACTCGATTTGCACCTCGATGGTGGCAGTTGCCGTACCACTTACCGTGAGCGTGTTCGCTTCGGCATCCGATGCGACAACCACGGATTGGTTCGCTCCACTGACATTCGTCACTTGGGTAGTGGCCAACAGACCGGGCACCGCGTTGGCCGACCAATTTCCACCTGTGTGCCATGGCGCAGTTGCGGCGCCCGTGTCCCATACAAAATCGGTGGTTACCAGATCGCTAATGTACAGACTTGGGCCAGAGCCGCCGACGCCGAGCGACGGACTGGCGTCGATCACCAGATCCCGGCCGTTAAACAAGTGCGTGCCGATGATACCATCGACGACGTTACCAGGATCGCTGACGTCGGTGACATCGAGAATAGCGACCGGGACGTTGTGCATCGTGAAGTCGCCGCCAATCGTCACGATGTTCAGCTCGTCAAGAAAAATACCGGGTACGCCGGTGGCAACCCCGCCTGAGCCCTCGACCTCAAGGATGAAGTCGGGCGTGTCGAGCACCGCGTCGAAGCCCAGTCGCTTCGCCATCGTCTGAGAGATGACAGTGAGGTCTGCTCCGGTGTCGAACAAAAATTCGCGTTCTTCCTTGACGTTGTCGCCCCGCTTGAGGTCAACGTCGAGAAAGAGTGACCCACCGGTGCCTGTTTGGTCTTGTACGACGGTTGGCGAGGCGGGATTATCGTGGAAGGCGATTTCACCTCCAAGCTGGCTATTCAAGAGATCTTCAAAGTCCAAGTTATAGACGTAGAACGGCCCCTGAACGAAGCCAATGCCGGGGCGGATATTCAAGTCCGCACGGCGAGTAATCCCTTCCGCGGCGCCATCGCCGACGTTAATCAGATCGATTTGCGGAGTACGAACCGTACGTCCCTGGTGTTCAAACATCTGTGGATCGCTGTTGCGAATCACAATGGAGTGCTGCATCGCCATTGGCAGCCCTACAATGTTCGGCAGTGTCCACGACTCGGGCGCCGTGAGTGTCGCGAAGCTGCTTTGTCCTCGCATCACACCGTCGTTCATGACTAGGGAGTCGTTGCTGGGCGCCATCCGGTCGCCGAGCCCCGCGACGTAGACCCCGGCCGCATCGTTGATGGTCATTTCCAATACACCGGTCGCTCCACCGACTGCTTGCGTGTTTGTGCCTGTGAGATCGAATCCGGGTAGATCGAATCCGTCGAACGCCTCTTGTGTGATGATGTGAGTGGCGGCCCCCGTGTCCAAGAGGGCAATGTCGTAGTAGGGCGTTCCGTCGGTACCGAGTTGCGTCGCATCTGCTGGAATGGCAAACTCGGCGTCAGCTATGAAGAAGGTTCCTCCTAGGTCGATACCATCTTCCATCGAATCGATCGTTTTGAACTCATCCGTCATCCCCAAACCAAGAAACGGAATGAATCCGCCGATCGACGGCCCCTGGGCCAAGGTGCATGTGGTCAACAGTAGCGTGGCCAGAGCGGCTGAGTGAAGTCGTACCAATTGCGTCGCCATGATTCTGCGTGCCTCCGCGCACGAAAGAAAGGAAAACTGGACGACCGAATGGCGAGTCGGCCAGACGATTTGCCGAGGAGCAACCGCGTAGTCATACGCGGTTCGCCCGCGCCCTATGCTGCCCTGGCAAAGAGCGAGAGGTTGCCTCCCGACCGTCTCGCGATCAGTGTGTACTGTCCCAATTCTAGGCTAGGTACAGGGTGCGAAACTGTCAACGAAACGGCAAATGATTCAGAGGTTGCTCGCGGGGGCTGACCCCGCATCAAACCTTCGGTCGACCGATGCTGTAGTACGTGTAGCCGCGGCGCTTCATCCGCTCGGGCTCGTAAAGGTTGCGGCCGTCGAACACCACGGGCGACTTCAGCAGCTGGTACATTTCGGCGAAGTCGGGCGAGTGGTAGTCTTTCCAGTCGGTCATAATCACCAGGGCGTCGGCACCTTCGAGCGCTTCCATGCGACGATCGCAGTAGGTGATCTTGTCGCCCAGTTCGGCCTTGACGTTGTCGAGGGCCTCTGGGTCGTGGGCCTGAACCACGGCGCCTTGTTCGAGCAGCCAATCGATCAGCACCAGTGCGGGGGCTTCGCGAATGTCGTCGGTGCGCGGCTTGAAAGCGAGGCCCCACACCGCAATTTTCTTACCTTTCAAGTTGCCACTGAAGTGCTCCTTGAGCTTATGAGTGAACACCGACTTCTGCCGCTCGTTCACGGCGTCCACGGCCTCAAGCATGGTTGGCTGGCAACCATGATCGGCACTCATGGCCGTAAGCGCCCGTACGTCTTTTGGGAAACAACTTCCGCCGTAGCCAACGCCGGGGAATAGAAACGCGAAGCCAATGCGGCTATCGTGCCCGATGCCGCGGCGTACATCGTTAATATCGCCGCCCATGCGTTCACACAGGTTGGCCATCTCGTTGATAAAGCTAATCTTCGTCGCTAGTAGCGCGTTGGCGACGTACTTCGTCATCTCGGCGCTTTCGGGCGACATGCTGATAAACGGCTTTTCGGTCCGTAGAAACGGTTCGTAAAGCTGGTGCAATGTGTCGGCGACCTCTGGCCTTCGAACACCGACGACTACTCGGTCGGGCTTCATGAAGTCTTCGATGGCGGCGCCTTCCTTCAGAAATTCTGGATTGCTGGCGACGTCGCATTCCCGGCCGGTCAATTCTCTGAGCATGCCGAAGATCTTGGCGTTCGTGCCCACAGGCACGGTGCTCTTGGTGACCACAATGGCATCCTCGCGAAGATGCGGAGCGATTGCCTTCACCACGCTCCACATAGCCGACAAGTTGGCCGCACCATCGTCGCCCTGAGGGGTGCCGACGGCAAGGTAGATGATGTCGGCCGGCGCGACCCCGGCGGGTGTGTCGGTGGTGAACTCGAGCCGGCCCGATTCGGCATTGCGCTCAACCAATTCCGCAAGCCCGGGTTCGTAGATGGGAATTACGCCTTTCTTGAGACCTTCGACTTTCTTCTCATCGATGTCGATGCAGGTGACGTTGTTGCCGCTGTCGGCGAAACAAGTGCCAGTAACTAGGCCCACATAGCCAGTTCCAATGACGGCAATCTTCATCGCTAGTATTCTCTCCCAAAGTGAAAGGTGGTTAGCTTGCCTGACCGGCGCAAGATACCAAGCCCTCCATCATAGTCGAATCGTCGCCACCGTCGAGCGACCAGAGCCGCTGGACGGCTGCGGCGCTGCATATCTCTTGGGCGCTCATAAATTGAACAGCTAAGTGGGCCACGCCACCGCTAGCATTTGGCGGCCCAGGTAGTCTGTGCGTGGGCGCTCTCGACGATGCCCGAGTCGACAATCGGCACCGCTGCCTGGGCACCGGCCGCCAGTGCGTGGTCGGCCAGTCGAGCAATTTGCCGTGGGTTGCCCTCGGCCAGGGCGTGCACATGTCGTAGGGCATCCTCGGTGAATACCGGGTCGAGCCGCCCAGTGGCCATCAGGGCGTGCTGCAAGTAGTCGACCGTGGTGTCGGCTTCCCACGGGTGTAGCTCAACCTTCAGGTCGATCAGGTCGACTAGCGCAACGGGCCAGCGTTGGGCTTCGTTGGAAGTTGCCGCCGCAACCATGGTCCAAGCCGCGCCGACATTGGTGGCCAACCGCGACAGCCGAACGATCTGTTGGCATAAGTCGACACCGGCCTGCCCGGCGTCGTCGACCAACACCACGGCACTTTCACCCCGCCACGCATGCTCGGTGGCGGTGTCGGCCAGACGTTGCCACAATCTCGAAACACTATCGCCCAGCGCAGGCTGCACGTCGAACGCGCAAGCGACTTGCCACAACATTTCACGCGCTGTTAGTCCAAAGGCGTCAACCACCGCAGCGTAACGACCGGTACGGGTAAACAAACGGCCGGCCTCATCGAGCACCGTCGTCTTACCCAATCCTCGGTCGGCAACCACGGCTCCCATGGCGCGACGCTCGGTGGCCAAGTATTCAATTCGCGCAAGCGCCTCTTGCTGCGACGGCGCAGGATAGGCTGCGCCGCGGTTGTGGTAGGGAGAGTGATTGAGTTGCCAATGGGTTAGGTATGACATGGGTTCGACCGTTGAACGCGCCAGAGTCTCCAACAAGGTTTGTACTACGCAAGCACCGACACATTCGTCATAATCGGCATCGTCCGCTGGTGAACTTCAACCTCGCTCTGCTAGCACACTTGATCTCGATGGCCAACCGATTTTTCCTGCCAACCGCGCCCGTCGACGGCCGCGCCGTGCTCGACGGCCCCGAGGCGCACCATCTGCTGCACGTGATGCGCGCGAGTGTGGGCGACAAGGTGACGTTGTTCGACGGCCAGGGCGGCGAGTACGCCGCGACGGTTGCGAAGTGCGGCCGTAGCGAAGTCGATCTAGCCGTTGGCGAACGAACCACAACAAACCGACAGCTGCCCACGCAACTGGTGATGGGCGTGGCCCTACCCAAAGGCGATCGGCAGAGGTGGCTGGCGGAAAAACTCACCGAACTCGGCGTCGCCCGATTGGTGCCACTCGGCACCGAGCGAAGCTTCACCGACCCAAAACGCAAATCGCTCGATCGCCTTGAGCGTTCGGTGATTGAGGCCTGCAAGCAGTGTGGTCGTAACACGCTCATGCAGATTGCCGAGCCGCAGCCGCTAGACGAGTTCCTCGCCGAGGCCGCCGGGACAAGATTAGTGGCTGATCCCCACGGCGAGCCAGTCGCTGGAGTACTCTCAAGACCGCTCACCGTGGTTAGCATTGTTGTAGGCCCCGAGGGAGGACTCTCCGAAGCCGAGGTGGAACTCGCGAGCCAGCACGGCTGGGCGCGCGTCGGACTGGGACGCAGCATCCTGCGTATCGAAACTGCTGCTGTGGCGATTGCCGCCGTGATTGCGAATCATCCATCTGCTTGATCTGCCGCACCGTCTCTCACTCGCCGGAGGCTCGCGCCTCGTTCGCTTTGGGCCGCTCGATCGTCCCGAACAAATGCCCGCCGTGATCACGGCCGCTCCAGTAGCCTGCGTAGTGATCGTCGTAGAACAACACTCGCGCGCTATACGTTCCCAGGCCCGGGAAGCCCACGTTGTCGACTACCACCACCGGCGTATCGCCGGCCCACTCCACGGGCAAGGTCATGGGAATCGTCACATCATTCTCGCCGTAGCGAATGCGGGCTTTGAACAACCAGTGTCCTTGGTCGTCGATCTTACGAACTTCCTCCAAATCGTATCGCTCGGTCCGCAACTTGGGTGGCGCGTCGGCGTCTTGGGCGCCGGTAACCGTAAAATTGCCAGTGAGTTTTGCGCCAGTTAGCATTTCGGCGAATTGAGCGTCACGTTCGGTAATCTGTGGCGGCTTCGACTCGTCGGCGTGAGCATCCAGAGTGGGAGCTGCGGTAGCAACGACCACCACACACATAACCCAACTAGGCCCCATCAGCGTGCGATTGATCCGCATGAAAATCCTCCAGCAATGCAAGTAACGATCTGCCGGCGAGCAACTATCTCGCTCTGTCGCGGTTCAGCATACCAGAGTGACGCGCGGCGTACAGAAACGACGCTCGAAACTGAGCTGCCTGGCAGCTATCGCAATCGCCGCGTTGGTTGATAGAACTGGGTGGTGTTGAAATAACGTGTGCCGTGGCCGGTGCCGGGGATGGAGCCCGACGACTGCGGCACGGCCTCGCCGTACGACACTTGCTGTACCTGATTCTGCAGCGAGTTGATCCGCCGCCGGGCGGCCGCGTTGGTCTGCATTTGGCGCTGCACCGGCCGGACAAATGCGTGGTAATTCGGCAGTCCCTCAACGCCTTCCTCCACGTACAAGTTCATGTACGGGCTGATAGTCGGAGGCATCGTAGCCAGCGCGCCTTCAAAAGGCTTGCGGAACTGCTGAGGCACGGCATTGCGGGTGCTGCCCGTTGTCGGGCGGGTGGGCAACGCCGCGAGCGCGCGGCCCGAGGTGACCCCGCCGTAGAAATCGATGATGTTCTGAACGCGCTTCGGTAGGTTGGCAGTCGACTCGGCGCTCAGCCGTTGCGGTCGAGCGGCAACTACCGTTGGCGTACGAACGGCTGACGTTGGCGTTGCTACCTTCGGCGTGTCCGGCAAGTTGGGGAACCTTAGTTCCGTCTTCGTGCTGCTAGGCTTGGAAAAGTCGGGCATGTCCGGCGGAGTATCGAACTGCCCCCACGCGACCGACGACACGACACAACCAAACAACAGACAACCAAGCTTTTTGACGGTCGACACGGCACAAACTCCCGACGAGCAAGTGTAGACGAGCAAACGTAACCGCCCCCGATGGACCGCTACGTTTTGTCTAATCGTCAAACTCGGCCCCAGAACTTTCAACCAACTCGCCCTCCGACCTTTCATTGACGCTTCACTCCGCCAGCAGTGCCTGCAGCGCATGCTTGCTGACTGCCGCACTCGGTGCAAGCCAGGCCTCTGTTACTCTGTCCGATTGTTCCTTGTTGAACAGCACGGCTGTACCAGCGGGCAGTGCCGGCGGATTCATGATGGCGCCAATCCCTTCGAGCAGTTCATCAATTCCTTGTCGGCGAACTATCGACGTGAGAAAGAACTTGTCGCCAGCACGCTTCTCGAGCTTCTGAATTTCGGATGGATTGAGCAGGTCGATCTTGCTCGCAACCTTAATCATGGGAATGCCCTTCAGTCGACTGAAAAACACTTTGGAAGATGGTTTGCCCTCTAACCAAGTGCGGGCTTCGGCGACATGCAGCACAAGTTTCGCACGGTGAATCGAGTCGAAGATTATGTCGATGCCTCGTTGCTCGATCGAATCGGCGCCCCTTCGCAATCCGGCGGTGTCGATCAGTTCGACCTTCCAGCCATCGATTGCTGTGGTAGTGGTCACAAGGTCACGCGTCGTGCCCGGTACGTCGAATACGATGGACCGCTCGAAACCAACTAGCGTGTTGATTAGGCTGCTCTTGCCAACGTTGGGAGCGCCCATGACATAAACTTGTGTTGGATGCAAGAAAGGATTGCACCCGTGCCATCGATTGATGAGCGTGAACATCCGATCCTTAGCTTCCTCCAACTGGCCGCTGTCGATCAACTCGAGCGCCTGTTCCAAGTCCTTGCGGAGCGCTCCGTTTATTTGATCGAGCAGCACGAGCGCCTCTCGCTCGGTAACGACTTGGGCAAGCGCACGATGGGCGGCAGCTTCGATGGAGCCGGCGGTGGTTTCGGCAAGCCACTCCTGTTGCTCGACCACCTGGCAACCGACCGACTTGAGCGACTCGACAATCGCTCGGCTCGCGGCAGCGCCGCCGTGGCAATGGACTTCGACGGAGTCTTCGCTGCGGGTCACCACCACTTCTTCGCCATCGGCATCGCCCCAGCGACCGAACGCGACTCGCCCGCTTGGCGTCTCCGCGAGCGACTTACCGCTGGCGGCCCGGAAACATCGATCCACGACCCGCACACTGTCTGCTCCACGGACCGCCACCACGGCAATCGCTCCACGACCCGCCGGTGTGAGCACACCAACGCGCGGAGTCTCAACAGTGCTTCGCTCGGTCATCCTTCGAACGCCCTTCCGCCGACCAAAAGTCCATTTTGTCCCCGATACCAGAAAACGATTCTAGACGACTTTATTCGTCCCCCACCATCCCTTCGAAGTTCGTTTTCTTCTGTTTTTCTAGGTG
>JANQOF010000041.1 GCA_028279215.1 Pirellulales bacterium
ACCGTGTAGTTCACTTGCCGTTGGCGAGTTTCCCAAACGGGCTTGCAAACCGTGTAGTTGCGGGTTTTGGTTTCCCAAACGGGCTTGCAAACTGTGTAGTTGACCTGCTTTTGTCGTTGCTCGGTCACGTACTTCGTGTAGTTCACCGTCTTTTCGTAAGGCACTCGCTCGTAGCACGTGCGGTAGCGGGTTTCACAGATCTCGTCGTGAACCTTCAGCCGTACGGTCTTGTAGATTGTGTGCGTGTAGCCCTCCGCGGTTGTTCCAGCCGCTTCGTGGCTCACACAACCACAGTGGTCAGCGCCGGCCTGCGACGCCACCACCAGCATCAGCACCGCAACACACGGTGCACCCAGTGCGCGTTTCATGGTCTTTCGCCTCCTCAGCATCAGTCGTGGGAAAATAAATGGGTTGGTCAAAACGGATAACTTCCGTCCCTAATACATTCGGGCGGTGCAAGCACTGCTCCTTAGCTGAACATCCTATTTTCCTCACTCTTCCCCAACCTCCTGGTGCGATCATTCATTCGCGCTTCGCTGAACCTAAATGTTTGCCAACAATAGGCTTACAGGGTCATTGACTGACAAACTTGCACACGTCGCCCCGCAGGTCGTAGCGATTGAAAGCGGCATTACGAATATGCACTCACTGCGCCCCGAATCGGCCATGACGAACAAGCCGCCAAAGGCACCCGGTTTGGCGCACCGACGGCGGGTTCGGACTTGACGTTGGCCCTTGGCGTGGGGCACCTTTGAGCGTGGACTGCGGGATTTGCGCCTGCCGTGCCATCGAACTTTCCGCATTCCAACGCATTCTCCCCGTATGAGCAACAGCCGCCGAAAATCGGAGCCTGTCGACCCCAAGGAAGTCCCGAAGGCGGTTGTCAGTCGGTTGAGCCTTTACCTTCGCGAGCTCCAACACCTGCTGGCCGCCGGGCATGCTACGACCAGTTCGGGCCGTTTGGGCCGCCAACTCGGCTTCACCGACGCCCAGGTGCGTCGCGACCTGGCCTATTTCGGGCACTTCGGTCAACCCGGCGTCGGATACCGCTGCGGCGAGCTGATTGCTGCGATCCGCAGCATCTTAGGCACCGACCGGCGGTGGAGAGTGGTGATCGTTGGTGTTGGTAACCTGGGCCGGGCACTTATTGGGTACAAGGGATTCGGATCGCAGGGATTTAACATTGTTGCAGCCGTGGACGTCGATCCATCCATCACAGGACGTGAGGTTGAAGGGGTTCCTGTGTATCCGCTCGACCAGCTTGACTCGATCGTACGCGAACAAGGTGTCGAACTCGGCCTGGTCGCGGTTCCCGCCGCAACGGCCCAGAAGGCGGCCGACAGCCTGGTGACGGCCGGAGTGACCGGTATTCTCAATTTTGCCCCCGTCACCCTGAACCTGCCCGACGACGTGAGTCACGTTGGGGTGGACCTAGCGACCGAGTTAGAACAGCTCTGTTTCTCCGTTGCAAATCGCGGAAGCCAGCCATAAATGGTCGCAACGCAATAACGCCCTTAGAGGGCTGGGCCACTTACGATAGACTGTACCGCTTGGTTAAACTGACGTCTTGTATCGCACTACCCCGTGGTGTAATCGGTAACACTAGGGATTTTGATTCCCTCATTCCAGGTTCAAGTCCTGGCGGGGTAGCTTCTGATTTGGTACCAGTAGCGAGCGACTTCCCGCTCGCCGTCAGCCACTTATCGCGTGTTTCATGATCGACTCTCTTGAAGCTCAGTTTGCCATTGCCGCAGTGCGCGAGGCGGCTCGACTGACTCGTCGCGTGCAGCGCGAAATGGTCACCCCGGCCCTTGTTAAAGGCGACAAGTCGCCGGTAACTGTGGCCGACTTCACCGCTCAGGCCATCGTCGCCAAACGACTCGCCGAGGCGTTTCCCGACGCCAAGCTGGTGGGCGAGGAAGACGCCAGCGATTTGACCGCTACCGACGAAGGGCGTTCGACCCTTGCGCAGATTCAACACTTCCTCGAGTCCGCCGCGCCCGGCGCCACGGCCGAGGAAGTTTGCCAGTGGATCGATCGCGGCAACGACCCGGCCGAGGGTACGTTTTGGACACTCGACCCCGTCGATGGCACAAAAGGCTTCCTGCGAGGCGATCAGTACGCCGTGGCGCTGGCGCTGATCGACAATGGCCGCGTCGAGCTTGGCGTGCTCGGCTGCCCCGAGCTGACTGGCGCCGCAACGCCCAAAGCTGGCGGCCCGGGATCGGTACTGGTGGCCGCCCGCGGGCAGGGAACGTGGGTTTCGAGTACCGAACCATTGGACGAGCAATGGACTGAGCTGCATGTCGCTCCAACGAGCGACGTCGCGCAGACGCGCATCTTTCGCTCGGTTGAATCTGCCCACACCAACACGGGCCAACTGGGGCAACTGGCAACGGCCATGGGTGTAGAGGCCGATCCCATTCCCATGGATAGTCAGGCCAAGTACGCGGTGCTCGCCGCTGGGGGCGGTGAGATGCTCGTCCGCCTGCTCTCCGCCAAACGGCTCGACTACCGCGAAAAAATCTGGGACCAAGCCGCGGGGTCGATCGTGGTCGAGGAGGCGGGTGGCCGCGTGACCGATCTCGATGGCAAGCCGCTCGACTTCTCGCACGGCACCTCGCTGGCCGCCAACCGGGGCGTGCTCGGCACTAATGGCAAGGTACACGACGCCGCACTCGAGGCCCTGCGGGCAATCGGCGCGTAGGCGACCTAACCGCCGATTCCTTTCTTCTGGCCCAAATAGTAGGGTTTTTGCGCGTATCCAGGGTCGACGCCAAGAATTCTTGCGAATGATTGCCCCTTTTTCGGCTCTGCACCGCTTCGGTAGTTGAAACCCAAAACACGCCCGCTGCCGACTCAGCGAGGCCACCACCTAGCACCTCCCCCCTCAACGCTTTGGAGCCAGCCATGCAAACGACAGCCCCTATCCTTTCGTCCGTAAGCATCGAAGTCCCCGCCCACCTGCTCCAGGCTCCAGGCATCTCGCAACATCCAACCACCAGCCCATGGAAAAATGCCCTGCTGAGCATTGGCGGCGTGCTGGCAGCCATCCCGTATCTGTTTGGCTTGGCGCTCATGTGGATCGCCTGGGTGATGCAAGGCCGCCCAACAGCCGACGACAAAACGTCATCGAAGGGCAAGCCGTTGAGGGTCGAGGACGTCGACCCCTGGACGGCGCCACCCGTGTTTTGGTGCTGAGGACCAGGTAGCAACTGAACCAGTACCTGCCTTCGATTCCAAACAACAATGAATGGGAGGACATGACGCCCAGACATGTAACCACCTAACCCAACTTCCGACAGTCGGCCAATACGGCTGCAGCCACATTTTCCATCAGCTATACTGGGTTGCATCCGCCTGAGATCGCTCTCGGGCGGATTAACACATACAGATTGCCGGTAAGTTCTGCAGGCACCGCCGTGACCAAACACCTTGATCGCCGCCATTTCATTTCTTCCACAGGCCTTGCAACGGCTGGTGCCATCGGTCTTGCCACCGGCGACGCTGCTCGTGCACAGGTCGCGCCCGAAGTAGGCTCTACTGCCATCGCACCGGGTAGCACGATTCTGTTTCAAGGCGACAGCATTACCGACGCCGGCCGCAAGCGAGGCGTCCGCGGCGCCAACAACCATGCCGCCCTCGGCAACGGTTACGCATTCCTCACCGCCGCGCAGTTGCTGGTCGATCATCCGCAGGCGGGCTACGAAATCTACAACCGCGGCATCAGTGGCAATAAAGTGTTTCAACTTGCCGACCGTTGGCAGCAGGATTGTCTTGACATCAACCCCAACGTACTGAGCATTCTGATTGGTGTGAACGACATCTGGCACCACCTGAACGGTGAATACGACGGCACTGTCGAAACCTACCGTAGTGATTACCACAAGCTGCTGACCGAAACGAAGGACGTGCTTCCAAACGTGCGGCTCGTGATCTGCGAGCCGTTTGTTCTTCGTACCGGCGCCGTGACTGACAAATGGTTTCCAGCGTTCGACCAGTTTCGCGCCTCGGCCAAGGCCGTGGCCGAGGAGTTCGACGCCGTGTGGGTACCGTTTCAATCGATGTTCGACCGCGCCGTCGAAGTCGCCAAGCCAGGCTATTGGGCCCGCGACGGTGTGCATCCCTCGCCCGCCGGTGCGGCGATGATGGCCCAAGCATGGCTTCGTGCGGTGGGACAGTAGTAGTCCTGCCGCAGTTGGACGCTCCATCGGATCGTTCTCGAGAGATCGAGGCCACAGGTGAGACAATGTGCTCGCTCCCAACTATGCTGGGGTTAGACGCGACCAACTGGGCCTTCAAACAATGACGACGTTCGTCCGCATACTCTCCACCTACCCAGCATTGCTGACCGCTGTAGTGCTGGCTGGCAACGCCGAAGCGCATGATGGCCGCCGCTTTCAGGTTGAGCTGGCCGTAGGGCAACTCGTTGCCCAGGGGGTCAACACCGGCAACTTCGATGGTGCCCCCGACCGGCGGCCCTACAGGAACGTGATCCACGATCATTGGCAAAACTCGCCGCTCATCGGCAGCAACGCGGCCACGGCATCCTTCCCCGAGTTCGACATCCTCTCACCGGCTGCCGAGTTGCAATTCCGGCCCTTGGAGTTGCGGCTGCTAGGCGTCACCAAATGGGTCGATCCACCACCAATACCGCCACCCGGTACGGTGCCCTCGTTCGAAAGTCTGCCCAGTGACGAAATCTTGAGTCTTACGCTAAATGGCGAAACGATCGATTCACAATCTCTCGGCAGTCTGTTTCTCGCCACTTCGGTTCCTCCCAACGGCCTTTCCGACATACCAGCTACTTACGCGGTGAACCGCCGTCCCGCAAACGAGATCTACGTGATCGAAACGCAGCTTGCGAGTTCGAATCCCGCCGTGCTCCCAAGCGACTCGGTGTACATCTTGCTCTCGCCCGATGGCGCGTCGCCCATGGAGCGACTGCACCATGCGGCGCTGTACTTGGAAGAGTACATCGTAACGCATCCCATTCCCGAGCCGACGGCAATCGCCGTGGCGTTGTTGGGCGTGCTCGTCGTTGGTGTGAACTACAGACGTTAATCGTTGCGGATTCTTGCGGCATTGCTTTTCGTTGCGATATAACCATTCAGGTTGTCTGTGCGTAAGCGCACGATTCCCGCCACCTCCACTTCGCATGGCGTTTACGTGGCCAAAGCACGTCGGCAAGGACGCTCGTCGGAAGACCGCCGCTCGGCGAAACCGCCGCTCGATGCGCGATCGAAGCAATCGTTTCGCCGGCGACTTGCCGCGTGGTACAAACAGCACGAGCGTGACTTACCATGGCGTAAGAGTCGCGATCCCTATCGTGTGTGGGTGAGTGAGGTGATGCTGCAGCAAACGCAGGTGGCCACCGTGCGTGGTTACTTCGAGCGGTTTATGGCCGCGCTGCCCACGGTTCACCACCTGGCCGTCGCCGACGAGCAGCAAGTGCTCCATTTGTGGGAAGGTCTTGGCTACTATCGTCGCGCCCGCGGACTGCACGCGGCCGCAAAAATTGTGTCTCAGCAGTTCGATGGCAGGTTCCCCGAAACCGTCGACGAGTTAATGCAGCTGCCCGGTATCGGGAGGTACACGGCCGGAGCGATCGTCTCGATTGCGTACGACAAGCCCGCACCAATTCTCGAAGCCAACACCATTCGGCTGCTCGCCCGATTGGTCGCCCTCGAGCAAGACCCCACCAAGTCGGCCGGCCAAAAAATTCTGTGGGCGGTCGCCGAACAGTTGTTGCCCCGCACGGGTGTGTCGCGTTTCAACCAGTCGCTTATGGAACTAGGCTCCCTAGTCTGCACCCCGCGCGATCCACAGTGCAATGCGTGCCCGGTCGAATCGCTGTGCCAATCGCGGCAGCAAGGCATCGTCGACCAACTGCTGCCCACCACCCGTAAAACCAATTACACCGAAGTCCGCGAAGCGGCGGTCGTCGTCCGTCGCGCGCGGCAGGTCCTCATCCGCCGGTGCAGTGAAGGCGAACGCTGGGCCGGGCTGTGGGACTTCCCCAGATTCGGCATCGACAGCGAAGGCCCGCTGTGGGCCGGTAAGGAAATCGAAACCAAACTCACCGACCAAACCGGCATCTACGCCACGCTCGGCCCGCTGATCCAAACCATCAAACATGGTGTCACGCGATACCGCATCACGCTCGACTGTTATGAAGCCGCCCACACCGGCGGACGTCTGCGAACCACCAGCGCCGCGCCCGCCAAATGGGTGCGCCCGCAACAGCTGGCCGACTACCCTCTAAGCACCACCGGCCGCA
>JANQOF010000042.1 GCA_028279215.1 Pirellulales bacterium
GCTACGTTGGCCTGCATCGACGAATCATGCAGATTCGCCTGCTTCGGCCGCCTTGCCATGCTTGACTCGTTGGCGCCAACATCGCTACAGCTAGCCGAAGCACGCTCTAGGGCCCCCGTCGACGCAGGCTACCCCACTCTGCCGTGCTCCTGGTTTCCAGTGAGCAAGTTTGTTCAGGTTCTTTCGACGGCCCCAACGAAAAGCAGCCGGCCCTGTTGGACCGGCTGCGTAGTTCCGTCTCGTTACTGTGGTTCTTGCTCAGAACGAGGTCTCGACTCGCAGGAAGAACCCGTCGAAGGCCATTATATTGGCATCGTCGTATGAAATCTGCAGTCCGTAGTCGTACTCGTCGCGGAAGCCAAGGTCGTGCCAAGCCGACATGAAATAGCCGCCGGAGACACTGGTGTTGCAGGTGACGAACATGGTACCACCAGCCTCGATCTCGGTGACCGGGATCACATGGCGGCAACTAATCGATTGCTCAGTCACAGGCCCGGGAACACTACCGGAAAGGTCTTGCCGGGTTTGCACGGAAGTCAGTTCGCCAGCGAGCAACGAGATGTCGCCTCTCATGTAGAGGCTGAAGACGCCTTGGCGACCGAAGTAGCGGCGACCCAACATTCCGACTCGGGCACCCATACCTTCGAAACTCTGCCGAGAATTGCCAACCGTCAATGTTTCTTCGGTGGGACCGATTGCCGCGAAGTTACGATTGGCCGACATGTCAACGCCTCGCAGGGCACCGGTGAACGTGAGGTCCCATGCTGGGCACCAGCCACCGCAAGGATCGCAACATCCGTCGCCGCAGGGATCACAGCAATCCGTGCATCCAAGTGGTGACCCCAGAGGAATGGTCTTGGACCAACCGAGGTCGAATGAGTCCAGGCGGACATTCGCCGAACCTTCGGTACGCGACCCGTCGATCGTCGCCACTACCTCCAGCGGCGAGACGATTTGGAACGACCCTGCACTACCGTCTGGCACGGTGGGGCTCACGAAGTCGGATCCGCTGTCGAATCGCGTCCACGTGAATCGCATCTCCTCGCCGCAGCAGTTGCGACAACCGCCGTAGAAGCGGAAAGAACCCTCGTAATCGAAGTCAAACTGATTGAATGTGTCCGTAAAGTTGTTGATGTCGCGTACCAGGTACGAAACGGCCTCGCTTGGGTTTGCTCGCAGGTGCAGGTATTCGCCGCCAATAAAAAAGCGGGTGCCTCGCCCCGAGTGCAACAGGTTGCCGGCCAACAGCGAATTGCCACATCCGTCGTTGCAACCGTAGCAATCTCCGCCATACATGTCGCAGGAGTTACAAGAAGCCAGTTCGACTTCGCCGCCAAGTTGGCTAAGGGCCGTGGAAGCTTGATTGCTCGAGCCACCTGTCGAGTAGTCCGCCTGGCGGACCTGCTGCTGCCCCATCGACGCGGCCGCCATGCCTAGGCCGAGCGCAACAGCGCCTACGAAGAATAGACGTTTCATCGAGATTCCCCCCAGAATCCTAAGCCAGCACGTCGGTTGAACCACTTGGTCGGAACCGAGTCGCTGGCATGTTTTACTTGCCGGAAGCTATTGCACCACGCTTTGGAAACCGCTGGATCGTTCGCGATGCATGCACTCCGCGCCCTGCAAATCGTTCAGGACATGGAGAACATCGGTATCGTCAGAACTCGTACTTTGGCTTTTCTCAGCACAACCCGCGAAACGGTCAACACCGGCAGAATCGGCAGACTTTGGCATCAGGAAACCCGGCTTCAATCGCGCAGCAGAAAGCGGCGCAGGAGCCCGAGGGAGCGGTTCCCGCGCCGCCTATGTGTTTTGTCATAGACTTGCTACCGCCGTGGCGGCAAGGCATAACGTCGCACCCGCCGACGGCACGGCGTCGCCCGACATCGGCGTGGCGAATACCACTTACGCGACCGCTGGCGACACCGCCGGCGTCCGCTGCACGATGCTCGTAATCGACCGGCACGGACACAGCCCGCCGATCTTAAGTAGCGTTCTAAATCCATGGTCTCGTCGAACCCCATAATCAAATGACCACCGACACTCTCGCGTCGACCGCACACCAGAATCTTCCGGGCAACCGCTGTTTGCCAGCAGCACCCTAGAAGCGTTCCGTGAGCGCCCGCCGCGAGAGCAACCTGTCTACACCGGTACTAGGCTCGACGTTTCCACCAAATGGCGAGTGCCGACAACGCCAAGACCGACAATGTGGCGGTCGCGGGTTCGGGGATGACATTCGCCGACGCATCGAAGATATCGACGCCTTCCATAACACTATACGGCCGGAGGATCTGGTTGTAGTACTGGGCTTGCGGCCCGGTCACTACGTAGTCCTCCAACTGAGTCGAGGCTGTTGCCGTCATCGACGAGTCTTCGGGATCTTCGAATGTGGCCGTTACCACGGAGTTGTCCACGCCACCTTGACCATCCATGTTGTTCATATCGAACAGCACCAGCCGAAAGTCGGGGAATGGAAACATGTCTTCAAGGCCGGGATCGGCGTCGATATCGATGCCAAACCGCACCAACTCACCCGGCGCCAACCCGCCATTGCCAAACGTTAGCGTGAGCAAGTCTCCGGTGGACGTGATCGAACTGATATCGACGTCCGGTGTCGAATCGCTTTGCACGATAAACGCACCGAAGTAGTCGTCAGAAAATTCAAAGTCGGTATCTCCAATCGTCATGTTGAACTCGGTCAGGTTGCCAGTCGAGTTGATGTTGTTCATTAGTTCAATGAACGGCATGTTGCGATTGGCAATTCGCTGGTAGGCGGTGTCCCACGATGCGAACATCTTGACGCCCATGTCGTCTGGGTGTTCAAGAACCATCTCTTTTTCGGAGATGCGGAACTCAAAGCCAACCTCGCCGAGTTCGGCTTGGGCCGATGCCGCGGCGAACATAATGGCCATGGCGACAGGCAGCGCGCCGCCGATGAACTGCTTTTTTGAGAGCCTCTTAGGCATTGTAATTTCCCTCGGATAGTCTTGGTCAGTCGCCCGAACCGGTCCGGCGCAGGCGGGTGCAGTTTGGTTTCCAGTGCGGCCGTAAGGTGCGGCGCCTTGAGCGCCATGGCCTGGGTCAAGCTGCCCGATGACGGTCGCACGGCGCGGAGGCCGCAGATTCGCCAGGAGAGCAGCGACATGAAAACGGCGTTGATCGCGCAAGTGCGCCGCGTGGCAGGCAAGTCATACTGCCGACCACGCACTCAGCAATGCCGACGCTGCACGTAAGACATCCGAGGTTCCCATGGGGCGCGCAGGTGCAGTGGTCCTGCTGCCCGACTGGCGCAGCAGACTCATCGACCTGCGAGAGGAACATATCGCCAGCGGCAATCGAGGCGTTTACCGGCCCGAGTGAATTCGGTCCAGTCAAACGCGCTCAACGACTCCAGCATTCCGCGATGGCGCACCAAATCCCAGCGATGGGTGTTGGCGAGCTACAGGAGGAAATCAGAGCTGCAGCTAGTGAATGTCAAGCGAGCGAAGCGGCAATGCCACTTATTCGCCGCTTTTCGGACATTCATGAGGACAGCTCCCTGTAACAAAAGAAGGTAGAACACATTAGCCGGAAATCTATCTCCGGCCCTTGATTGCAGCATAGACCGGCTATTGCTGGCTGTCAACGAGTTTTTTCAATTTTCTGGCTATGTCGATTACGCCGACTCGGGAGTTCGAAGCAGTGCGCGTCGCGGGCCCAAAATCGACCGGGAAAAAGGGACGCGGCGGGGTCCCCTCTAGCTCCCAGCTAAAACCCGCCGCGTCGGTGAGATAGTACCCCTCCCCGGAGTACGCTTCTCACCGCAAAGCTACGCCGCAGATAAGCGCAGTCAACCTCATACGCGACGAAGTTCGGCGGCCAGGAGCCGATTGCATGGTGACCTAATCGCGCCAGTCGAGTCCCACGTCGAGCGCCGGAGCCGAGTGGGTGACGGCCCCCACGCTCACGCGGTCGACGCCAGTTTGGGCAATCGACCGAATGGTCTCGAGATTCACACCGCCGGAAGCCTCCAGAATCACGACTGGAGCAAGCTGATTCCGCAGCTCCACCGCCTGCACGAGAGCTTCCGTCGGCATGTTGTCGAGCAATACAATATCTGGCTCCACTGACAGCACCGCTTCGAGCTGCGCCAGCGTATCGACTTCGACTTCAATCGCCTCGACGCTAGCCTGTCGATTCACCAGCATCGATCGCACTCGCTCGATGGCCTGCGGAAGAGTCAAGCCTTCCCGGTCAGCCAGCGCTACATGATTGTCCTTGATCATCACCGCCCGATCGAGCCCCAGCCGATGGTTGAATCCGCCGCCGCAGCGAACTGCGTACTTTTCGAGCAGCCGCCACCCCGGTGTGGTCTTGCGAGTGTCGTACAATGTCGTGCCCGTACCCACGACCGCGTCGACGTACCGCCGCGTTAGCGTGGCAATGCCTGACAGTCGCCCGACGAAGTTCAGCACAATGCGTTCGGCGGTAAGGATATCGGCTGCCGATCCGGAAATCGTCGCCAGCGTTTGGCCGGCGTCGACCGCATTCCCGTCGCTGACTTCCAGTTCAACTTCTACGGCCGCGCCAAGCTCGCTCATCACCAGCGGCACGACTGGCAGGCCCGCCACCACGCCGGCCGACCGTGCCACAATCGCCACGTGGCCCGCCGACTCGGGTGGAACCAGCGCGGTTGTCGTCCAATCGCACCCGTCGCCAACATCCTCGGCGGCCGCCCGACGAATCAGCATCGTCGCCGACTCTGCGACTTCGGCGGACCAATCGACTTGGCGAAAAGTAGGGTTCAAACGCTGCCTCGCAACTAAACTTGTTCAAGTGTCGCCATGTATTGTAGCGGCTGGCAACCCTCGATCGAGAAGGTGCTGGCAACAGGTATTCGTACCTGATCTAATGGCCGAATCACGTTTCCAATCGCCAAATGCCAAGACCTGTACTCCAACTCCGCGAACAATCGACTATTGCGACCCTGGTCGCGGTCGCGCTTGCGGCTGGTGCAATTGCTTGGGTAGTGAAAGGCGGAATGTCGGGGCGGCTGGTGGAAGTCGATCGTACTGAGCATGTGCCGTACGAATTCCTAGTCGACGTAAACAAAGCCCAGTGGGCCGAGCTTGCCCAACTTCCTGAGGTCGGCGAAGTGCTGGCGCGGCGGATCGTGGAGACTCGTGAACAGCGCGGGCCTTTTCGTACGCAGGAAGACTTGCTCGAAGTAACCGGCATTGGGCGGGTGAAGTTGAGCCGCATGGCACCCCATTTGATTCCGCTACCCGACGAGCGGGCGATGGTCGGCAACTGAGTCAATCGGGTGTGGTCGCTGGGTTGGGCGGTGTGAACGGGTCGGGCAGTGCAGTTCCAGGTGGCGTGGCACCTGGTCGCCCGGTTCGGCTTGGACTCGCGTAAACAGGCGACGAAGTGCGACCGACGAACTCGTCGAACCGAGCAACCAGCGACGACAGGATCACTATCGCCGCCGTACCGTACATGGCGACGCCAGCGACGTAGTCGAAAGCTACCCATGGTTCGTCGCCTTCGAGGAAGTCGTCGACCACAACAAATCCGGGAACCGCCTGTAAAAACGGTATGCAGCCGATCAAGGCGACCTTTATGATTTCGTCCTCGCCACCGTTGCCCACAATGATGAGTGGAAAACAGCAACAGAAAAAGTAACCACCACCAACGAAGAACAAAGTTAGCGACGTCGCGCCGATCGCCTTGAGCGATGTCGTGAACTTGAGCGAATAGGCCAACCCCACAGCAGTCGCAAATACACTCGTCACCCCAATGGCAAATAGATGCAACGGAATCCCGATGAGGAAGATCGGGCTGAGCGTCAACTGCAGCAGCCAAGTGACGCCCAAAGGCAGCAACATCCAGCGAAATGCGTACACGTTGCCGAGCGCTTTGGCGCCGACGATGTCGGCACCGGTTAGCGGTGTAGCGATCAGCGAAAGCCAACAATCGCGTTCCTTCTCGTAGGTCACCAAGCCGGCCGCACGGACACCCATCAGCAGCGCCATGCCCGCGCCGAGAAACCCGGTTATCATGATCGAGCACGGAGCAAACATCTCGGCCTGCGTTTGCCACTGATTGGCGGGCGTGTCCAAGATATAGGCATACGAGTACAGAGCAATTCCCATCGTCACAATTAGCAGCAACGCAATCGCAATCCGGCCGAGCACACCCAATTGTGTGGATGCCGTCCGGGCGAACAGCTCCTTCCACAGCATCGGCTGGTTGTGCATCGCTGGGCGAAAGCGTGGGAGTTCGAAGCGTAAACTGCCGCCCTTCCCGCCTGAGGAACTGATCGACCGCAAGTGAACCCGACGTACCGCCAGCACCGCCACGACCGCTAGTACCAACGAGAAACCAAGCTGCCAGACCACCATCCGCCACATGGCGGTCTCGTTCACGCCCACGCCAAGCGTTCCGCCGGGCGCCATTTGGAACAACAGGAGGTAGATCGGGTTGATCTCCAACAACAGGGCGACTATCTGACCAATGCGGTCGGAGATCCACTGTAGTACCCCACCGCCACCACCAAGGGCCATCAGCAACATGTTGATCACCAGCGGTAGAACGAACACCACCGCTTCGACCAGGTAGACTCTGATCACGGCGTCGCGGGCACGCTTCGTCCACACCGAAATGCACATTGCTCCCACCGTTAGCAACGTCACAGTACTTGCGAGTAGGGCGAAGTACCCCACCAACAAGTTGCCAGGTATGCCGCCCAGCAATCGAAAAATCGCAAGCACCGGCAGCGTCACCATTACCAGCTTGCCCACCAACAGTAGCTTGCCGCATAGTTTCGATAGTACGATCTCGGTGTTGGATAAATCGGTGGCAAACAGGTACTCGATCGTCCTTCGTTCGCGCTCCGAGGCAATCGCGCCGGCCGACACCGCTGGCGTAATGACCATGGCCGTCAGGATCGTGATCCAGACGAACGTCACGAAGAAGGTCGACGCCAGGGTCGATGCCTCGCGGATCGTGAGCCGTCCATCGCGGCCATAGGAGTCAGCAACGCCTACGTAGCAAACCCATAGCGCAAACAGCAACCCAGCCGCGAACAGCACACGGAGCACGAAATACCGGCCCCGCCGTGCGTTGGCAACCATCTCTGTTTGAAACACTGGTCCCAGCAACATGCGGCCCAGTGTATCACGGCGCCCCGCCCGGGCACAGCTTTTCCTCGATGAAGCCAATCCCGCACAGCTAGCGTTGGCCCATCGGGCGACGAATTGCAAGCGTTACACTTCGGCACGCATGCGAAGTTGAGGCTTCTCCAGCAGCACCGTCGTGCGTGGGTCGACGCTCCGGGTGATCCACACACTCGAACCGATCACCGCGTCGTGACCGATGACCGTGTCGCCGCCCAAAATCGTCGCGTTGGCGTAAATCACTACGTGGTCTTCGATGGTCGGATGTCGTTTCACGCCACGCACCAGATTGCCGTCGGTGTCGGTATCGAAACTCAGCGCGCCGAGCGTCACGCCTTGATACACCTTCACGTGCTCGCCGATGTGGCAGGTCTCCCCAATCACCACGCCGGTGCCGTGATCGATGAAGAAGTGCTCGCCAATCGTCGCACCAGGGTGAATGTCGATGCCGGTGCGGCAGTGAGCCCACTCGCTCATCATGCGTGGAATGAACGGGATGTCCAGTTCGTACAGCAGATGGGCCAGACGATACACCGTAATCGCTTCGAGCCCTGGATAGCAGAAAATCACCTCGTCGGGCGTCCTGCAAGCAGGGTCGCCATTGAAGGCCGCCTTGACGTCGGTTGCCAATGTCGACCGCAACTCTGGCAACCGATCGAGGAACAGCAGCGTCTTGGCTTGCCCGAGTGCTTCGTAATCTTCGTCTTCCGTGCAGTCACTAGTTGCCCCCGCTTCATGACGCAGCGCGCGGCCGATTTGCCGCGTGAGTCGGTCGTGCAATTGGTCGACCAGATCGCCGACGTAATACTCCACGTTGCCACGGTGCAACCCCTCACGACGGCGGAACCCAGGAAACAAGATTTCCTCGAGATCGTGGATCACGGCGACTACTTCGTCGTAGTTCGGCAGCGGGCAGTGGCCCAAGTGGTTGATCGAGCCGAGTTGGTCGTAAGTCTCGACCAGCCGTTTGGTGAGATTGGGCAACTGGTCTTTCAAGCGGAAATCGGTCGCCATGGTTCGCGATCCTTCCAGAGTGAGTGCTCGCTGTGCCGAGCTAAGTAGGGCAGCAGATTCAGAGAGGCGAGCGGCAAATCGAGCCGCCGTCGCCAACGACTTGGGGCAGGTCCGGCGATTCGCTACGCCGGGCGCGTACAGACGCACCGACACGGTGGGAGCGTGGGTCGTTGGTATCGATAAAGTTTGCCCATTTTCCCGATATCTTACGTGATTGGGGTTATCGCGGCAAATGTCCGTAGGCAAACTCGTCATCTTCGCCACCCGTAGTTTAGCGATTCTACGGCATTTGCCCCGTCCCACACCGGCGGACGTCTGCGAACCACCAGCGCCGCGCCCGCCAAATGGGTGCGCCCGCAACAGCTGGCCGACTACCCTCTAAGCACCACCGGCCGCA
>JANQOF010000064.1 GCA_028279215.1 Pirellulales bacterium
CACTCCGCTTCGGCTACGCCTCAGCTCCGAGAAGTGGCTGGCCTGACGGTGATTCAGAGTTTAACTTAACAACTGGTAGCGTTCGTGGGGGCGGGTCACGCAGGCAGGTGAGAAGATAACAATCGATAGAATCATTCCCGACGACTACCACATCTCCGGGACCGAGAAGCCTGCATTTTGGTCGATCCCTGCAAACCACATTTGCAGTGCAATCGAATTGACAGACACATTTGAACGGAATGAATCTGAAATTACCTCTGAGTTGATCATCGCTCCCAATCACATCAAGAACTGGCCGCGAGGGAGTGAGATTCAGGACAATAATCCGAGATTTGGACTCCGACAATCCCTGCGCGATTGGCTGCAGTTTGGTTTTTCACATGGAGATGTCGCAATTCGCGCCAGCAATAACCTGCTGCACGTCCGGATCAATCACACAGAGGACGCAGTCGAAAAAGCACAGCAGGCAGTCAGTTTTGCTTTGAGCTTTGTTTATGGATGGAGTTGCCATATCGAAGCGAGCACTTGGGCTGCTAGCCAACAGCTGCGAAGGATTTTGCACCCCCATAGTTCCGCTGCTCAAAAACGCTCTTTTCCTTCGCCCGCTGGAATGGCGGATGCTATCGACAGCGAGAAAATGTTGGCATCATGCGCAGAGTTGTTCGTGCAAGAGGAATGCCCCTATATCGCCCATGTATGCGGATGCCTGGAATCGATGAATAGCTCGCTAACTAGTCAAGCAATCCTCGTCTGCGCGGCATTGGAGGCGGTGTTACAATGTCTATCCGCTGACAATCAAGCTGCGGAGGTACCCGCTTCGGAAGATCAAGAAAAACTAATGGCCTATCTAAATCAGATTGAGGCCAGTAAGGCGTTTGTTGACCGGATAACGGGGTTTCTCACGGCGATGGGTTCGGTAAGACCGAAAGATATACTGATTCGGTGGATAGATCGCTCGCTCCTAGAGGTATCCCAAGAGGACTTGCAAGCATGGCAGAAAGTTCGCCATTGTGTCGCTCACGGCGGTCTGATGACGCTAGACAATGACGCGATTCAGGCGTTGAGTCGCTTAAAGAATTTATTCAATAAATGCGTTTTGCAAGCGGCGGGCTATGAGGGCAAGTTCATGGATTACGTGACGTGGAGCCATCGCGAATTTCCACTGGCTGATAATAGTAACTTATGAGTAATTAACAATCTCCGATCGATGGTAAACTTCCATTACGCGGGATATTCCGCGAGCACGTCCTCGACCAGATTCTGTAAGACCGTAGCGGTATCTAACGGGTCATGTCAGATGATTTTCTAAGTCAAAGTGACACCGGAATGTGGCTATTTTCACTTCGAGTTTTAGCGCTCATTGGGCCAAGCCGAGGTGCTCTTTGCTCAAGTGCTTACCTGCCTCGGACGTAAACTTCGAGGTAGTTTGTCAGAATTGGTCGATGCCGCCCGTTTGCCGAGGCTCATCCGCATCCGTCACCTAGAATGATCATGGCAATCTAGTATTCACCCGGCACAGGAGTTTGTGTGCCCCGCTCCGCCGCGCGGAGTTCACGTTCGGTGTTGTACGCCTCGTTCATCAAGTTGGCGGCCCGCAGATAGTCAGCGCCCGAGAGATACTCGGTGTCGTGCCACGCGCCGGCCGCATCCTTGTAAGCCCTTGTGAGCTTGCCTGCGAAGCGGACCGAGTCCCTTTCGTTCTTCGGTTCGTTACGAAAGATGGCGATCTTCAGGAGCCCGTCCTTGAGTTCTGCTACAGGTTTATTGTTGGATTTGGTCTGAGTCATCGTTTCCCCTTCTTTTGGTTACAGCAGAAACTAGCTAGCTCAATATCCAAGTCAATGTCAAGCAATACTTTCCCGGACACAAAGGAAGACGTCAGGTAGATCGTCAGTCAGAGGACTGGCTAGCAGCGGTGCTAGTGTCGAGCGGAGTCTCGGCAAAGCTTCGTGATTCAACAATCTTCTGAAACTCGGTCATGATCTCTGGGAATTCTCGGGCCAGGTATCGCACCACCCTGGCGTTATCCAGCAGCTTCTTTAGGTAGCCTACTGAAACTACCAAGTTGAGCATGTTGGTGCCGTAAGATTGCTCAATCTCTCGAAAGTCACCGCTGAGCGATTCCATCTCCCGTTCCATCCGAGCCATCTCTTGGGGTGTGAGCTCGTCTACTTTCTTCGGCGTGTCGGTGACCAAGAGCTGGTCCTGTGGCGTGGCCGCCAGTAGGCACTTCGCATACGGGCTGGAGAAATTGTGGGACGCGCACATCAATTCCGCCATTTCTATTTGACGCATCGGTGTGACCTGCCGCAACTGTTGCAGGCCGTCACGGGTTACCCGTTTGTCGCGCAACAGCTCTACCGCTTCAGGACAGATTCCTTCGAGGAGGTCACGCTTGAGACGGACTTTGGAGACATCGATACAGAGAGTTCTGGCAATATCCTCTTCGGAGACTCCGTTCTCGAGCGCTTTGTGGATCATGAAGTGCTCCTGCATCGCCGAGAGCTGATTGACTTTATGGTTGTAGGTAAAGGCCTCGTCGTCGTCCGAGATCAAACACTCAACCGATTGGACATTGGCGCACTTGAGGATATCTAGTCGAACATGCCCATCGAGTAACATGTATTGATTGTCCGCATCGGGACAAGGGTAAACAATGATTGGCTCGATGATCCCGATCTCGTGGATCGACGCGGATATGCGGCGATACTTGGTGCTCTTGCGGGCTGCTTGTGGGACCTTGCGCATCGGTAGAATGCTATCCACATCAATGGTATGAATTTCCGACTGGCATGCCAGTTTCACCTTAGCAGTCATAACTACCCTTCCTCTGCCGAAAGCTGATCGTTGAGATAAGCTGGTAGAGTGTCGAGCTTCTCTGCCTGCAGCAGGTCCACGAAATGCTCATCTCGGAATAGCTGCCTCAGCGCAGAAACGACAAACAGCAATCGCGTCTCGCAGAGTTTAGCTTTCTGAATAACCAATCGCTGCCGAGCCGTCTCTTCTTCGTAGGTCTGCAGCAGCTTCTTGGAAGATACCCGATCGTTTGCTTTGCACTTCACTCGACCACGCATCTTCTTGCCAGCCGTGCGCCTGGCTTCGATTAGACGCCGCGCTGTTAAGAGCCGCTTTCCACGCAGGTCGTTCTTCTCGTAAGCTTCCGTGAGAGCCCGCTGCACGTCGTGATCATCAGTGGTAGCGATGGCGATCGCAGTGTTCATTGGGATCTTCCCCTGCTCGACGGCTGTAAGCAAGCGTTCCTCACCCTTGCGAATCAGCTTGAGGATGCTCCGGATGTATTGGACGTCGAGGGCGATCTTCTTCGCGATCTGTTGGAATGAGTAGCCGCGTTCGTGAAGGGATGCAATTTCGCTCATGAGTTCGGCGGAGGAACGCATCCGGCGGGCGAGGTTCTCGGTCAAGCTCATGAGATAGAGCTCGTGCCGTGTCACCGTAACGATGAGGGCCGGTATCTCAGTCTGCCCGAGCGACTGGTACGCCTCCAGTCGCCCCTGGCCACATACTAGGTAGTACATTCCGTTTGGCTGCTCTCGATTCTTGGGGGTGACGGTAATCGGCTTCTTGAGGCCTAAAGCCGCAATGTTGCTAACGATTTGCTGGAATTTGCGCGTCCCTCGCTGACGCGGATTGACGACCTCGATGTTCTCCAACGGGATCATATGGACTGCCTTATCTTGTCGGTGTTTCATGCTGCCACCTCGATCCGACGCCTCGCCGCTAATGACGCGAAGTAGTCGAGGCTTTCAAATTGGTAGGTATCTAAATAGGCTCCGTTCTCCTCGCACAGCAGGAGGCGGGGAGTCTGGATGTCCATGATCGGTAGGAGATAGTAGTCAGCCGGGGCGGAGTTGTTTCGATCCATGCGAGCCAGAATCGTAATGTCGGGTGCCAATGCAGGATTGAAAGAAGCGTGCCAACGCAGGGAACCACATTGAGTGGTTCGGCAGCGGGAGAGCACTAATGACGCGCTATACTCCTCGTTAATCATGAGATAGCCAGTTTCGGAATCTTGGGAGACGGAAGCGCCAACGGCGACAAGGCGATTTTGCACGTCGCTAAGCAGGGTGGGCCACTGGTGGCGTAGCTGGCGATTGATGTCGATATACTCGTAGTTGCGCTCTGGCATGCAGCCAGCTCGTCGGTAGGCCGCGATCAAACTTCCAAAGCGAGATCGAAACGTGGCGGCGGTGGGCATATAGGCTGCCGCATCGATGGCGGCCGCAGAAATGGTCTCCGCCTGTGACGCAAGACGTTTGAGCATGGCAATCAACTCTTCATCGCTGTAGCGTCGATTTCGCTCTTGGATGATGCCTCGCGCGATATAGAACAGTTCCTCGCTGACAATCGAAGGGAACGCCCCATCCTTACGGATCCACATCTCAGGGGCATTCTGCACGTGTTTCTTCTTGAGCTTAAACGACGTGCGATTGTAGACGTTGTTGCCGATGTACTTTTCATTGGTCAGGATCTGCCGGACGGTGCCACGGTTCCAGGCTCGCCCTAGGTCGGTCTTGATCCCTCGCTCATTGAGGGCATCCGCGATTTCTGCCTCACTTCGGCCAAATTGCACGAACTGGTCGTACATCCAGCGGACAGTGGCCACCACCTCCTCCGGCCCAGGCACAAGTACGACCCGATCCGTCTGCATGCTCTTTTGTTGGCCACGTAGAAGCTGGCCTTTTTCCTGACCGTTATGATCGACGAGCATTCGCCGCAACCCGAAACCTGGAGCCCCGCCCTGGCGGTACCCGAGTTCGATCAGTCGGCACTGACCCTGGAATACCTTCGCGGAGAGCTCGCGACTGTATTCACCGGCCATCGCACGCTTGACGCTCTTTACGATGATCGAAGTCGGGCGCCCATCGTTTTCGAACTGTTCCGCGCAGTAGTGTACGGTGATGCCCGCCTGCTTGCAGAGGTATTCGTAGTAGGCGCTCTCGTCAGCGTCCTGAAACCGGCCCCATCGACTGACGTCATAGACGAGGATGGCTTTGTAGTCCGCCTTGCCGCAGGTCACGTCGGCAATCAAGCGCGTCAATGAGTTGCGCCCGGCGACGCTCAGCCCACTCTTCCCCTCATCGGCATACGTGCGAATGACCTGAAATCCTCGTTTGGCGGCGTAAGCACGGATCGCGTCTTGTTGGTTCGCCGAGGAATACTGCTGGTGTTCGGTCGACATGCGAACGTATTGGGCGGCGTAGACCGGCTCTTGTTCTGGAGAGTCAGGCATTGGATTCGTACGGTTGGTGCTGACCTGCGTCCGGCGGAACACAGTCGTGGCGGATGGGACGGATTAAGCGGTGGACTTGGAGACATCAAGTACGTGACATTCTGCGCCACGCCAGTTTGATCTCGGCTCGATCTGCGTTTGATTCCGGTTTGATTGCTGTATTTTTTCAAACCGGTTTCAAACCGTAGTAGCCGGTAACGCTTCCATCGATGGCGTCCGCGACTGTCCCCATTCCTTGCTCGCGCAGGCGGTCACGAAGCCGCTTTGCCACTCCTCGAATGGTTGAAGCATGTCGGTCCGCGCCCCAAACGTCGTCCAATAGGTCGGCGTGGGAGACATAGCGGTTCGGCGATTTGGCCAACCGCTCAAATAGCCGAAAAAGTAGAGTATTACCGAGGAAACACGACTTCCCCCTCCAAACAATCGACAACGTATCGCGGTCCGCTCGCGGTGCGCCGTTATCCGGAATGGACCGACTCGATGGCCTGGCGGACGTACGTTCAATGTCCAACACGAAGCTCAAGCCGCTAATGGCTTGCTCAAGCTGCGCCGTCGACTGAACGTGGGTCGTGACCAAAGTATCCAAGGCTGCTCTGATTTCCTCCTTGTTGCTGAATCGACTCATGGGAGTTCTCGCAGATAGATCGCCGGGCCCCAACTCTCCAGCGTAATCAGGAGCAGGCTGAGTAGCGTTCGAACCCCCCGTGTGGAGTATTGGGCTACTCAGGTCAGAGGCGCCCTCCCCCAGGCGGGAGATGGTCTGACAGCGAACTGATAGGTCCGTCACGTGTTCTGCGGCCGCTGTTTTGCAATTCCAGTTATCGTGTACGAGAAACACACTTGCGCAACTTGGCGCATAGAAACTCGCTGAGCGAAGCAATCGGTCTCTGGTACCTCCCCTACCCCATCGCCCGTGGACACTCGTAAGAGGCGAACTATGGCGTAACTGCAGCATGTCGCGACGAGATCGACCTAAGTACGCAGGTGGATAGAGATCTCAGCGACTGTGAAGTCCATGCACGAAGTCGGCGCAGGCCCCTATTCCGATGTCGTCGGACAGTTCGTTTTTTCTTGTCTGCGCTCGCCAATCGCGATAACTTCATGTCGTCAAGCAATTCCGCTTGATCGGGCGTAACAACTCGCAAGACGTACGACCTTTCGGTTGGATGCCACCGAATAAAAGCCCTCGGGTTGAATAAGGTGGGCCATGTCTTGTGGTTGTTAACGTCCAGCCACCAAGGAAGGAATGACACATGGACGAAGAAACTAAATTGGAGATCGATTTTATCAAGAAGCACCCTCGCCTAGCCAATCTCATCACGCTGATGCGGCAACATCAGTACACCCCACCGACGGATGTTACTACGTTTCCTGCTGTGGAGGATGAAGAGTAGTCGATCGACCCACGGTCCTTGGTCCGACGCACGTAAGGCATACCGAGGCCTTCCTGCCAAGCAGATTAAGAATATGTCAACAAGAACCGGGGTCTGTATTAGCGTTGGGCGCTAGGAATGCTCCATGCCAAACGCAAAATCGGCGAACCAAGGCGGCTTATCCACGCTCAGCGCGTTGAGAATCAAATTTTTACTCTTGATAGGGGACATTTCTGTCTCCACTCGATATCTGCGGGTTCCGGGGAGAGTGAGCCACTGCTGAGGATCGTAGTGCGTACTGCTGCCCGCCCAAAACGGCAATACGCTGTTCATGATCCACACGCGCAATCCGATGAAGAAGCCCGTGCGTCGGCTCTTGATAGTTTGGGTACGGAGATACCCAAATCTCACGAGCTCCTGAATGTAACGCTGAATCGACCTTGGGCAGCGGTTCATGATGATGCCAAGCGTAGTCTTGGTGGTATCCGTAAAACGCCCCCTGCCCGTCCGCGCTACAAGTACCTGCAACAACGCCTTCGATTGCGGCGTTAGACGGTCATCACGAGCCGCCTGCGTCGCCATCGGTTTGGAAAATTGTTTGCTCGGGCGCGGCGCAGCGCGACAATGGCGGTGTGGTGGGGCCGCCTTATTGTGCTTTGAGTCGATCGCCCTCCTCCGCCGAGCTTCAAAATCAGATTGGTCAGTCGATTGCTCGTCTCCGGTGATCCATCCTTGCGCGCAGTCACGCCAGTATTGCGGCGTATTGAAGGCAGGCCGCTCGTAACCAATGGGCTTCCGATTCACCTGAGCTTCGCGTTTGGATCGCATCTGAGCGAACAGCCGATCCTGGTTGGCTTGGGCCTCGGCTGCTCGCGCTCGCTGCAGCTCCTCAGACGAGCGAATTGGAATAAAGCAACGGCCATGTTGCATTTCATTGTTGTGTTGCATGAGTCGTACTGCGTATCCCTCATCAGCGTGACACTGCGCGAGGCAGTGGCGAACAATGCAGAGGGCAAACAAAACTGTTTGCCGAATCACTTTTTGATTTGCATTGCAGATTGAAGAGCGCTAGACTGGAGCCATCACGAGATAAGAGCCCCCTGCTCTTCCGATTTCTTCAAAAGCCACCGTTGCAGCGGTGGTTTTTTGTTGTGGCAGCTTCTTTCGGGGTGACGCCCTCCTTGGTTAGTTAGTGGTCGTTGAAATCGGATGCAACCGAACGGTTGTTCCAAGAGTTACTACTAGCATGACGGCGATTCGGCCATCATGGGAAGAACTGTACCATGATTCATGCACAACATCGAGCGATACCTGAACAACGTGGTCGTACGATCGGTTGATCAGTCTGCGCCAGTGAACCGGGTGATCAACCTTGCACAGATGCTTTGCGACCGAGCCTATCAGCCAAAGTCGCCAAGTCCCTGCGCAACCTAGTGTGCGGTCACTGCTGATCACTTCGCAGTCCAGTGACCAATTGGCTGATCAGTTCAGCGGTCAGTCTGCGTAGCGACCAGCTGTTCACCAATGATCACCATACGCTGGTGTGAGCAACCGCAAAAACATGTGTGCCTAGCTGTTGCGCTCGAGAAACTGGTGTAGTAGGGTGGTCAATAGACGTTCAACGATTCTAAAGTGTTCAACAGTGACCAGCAAAACCAAGTTTTCCATATCCCAGGCGCATCGCATCGCCGACAAGTCGCGGACAACAATCGCGGCGCACCTCAAGTCGGGCAAGCTGGCGTATGAACTAGACGGGCAGGGGAACAAGCTGATCGATGCGACGGAGTTGATTCGCGTCTACGGCGATGACTGCGACTTCGAGCGGGCCAGTCCATCCACCAAACCCACCCGAAAGGGCGGACAGGCGAGCAGCAGCGAAGTCCGAACGGTGGTCGATCAACAGCTGCACACCGCGGAGCAACAACTGGCCACCGAACAGGACGAACGACGACGGGAGCGTGAGCACCTGCAAGCGCGGATCGACCACCTTGAAGCCGCCTTGCAACGAGCGCAGGAGGGGCACAACCGCGCCACGCTGTTGCTGGAGAGCCGCGGCGACGCTTCCGGTGATTGGCAGCGCACACTGGACGCGCTCGCGGAGCGGGTAAGCGAACAGGAGACCCGTTTCCAAGCGGAACTCGATGCTTCGACGCGGCGATTGCGACAGTACCGACAAGCGCTGAAGATGGAGCGCTCAAGACCTTGGTGGAAGCGAGTATTCGGAATCCGGCGCGCGTGAGCGCAAGTGATATTGACCAGCCCTGAGAGGGCTCTCGTACGCCGGCAAACCAGCTGCAGTTCGAAACCGAGTAAGAATGGCGGATTCAATGCTCCATCTCGTGGTCTTGGTCCCGAAAGCGCCCGCGACGAGACTCTGCCGCTTTCTCCGCAATGGCGGCCGCCTTTCGCGCCCGAGTGCGATAAAAGGCCCGAATGGCGATACCGACCTCACTGATGTCGACGTCGATCACTTCACTCAATTCGCCCAGCATGGCTGCCTTGGCCTGAGCCAGGCGCGCCCGACGCTGTTCGGTGTCTTCGTTTGCATACGATGCCATTGGATTGCTCCTAGCGGTGGGGTAGGGGTGCGTTTTAGGAGTTTAACGGTCTCGGTCGTCGTCTCGTTCGCGATCGAGGGTGCGATCCAAACGCGACCTCTGTAGGTCGCGCCAGGAATCGATCTGACGTGCAGCTTGTTCCACGCCTCGTTTCGGCAAGATTTCAGAAGTACGAGTCGTCGGCGGTGGAGTGGGGGACTTGCGCGGTTTCTCGGCCGGCCGCTCGTGTTCGGGCTCTAGCTGACGCAGTTCACGCAGTTGCTCACGCAGCCGGCGGGATTTCTCATGCCACTGGGCGCGGAGACGGGCGTTGTCCATTGCTTTACGCAGGACCAAATCGTTACGCTCTGTTGCGAAACGTTGGCGATTGCCAGTCTGAGCCCGCTGGCGGGCCAGTTGAACCTTGTCACGTAGCGCTGCCTCATCGTGTCGCTGTTCTCGCAGCAATGCCTGCTGGGCGAGTTGTTGCTCACTCTTTAGTGTTTCGCGTCGAGCGCCCGCATCTGCCAGCACCTGAAACGCCTGGCTGAGCGTTGCGGCCTTGCCGTCTGGTTGTTCTGAGCCGCGACCCACCAGACTGCGAAAGTCTATCGCGCCGAACATATTACGAACGCGACCCAGGAGTCGTTCCTCTCGCTGCTCAAACTGTCGCTGTTGAGCCTCGTGCTCGTGGTAAAGTTCGGCCCATTGGGGGCGATAGTCGTCCCGCAGCTTGGAAAGCCGGCGCATGAACACGGTCTTGGCAGCCGCGTCGATTCTGGACGTTCGTTCACGATGGCCAGCTTCAAGCTTCTGCCAGGCAGTTTTTTGCCTGTCCGCAAGGCGGCGCTCGGAGGCCTTAAGCTGGGCTGCTTCAGCGCGGTGTTGCGCAATCAGCGCTTCACGGCGATCGTTGTCGTTGACTGCTTGGGTTGCCTCATGCACCTGACGGGGCAGATCGCCCTCACCACGGGTAAACTCGCCCCGGTCGCGAGCCGCGTTGTTGATGACGCGCTCGGCGCAATAGATCTTGCCACGTTCTTCTTCGTACTTCTGCGCCCAGCGAGATGCTTTGAGCCGCTCGAAGCTGGAGGAGAGGATACGTCCATCACGGGGATGGACGCGGTTGACCACCACGTGCACGTGGGGCTGTGGCTCATCGTTGTGGGCGACGATCAAACACTGATGTTCTTGCGCTTCCATGACATGTAGCATCGTCTTGGTCGCCCGTAGCATTTCGGCCCGGTCAAGCTTGTCCGACTCTTCAGGGTGCCAGCTAAGCGTGAAGTGGAGAACATGGTCTTTGCTCTTGCGACCGGTATTCGGAATACCTGCCTGCTGCTTCAAGCGATCCTGGTCCATCGACGTGGCCGCCATGACCCGCCACGCTGCGTCAGGATTGTGGGTGGCCAGGTTACGCGTGGCTGTCCAAGCGACCCGCTCCTTGGTTTCCGCATCAGGATCGTGCAGCACGTAGTGCGCGGTAACGCGGAAGCTGCGGCCTTTGGCGTGGATCTTAGGCACCATCTTTGAATAGTTCCTGTTCAAGCGCTTGTTCAATAGTCTTGGCTAACGCTTTGATTTCACTCGGTAAGACTTCCCAGCCATACGGGATCCGGCGATCGGTATGGCAATAGAGTGCTACCTGGTTGGTGAGGTTACCAAGCTTTTGAACTTGGGTGCCTAAGCGGTTGAGTTCGCTGACCAAAGCGGGGTTGGAGCGGGCGGCCGAAGCTCTCGACCGCACGACGTAGCCAAGAGCGCGCCGCCGCAGATAGGCCGCTTCGCTCAGCCCCGCGTTGGTGGCTTGCTCTTGCACATGGACTTTCTCGGCCAGCGTGAGGTCGGTGCGCACCGAAGTCGAGCGACGCTCATGGGGTTGTTTTCGGGGGCGACCCATTGGTTGGCTCCTTGTTGGCGGCTTCAATAACGGGGACGCAGTGACGAAGCCGCCTTGTCCGAGTCGTTCGCCCCGTAGTGGGCGATAGCGACTTGGGCAACCAGGGATCGCATCGAAGGACGGTTCCTTCGCGGCAATCCAACGGCCGTCTGTTGGTCGTAGGTCGAAGGGCGGCGAAACGCCCTTACTCAGGAACCGCCACAGAGCGGTTCATGAGCCGTCGGTGCGCCTAGGGTAGGGACCCCGCGCCGACGGGTGATCCAACGTGGCAACGTTGGCCAGATGCTCCAAGAAACGGCCTTTGGTCGTTTCGCAGGAGAGGTTTTTCGGCACGAAAAACACATCTGGCACCTCCGTTGTCTCTGGATTGATTGCACTCAGCCGGCCAATAGTCAACTGAGAAAAGACTCGACGTCATCTACGATGCAATGCCTCCCATGAACCTGCGAGTGCCACTGCGGGTCATCGAGTGACCGAGGGTGCCACACGCTGCCATACGATCGCATGAGCGCGATGGAAAACAAGTTGGCACCGTTGCTGCGGTTCACTGGACAGGTCCGCGTCGCACCTAGCGACTTGATGGCGGGCCTTACTTGCCGCAGGGTGGCGTAGAAGGTCGCTCGGGCGACCTACCGCCACGGGCGGCGCCACGTTGTCGCGCACAAGCGACGGTCATGACTTGCCGCTGTGACGCCCCTCCGATAATCAGCGTAGACAGATTCCCGAGCATAGAGAAGGGTTCCTTGGAGATGGTTGCGGTTTGTCCACAGCGGCGCGCTATATCCAAGAGTTGCTCGCACGGCGACGTTCCCTACTTGGAACGACGGGGCAGGTCGGGCCCCAAAGTAGATTGAGTGACCTACCGGCATTGAGTGGAGCAGGGATCCGACCTGCCCGTCGCCGCGCCGGCCGTCAGGCCAGCGGCCCGTGCGAGCCGCGCGGGATGGGCATGAGGTTTAAACGTCAAGGCCCTACAAAAAGCAGGGACATTCGAGAAAAAGCTTGACTCTGTACGGATTATCGCCGTACACTGGTGTTAGGAGGTAAGTCGACCATGGAACATGTCGAAGACATCAAGAATGCCCGCTTTGAGGCCCGCATCGCAGAGCCTGTGTTAGAGCTGCTGCGACAGGCGGCGACGCTGCAGGGACGGAGTCTCTCGGACTTCGTAGTCAGCTCGGCGCGAGAAGCGGCCGAAGAGGCGATTGCGCGGCAAGAGGTCATTCAGCTGTCGCTCGCCGATCAGCAGCGGTTTGCGGCGGGGCTTACGAAGCCCAAGGCCGTGGCGAAGCCACTCAAAGAAGCGGCCAAGCGGCATCGCAATCTGGTTGAGCCATCGTGACTGCTCCGTACCGGATCGAGCGGTTAGCCAAACAGAATCGAAAAACGTTCGACTGCGGCGTCGATCGGCTCAATCGCTATCTCAAGCAGCAGGCCAGTCAGGATGAGCGCCGCAATGTGGCAGCGTGTTATCTGCTGATTGAGCAAGCGACCGATCGTGTAGCCGGGTTCTATACGCTGTCGGCTGGTAGTGTATTGCTGGCAGACTTACCACCGGAGAAAGCCAAGAAGCTCCCACGGTATCCCACGGTGCCTGTGGGGCGGATCGGACGTCTGGCTGTCGACGAGGACTTCAAAGGGCAGAAGCTGGGCGGTGTGCTATTGGTAGACGCCATCAGTCGCTCATCAAACAGCGAACTCGGCATCTATGCCATGGTGGTCGACGCCAAGGATGAAGATGCGGTCCGCTTCTATGAACACCACGGGTTTATAGCCTTTGGGTCGGCGCCGCAGGTGTTGTTCTTGCCGCTTTCCGAAGCGGTTAAGCGACTCTTGCCCTAAGCGGTTACTAGCGAATGTCGTTGCGGGTTGGCACGCTCGTGGCAAACGCTGCGCCAAACACCTGCTAATACTCAAGAGCACGAGCGCGAAAGATAACCGGGCCCCGAAGCGCTCGGTAAAATGGTCGCTCAGTGCTCGCTTGGCAGATAGGGCGTCAAATGGGTATGGGGAGGAGTAGGGCGGCAGACAGGCGAACGAAAAAAGGCCGAGGCGAGTGAACTCGCCCCAGCTAGTGGGTAGTTGGTAGTTGATGCCCTATCGTGTAGTGCGTTCGAAAACGAGGCACTGGTCGTGCAGGCCGGGAATGAAGCTAGACCGGTAGGTCTTGGTCGACGAGGTGTTGCCATATTGCAGCCGAATAATCTCGGTGCAGGCAAGCCATAGACCTTCCCGGCGGGCCCGTTCGACCAGCAGATGCGGCAGTGGCATGTAACGGCCATGGTGACTATAGCCGCCAATCAGCACAGCAATCTTGCCATGACGGTTGAGCACCGAGCGGCAATTTCGGAGCACCAGTTGCATCCGGTCGAGGAACGCATCGAGCGTTGGTGCGTTCGACAGACACTTTGGATCGTCGTTGTAAACGATCTGGCGATAGTAAGGCGGGTGAAGCCATACGAAGTCCACTGGTGGTAGTGCCTCGTAGAGATGGGGGTCGGCCGCATCCTGTCCATAGCGAACGTCCATCGATGTACATGGCACACCCAATTCGCGACAGACGTCACGGCACGTACCACTACCTGTCATCGGGTCGAGCACGCGGCGGGCGCGGAAGTAGGTAATGAGGTCTTTGATCAAATACCCACCGCAGTTGCCGCGATACTTGGCAGACCCGTAGGGACCGCGGCGCCGTGCAGCATGGATGCTGGTCAGCCCTGACACAGGATTGCCGTTGACCGGCGCAGCCGGCAGCTCAATGAGTTGAGGAAATGGACGTTTCATGATCCGCCTCCTTTCGCCTGCGATGGACTTTGCTCAACGACTGAACTCTCGACGAACGCGATGTGTTGCTCCGCCTCACTTGCAAACTCGCCGAGTATGCGATACAGGTCGTTGTGGGTCACAGCGCGAGCGACAGCTCGCAACTCCGCCGCATGTTCGGTGAGTCCTGAGTAGGCTTCGAAGTCCAGCACTTCGCAATGTGCGTCAGCCAGCCGGTCCATTTCACCGGCGAGCCGCCGCAGGCGGGAGGCCAGGGCATCACGCTCCCGGCCAACCCGCGGCTGGTTAAAAAGGGGGCTCACTTGGCCCCCGCGGTGTCGCCGGACTTCAGTTCGGCTTTGAGTTGCAGCTGGCGGTTGTACGCCTTGACTAGTAGGTTCGCGGCGCGGAGTAGTTCTCCGTTCGACAGGTACTTCGTATCGTGCCACTGGCCCTGTTGGTCGGTGTAGCTTCGCGATAGCTCGGCGGAGTAACGAATGCCCTTGTCGGTCTCGTTAGCCCAGATATTGACCTTGATTGCACCATCGCGAAAGACTGCAGCAGGTTTGTTGGGGTTGGTTGTCGTCATGTTTTTTCTCCTGTGGTTGAAAGTTAACGATGCCATTCAGGTTGCGACCGCATAGGGCGGCCGTGTCAACGCCCTGTCCGCCAGAGCGGATCGCCGAAGATGTCACGCCAGCGCAGCGCAGCGGGACTGTCTGCAGGCGAGCGTTTACCCGGCCGTTCGCGGGCGCGAGAATGCATCGATGATTAACTTGGGACCCCAGGAGAGAAGACGGCAACCCGGCAAAACGGGAGTTGCGGGAAAACTGCGGGCACCTCCTTCAGGTCGTGCACCACGTGGCCGGGACCTAGAATCCCGCCGGTTTTTGCTGGAATTGGCCCTGAAGGCATTGGTGCGATAAACCCTGACCATGCATGCAGCGGCGCTACCGTAGACAGGATCGAGCATGCCGAATGCGGCCTTGGATGGTACACTGCGTTAGCCCCAAGAGACGCTTCAACGGATACTGGATGTCCTCATGCCGTAGCGATGGACAACGACCGGAGTACTTGAGTGCACAGTCTTAAGACTTGACAGGCATAAGAAGGTGAGGTTTATGAATAGGCGCGCTGCGAATCGTGTTCAGTGGGATATCTGGTGCAATGCGGCAAGCTTTCCAATCGCCGCGTTGGGTATAGATGAACCGAAGAGACAAGAGTGTTTACTCTTGAGAACACTGGGCAAAGTGACTGAACAGAAACCGAAGAAAAAAGCGCGTGTGGTACCGAAGTCGGCTTATGAAGAATTCGTAGCAAATGCCAATGAGCTAATTGAGCAATGGAGTAATGGAACGATTGGATGGCACGAACTCAGATCCGCATACATAAGCTGTGTCGAGTCCGTAGACAAGTCAACACTCGCTGAGTACCGTTCGAATGACCAGAGCGTTGTTCAGGAAGCCTTCTTACTTCGCGAACGCTTTGAGCAAGCAAGCGAGCGATTGGCTTGGTACTTGTCGGTGGCCCGACGGCTTAGCCGTACTCGCATCGGGGGCGATGATGAGCGACTTGTCCGTGAGGCAGCGATCGTGGCAATGAAGCAAGCTCCCGAGAAGCCGTTCATCAATGCCATGCTCATGTAGCATGCGTAAGCAAGGCATTGAAGTCGGATTGTTGATTCTGCAGAAGCGTATTTAGGTCCTCATCGACGAGTACTGCCTTTGGGAGCTTGACGAGTACGCAGTTCCAATAGCCGAGAGTTTTTTTCATATAGATCCTGCCTGGATCAAGGTCTTTGGGGCATGTGGGATGTTCATGCTTTGCGACCGCGGCTGGCAACTGTTTGCCGCGTTCAATATGCTCGAACCAAGCATCCAAGGCACCTGGCTGTCCAGCGAAAGCTGCTACGTCGCGGTGTAATTTAAAGTCAAGCCCGATGAATGCGCGAAGCTGATCTTTGTTGTACAATCTTCGAAGCATGGCAACAAACGTCTCAAAATCGTCGGCGAACTCGACACGTTCACTTGGCGTCCGCTCTGTGACGCAAATGTTGATGAACCTACCATCGTTATAGCGGGGGTACGCAATAGCCTGATACGAATCACGAGATGGAATCTCGGGGCGTTGGGGCGGATGGCTTGGGTCAAATCGATTGTTTCGCATCACAGCAAGGAAGCCCGCAAATTTATGTTCGTTGTCGAGTAGCAACCGACGCAACGCGATCGGGCAGTTCCGACTTGACCGGACAAATACTTCCAAATCATCGGGCAGAGGATGATCCTCAAGATACTTTTCAAAGAAGAGCTGCGTTGGTTGGTAGAGAGGTGTTTCAATAATCCTCGGGTCGAGCACGTAGGGCATCAGGTGGGCGTCGAAGTCGTCCCGGCCAGAGTCGGGTGATCCAGAATTAACCACGACTCCACACGCGCGCAAGAGCGCGCGCGCATCTTTTTCTGGCAAGGCGGACTTGGAATAGTGTCTGGCTCGGTATATTTTGTCGTAGTTCAGGGGTGGGATTGGGTCCTCGTGTTGATAAAGCTCTGCATAGGCCCTGTTGGCTGCTAGGACCAGGAATCTTGGTTTTGAGCTGTAGATGTCGCGGAACGCAGCACTAACAACGTCGGACCGCGGTTGGACACATTTCTCGCGCCCCCATCGGTACGGTGGTGGATTCAGTCCAAGCAGTTGTGATTCCGTCTTGCGGTAAAACATCTAGTTTCCATCGGGATTGGCACCCCCCTTGAAAATGTAAGCGGACTTATTCCGTGTTGTCAAACGGTCGATGAGCCATCTTCATCCGATCTTCACAATATCGCATTGATCGTCTTGGTGCTGGGCATTGCGTTCAACCACCCATTGGCAATCTGGGCATTCTTGGTGATGTGCGCATGACCATATGTGTTCGGACGAACATCTGAACAAAAACTCACGTCTCGTGCGGGCTCTCATGCGGCCTTTGGTTCTCAGCTGGTGGTAATCTACCCCACAGTACGTCTCTGGCGGCGAAACCAAGGCACCCAACATCGGACCCTCCTGCGGGGCGAGTGGGAGTAACGAGTATCGAAACGCTCGAAGGGAACCACAATGAATAATGGGGCAAGAACTGGTGCTGCCGACTTCGGCGGCGATCGATTTGGTCGGTTCCAAACCGGCGAGCACACCGACGCTGAGCGGGCTCTCAGCGCCAAGAGCGTCGACGAAGCCAATCGGATCACGATCGATCTCGGTCCTCTTCCGTACGAGGACCTTGATGCAATTGCGGCAGGTCGACAACCAAAGCCGCTTCATGCAGTTGTCCGACTCATGGATGCGGTACACAACGCCTCGCCGGTGTTGACGCACCTTGCGGTTCTCGCAGCGCGGCAGAATGACCTCGCCAAGCGCAACGCAAGCGCCGCAGTTGCAAACGTGCGAGCAGCAGGTGACCAGTTGCGATCGATGTCCCGTACGATCAAGCGGCGCGTAGGTGACCCAAACTGGCAGAGCGTCGCTGGCATGATCTTCTCACTATGGCTGGCGGCGTTGATCCTATTTGGAACGATCGAGTTGTACTCGCTAGCGAACCTCGCGAAGTCGACCGGGCTGTCCTTTGTACGCTCCTGGCCCCAGGCGTTCGCTACCTCCGCCATTTTCGTGGCAGGTGCCTTCGTTATGACGCGTAAGCGATTCAAGGCTGCCGAAAGGGCCGGTGGTGATTGGCTCGTCGAGTTGATCCAACGCTGGTCCGCTCCATTTGCGTGGATCTCGCTGCTGTTGTTCGCATTTTCGATGGGTTCGGCATTGGCGACGACTGGGATGACGCCGGCGCAGCTGCCCATTCCACAGAGGATCCTTGCCGTAATGTCTTGCATTGTATTGGTGTTGTTCGTCGTCGAGGCTGAACTGGAAGTCGAACGGGCGTTTCGGAGATTGTTCCGTGTCGAAACAGTGGTGAATGCGGAGCGCAGGTTTGTGGAACGTGTGCATCGGGCGGCCGCAGGTGAATTGACCGTCTCGCGTAATAAGTTGATTGCGGACAAGGCACTAGCTCGCAGGATTAAGGGAGTTCGAACCGTGCGAACGGAGGCTGCGCTGAATTATGTGCGTCGAGTATTGCTCAAGGCGGCCGATGAAGCGGAGCGTCGCAAGCTGGAGGCGGAGTTCGAAGAGATCAAACGAAAACTGAAACGTCACTCAAAATAGTTTGGAGGCCGATGCGATGATTAGATTTTTGTTCCTGATTTTGGTGTACTGCTCAGGCGTCGCCGGGATTCTTGGTTGCGGCAAGCCCGCGCCGCCACCAGCTGCTGAACACTTCGTGTTTGTCGCCGATGGAATCAGCGGTGAACGGCGGGAGGCCGCGCTGGAAGACTTTGCCCGCCTGTACACGACGCTCGCCTTGCCGGGGGAGCCCATTCATCTGGTCCGCACACCTTCGCATGAACATGTCGTTTCAGTGGTGGTGCCTAGGGGCGATGCCAACATCCGACTACGCGATGGGATGGGACTGGAGAAGGTCCACACTTTTTTCGCAGAAGAGACCGGCAGCAAGTCCTCGCAGGTCGACATGCCCCAGATCGCCACCAAAGTGGCAGAATTGCGGACCACCAATTTGCCGCCACGGATCACGCTAGTGGGAGACCCGTGCTACAACATGCCGCAGCATGCCGGTTTCGCGATGACCGACCACATGGTGCCCACGGATGGTTCGCTTGAATCGCCAGTCAGCCCATTCTTTGAGGGGGTTGTCCATTTCCCTGCAGGCACACAGGTGGTCTGGGTGACCGATTCAGCAGAATGGGGATCGGACTCGATTCATCGGGAGTACGTGAGTCGATTCTTGCGATTGTTCTTCCAAACGTACGGCGCGGAGCTGTGCAGGCTGACATCGGATGCAGAAAGTGGGTTTCGGTTTACCCCTTCTCAATTCGAAGGAGTAGTCGATCCTCGCGACGACGGTGTAGGCGCGTGGAACACCAAACGTTCGAGCGAGCGTCGGTTCATTGCGTCGGGACCCAGTCCGGCAGTGATGATTGAGCGGAGTCCGGACGATACGAACGCTGCAATGATCAACGAGCTATTGATGACTGCCGAAGCACAGCCAGAGCTGATTGTGCTGGCCATCAACTGGCAAAGCCCCGATCCGACAAGCGACATCGATATGCACGTAGTGGACGTAACGACCGGTGAGGAACTGTTCTTTCTGCAGAAAACGACGAGCTTCGGAAAACTGTTTCGAGACGTTCGATGTTCGGGAAACACAGAGGACGATGCAGACGTATTGGGCAAGTGGGAAGCAGCTCAAATCAACCACGACCGTCTCAGTGACTTGCGGCTTTGGCTGCACAGCTACTCGGCAACCGCTCCATCGACGGTACGAGTGATCGCCGTTTGGCGGGGCGAGCGGAAGGAGGCGCTTGTGGAAATGCCGCCATCCACGGGGGACCCAGGTCAAGACGGGGACCGTAGGACGGCTGGTTGGAGGCGAATCAGCCTAGGCGGGAACGGCGTAATCTCCACAAGGAATAATGCCGCTTCGAATTCAACGGCAACCGCGCAACGCTAACCGAGGAGGCGAATCATGATGCAGAAAATCGGAGATGTTGTCGGCGGAGTAATCGTCGTGTTCCTCGCCGGCTGTGGACTCTGCTACTTGGCAGAACAGCCGACAGGGCCGATCAACGGTCCGCGGGGCATGATTCCAGATGTCGGTTATGACTACCCAGCGGCGATCGAGTTGGCGCCGGCGGGACTAATCGAGGCGGCAGGCAACGACTCGATGACAGCACCAGCGTATCACAGTCGGAATACTGATACGCCTTTCAGTGTGCAGTTGGAGTGGGGCGATCCCGGGCACGTTGTCATTCCGAGCAGCACTCGCACGACACACAGCGTTGTGCACAGCGATCTAGGCCCGAATGACAGCAGGTCCGATTACGCTAACTGGCCACAACCGGAGTAGCGGGAATGACCGATTGGCAGGGCAACGTGGTTGCGGCACTTGAGGAGGAACGGGCGAAGCTCGTGCAGGCCGAGCAACTTGCGGCTGAAATGGTGGCGCAAGTCAAAGTGGAGGGTCGGCGAAAGACGGAGGAAGCACTTGATTCGCACCGTACGGCAAAGCAGGCGGTACGAACGATTGACCAGCTGATCGCAAAACTGAAGAGAAACAGAGAATCTGCAGCGAAGGCGGACGTTGTAGCGCGCATCCGCAAGTTGCTGGCCGAGAATCCCGATGGGATAGACGCCAACGACTTGAAACCAGTTGTCAAGAGTTCGCTTGGCGAAGATGGTTTCATCTTGATCGGGTCGTTTCGTCATTGGGACAGATGGCTACAGGAGATGGACGACGTAATTGCAACGCAGGGACGGTATCGGTTAGTTGACAAGACCGGCGGGAGCAGCGGTTCAACCATTCGGCACTTTCGTGACGACTGCGAGATGCAATCAGGCGAGTGTGCTCCTCCAATCAACGGGATGAAACGAAAGTGATCGACGAACTGGCATTTGCGACGTTCGATGAACGAGCGGCAGTCGTTGCAGCAGCGGCGATTGGAATCCTGGCGATCGTGTTCCGCGGCGTGGTGCTGGCTGGTGCGAAGCGCCTCGGGCAGGCAGGCCTTGTCGTCGCAGGCCTTACGCTGTGCTTGCTAGTTGGGGTCGCTCTTTGGCGACATTACGACGAAGGTGTTCCCGTAATGCAGACATTGCAGCAAGGAAGTGAGTTCATCAAGGATGCAATTCGCGTGACGTTTGACGGTATGGCAGCCGCGTTTGAGGACGGGTAGGGCAGCTATGGAATCGTTTCTGGTGATAGCCGCGGTGGCATTGGTCCTTGCTTTGGCGACGGTGCTTGGCACCGCTCAGCGCCATGGCGGACTCCAGGCAGACCATTTTTGGAACTGTCTGCTGTTCTCGCTAGTAGCCGGATTGGTGGTGTGGCTAGTCGTGTTCAGCGACGCGGCGGATTCGAACCACCCGAGCAATGACGTAGCGACAGTGCCAGCGGGTGGGGGCGATGCAGCAAACGACGAAGCAATACCGGACGGCAACTGGTGGGAATCGCGGTAGCAATGGAACCTGGCAGGTAGTTTGTAGCTATGGCAGTGATCGATCGAATTAACGCCCTCGGACGATTCAGTCTGTTTCGCTGGCAGGGTGCCGTGCACTTGGCTTGGCCCATCATTTGGGTCACGCGATGGGTATTCGATTGGCCTCCCGCTGGCTACGAAAACTGGCCGATCGACGCGCAGCAAGCCACACGCAACCTGATTCAAGGCGGATATGGGCTTGTATTTGCGGGGTGGCTGGCAGCAACACTGACGCCGGTTGCAGGGATCTCGAATCGGCAGACACGGTTTGTCGCGATTGCCGGCTGTGGAGTGCTGGTCGGGAGTGGGATTGTTACGGCGTTCATCGATCTCGCAAGCGGCATCGCATCGATGACTCAGTATCCTCCACCAGGGATACAGGCCATCGTGTGGACTACGGTCAGAGTGGTCGGCGTGCCGGTAATGTGCGGATCGTTTCCAATTGTATGGTACCTGGTCGGAGAGCGCGTGAGGGTGCATCCGTTGTTTCGACGTTGGTTTGCCTCGGGCCAGGGGGCGACCGGCGGCTTCATGACCGGGCACGAGATACGGAAATACACGCGGCCCTTGCCCCTGAGGCTTGAATGACGCCGCACTGTAAAGACTCGTGTTTCACTCAGTCTGCAAAGGTGGGCAGTGAAGGGCACGTGTTTGATACACCTCTTGTAGGAACAACGCTGCTGGAGCACGGTCTGGAACCCTGCGCGGTTCACGTTCGCACGCCGAATAAGGCGGTCTGTGGTTCGCCTGGTTCGGGCAAATTCGCGACCGTGGGCATCCACGAATTGTTGGGGCTCGATAGCAATACCGATTTGGTCTGCATCAGTGAAAAGCCTGATCTTGTCAACACCACGCTGGGGCGGTTCGTTGACCAGCTGATGTTTGAAAATCCGGACTGGGTGAAGAAGTTTGGACCTCGGCTAGGCGTTGATCCGCGCGGCATCACCGAGATCAAGTTTTGGCGGCAATTTGGCCGGGCCATGAATTTCGATACCGGCTTCCAGAGTGCTTATTCGGCCACTCCCTATGGTTTCCTGTGCGACATCGACCCCGAGGCACCTGGTGCCTGGGCCAGGGCACAGGCGGTTGCCCGTGGTGTGTTCCCTGAGCATCTGAGGAGCACCGGCGAACGGTACTGGGTTGAAGCACCTCGCGAAGCACTCAGCGCTGTCATTGGGTTTGTGCTCTGCAGCTATCATGACCCCCGGGAGCGGAACCTGATCCATTGCATCAGGTTGTTACTCGGGGTCGACCCGCGGACAGCGATGGCCTCCCCCAAGCTGCAGGAACGATTGTTTAAGCGGATGATGCGGTGCCCGGCCATGGGGGGCATGATCGCCAAAGAAGGGTTGGCGCTGTGGGATTTGCTGCAAAGTCCCCGCAGTTTTGCGCCCTTGATGAAAACCATCGGCACGAAAGTGGGCTGGCTACTGGCGAACAAGGAATTATGTGATTTGCTGACCGCGCCGCCCGCGTTTCGACTGAGCGAAATCGGCCGCGGACCTCATCCCTTGGCGGTTTTTGTGCAGCCACCCCGCGGCGACAAGTCTTCGCAGGCGATTCTTTCCATCTTCCTGGAACTCTTGGTGATGGTGCTGCAGCAACGAGCGGAGCCAAGCAAGCGAAGAATTCTGATCTATCTCGATGAGCTGCCGCAGTGGTCGCCCGAGAACATCGATCTGGTTATCCGCTCGCTCAACATACTACGCGATCTGAATGTGTCTATCTCCTTGTATTTCCAGTCGATCGGACAGATTGAGTCATTGACGTCGAAGGCGACCGTGGCCGCCATGGCTGGTGCATGTGCCATGCAGTTTCTAGGCTGCCGCGATCCGGAGACCGCCGATTGGATCGTCAATAAGCTCGGCAAAACAAGAATCGTTCGCGATGGCAAGGTGATCGAAGTCGATGTGGCGGATGTCTCCACGGTGTATGCCGAACTCGCTCCCGATTCACCGCTGCAGTACTTCTTTCCCTATGACAGTGGCAAGGCGATGAAACTCTACCGCCCGGCCATGAAGGACCTGAAGACCCGCGAAGGGCTGGTCGTCAAAGGGATCAACTGGCAAGGGCATTTTGATGAAGGACTGCCTCCGTACAGTTCGCGGGGCAAGCGATAGGCACGGTCGCCAGCATTCGTAACTTTTTTGGAGTGGTGTGATGAGCGAACAAGGACCCGTCGGCCCGGACCTGCCGGGCGATTTTGATCAGGCGCGAATGGATCATTCGATCGAACGCGAAGTGGAGTTGGACGCCGAAAATTGGCCAGAACTCGACGACCATTTTGATTTGAGCGAAGTCTATCCATCCCCGGGTGGAACACTTGAAGAGTCGGTCAACCGGGAAGTCTCCGGCAGCAAACGTGAAGAGTATAGCCGCGAGGTGCATGGTGATCTGTCGCACCTCGAAGATGAGCGGGAGCTTGATTTCGATGAAGAGTTCTCGCGGGCTTCGCATCCGAGTATAGATGCGCGCAATCGTGAGCTCCGAGATGAGTTTCACGAACTTGCGGAGAGCGAGTTGACCCGGGATGAGATTGAGGAACTGATCAACCGGGGTGAGAGCAACCTTGATCAGGCTCTCGAAGACCGACATCGCGATGTGGACCGGGACGATGGGCCCGCACATTGATCAGGAGGGCAGGGAGGCCGTTTGTCACCTACGAACGAATGGTACTTGCTTAGAGGTGTGATGATGGTGGATTTCGCCGCCCCAAACGATGGAAATGGAAGCAGTGCGGATGACGCACGCGCTGCATCCGTATTGCCACTGCTACTGACGGCAGCTGACGTCGCAAGACTGCTTCGCATCTCGGAACGTACCTTGTGGAGGAAGGTCAGTGCGGGAGAGGTGATTGCCCCGTTGCGTATCGGCGGAACCACTCGTTGGAACCGCGCGGGGCTAGAAGCGTGGGTGGCTGAAGGTTGCCCTCCGGCATTCCAGCGTAAGAATAACCGCCGGAGGTAACTACACGATGGCATCGATCGCGAAGCTCAGTCGGGACCGCCGTAAGAAGGGGGCTCCGTACTACATTCAATTCTTCGATCACGAAGGCCGGCGACGAACGACGAAAGGTTGCCCCGACAAAGGGGTCACCGAGGCGAAAGCGGCGCAAATAGAGACGATTGTAGAGCGCATCAAATTGGGACTCGCCGAAGCGACGAGCCTTGATGTGCTGCTTGGCCGGGATCTGGCTGCCGGGTGGGAATCCCACGTGAAGGCCTACGAGGAGAGCCTGGAGCGCAAGGGGAACACCACCAAACACATTCGCCTGACCGCGTCGCGGATTCGGACGGCGCTGAATGGGGCAGGCTTCAGCACGCTGGCCGATTTCGATGGTGACGCCGCCGAAGAGTTCATCTCCGACTACTGCCGCGACGGAGACTATGGCCCTCGTACCTACAATCACTACCTGCAGGCAATTGAAGCGTTTGGCAACTGGCTCGCGCACCCTAGGCGACGCGCTGTGGAACGCAACCCGTTTGCGGGCATCCCTCGCCGCAATGCGGCGACCGATGTTCGACATGCTCGCCGTGCGTTGAAACCGGCCGAAATGGCGGCATTGATCGCGGCGGCCCGCGCCAGCATTCGCCGCCGGCAGGGATATGACGGCAAGACGCGAGCGCGAATCTACCTGCTCTCGTACATGACCGGACTGCGCAAAGGGGAAATCGCGAGCCTGACTCCCCTGAGCTTTGGGCTCGACACGCAGCAGCCGACTGTGACGGTCGAAGCGCAATACTCAAAGCATCGACGTAAAGACGTACTGCCGCTCCACGCAGACCTAGTGCCGGAAATTCGACGGTGGACTGACGGCCTAGCGGACGATGAACCACTGTTTCCGAAACTGGCCAACAGGAAGGCCTACAAGATGATCCAGAATGATCTGGAGGAGGCAGGCATTCCATACGAGACGGAGGAGGGGTTAGCCGATTTCCATGCCGCCGGTCGCCACACCCATATTACGGAACTGCTTCGGAGTGGGGTGTCACTGGCCGAGGCGAAGGAGTTGGCGCGCCACAGCGATGTGCGAATGACAATGAAGTACACGCATATCGGGTTGGAGGATCAGGCACGGGCCTTGAACCAACTCCCAACGGTGCAGAAACCGGCAAACCATGGACCTGAGACTTGTCTGCATAATGTCTGCACTGAGAGTGGCGCGGATGGGCAACCTGGTACACCAAATGTCGGCGAATGGCAGCAAGACCGCTCGGAGAAGAAACGCGAAAACCCTCGCCGTAGCAAGGGTTTAGGCATCGAATGTCGCGAGATGGCAGCGGATGACCCAGACTGCCAAAAAGTGGAGGCGGCGGGAATCGAACCCGCGTCCCGTAATATCTCCACGCAAGCTTCTACGTGTGTGTCCCGCGAAATTTAGTCTCGCTTGCTAGCCGCCTCGCAGGCAGGGCTACTCGCAAGCCAGCCGAGAACTTATTTAACCGCGGCCGTGCTCAGCAGTGAACCGCGGCGGTCCGGAGGGGGTTATACGTTCCGTCAGCAGCTTCCGGCGAGCCGCTGGGGAACGGGCAGCCTAATTCTAGGCAGCCAAAGCGTAGTTACCTTCGGCAATTGAAGGTTGTGATCGGCTTTTTACGTGGGCCACCGATCAACCACGACACGCCACTTACGCTTCGCCTATCCGGTCGAACCCTGTTCGCCCCCGAGGAGAAACGATCACCTTATGGTCAAACCTTTGATTTTATTCGACCTGTCGCGACTCGGGAAGGTTCAAGCGATTGATGATTGGATGCCGGCAAATCAGAAATCATCAATCACAAATCCCCATTTGTCCTCCCTTCCAAAAAACGAATTTAGGCGACTCTATTCGCCCCCGATCGCCCCTGTCAAGTTCTGGTTTCCCCTGTGTTCTTCGATGAATTTTGATCTTGCTCGCGACCGTTCGCTCGTTCAATTGTCCGTTCTTGCGCGCCCGAAGCGACTCTATCTCCTGGTTGTGGACTCTTCGCGAGCTTGCGAGTTGGGCTGCGGTGAATGCTGTCGAGCAGGTAGTCGGTCGAGGCGTTGCTTTGCGGGTCGAGGCCCGCCGCATCGGTATCGCGGGTGGCGCGGCGTTCGGTCCACCGCTTTTGCAAAAACGCCATCGACTCGGCGACCGATGGCCCGCTAGCTTTCGGTTTGCTCGTTTTGGGACTACCACCGGCGGCCACCGACGCCACATAGAATAGGTCGTCGATTTGCTGCACGATGCGCTTCGCGGTCAGCGGGCTGCCCACCTCGTCGTTCACCACGTGTGCCACCCGCTCGGCGAGCTTCGCCAGTTCGCGAGCCGAAAACGCTGGCTGCGCCTGCGTGCGATTGCGTTGGCGGTCCTCGCGCTCGAGCATCCACGCCGCTGCCCGCCAGTGTGTAGCCGACGCCCGTCGCATCGCCTCCAGCGGCCTCAGATCGCTCGCCACCATCGCCCGCCGCACCCGCTGATCAAACGCCGGGCATGCATCCCGCTCCCGCCGAATCGTTTTCACGTCGCACCCCACATAATTGGCCACCTTATGCAGTTGCATCCCGGCGGTCACCAGCGCCACCACCTCGTCTTTCTTCCGCTCATTGAGCACACGCTTCCGTCCCATAACGCCTCCCCCACTAGCTAAAAATATACATATGAACAGTACAGCAAGTATATTTGTAACCGATTGGATGGCCCATTTTCAACAAAAAAATGGAGTGATTCCGTAGTGTAGGTGCTCGCACCTACACTACCACTACCTTTTCGCGGTCCCAGAAGCCACAGGCGCCCTCCGCGGGTAACGATGGGCAAATGACGGGCGCCTGTGGCATTTGGACTTCACCTGATAATGGCGACTGGCAATGAGTCAATCGAAAACCGATCGGCGTCGAAGCCCTCCGGCAATGGCCAGACTCTGTTGGAATCCCCGTTTTCCGCGCCTTCCCATCGGGCTTTGCTGCGGTTCCTCCCGGCGACATTCCTTAGCCTTGGCGATCTGCAGATCAATAAGGCGGCTCAGACGTTGAATGTAGGCGTTTCGAGCTAGCATTCGGAGTCTCCTTAAGCGTCAACGAGAAATGATACGTCCCAGTCGCATCGCAGGTTGGGACGCATCCCCAATGGTATATTACGGCAAGCTGGACTAAGCAGTCGCTTAAATCGAGATGACGAACTGCTTAATTCGACTAAGCATTGCGACCATCGCATTCGCAACTCTTGCTGCAATGGACACCTTGGGAGCGTTCACATGGAGTGTTGACGAATGGCCAACACGCTGGGGTGCTTGATTTTACGTTCCACAGAAATGGCGTAGAACTGCTCTTCAACGCCGTCGGGAACGCCGACGCGTCGAAGGCCATAAATCCGTTTGACGTCATCCTCGATTACAGTCGGGACGGCAAGCACACCAAGTCCGCAGCTCCCAGCGATTTTCATCATCGCGCTGTCGGCAAACTCACCCACGACTTGAGGCACGAATCCCTGATCGCTGAACCATCGATCAAGCTGCCGCCGCATAGAGCTGTCTGGCGTGAGCAGCAAGATCGGCGCGTCTCTCAAAGACTCTGGAAACTTCGGACGATACTTCTTCGCAAGGGGACCACTTGCGACAAACACAATTCCCGACTCTCCGAGCCGGTGCGAGTAGGCTTTGACTTTGTAACGCGTATCGAGCGGAAGATCGGAAAGCACGACGTCGAGCTTGTGAATCGACAGGTCCGAGACCAGTTGATCCATATTGCCCTCCTGGTAGATCAATCGGACCGGCTGGTCCAGTTCGAGTGCGGGCTGAAGCAACCGAAAGGCAACGAGCTTGGGCATAATGTCCCGAACACCCACCCGCAACTCCAGAGGCTGGCCTAGCGGCCGCCCCTGAATCATCTCCTGCAGTTCTTGCCCCTTCGCAAAGATCTCGCTCGCATAGCTGGCAACCTGTTCCCCAATCTCGGTCAGGGCCACACCGCGGCCGCTCTTCTCTAGCAGCTTGGCCCCTAGGGCACGTTCGAGTTTTCGTACCTGAATGGTAACGCTGGCCGGCGTAACATGCAGCATTTCGCTCGCCTGCTTCACGCTTCCCTCGCGCGCGACAAGCCAGAAGTTGAGTAGCTGATGATAATTGAGCCAGTCCAAGGCCACCTCCAAACAGTTTAGCAATAGTAAACGATTTAGGCTGTGCAATCAAGCAACCTAAGGTGTCATCGCGGTTTAAGCTAGATGATGTGCATAGCACCGACGCCCAATTCAACGGTACCGCAAACCTGCCATGGACGTAGTGATTCGATTCAGCGGCGGACGCCGATCTGACTTTGGCAACCATCATTACGAAGGCATCCTGACTAACTTGCTCGATCGACTCTTGCACAGAGAAAGACAAGTTTGTCAGGAAAGAGTCTAAACTCGCGTGTTTCACTTAGCCTCGGTCGCGCTTGCCCCCCTGACGCGCGGCCGAGGCGCTTCTTCCGCCTCGTACGAAGTTCTTAGCGAGCCGACTGTCGGGGTCAGAGACCCCTGGCACAGTTCATTCGCAGACGTCAATCGATGCGCTGGCGAGGAGAAGCCGACAACGGCAGCCTTTACGGAGTGCTTCGTAGGAGCTACCCCGTTGTCCGCAGTCCGCTGGCGATGGCGTTTACCGAGAGAAGTAGTTCGCGCATCAGCGTCTCCTGCTGGTCACGGTTGCTCGTCCGCCATTTGCGGAGCAGCCCGATCTGCCGAAGATGCAATGCGCGAAGGGCGGGCTGACGAAGCGCGAGCAATTCGTGCGCGTTCGGTCGTCGCTTTTCGAGAGCTCCCTCGTACACTTCTTCGAGCACCCTTCGTGTACGCTGGTACTCTTCGTCGATGCGACTCATCAATCGGTCGCGCAGCGTGTCGTCGGTCACGAGTTCGGCATACGCATGCATGATCTCCGGGTCCGCAGTGGCAATGCTCGTTGCAACGTTGCTAATGAGATATCGCAAGGGAGCCCAGGCGAACGTCTGCTCGCAGACCGCGCTAAACTCTGTGGCCGACCTCTCACGAAGAGCCTCCATAGCGGTGCCGACGCCGAACCATCCCGAAAGGTAGAAGCGGGCCTGGCCCCAGCTAAACACCCAAGGGATCGCACGTAGGTCCGCGAGCGTCTGCCGACCGGTGCGCCTGGCGGGCCGAGACCCATGACGGCTCGCCTCGATGGCGTCTATCGGCGTCGCCTGCCGGAAAAACGTGACGAATCCCTCGGTGTGGAGCAGCTCTTCGTACGCGGATCGACTTAGTTCCGCCAAACGATCCATGGTGGGCTCGAGCCGGTGCGGGTGGTGGTCTTGGTGCCACTGACGAATCGACGCGCTGGCGACTCCGGCGACGAGCAGTTCCAGGTTGTAGGCGGCGTTCAGGTCGTTGGCGTATTTTTGCGCGATGGTTTCACCCTGTTCGGTCATTCGTAGATCGCCGCTGAGCGATCCGTGTGGCAGGGCTTCGAGGAAACGGTGCGTCGGCCCAGCCCCGCGGCTGATAGCCCCTCCACGGCCGTGGAAGTATCGAATCCGCACGCCGCGCTCGCGACCAACTTGCGTCATTGCCGATTGGGCGCGGTAGAGCGTCCACAAGCTCGCAAGGATTCCTCCGTCCTTGTTGCTGTCGCTGTAGCCAACCATTACTTGCTGCACTGCCTCGTTATCACGACGCGACTCTTTGCGCCACGCGAGGCTACGAGTTGTCATCGGGTGATCGAGGAAATCCGCGAGGATCTGTGGAGCTGCTCGCAGGTCGCCAATGGTCTCCAGCAGCGGCGTCACCGGTAACACGCAGACGAGGCCCTCGTCGGTGGAACGGCAAAGCCCAACCTCTCGGGCCAGCAAATAGACCACTAGCAGGTCGGATAGGCTGCGCGTCATGCTGATGATCAGCGTACCCAGGCCTTCGTGACCGTAACGGTCGTAGTGCTCTGCCGCGACTCGTAGGCAGTCGAGGGTGGCTCGCGCTTCGGCATCCAATTCCATGCCCGGCCTCGTAAAGGGCCTTGGCGACTGCAGCTCGCGGTTCAGAAATTCGAGCCGCTCGGTTTCGCCCCATGTCAGGAACGCTTCGCCGTCTAGGCCTGCGGCGGACACCATCTGCGCGACTGCTAGCTCGTGAAAGCCACTATTCTGGCGTATGTCGAGCGCGGCAAGGTGGAAGCCAAACGCCTGCACCAGACGAATGATGGGATCGAGATCGTGCTCCACCAAGCGTATCGCGCCTACTTCGAGCAGGCTTTCCCGAAGCAACTCAAGGTCGCCGGCCAACTGCTCGACACGGGTGTAAGCGTGCGGTCTCGATTCGGCCGCCTCTGTAGGGAGCTCGGCGACGATTAGGTTGACAGCTTGCCGCCACGTTTCGTCGGGGTTTCGTTGAATCGACTCGACGCCCTTCTCAGCAAGAGCCGCGCCGGCCTGCTCGACAAAGGTCTTCAGCTCGTGCGGTGGGTCTTGCAGGTGGTCGGACAGGCTGACCTTGATAGCTAAATCGGTGAGCCGATCGGTCAGCAGACGAAGCGCCCCCTCCCGAAGTTCGCCGAGGGTCTCCCGAGTCACGTCGGCGGTCACTAGGGGATGACCGTCTCGATCACCTCCTACCCAGTTTCCAAACGACAAACGCGGCAACGCGGTAGGGGCCTCGACTAATGATCCGTCGAAACCGCACTTTTGCCACGCGTCGCGCATCCGCCGATCGACTTCGGGGATGACCCGCGGGAAGACGTTCTCCAAGTAGTAGATGACGTTTCTCCGCTCCGAGGCGACGTCCGGCTTCTGGAGATAGATCTCACCGGTCCGCCAGAGTCGTTCGAGCTCGGCTTTGATACCGCTGCGAATCTCTTCTTGTTCTGAAGGAGTCCATACGGGGTTTTCCCGCTTCGCGAGTAACTCGTACAAGCGGTGATGGATCTCCAAAACGGTCGCCCGCTTCGCTTCCGTCGGGTGGGCGGTGAGCACCGGCTCGATTCGCGTTTGGCTAAGGTGGCTCGCGATATCTCGGTCAGTTAGTCCTGCATCCCCTAGCATCTTCAAGTTGTTGAGCCAGAGTCCAGGCACCTCGTCGAGACCGCCGGTGGACTCCGAATGACGCCGCATCTGTACCGAGGCATTTTCCTCGACCATGTTTAGCAACTGGAAGAAAATGGAGAACGCTTGGGCAGTCCGCTCCGCGTTCATCGAGCTAACAGCGAGCGGCACTTCGTCCCGCCCGCCAAGTTCGTCCGCCAGTTGATTCTCCCCCAGCTCTTCGAGGACCTCGCGAAAACAACCAACGATGAAGTCAAGATCCTGTCGGATCTTCTTAACGTTCTCCGTGCGGAGGGAAGGTACAATCATTTTGAAGCAACTCTAATGGCTCAGCTAACAGTAAGACGGAATCTGCGATGCTCTGTCTCGTCCCACGTCCTGCTCATTGCTCGGCGAGCATCCGGGCACGCGACCTTCGACGGGTGGCCCTCCTTCGATTGCCGCGTTGAAATAGTACACGGACTGCGTGATTCGCGACGCGACGTAGCAACGGACGCACGTCGGAGCACTTGTCGCAGATGACTATCGGTCGCATGCGAGGAACGTACAAGACGCAACGACACTGTTTGTCGGTCCCCCGGCGAGGGCCGTCTACGTCTTCGATGTACAAGCTGGCCTTACTGAACCGGTGCATTACACGTTGCAATTCGGCTGTGAGGATCTCCAACGCTTCCTGCTGTTCTATTTCTTGGCTGGCGCCGCCGCGTACGACTATCTGCATTCGACTCTCCTTAATCGGTTGCTAGGATATCGGACTACCTCCACCTTCTAGCATTTATAACGGCAAGCTGAATGCGACTATCCGTCAATTCTTGTGGACCAACCGTTTAGTTTCGCTAAGCAATGGCCTTAAGCGTGGGCCCATTGCGTCAGCCGATCTTGGAGTGCGGATCGCCAGTTGCGGATCGGTTCCGCCGTTGGCTTGACTTGCCCAGCAGTTCTGCAGATTCCTGATGCAAACCACGAGTTTGTTGCCGCTTCTCGAGCCCACAAGCTAGAATCTCGGGCACTGCAATCGCGCCACGCCCAGAGATAGCGTGGGCTGGTAGGTTTCGAAGGGCCAAGGATTGCGAGAAAACGTCCGAGCATTCCGGTCCCGCAATGCTCACTTGGAGATCAAGTCATGGATCCGAACCATTTACCGGCGAGCGATTCGTCGCCCTATCACGAGGCGCTTGCGCACAGCGCGGGCCACTGGGGACTCGTTGCCGAAAGGACGGCGCTGATTCGCGATGGCATCAACCACGTGTTCGGCGCCGAGTCGACCAACGGAGTTCCAGTCATTATTCGAATCAGTGATGGCGCGGCGCGAAGTCGTGGCGAGTTGCTCGGCGAGCTGCGGTGGCTCGACCACCTGATCCGCCATGGATGCACGGTCACAACGCCCATTCCTTCGCGCAACGGTGAGTTGCTGGAAACGATTGAAAGCGAAGGGAGCAAGATGTACGTCTGTTGCTTCCAGCGTTTTGGTGGTCGGGAGCTAAATCCCGCGACCGATGCAGAATGGAACGACAAACTGTTTCTGACGCTCGGACGTGAGATCGGCCGTATCCACCGCGCTTCGGACGAACTACAACTACCGGCCGACCAGGATCGCTTGCCTTGGTACGAGAGCAAACTCACGCAGATATCCAGCCCGCTTCCGGAAGGCTTCAACTCACGCGTCGTTAAAGAGATGCAGGATTTCCTAAACGAATTGCGCGGGCGACCTACGCCGCCTCGCCGGTATGGCTTAGTGCACCGAGATCTCCATTCAGGCAACTTCTTGTTTGAACATGGAAAGGTAGAGATCATCGACTTCGATCTGGGCTGTTATGGCTGGCGAACGATGGACTTCGCGGTCCTGCTGTTCTCGCACTACTACTACCCAAGCCTCCGCGTGCCGCGCGCGAACGAGTTGGCCGGGCATGTTTTGGAAACGATCGTGCGAGGCTACCGTGAAGAGTATTCAATGGATCGCGAACAGTTGGAAACCGTTGGCGATATGATCCTGCTGCATACGATTCTCAACTACTTTGTGATGGTGCCGGCGGTCGACCATTGGCAAGCCGCCTTGGGCAATCCACAGCTGCCCGTCACCGAGAGTCTGGCGTGGATCGAACAACTCTGGCTCGACGGCCCCAAGCTGCAGGTCGATCTTGGCAACCTATAGCCGGACAAGAAACGCAGCGATGTCGGTGTTGGCTTGCACCGATTCTACAGGGATCAACTCAGCCAAATCGGCCTGTAGATTGAGTTGTACTGCGGTTTCCGACTATTTCAAGTAACACCCGCGCTATCCCGACGCCGCTCCGGATACAACCACCAAAAGAACACCCACGTCAGCGCCGGCATCACGGCCCACACCATCACGACGATTGTCATCGACATCGTGAGCAGCCGGGCGACGGGCTCAGCGATAGCGCCGGTAATGGGGCTGGCGAGCCATTGCATTAGGTACGACACAGGGTACAACCCCAGTAGCAAAAGTAGCGCCGACTTGTAGCGCGGCGGGGCTTGCGCGACGGCCTGACTGGGGAGCGTGAACCAGCGTTCCATGCCGGTCAGCGAGTTCACTTCTTCGCACTCGATGGTGATGCCTTCGAGACGCTCGAGCCACTCAGCCCGCTCGTCGGAATCGAGCCAGTGTTCCAGGTGATCGGGCGAGTCGAATTGCAGCAGCGTGTGGAACTCAGTTTGATCCGGCCCCGAGCGAAGGACCGTGGCGCCGCGGCTACCAGGGAACTTGGCCGCCTCGGCGTTGATGCCACTAGTCCATTCGGCGTACTGCTTCTGGTGCTTGGGCGGGACTCGGCGCGTGAAGATAGTGAGGATCGGACTCTGGAAGTGCTTGGTTGTCATACGATCGATCGCGAGATGATGGACACCTTTTGGCGGAGCTAGATACGTGTGTTGTACTGTATTCAAACGCCGGTGCATTGGCCCCGGTGGCGAGTGCCCGTCTGTCCCCTCTTCGAGCGAGTTACCACCAGCCGATCTCGAGCGTTATACTTCCGTCTGGTGGGCGCTAGGTGGGCAGACGACTATTCGACGACGGTCCTACGGCAGGAGCATCGATTTGGACAGCATCTACGCCATTCGGTCCTACGATCCGAACTTCTACAACGACGATTTGGCGCCCATTCCAACCGCGGAGCGAAAGTGGGGTTGGTTTGAGATCTTCAACGTTTGGAACAACGACATTCAAAGCCTATTCGGCTACACGTTGGCCGCGTCGCTGTTCATTTCGTCGGGGCTCAACAGTTGGTTGACGTTCGCGGCGATAGTGCTGGCTGGATTCATCGTGATGGTGCTGGTGAATCTGACCGGCCGTCCGAGCGTGAAGTACGGCATCCCTTACCCGGTGATGGCCCGCGTTGCGATGGGCGTACACGGAGCGAAGTTCCCGGCTGTGATACGTGGGATTGTCGCCATCTTCTGGTATGGCGTGCAAACCTATTTCGCGTCGACCGCCGTGGCCATCTTGCTCGACGCAGTGCTCGGCTTTTCAGGCGGTACGGAGCTGCTTGGTATGACCACCGCGGGTTGGATCTCGTACGCAATTGTCTCGGTGTTCCAAGTAGGACTGTTCATGATGGGCATCGAGTTCGTCGGCAAGTTTCTGAACTATGCCGGGCCGTTTGTGTATGCCGTGATGATCGCGCTCTTGGCGGTCATCTGGTGGCAGGCGGGCGGGGCGCTTTTGGCCGAGGTGGGCAACATCTTCCAATCGCCGGGCGAGACGCAGCAGAGCACGTTGATTGGCTTTGCCGGTGTCGTGGGGACGATGATTGCCTACTTCGCCCCGGTGATTATCAACTTCGGCGACTTCTCGCGGTTCGTCAAAACCCAAGGCAAGATGCGTGCGGGAAACCTCTGGGGCCTACCGGTGTCGATGACGTTCTTTTCGCTAATCGCCCTATTGATCACGGCCGGAACGGTGGTGATTTTCGGCGAGAAGCTAACTAATCCCGCCGACATCGTTGAGCGGATCGACAACGTCTGGCTAACGGCCATTGCGGCCGTGACTTTCTTCACCGCCACGGTCGGCATCAATCTGGTGGCGAACTTCATTCCACCCGCGTACGACATCGCCAATCTGCTGCCCTCGAAAATCTCCGCCAAGTCGGGCGGGTTGATCACCGCGGTGATCGCGTTCTTCATCGGCGCACTCTACCCCGCGTTGATTCAAGAGATCGGAATCGCCGATTTCGTCGAATCGTTGGGGGCGTTGGTCGCCCCGCTCTACGGAATCCTCGTTGCCGACTATTACGTGATCCGCAGGCAGAAAATCGATCTCACGGACCTCTACTCGAACGATTCAGACGACACGTACTACTACAGCGGCGGCTGGAACCCGAAGGCGATCGTGGCGTTCGGTATCGCTGCGGTTTTCTCGGTGGCGACCGTCTGGGTACCCGTCCTGAAGGCACTCGCCGGATTCGGCTGGATCCTAGGCGCGATTCTCGGCGGCGGGATTTACTTGGTGCTAATGATGGGCAAAGAAGTGCTGCGCGTGGACCGAAGTGTCAGTTAGCATATGTCTACCATCTCAATCGCAGTTAACCCCTCGAAAGAGGTAAGTGCATAGGGCGCGCCAGGCGAGTACGCAGCATCTAGTGTTTCCCCCGCCTACATGGTTGCGTTCATGATGTCGACTGATAGAATGCGTGCCAGACTTGTCTAGTACATTTGCTTGACTTGATGCCTCTGTTGCACGCTTCGCGGCATCTAATGATCATTGGGGATGAAGTCGGTCTGAGCTGTGGCCCAGCATATCTTCCAGAGGTACCGCCATGAACCTAAAGGTGCTCGACACTGATCTGCCTGACGGGAAGCTGCAACGGCGTGCAGAGCTGGACGGAGTGCAGTTGGCGGTTGTCGTTGAAGACCCGAATGAACAAGACGCGACCATCAGTTGGCCTGCGGTAAGCACGCCTTACTCAGCTCCAATCGAGCACTGGCTGCTTGGCGTGCTACCAAATTACGACGCCGCGCCGGATGAAGCCAATCTTCAATTGGAGTGGATCTACGACGGACAGGTAAAGGACAAGAAAATAGAAGCGCCTTACAAACTAAACGCCGTGGAAGATGCCTTCACGTTGACCCATGGAGACAACTACCAGTCCGAGCTCGAGTACCTGCTGCTCAACACGAGAAATCTCTTGTTAGAGATGGCTGTTGCCAATGGGTTGACGTCTTGGATGAGCGCGACAATGTCCCAATTCGATGGATACGCGTTTCCGTCGCTGTTTCAGAGATATCACCAATTCCAAGAGTTCCGTGATAGCGAGTCGGACGTTGGCCAGTCGATGTTTGGCAAGGACAGTCGTCTGCCAATTCTGAACAAGCAATTCCTTCGTTGAGTCAAGGAGGTGCATAGATGGGTAAATGGCAAAAAGGTAGTGGGCTTCGGTTTCGTGCCAATGCGAGCCCCAGCAAGTTTCGGGCAGGGGTTTCGATCGAGGGCGACGTCGAAGTGGAGTATCGGAACTACACTTGGAACGACCAAGATGCTCTGAGCCTAGACGTGCTATCAGGTAATACGAGAGTTGCGACTACAAACCACCAGCAATCACAGACTACCGTACCGGCGCGGACCAAAAAGTACACACTCACGGGAGGCTTTGGGACGGAGACTGGCAGTATCGGAAAATGGTCGCCAGGAACTGGTGCTGGAAAAACAGACCTGATCGTGGAAATTCGGCTCACAAATGCAACCGGATACCGTGGCGTGCATAACTGTCGACATGAAGTCGAATCGCAATAGCCAGCAAACAACACTACAGGCTTACCATGGCGGAACCACTATGGGGCATGATTGCTGTATCTGCCATTCGAATCGTGGTTGGGCTGATACCACTGTTTGAGTTCGACTGGGAAGATACGTCGCTAGGAAACGCGTCCCTTAAGGAAGCCAAAGAGATTTCGGCAGTCGTAAGCTCACGCTTACTACTTCTTTCGTGGCCGCTTACTTTCTTTGTTTCGGTGATGAGCAAAGCGGACGCAATGAAAGTTGGCCTTGAGCCGGTAGCTATATGCATGTTTGTAGCCATACTGGCGTTGCTCATCGTGTGCTTCTATATAGTACCGACTTGGATTTTACGCCACCCACTCCTTCCGCTGTGTCTCGCTGTGGTTGTATCGATCGTCGACATTTGCACTCAACAAGTCCTCGCACAAACTGTCGCTGATGCGATTACCGTATAGCGGTAGTAGTATCCGATGCCCCCCCGCGTCACTTGTAAGTCCAGCGGCATTCGTACGTCGTTTCCTCCTTCGGATTGACTACCGACCAACCGATCAGCGAACCGTACGGGTGGTCGATCTTGTACCGCGAATCAAGAACCTCTGGCGCCGAAGCGCCATCGGTGGGGTACTGAACCAGATTGTAGGTGCGGTACGGTCGATCCTCTGGGAACAGCAACCACATCGACATGAGGTCGGTCTTCAGTTTCGTCGTAACAAAACGAGCACGCGACTGTTCCTTCGGTATATCGACCAGCATGTCGACCTCTAGCGGCACCGGCTCGCCAAGCGCGACGCCGTCTAAGTCCCATTCGAATAGGTAAACCGTTCGCATCTGGCCGAGGATCTCAATCGGTTTGACGACCTTCTTGATTGTCGCCTGAAAGTCGCGCGAGGGCTGCCTGAACTCCATGTCGGCGACGGTCAACGGGAATGTAAGCGTCACACGGCGATCCTCACCCTTTGGATACGATTCCAGCAGTTTGAGCTCGATGCGGTCCGACACATACAGCTTTCCCCGCCGCGCCTTGACCGTCTCGTTGGGATGCCAATGCCGTAGATCGATGATGCGGCTATGCGTCATCAGCTCGATGTGATCCTTATCGATCGGTACGGCTTCCGGAACTTCGATCACCTCGTCCGCCATCCAACCCTCCGTGGGATCCTCGTGCACTAGTTGGAGAACGCGTCGAATATCTGGGTCGCCCTGAGAAATCGCCTCATTGATTTCAGTTAGCATTTGCGCCCGGTCGTAGAGCTGATAAACCTGCAGAGGAAGATAGCCAAGCAAAAAGAGTGCCAACGCCACGTATAAGTAGGTCGGCCAGTCGCGAAAGTCGAATAGCGTCGACCACACCCGCCGCACTGCCGAACCGCGAAGTCGCCGAGCGATGGCAGTTGGGGCCGATGCCGCTGCGTGGCCAGCGGCGCGTTTTGCGTCGACGGTGGGCAACGTGTGTTCGGCAACCGGCGCCCAAACGTCGCCATTCGAATTCTCCACGTCGTCGTCGCCGTGTTGCTGGCGGTAGACCTTGCGGGCAACTTCATACCCGTGCTGGGCGAGCCCGTTTACTTCCTCGTCAGAGAAGCAATCGAGGTCGGTACGAATGGTCTGGACTTCGGCCTGGATCACTGGATGCAAGGTTGGTTGCTCATCCTCGGCAACGCTCTCGGTGATGGGCATGAACAGGTAACCTGCTTGTCTACCGAAGTTCTCTCGTTCCAATTGCCAAACGCGATCCCAAAGGATGTCGGATGCTCGTACCGACTGGCCGATGAAACCGAGCGAGTTGTCAGTAAGAATCTGAAACGGCTTGCCGGCATCGCTGACAATCACTTCGTCGAAGTTCTCGCCAAGTCGGTCCAGCCAGTGAAATGCACGGATGCCAAGATTATCGAATACGCCACCGTCGGTGAAATACTCAGTGGAAAACTCTCCCTCGCGAACGCCCAAGTCGGCGGCGGTCACTTCAACCGGCGGAAAGAACCCGGGAAACGCCGACGACGCGCCCACGATGCGCGAGATGCTCGCTATTTTGGCGGGTATGTGCTCAAAGCGAACCTCCCCGCCATTGGTGCGCTGTTGGACGTACAATCCACTTCGATTGAACACCGACAGCTTGCCGTTGCTTACTCTGGTCGCCAATATGTGTAGCGACGGTTGCTCGGGCAGTTCATACAAACAGCGGTCGCCGTAAAGCCGCTCTTTGTAGTAGTGTTCCAGAATCGCGTTGGGCGTGAGGTTGCGAATCGGCCGACGCGTCAACTTCGCAAGCATCCGCAATGGATACTGCAACGGCATGCGGCGGACGATGTGATTCCGCACATCGAATTGGACAAATCGTACGACTTCCGCCACCGCCTCGTCGAAACGTTCGTCGTCGCCTGTATAGCAATCCCAGTTCAGCACCAAGTGCGCGGCGAGAATGCTGCCGCCCGACACCGACGCAATGTCGGTGACATGCTGCAACTGGCCCGCATCCTTGAGAAACCGAAGGATTCCCAAGTGATACAACGTGGCGCGAAACCCCCCGCCAGATAGTGCCAGCCCAAGCCGTGGCATGAAGCCTTCCCGAATGTCAGACGAGAGCCATCGCGAGTGGTGTTCTCTGATGGCGCTCACTGACCAGCAGATCGCGATGCTTACATATCTACAGTGTAATCAATCGCGTACTTGCTTCCAGCACATTCGGCGCGGCCGGCGGCAATCCCTAGCCGATGCGCAATGGATTGCCTGCCGATCCCATGCGCGTCAATCGAGAGCGACCGTATTCGCACCCGTTCGGGCCGTGGGCGCCAAATCGAACCGATCGAGATTCATCACCTTTGCCCAAGCAGCAACGAAATCGTCGACGAACCCCTGCTGCGAATCGTCGCTGGCGTACACTTCCGAGATCGCCCGCAACTGCGAGTTGGAGCCAAACACCAAGTCGACGCGTGTGCCAGTCCATTTCAAGTCTCCCGTGTTGCGGTCCTTACCTTCGAAAACGTTCTGATCGTCATCCGACGCTTGCCACTTGACGCCCATGTCGAGCAAGTTCACGAAGAAGTCGCTGGTGAGCGTTTCAGGGCGATCAGTGAACACACCGTGCTGCGAATCGCCGTAGGTCGCGCCCAGCACTCGCAAACCGCCGACCAGGGCGGTCATCTCGGGTGCGCTAAGCGTTAATAGTTGCGCTCGATCGACCAGCAGTTCTTCCGCGGGACGACCGTCCGAGCCCGTGAGGTAGTTGCGAAAACCGTCGGCGGTCGGTTCGAGCACGGCGAACGATTCGACGTCGGTCATCTGCTGCGTCGCATCGGTTCGACCTGGTGTGAAAGGAACTTGCACACTGTGCCCGGCCTTCTTTGCGGCCTGCTCCACGGCTGCCCCGCCGCCGAGCACAATCAAGTCGGCGAGCGAAACTCTCTTGTCACCAGACTGCGAGCGATTAAAGTCGAGCTGGATCGCCGTGAGCTTGGCTAGAACCTTGGCCAAGTTGGCCGGCTCGTTCACTGCCCAGTCTTTCTGAGGAGCCAGGCGAATGCGTGCGCCGTTTGCGCCGCCACGCATGTCAGAACCGCGGTAGGTGGATGCCGACGCCCAAGCGGTTGACACCAGGTCAGCAGTCGAGAACCCCGACGCGAGGATTTTGGCCTTAAGTTGGGTCGCGTCGGCATCGTCGATCAGCGGGTGATCGACCACGGGCACAGGATCCTGCCACAATTGTGGCTCCGGCACTTCGGGTCCCAACAGCCGCGCGTACGGTCCCATGTCGCGGTGCGTTAGCTTGTACCAAGCTTTGGCGAACGCCTTCTCGAACTCTTCGGGGTTCTCGTAGAATCGCTTGGAGATCTTCGCGTACGCGGGATCTTGCTTCAGCGCAAGATCGGTCGTGAACATGATCGGAGCGTGCGATTTCGAAGCATCGTGCGCGTCGGGCACGGTTCCCTGCGCCGATGCTTCGACGGGCGTCCACTGATTCGCGCCGGCCGGACTCTTGGTGAGCTTCCACTCGTAGCCAAACAGATGCTCGAAGTAGTCGTGCGACCACGCAGCCGGCGTGGTCGTCCACGCACCTTCAAGTCCGCTGGTGATCGTATCGTCGGCATTTCCGGCACCGTACTTGTTCTTCCAACCCAGGCCTTGCTCTTGCAGGCCGGCACCTTCCGGGTCTGGCCCTACGTATTCCGCGGGACTGGCCGCTCCGTGGGCTTTGCCAAACGTGTGTCCGCCAGCAATCAGCGCAACGGTTTCCTCGTCGTTCATCGCCATGCGACCAAATGTCGTGCGGATGGCTTCGGCCGCCGCGCGGGGGTTGGGCTCGCCCTTCGGGCCTTCAGGGTTCACGTAGATCAAACCCATTTGAGTAGCAGCGAGAGGATTATCCAAGTCGGTGCCGCCGTGATAGCGCTTGCCGCCCAACCACTCGTGCTCAGGTCCCCAGTAGACGTCCATCTGAGGTTCCCAAACGTCTTCGCGTCCCCCGGCGAACCCGTAGGTTTCAAAGCCCATCGACTCCAGGGCCACGTTGCCAGCGAGCACCATCAAGTCGGCCCAAGAAATCTTGTTGCCATACTTCTGCTTGATTGGCCAAAGCAAGCGGCGGGCTTTGTCGAGATTGGCGTTGTCGGGCCAACTGTTGAGCGGCGCGAAGCGTTGCGTGCCGTCGGATGCACCGCCGCGGCCGTCGCTCACGCGATAGGTGCCCGCGCTGTGCCAAGCCATGCGAATGAACAACGGCCCGTAGTGGCCATAGTCGGCGGGCCACCATTCTTGCGACGTCGTCATCAAGGTTTCGACGTCCTGCTTGAGTTCCGCCAAATCGAGCTCGTTAAACTCTTCAGCGTAGTTGAAGTCGGCTCCAAGCGGGTTGCTTTGCGCTGAGTTCTGATGCAACACGCGCAGGTTCAGTTGATTCGGCCACCAGTCTTGGGTCGACATGGCGTCGCCCGCCTGGCTGGTGTAGATCTCGGGCTTCTCACCAGTACTCACGCTGGCGGCGCTTACCGCACCAGCCGTGTTGCTAAGCGCGGTGAGATATCGCACCGCGCCGGTCACAGGACACTGGCCGCCTGCGGCCGCCGCTTCGCAGGGTGCTTCGGAGTGCTCCGTTGGGGATTCCGTAGCCGATTGTTCCCCATCTGTCGCAAGCGCCGCGCCAACTTGCATCCAAACGACGCCAACCACTACCAACGATCGCATCCACATTTTGAGCCTCCTTCGAACACAAGCTTGTAGGGCCAATACAGGCAGACCTACCGAAAAGTCGACCTCGGAAGCCAAGTATAGAGCCGCTCAGTCGATAAAGCCAATGCATAGTTATCATGGCTGCGATGCGTTTTGAGAATAGCTGCATTTGGGCATCCAGGCGCTAATCGACACCCTTGCCGCCGCGCCACGCTCGCGTCGATACTGCAAAGGACGGCGGTGCTTTGCACTTAACCTAGGAGGCACTTATGGACCAACCACTCGCCAATCAGCAAATCCTCTCTTTCGTGGGCGACATCTACGAAGACCTCGAACTCTGGTACCCCAAGCTGCGAATGATCGAGGCTGGTGCCCAGGTGGTAGTCGCGGGCCCTGAGGCTGAGTGCGTATACCAGGGCAAGAATGGCTACCCAGCCAAATCCGACATCGCCATCGCGGATGCCAACGCGGCGAAATTCGATGGCCTGCTGGTGCCCGGAGGGTTCATGCCCGATAAGTTGCGGCGCGACCCCGAGGTGCTCTCGCTGGTTCGCGACTTCGACGCGGCCGGCAAGTTGATCGCCGCGATTTGCCATGGAGGGTGGATTCCGATTTCGGCCGGCGTTTATCGCGGCGTGCGGGTAACCGGATCGCTGGGCATCAAAGACGACCTCGTGAACGCAGGAGCGGCTTGGGAAGACGCGCCCGTGGTGGTCGATCGGCATTTTGTATCGAGCCGGAAACCAGACGACCTGCCAGAGTTCTGCCGCGGCATGCTCGACGTGCTTTCGCCAGTCTGACGGTGGTGAACCTCGATGCGTTGCTTCAAGTCTCGACGATTAAGATCGCACTTCGTCACTTCGCGTAAGGCTCCTACCCGTGGACGACTCACCACCAGAACCCGTCGTCGCGACTGCTCCCGCAGAGCGGTTCTCGTCGGGCGTGGTGTTGGCGATCGTTGGCACCTTCTTATTCGCCCTCAAGAGCATTGTCATCAAGCTCGCTTACGCCGCGGACGCGACGTCGCTTGATGTGCTCGCAGTGCGAATGGCGATGGCGCTGCCTTTCTATGTAGCGATGCTGTGCTGGTTGCGTCGACCGAGTAGCGAGAACAATCGGCGACCAATTACCGGCACTCAGGTTGCCGTCGCCATGGTGCTTGGCTTCTTGGGTTACTACCTGGCGTCGTACCTCGATCTGCGCGGGTTGGAGTACATCTCGGCGCAGCTCGAACGGCTCACCCTGTTCACCTATCCCACGATGGTTGCGGTGCTGGCCGCTATGTTTCTCAAGGAGCCGCTAACGCCGAGAATCATTGCAGCCATCGCGCTCTCTTACGCCGGTGTCTTTCTGATGTACGGTCAAGAGGCACGCACCTCGCCAAGCGGCGCCGTGGGCTGGGGCGTCGCGCTCGTGCTCGGATCGGCGTTTAGCTATTCGCTATACTTACTGCTAGCAAAGCCAATGATGCAGCGCATCGGCAGTCGGCGGTTCACCAGCCTAGCGATGATTGGATCCACGGCGTTCGTCGCGGTGCATTACGTGGCCGCCATGCCGGTTAGCAACTTGTTGAAGCTGGCACCCGTGGTCTACTTGTACGGCTTTGTGTTAGCAGTGGTTTGCACGGTGCTGCCGAGTTTCATGATCAACGAGTCGATTGTTCGCATCGGCGCCACCCGCACCACGGTAATCGGTACCGTTGGCCCGGTGCTCACCATGCTACTGGCCATCGTGGTGCTCGACGAACCTTCCACGATCTACCACGCCGCCGGCATGTTGATTGCAGTGCTGGGCGTGAGCTTGGTCGCGGTGCGGTGAGGTAGCGCCCCGATCCACCGCACACCGGTCGAAAGCGACGATTGTCGATCGTGGTTGCCCCCTGTCCGCAGAGGTTTCGCTTTACCCCCCGAGGCATCAACTGCGCGACTCGGCTATCAAGCGAACAACCTGGGAGGGACTGCAAATGCGATTGTATAAGAATGTCCTAGTTTTGTCGGCTCTGGCGATCGCCGCCGGGCCGGCAATCGCGGGACTTCCAGTGGAGTTTCCACCAGGGACCGATCTCGACAACAACGGCGCGAACGAAACCGAGTATTCGGCGATCCGGCAAGAGTTTTTGGCGCCCGCGATTGGCGGGCGGATTGCGTTCGACTGGCAATTGTTCACCAGCGAGTTCTTCGGCGGCACCGAAGACGTCGCCTATGTCCGGCTCGTGAATCCGGCAGACGGCTCGGTGGTGGATAGCGAAGAATGGGCTATCGATACCACGCCCGCCGGGTACGCGGGCATATTTACTCCCATCGGCCAACCGCCAGGCGGCACCACGGCGTCGTCGCAAGCCGTGCCGGGCGGCGCGGGATTGATGTTCGACGCATTTCACATCGATGGCGGCACCGGCTGGGAGCAAGCGTTCCTGTCGATCCCTTCAGCGGCCACCAACTATCCGCTTGCGCTCGAAATCCTAGTGGCCGACACGGTCGATCGAAGTGCTGACACCACTTTGGCAATCGACAACATCCGAGCACTTAACGTCCAAGGTCTTCCGATTGCTTCACTGATGAACCCTAGTTTCGAATCGCAGCTCGCAGGTTGGACTGTTGAAGGTAACGCTGGCGTGCAAGTTTCGATGGTCGATCTGGCGACCAATACCATGCTGGTGCCCGGCACGGGTGCAACCGACGGCAAATGGTATGCGGTAGTGTCGACCGGAGGGCAGATTCCTGAACCTGGATCAATATGTATAGCAGCAGTAGGTAGTGCGGGCTTGATGCTTATGGTGCGGCGAGGGGCAATTCGATAGAGACCTCAGTGTTCCACCCCGCCCCTCGCTGCCCTTAGTCAGCAGCGAGGGACCGAGCTTACTCACCCAATACGGCAATCATCCGGCACGGACCACCAGTGCCCCCAGCGATCTTCATCGGCAACGCGATTACCCGAAAGCCCGTCGCGGGCAACTCGGCCATGCTTGCTACGTTTTCGATCGCCGGCACGTTGTGCTTGAACAGATTCACATGACTTTGGAACTGCCGCGATGGACCATTGTCGATACTGGCCGTGTCAATACCCACCGCCTTGATCCGCCGCGCGGTCGCCAGCCACTCCGCCGCCGAAGGGTGCAAACCGGGGAAGTGGAGATGGTCGACGGCCGAGCGGCCAGTTTCCGACGTGCCCAAATAGGCTTCGCGAATCGGCCAGTGCTCGGCGTAGCCTGTGCGTAGCAGCACCATCTTCTCGGCTAGCGAAGCGTTGTTTGCCTTCTCCCACTGCTTCAAGTCATCGATCGTTACCAGGTAATCGGGATCGACAGCACACTGCTGCGAAACGTCGACACACGCTCCAGGACCTACGAGTCGCTCAACTGGAATCTGATCGACCGTTTGTCCACCCTCGGCAAAGTGGTAGGGCGCATCGATATGCGTTCCGCCATGCTCCGGCGTGGCGAATCGGTTTGCAGCGTAGAAGTAGCCCCGCTCGGTGAAACCAGCCGGCCCCTTTTCGAGCTCAAAACCACTCTCGGTGGGCCAGTAAATTGTGTCTTTGTCGAAAGCGTGGGTCAGATCGACGATTTGCTGTCCAAACGTCGGGCCGGCTTCGATCACAAGACATGTCGAAACAATCGCGACAACGGCGAGGGTTCGGCAAATCGAGTTACGGAACATGGCCAACCTCCCGGGTGAAGAAACCAACGCTAGTGCACCCGCTGACCGACTTTGGCTCCTTCATCGGGCGAGAGTACAAACACTTCTTCGCCGCCGGGTCCGCTGGCGACCACCATACCTTCGCTGACGCCAAACTTCATTTTTCGCGGCGCGAGATTGGCCACGCACACAACCATGCGGCCGATGAGCTGTTCGGGCTCATACGCCGCTTTGATGCCGGCAAACACCTGCTTGTAAACGCCGCCGCCCAGCGACAACTTGAGCTTGAGAAGCTTACGCGCCTCCGGCACTTGCTCGGCTTCGACCACGCGGGCGACTCGCAAGTCGACTCTCATGAAGTCGTCGAACGTACACTCCTCTGCCAGCGGCTCCGACTCGAGTTCGGTGCCGGGGTCGTCCCACTTGTCCGCAGCTTCCGGCGAAGCGACGTCATCGTCTGGCGCGCCAGCATCGGCGACACTCTCTTTGCTTTCTTCGATCATCGCGTGAACCTTCTTTTCTTCAACACGCTGAAGCATGTGTTTGAACTTGTTGACCGGAGTACCAACCAGCGGGGTTTGCGATTGGTTCCAACTGGTGATTGGATCGTTCAGCAACTCGCCCGCCTGCTCCGCCAACTTCGGTAGTACCGGCGCTAGATACACAGCAAGTTGACGAAACAGGTTGAGCGCCACCGTGCAGACGTCTTGCAGCCGGTCGGCTTGCGATTCGTCCTTGCGAAGTTCCCAGGGCTTTGCGTCTTCGACATACGGATTCGCCTGATCGGCAAGTTGCATAATCAGCCGCATTGCCTTGCTGTACTCGCACTCTTCGTAAGCCTGGGCAATCTCGTCGCCAGCCGTGGCGGCTGCTTGGAACAGACCACCGTCGTCGGGATACTTCTTCGAAAGCCCTGTTTGCTGCACGAACTTGGCAGCGCGGCTCGCCAAGTTGACAACTTTGCCAACCAAATCGGTATTCACCTTGGCAATGAACTCGTCGATCGACAGATCGATGTCGTCCACTTTGCTCGACAGCTTCGACGCATAGAAGTAACGCAAGTACGACGGGTCAAGGTGCTTCAGGTACGTTCGCGCAGCGACAAACGTGCCTTTGCTCTTGCTCATCTTTTCGCCATCCACGGTCAGAAAACCGTGAATGTGAACCTTGGTCGGCAGGCTGAATCCGGCAGTCTTGAGCATGCCGGGCCAGAACAACGTATGGAAATAGGTAATGTCTTTGCCAATGAAGTGGTGAATCTCGCAGCCGTCGGACTTCCACCAGTCGTCGAAGCTCTCGCCGTTGCGATCGCACCATTGCTTGGTGGACGCCATGTAGCCAATGGGGGCGTCGAACCAGACGTACCAGTAGTTGCTTGGTGAATCGGGAATCTCGAAACCAAAATACGGGGCGGGGCGGCTGATATCCCAATCCCTAAGTGGCTCTGGATTTTCTGGCTCACCCAAAAAATGCCCACGCAAATAGTTCGTAACTTCTGGCTGCAGCGCGCCGGAGGTTTGTGTCCATTCGTCCAAAAATCCATGCAGCTGTTCCAGCTCGATGAACTCATGCTGGGCCTTACGCACTTCTGGCGTCGCTCCGCTCAATGTGCTCCTTGAGTCGACCAACTCGGCCGGCGTGTAGGTCGTGCCACACTTGCTGCAGTTGTCGCCCGGCTGGTCGGGAGCACCACACTTGGGACAAGTACCACGGACGAAGCGGTCGGCGAGAAACGTGCCCGCCTCTGGATCGAACAATTGCTCGATTTCGTCTTCCTTCACCAAACCCGCCGCGCGGATCGATTTCCAAATCTCCCCGCACAGTTCGCGGTTCTCGTCGCTGTGAGTGCTGCCGTAGTTGTCGAATTCAATGTGGAAGTCGGCGAAGTCGCGCTGGTGCTCGGCGTTCACTCCGGCGATGAATTCCTCTTCACTCACGCCCGCCTTCTTGGCCGAAATCATGATCGCCGTGCCATGCGTGTCGTCGGCGCAGAAGTAGCGACAGTCGTTGCCACGGAGCTTCTGAAACCGCACCCAGATGTCGGTCTGTAGGTACTCTACCAAATGACCAATATGGATCGGCCCATTCGCGTACGGCAGAGCGGCGGTAACCAAAATACGACGCATTAGGAGAGTCAACAAATATCGAACCAAATGTTAGCACAACGAAGCACGTTAACCGCGCCGCGTAGCGCTCGACGCTTCAAACGACCCGCGATTGTAACCGCAATACCCCGAACCGACGAGCCGACCTTCGAAACAGGACATTCGCAAGCGATGCGCGGTTCGGACGCTGCTCGACCGTGGCTATGCGTGATATAAAAGTCGTGCTCGAATCACTCGAAACACAGGCACTCCCGTCATGCGATTAGGAATCGTCAGCGATACCCACGGCCACGCCGACCATACTCGGCCCGCGATTCGATTGCTCGAAAGCTTGCAGGTCGATCATGTGCTGCACTGCGGCGACATCGGCTCGGCCGAGGTCGTCGAGATGTTCGCTGCCTGGCCCACGCATTTTGTGTTCGGCAACTGTGACTACCAGCAGGCTGAACTAACCCAAGCCATCCAGGCGGCCGACCAAACCTGCCACGGGCTGTTTGGCGACTTGGAATTCGAAGGAGTCAAAATCGCGCTGTTGCACAGTCATGACCGCCGGAGGTTCCAGCAGGTGCTCGATGATCCCGAGTACCAAGTCGTGTGCTATGGGCATACGCACATTGCCGAGAGTGAACATCGCGGCGGAAAGCTCGTACTCAACCCCGGCGCACTGTACCGCGCGGCGAAGCACTCGATTGCCGTGCTCGAATTGCCCGCGATCGAAGTAACAATCGTGGCGTTGTGACCGTCGCCTTTCGCTTGGCGAACAACCAGCGAGATTCTGTCAGCCAGCCAAGCGTTGGATGCGATTCGGCGAAAACTCGGATTCGGCGTTGCCGGTGAAGTGGTACTGCATGACGTACGCATCTTCGGTCGAATCGTCGTAGAAGTCGCGAAGCACGGCCGTGGCTCGAAAGCCGTTTTGCCTAAAGAACAATTGCGCCGCAAGATTCGTCTCGCGAACCTCCAGCGAAATCCGCGTACGGCGTTGGCTTGAAAGCTTGCTGACCAGCTTCTCAATCATTTGCTGGCCCACGTTCATACGACGGTATTCTGGCGCCACGGCAAAGTTGAGCACATGCAGCCGGGTCTTGTGCAGTTCGTAAATCATGAATCCGACCACTCGCTCGCCGTGCTCGGCCACCATGCCGATGCAATTCCGCTGACGCAGACACCGAATGAAGTCTTCTTCGAACCATGGGAACTCAAAACTCCCCGTTTCGATTTGAAGTACCTCGGGCATGTCGCGCCGGATCATCCAGCGAATGTGCACCCGTAGCTTCTCTTGGCCGTGAACTTGCATGAGTAAGGCATCCTTCCATGTCCGCCAGACGAGTTGGTTTCGGCCGGACGAGCGGGCAGCGCCCGAGTCGGTCCGACTGAGGGCCGCAAAGTAACAAAACCCGCTGGGGCTGCCAAGCCAAAAACGCGCAGCTCACGCCCGGTCGTGCTAGCACCCTCGCAGGAAACGGCATCCGATCGCGTCGACGAAACCAGTCGTAGCGAAAACATGGGCTGGGGAAGCCTCATCAATGAGGGCAACATCGCCACCTGCGGCAAATCCGTGAGGTAACCTTCCACGTCAGGAAAAAACCGCTCGGCGAGCCAGTCGATGCACACCCACGGCCGCCATTGTCTCTTAAGCGCTTCCATGCACGAATCAACCGAAGAGAATCAGCCGTTTGCGATGATTGAACCCGAGCCATTGGGCGAGGCCGAACTCGCCGCGGCGCGTGGCGAGTACCGCATGCTCAAGTGGCTGCTGGTGGTTGCACTCTGGGTGAGCTGCGCGTTGGCGTTGTCGCTCAGTTTGGCCGACCCCGATCTATGGGGCCACGTACGATACGGCCAGGACGTAATCCGCGACGGGCACTTGCACCGCACGGCTACGCATACTTACACGGCGGTCGGCTACCCGTGGGTAAATCACGAGAACATCGCCGAATTGACCTATGCCACGGTTTACGCTTGGTTCGACGACGAAGGCTTGCAGGTTTTCAAAACCTTAGTAGGTCTCGGCATTCTGGCGCTAATGGCTTGGGTAGGGCATCGCAACGGCGTGAAGATCGTTGCCATCTCGGCGTTCCTGCTGCTAGTGGCCAACAACCTCACGGCGTTCTTTCCCGTCCGTCCCCAGGTGCTCAGCTTCGCCTGGTGCGCGCTGATGTTGGTGGTATTCGAGAGGGCATTCACCGGCTGGAGTCTGTGGCTTCGCGATAAAGAAGGTGCGGCAAATAGCGCTCCAGCGGACGCCTACAGTTGGTCGCCGCGCCAACTAGCTTGGCTGCTACTCGTGCCGCCCATCATGGTGTTGTGGACCAATTCGCATGGCGCGTTTGTAGCTGGTGTGTGTATTGCGTGTGCTTACCTCGGTGGGCGAGCCATCGAAGCGGTGTACTACAGGCGCCGCGCCGCGACCGGCGTGGCAACAGCGCTCGTGGGCACCGCAACGTTGGTGGTGGTGGCGACTCTGATCAACCCTTACGGAACTGGCCTTCACCAGTGGCTCCTCGCGTCGCTAGGTAGCCCGCGACCCGAAATCACCGAGTGGGCGGCGCCGAAGCAATCCGATCCGGTTTTCTGGCCGTTCGTGGTGCTTGTGGGCGTGACCGTCGCAAGCTGGACGTTTACCCGTCGACGCCGCGATTGGGTGCAGATTGTGATTCTCGCGTTGGTCTGTTGGCAGGCATGTTCACATGTCCGGCATATCGCCTTCTTCACGCTGCTATGTGGCTTCTGGCTCGCGCCGCACCTGCAATCCGCAATGCGCCGTCTGAAGTCCGACACGAGTCGCATGCCTGTGCAGCGGCTGGGCCCTTGGTGGAGGTGGGGATTCGCCGGGGCGCTGTCGCTAGCCATCTTGCTGCAGGCACACGCCGTGCATCGTCGACTATCGATGCTGCCAGTTCACCGCGCGAACTATCCCGTCGACGCGTTTCAGTGGATGACGTTCAAAGGCGTGCACGGCAAGCTTGTGGTGTCGTTCAACTGGGCACAATACGCGATTGCCGCGCTGTCGCCCGATACCACCGTGGCGTTCGACGGGCGGTTTCGCACTTGTTATCCGCAGTCGGTCGTCGATCAAAGCTTCGACTTTTTGTTGGGCGAGAACAAAGGGCGACGCTTTCGTCGCACGGACGCCGGGCCGATTGATCCAACGGCGATCCTCGAACTCGACGACCCCGATCTGGTGCTCGTCGATCGCAAGTACAAGCACTCTGTTGAAGTGATGGAAGACGAAGCCGCCAAGGCCGACCCGCAGTGGTCCCTGCTTTACCAAGACGGCATCGCCCAACTGTGGGGCAGAAAGTCGGTGTACGACGACTCCAATAGCACGAAGTACCTGCCGCCCAAAGAGCGGCTGATCACCGACCGCATTCACAAGACAGCTTTCCCTTGGCCTGCTCTACCCTTTCAGTCGGTCGTCCGACCGGTCGCCGAACACCACGACGCCAACCGTCCCCATTCCGACAGCCTTTAAGGACGCCACCACCATGATCCAGCAAGACGATCCACAACTTGAGCCCGAACGAATTCCGACGACCACTACGGTGACGGACGTCAAGTCCACGCCAACCACCGACGACGCAGCCGAGCGCGTCCTATCGAGCATCGAAGTCGCCGAAGCGGGCCTCGCGGCCCTCGAGCAAGACCAATCGACACCCGCTTGCCATCAACAGCGACCGGCCAAGCGAACATCGCTCAAGGTGTCGATCATCATTCCCGTGTACAACGAGCGGGAAACCGTTCGCAAGATCGTCGATCGCGTGCTGGCGACCGAGTTGCAGCACGAAGTAATCATCGTCGACGACGCCAGTACCGATGGCACCCGCGACGTGCTTATCGAACTCGACAAGCTGCCAGAAGTTCGCGTGTTCCTGCATGGCTACAACAAGGGCAAGGGTGGCGCATTGCACACGGGGCTTGCGCAGGTTACGGGCGACGTAGTGCTGATTCAGGACGCCGACTTAGAGTATGACCCCGCCGACTACGACAAACTGCTCGCTCCCATCGAGACAGGCGACGCGGACGTGGTGTTTGGCTCGCGGTTCTTGGAGAACGCTCGCCAGGACCCGTCTTGGATTCACCGCTTCGGCAACGCTACGCTCACACGCCTTTCGAACATGGCGACCGGCCTGTCGCTGACCGACATGGAAACCTGCTACAAGGTGTTCCGCCGAGGCGCGATTCGCGACATGGTGCTTCGTGAGAAGCGATTCGGGTTCGAGCCGGAATTCACCGCCAAACTAGCCCGCCGCAAGTGCCGAATCCGCGAAGTGCCCGTCAGCTACAACAGCCGCGGGTACGACGAAGGCAAGAAGATCCACGTAGGCGATGGCATCCGCGCGCTCTACTGCATCCTGCGTTACGTTTGGTGGGACTGAGGCGAAAGGGGAAATTGGAAGGTGGAAAGGGGAACAATGATCTTCCACTTTTGCCTTTCCCATTTCCTATTTTGTCCTAAACGGTTTGCCTTGGCGGTAGAGGGCTAGTCGCTGCCTTAGGCTGTCGCGCCGGTCGCTGTCGGCGAGCACGATGGCTTGTTGCTGGTAGGAGATCGCCTTGCGATAGTCACCGGCTGCCGCGTAGGCGGCGGCAAGTGTATCGAGCACCACGGGATCGTCCTCGCCCACCATCTTGGCGAATCGATGAGCCGCCTCGACGGCCTTGGCAGGGCTTCGACACGGTTCCAGCGGGCAGGTGGCCAACAACCACGCTACGCTTCGGTACGCTGAAGCCGAACGCGGGTTGAGTCGCAACGCTTGTTGGAAGTCGGCGGCTGCCTGCTCGTACAATCCCTCCGCGGCGTACAGGTTGCCGCGACCGATGTACGCGACAGCATGACGCTGGTTCAGCCGTATGGCCGTATTGAAGTCGCTCGCCGCAGCGCGCGTTTCGCCAAGCTGATGCCGAGCACAAGCACGCCCGGCGTACGGACCCGCTTGGTCAGGCATCGCCTCGATCGCGCGTGTGTAATCTTCGATCGCGTCTTGCCAACGCCCCATCTGGCTGAAGATCTCTCCACGGTTGTATCTCGCAACAGTATAGTCGGGCGCAAGCTTAATCACCCGATTGAAATCGGCTAGCGCTTCGGCTTCTTGGGCGTAGCGGGCGAGCGTGACCCCGCGGTTGTGCAGTGCGGGCCAGCAATCTGGATTCAGCCGGATTGCTTCTTGAAAATCCTCGAAGGCCGCATGCTCGTTGCCGCGCTCGGCCACCACCTCGCCGCGACGGTTGTGGGCCCATGCGGCCAGATTGGCAATCGAAGCGGCAGTCGTTTTGTCAGGCATCGCGTCGAGCGCGCGGTGGCACTGATCGAGCACGTCGCCGTAGTCCCCAACCGACGACGCATTGACGGCCAGTTCTCTCGCTTTGATCATGAGCGCCGTCGCCTGCGACGGCGGAAGCTCGAGGTTGGCGATTGCCAGTTGGATCACTTCCTTAATCGAAGGCTGCGCGTCGTCGATGAATACCGCCGCACCGGGCGGCTCGGTGAGCTCCTCGGGCACCAGCCATTCTGGTTGCACCAGCGGCGCGGACTCGGTTTGAGGACCGGCATCGGCAACCTGCTGCGTCTTCGTATTCGGTTTGGGTAACGGCTTGGCGTGCCGCCAGTAGCTCGCCAGTTCGATCGTCGGCTTCTCGTCGGGAAGCTTGAGCGGCCTCGACTGTTCGGCCACGGCAAGCGCAGCGGGCAACGCTAGTTCCGGCTCCGACTGCAGCTGGCTATACGCCGGTAGCACCCAAACCACCGTTGCGGCTGCTGCCAGGCACCGTGCTCGATTCGTCCCCATTGTTCCACGCTTCCTTTCGTGGTCCATTTCCACCCAACGATTATGCGTCTGGGCGAGTCATGCTGTCGTAGTCCATCAACTCCTCCAGGCGCTCGGCCTCCATGAGTTCCAACTCGTGCACCAGCTCCTTGATGGTCTTAAATTCTCGATGCGCCTGCTTGGCCAGTTCGGCGCAGCGCTCGTAGCCAACCTCCGGCGCCAGGGCGGTAATCGTCATTAGCGAGGCGTCCAACAACTCGGCGCACCGTGCTTCGTTGACTTGCAGGCCCTTGAGCAACTTGTCGACGAACACGTTCGACGCATTCGTGAGCAGGGTCACCGACTCGAGGAACGCGTCGATCATCACTGGCATCGCAACGTTCAGCTCAAAGATCGATCCGACGCCGCCCATACCCGCCATGGTGACGGTCGCGTCGTTGCCGACCACCCGGCAGCAAACCTGCATCACGCTCTCACAGATCACCGGATTCACCTTCCCCGGCATGATCGAGCTACCCGGCTGAATCGCAGGCAGGATCAACTCGCCGATGCCACAACGTGGGCCACTTCCAAGGTGACGGATGTCGTTGGCGATTTTGGAAAGCGCGATGGCGACTGCCTTGAGTTCACCGTGTGCCTCGACAAAGGAGTCTTTCGAAGCTTGCGCCTCGCAGTGATCGTCTGCCTCGGTAAACTCCGCCCCCAGAGTATTCGATAGCGATTTGCACACTCGCCCTGCAAATTCGGGGTGGGCGTTTATGCCAGTGCCAACAGCAGTACCTCCTATCGGCATGTTTTGGAGTATTCGGGCTTTGGATCTGCATGCTCTCGTCTTGCTATATTCGCTTTGTGCAGCGTAGCCGGCGAATACCTGGCCCACGCGAATGGGTGTCGCGTCCATCAAGTGCGTCCGGCCAATTTTGATAATGCTGTCCCACTCACTCGCTTGCTTGGACAGCTTGGCAGACAAATGCGCGAGCGCTGGTTCCAATTGCTCAGCGATAACGGTAGCGGCGGCCACGCACATCGCCGTCGGAAACGTATCGTTACTCGACTGCCCCATGTTCACGTGGTCGTTGGGGTGAACTCCGCCTTCGGCTTTTGTCGTCGCTCCGAGGCCCATGTTCTTGTTGGCCAGCGAGGCGATCACCTCGTTGGCGTTCATGTTGGTGCTGGTGCCGCTGCCAGTTTGGTAGACGTCGACTGGGAATTGCTCGTCGTGCTTGCCGTCGGCCACTTCGTTAGCGGCAGCGATGATGGCGTCTGCCAGTGTAGCGTCGAGCTTGCCAAGCTCTTTGTTCGCTTGCGCGCAAGCCGCTTTCAAATGACCAAAGGCGTGGATCACAGCCGGTGGTAACGGACGATTGGCAATCGGGAAATTTTCGACTGCTCGCGCAGTGCTCGCGCCATACAGGGCGTCGGCCGGCACCTGCATCTCACCCATCGTGTCGCGTTCGATTCTGTAGTTGGGCATCGCTTTGATCTCGCTATGTGGTGTGCTAACTTCTCCTCCGCGCATGCTAGCACACACCGGGTAGCGCGCCGATGATAGGCATTTTGGCCAAGCGGCGAAATGGCGAATTCCGGGTCCGCGTTGCGGCAACTATTGCGGACCGCCATGTCCCATTAGAGCGTCCACGGCGGCGCCGATGTCGGGCCGCCGCATGAGGGACTCGCCGACGAGAATCGCATCGACTCCGGCGTCTGCCAGCATCGCCACGTGGTCGTGGGTCTTGATGCCGCTCTCGCCCACAAGCAGTTTGTCAGCTGGTACTTCCTTGCGCACCTCGACGGTATGCCTTAGGTCGACTTCGAAGGTGTGCAGATTGCGATTGTTCACGCCGATCAGTTTTGCATCAGCTGCCAGCACTGCTTCCAGGTTGGCCGGATCGTACAATTCGACCAGCGGCGTGAGGTTCAGTTCGCATGCCGCCGCATGCAGTTCGGCCAGTTGCTTGGCGTCGAGACATTCGGCGATCAGGAGCACCGCATCGGCGCCGGCGACTCGTGCTTCGACCAGTTGGTATTCGTCGAGGATGAAATCCTTCCGCAACACCGGTATGCCAACCACATGGCGAATGCGCGACAAGTAGTCCAGATGCCCTTGAAAGTAATGCTCGTCAGTCAGCACGCTGATACAGGAAGCGCCGTGAGCTTCGTAGGTTGTCGCGATGGCCAAGGGATCGAAGTCGTCGCGAATCAGTCCTGCCGAGGGACTCGCCTTCTTCACTTCGGCAATCAGCTTGATGGGACCATCGGCGGCAAGCGCCGCGAAAAAGTCGCGCGTTGGCGGTGCATCGCTCAACTGCAATTGGAGTTCGCTCGCGGGCACGCGGCGTTTCGCGGCTGCGATCTCATCTCGCTTGGTCGCGACAATCCTGTCGAGAATGGTGAACATAAGCAAAGTACATGGAAGAAGACAACGGCGTGCGGCTAACTCGTAGCCGAGCCTGTCGCGAACATGCCCCAAAGCTGCCAACCTACGACAATTATACCGAGCGGCACCAGGTACCACGCAAAGACTGACAGCCGCCCGTGGCGGACAACGTGGATCAGCACCACTAGCGACGCCCAACCAACGACGAACGACACCATGAAGCCAACCATTAGCACTAATGGCTGTGTGCTGGTGCCTGTATCGAGCATGTCGAGCGCTTCGAGTGCCCCCGCGCCGGCGATGGCAGGAATCGCCAACAGGAATGCGAACGTGGCGGCTGCCTCGCGGCGGAGTCCACAGACGATGCCGGCGGCAATCGTCGACCCGCTGCGAGAAATTCCTGGCAGAATCGCAAATGCCTGGGCGACTCCAATCGCAAGCACTTTGGCGAGCGAAAGCTGGGGATAGTCGCTGTCGCCTTCGCGGTAACGCGATGCGTAGACGAGCACCGCCGCTGTGACCGGGAACATGCAACCGGCCAGCAACACATTGTCGAGGATCGTGCTGCTCACCGAGTCGTTGAGCACCTTCTTGATGAAGATGCCCACGATTGCCGCCGGAATCGTGCCGGCGATCACGTACCCCGCCACGTTCCACTGGCGAGTGAGCATGCGAACGATCTCGCGGCGGTAGTACACCAGCACGGCCAGCAGCGTACCGAGATGGAGCACGATGTTCACTTCCACCAGGTCTTCGGTGGGTGGGCGGCCAAGCGACTCGAGCACCGCATTGGCGACCACCAAATGACCCGACGAGCTGACCGGCAGAAACTCGGTAAGCCCCTGCACGATTGCCAGAATGATGATTTCGGTAAGGCCCATGGGTGACTGGCAGGTGGCAAGTGGCGAGTAGCGGGTGAGCCGCTGTGGTAACATACCATGCGAGTCGATTCCTGGGCATAGTGGGCAACGGGTTGCAATGTTTCACTGCGACGGTGGGCTTTGGATTACGCAGGCCAAGTTGGGCGTCGACGTGCGAAGAAGGCTGGCGCGAGGTTTTGTGTCGCACGCCCACGCCGATCACATGGCCCGGCACGAAATGGCTTACGCGACGCCCGCCACCGGGGCGCTCTACCGGCACCGATTGGGGTCGCGGCTGCGAGTGGTCGAAATGCCATTCGGCAGGCAGGTGGAGTTGGGTGGAATCGCGCTGACGACTCACCCGGCCGGTCATTGTCTCGGCTCGGCCATGTTACTGGCCGACGACGGAGATGAAACGCTGCTGTACACCGGCGACTTCAAACTGGCCGAGTCGCTCACCGCCGAGCGGGCCGAGCTACCGGCCGCAGACGTGTTGGTGATGGAAACGACCTTTGGCTCACCAAGTTACCGATTGCCGCCTCGGAGCGAAGTGATTGAGCAGTTGCTCGAGACCGTCGATCGAGCGCTCAAAGAGGGCAAGACCCCCGTCGTACATGCGTACGCGCTTGGCAAGTCGCAGGAAGTTACCGCCATACTCGCGCGGGCTGGTTACCCAGTGTTGCAGCACGCGACGATCGCCGAAGTGAGCAACGTTTACGAGCAGTGCGGCGTCGACCTGGGCGACTGGGCGCCACATGCCGGCGGCACCCTCGACGGCCACGTCGTCATAACACTACCGAAAGCGATCAGCGGTTTTCGGCTCGCCAATTTGGGCGACGTGTTATCGATCGCCGTGACCGGCTGGGCGGCCGATAGGTCGGCGAAGTACCGGCTGGGCGTCGATGTGGCGCTACCGCTATCCGATCACGCCGACTTCGACGAATTGCTGGAAGCCGCACGAAGGGTCGCGCCCCGCAAGATCTACACCACCCACGGCCCCGCCGGCTTCGACCAACAGCTTCGCGAAGCAGGCTTCGACGCCGAACCGTTGGTCCGTGAGCGCCAGCGCCGGCTGTTTCCAAGTTAACCCACCAATTGAATCTGCGCAAAGTTTGTGGGCCACTAGCGCGCTTGCAGACGTCGAGGGTTGGATTGTAGCGAAGGTGCCGTTCGCTACAACGGCCGGGTAGTTGCATCGTATCACTTTTGCTGGTTCGAACGCGAAATGCTAGCCGACTCCTACCAATACGGACTGTTCGCGCTGTTGCCTACGGACGTCCGGCTGGCGACCGACGATCCACTCCTATGCCAATTGAATGCGCATGCTCGAACCACGGCGAACACTCCGGAGCCGGGCACTCATACTATGCACGTTGGCGTTAGTGAACGGCTGCAACCATTTGGGCGACTGCCAACACGCCGCGGAGCATGTCCATCCTAGTGAGCCCGAAGCGATGGACGTGAAGTTCGTCGCACAAGCGCAATACTTGGGTCAGCGGGCATCCATATCCCGCCTTCCGTCACTGCAAGGGCACGCCCAGTCGGTTCCGGTCCTGGAACTGCTGCCTCCGATTCCTGGCCAGAGATTGTCGGACCCGCCGCTGCGAGTTCCTAGGTGCGACGGGCCAAGTCCTTCGACCGACGTCGAACCGACCCCGCCCGAGCCGCGTCGCGTCTTTGCGGTTGAAGAGTTTGACGACGACGCCGAGTTGGCCGCGAGCACCTCGCCCGATGACGTGCTCGCGTTCTTCCCCGCCGAAGCGGAACTGAGCGAGCAACTCAAGTCGCGCGTTCAAGGGACGTTTACACTCGCTCGCCACGGAGCGCTGCACGCGGCCCGAGGGCGTTTCGAACAGTTGTTGCACGAGTTGGCGCAGGGAAAGGACGCCAGCCACATGACCGGTCGGCATGTGCGTTCGCTAGCCGCAGGTTTGCGGGCGCTCGACGAAGCAGACGACTTCGTGGCCGCAGGTAGCGACCGTGAGATCAGCTCTCGCTCGCTCGCAGCAGGTCACCAAACACCTATGCTGCACGAGACCGAACATAAGTGGACGTTGCCACACGAAGCCATCGCCATGTATCACCTCTACGCACAGCAGAAGCTGGCCGCCGCCGTCCAGGGCGAGCAAGCGGGTTCGATGATGCTGTTTGGGCTGGGCAAGATCTACGCGCAGTTGGCTGAGCGCGATGAGTTGCAGCAAGCGAAGCGTAAGAGCTTAACCATGTACCGCAGTGCATTGGGCGCGCACGGTGGGAATCACCTGGCAGCCAACGAAGCGGGTGTGCTACTAGCTCGGGGCGGGCGTTACGCTCTGGCCGGACAGCTGCTTGAGCAAGCCGCACGAAATGGTGGGCCGAGCACCACGCATCGAAATCTGGCTTACGTACACTCCAAGTTGGGCAACATACAACTGGCACAACAGCACGAATCCGTGGCCCAAACATTGGCGCAACGCGAGAGATCGAGCGGGCAGATGTCGGCCGAGCGGGGCATCGCCTGGGTATCGCCTGAACAGTTTGCCCGCCGCACCCAGGCCCCGCCAGCGGCGTTGGCCAGTCGCCCCGCACCTACAGCAGCAAGCGTCCAGCAGGTCGCACCACCGCCGATTCCGAAACAAGCAACCGAGCCAACCCAACCGCCGCAGCCGCGGAAGTTGTGGTGGTAAGCCGGACCTACCGAAGTGAATCGCACACATGAGATATTGTAAGTCCCAAGCTCGACTTTCGGCGGCGCTGACCACAGTGGTCGTCGTCGGCGCTGCCCTCTTAGCTGCGTTCCTGGAACTGGCGGAGCCGAAAGCAATAAGGAGCACCCTAAGCGACTCACCAACGGCAGCCAACCCAATCGCGCCGGTCGTAAGCTCCGATATCCAGCTTTGCCAAGCGTTGGGACCAGCCGCCCCCTACCCGATTTGGTCGGTGGATAGCGCCGCCGGTCGAGGCTGCGGCGAGGTCGGGTGGGATTCGCGCGGATGCGGAAATTGGCAATCCTATGCCCAAGGCGAGTACGTCGGACACGCCCGGTTGCCGCACGTGCCCGAGTATCGCTTGCGAGTTGGCGACCGGCTTGCCATGTACTATCTGCGGACTCGCGAGGTGCTAAGACACCCATACGAGCTGCAAGTGGGCGATGTGATTTATGTCGAGTCGCTCACCGCTGGCGGCGGTGGTCCCACGGCGGCCAACCCGAACGACGCAATCACGTCGAGCGACGCCCTCAGCCGACAGGTAATCATTCAACCCGACGGCACAATCACCGTTCCGCTGTTGGGCCAGGTTCGAGCTGCTGGACTGTCGATTCCCGCACTTCGGGAACACCTTGAGACGAGCTATCGCAAGTACTATCGAGTGCCGGCGATCACCGTAACGGCCCTGGAAGTCGACACACGTTTGCGAGACCTGCTCGACACGGTCGACGCTCGCGGCGCCATCGCCGGCGGCCAGCAAATCCAAGTCAACATCACGCCCGCCGGGCGGATTAACCTGCCTGGAATTGGCAGCGTCTACATTCAGGGGCTCACCGTGGCGGAAGCCAAAATGGAAATCGACTCGCGCTACGCCGCCACGATTCCGGGTGTGCGCGTGACACCCGACCTATTGGAGCGGGCTCAGCGATTCGTTTACGTGCTCGGCGAAGTGGAGACCCCCGGCCAGTTCGAACTCACCGGCCCGACCACGGTGATGCAAGCCATCGCGCTCGCCGGCGGCTGGCAGGTGGGCGCCAACTTGCGGCAGGTGGTTGTGTTCCGCCGTGGCGACGATTGGCGACTGCTTGCTACCATGGTCGACGTACGCGGCGCGCTCTATGCGCGGCGTCCCGTTCCCGCCGACGAGATCTGGTTGAACGACTCCGACATTGTGCTAATTCCCAAGAACCCGATCCAAATGGCCGACGAAGTCGTCGAGCAAGTCTTTACCCGCGGCCTCTATTCGGCGGTTCCGCTCGAGGTCATTTGGGGGCAAGGCTTCGCGACCGTCACCTCGATCCTCGCCCAGTAGGTCGTCGGAAGCCTACTCCGGCTGCGTCGCCTTGCGTAGCCAGTCGAGGTACGACGCACTGCCGTCGACAATCGGCACAACGATCAATTCCGGCACATCGTAAGGATGCAGTTGGGCGATTGCCTCCTTCACGGTCGTAACGTTGCCCACCAAGGTCTTCATCTGCAGCAGAACCTCGTCGGTGAACTCAACGGTTCCCTCCCAGCGGTAGATGCTCTTCATCGGACCTGATATCTGGGCGCAGGCAACCAAGCGACGGTCGACCAAGTCGGCGGCAATCTGTTCAGCAACGGCGTGATCGCCCGACGTGGTGCTTACGACAACGAATTCGTGCATGGCACAAGAACCGACAACGAGGAAATGGATTAGGCAACCGGTTGTTTCGATTGTACCGGATCGACCGCCATACAGCTTGGGCAGCTCACGGCTGCACACCGCACAGCGGCGACGATTTGACGCGAGCGGAGTAGGCTTGAGAACCACCGCTCCCGTTCCGCTTTTCGCCCGCGCTAGTGACGACGCATGTCTGGCCCGCCACCAACGATCAACCTATTTCCGCAGCCTGGCGATCCGACGCCAATCCTCGCTGAGACTAGCGCGATAAACGAGACTCCGGTGTTGCTGCCGATTCGTCCAACCGTCCGTGTTCGGACGTTGCACGTGATCAACGGCGAGCACTTCTCTGGTGCCGAGCGAGTGCAGGATCTTTTGGCACTGCGACTGCCGGGCGAAGGCTTCCCCACCGATTTCGCGGCCCTCAAGCCGAATCGATTCGGTGAGGTACGCCAGAGCACCTGCCGGCTCGAACCGATGAAAATGCGAGGTCGGCTCGACTTCCATGTAGTCGGCCAGATCAAGCAAATGGTGCAACGTCACCACTACCAAATCCTCCACGCTCACACGCCGCGATCCGCCCTTGTGACCGCAATCGTCGCACGGTCGATGGGGCTGCCGTGGATCTATCACGTTCACAGCCCGGTGTCGCGCGACTCGACCCGGGTGTGGCAAGACCGTGTGAACGGATGGGTCGAGTGGTTCAGCGTGCGGTCGGCTACCCGGGTGATTGTGGTATCACCATCGCTGTTGCCGTACATGAGAGCGCGTGGCGTCGATGCCAACCGGCTCGTGTGCGTCCCCAACGGCGTGCCGTCCAGCGATCACGCCCGTCGCACGCGAGCGATCGGCAAGGAACTTCAGCTTGGCATGGTCGCCCTGTTTCGCTCTCGCAAGGGCACCGAAGTGCTGCTCGAAGCGATGGCCAACGCCATTTCGCGCGGAAACCACGTACGTTTGCGGCTCATTGGCGGATTCGAAACGCCCGAGTACGAACAACGAATCCGCGACGAGATCCTGCGACTTGATCTTCTGCAGCATGTCGACCTGGTCGGATTCACTACGGAGGTGGACAGGGAGCTTGCACAGCTCGACGCGATGGTGCTTCCGAGCCTGCACGGCGAGGGTTTGCCGATGGTGCTCCTCGAAGCAATGGCCGCCGGCGTGCCAGTCATCGCCTCGCACGTCGAAGGCGCGAGCACAGCGATTGAGCACCGCGAGTCGGGGCTGTTGGTCGAACCCGGCAGCGTCAGCCAGTTGGCCGATGCAATCGAAGAGTTCGCCACGCGCGAAATCGACCACGTCCAGTTGGCGAGTTATGCTCAACAGCGCCATGCCGAGCAATTCTCCGATGTGGCAATGGCCCGCGGCGTGGCCGCCGTTTATCGCGAGGTGCTCGAGGAGAGCTGTTAGTCACGGGCACCAATGGGTTTTTTCCCATATCTCCCAACAACGATTCATTGTGCAAAAACCTTACGTCGCGGGCGGATTGCACAAAACGAAGACAGGCAATGGTTTACAGCAAACCAGTTCGCCGTAAAGCGAGCTTCGTTTTTTCACGAGTGTGAAAAAACTAGCCAGTCACGACCATCTTTGGGAGCGGTCTCCGAGCCCGATCGTTGGACCTTTCGGTAATCGGTCTCAGAGGGACCCCAACAGTAGCTACTGCGATTCCCAAGTTGTCAAACACCCGCCGCTACATCGTACGGCAGTCCCATTAGATCAAACTGAGCGTCGCTTTCTACAACGAATTTTGGCCGGCCTGGCCTACAGGTGCCTGGCGTTTCACACTGACCGACCTACGCCGAAGGCGATACACATCGTACTACAGGGTCGTGGCGAAGCCATGCACTCTGGGTATGCTCCGCGTAAGACACCTACCCTGAAAGAGTTGCGTACCGTGTTCAACCCTTTCAGGGTAGATGTTCGCGATTCCGTTAACTCAACAAACTCCCACGACTCAGTAGCCGCCTCCCAAATTGTATCCAGCACTTCAGTTCTCGCAGCCATCTCGCACCTCCTTGTTGAAGTGGCTCAGTCGCGTTGCAGGCGGGAATAAAGACGGCTACACTTAACGAACGTCGCTCAACCTATCTTCTGTCTTCTTCCGAGCGATTTCGATGGCTACTCAATTTGTACTGACGGAGAAATCTCCGGCTAGGTCATCTGCAATGCGGCTATCGTGCAGGATGGGCGCTTCGTTACTTCTAGCTGCCTTAGGACCGTGGGGGAGAGTCGCCTTCTCCGCCCAGCCAATCGAGAATCCGGTGTTGCTTCCGGAATTCGCAGTCAATGTGTCAGTTGAGCTTGGAGGCGAAGAAGTCTCGCTTGCCGAGGCGATTCACAGCACAGCGTCAGACTCTCGTCTTATCGCCTATCAAGAACTCCGCGAAGCCCACGGCGGGTCGGTCCAGGGCCAACATCAACTAGCGCTGTGGTGCCGGAGGAATCGCCTTGCCGATGAAGAGCGTTCGCACTGGCGCATTCTTCTCGACATGCGGCCTGGGCACCCAGAAGCAGTCCGTGGGCTGGGACAGCGAGAATACCAAGGCATGCTGCTTTCCCCCGAAGAGATCCAGCAGGCGAAACTCGCTAAGCGGAGCGAAAGAGCGTGGAGGCCGAAGCTCAAACGCATCAAGCGGGCAATCGAACGAGGGAACGACCAAGATCGTTCAGCCGCACTTCGTGAAATGCAAGCAATTGATGATCCGCACGCCCTGTCGGTCATCGAGGAGGTGTTTTCCGGTGGCGATGCGGATTTAGGCTTGCTACTCGTGGAGATGATGGCAGGCGTTGCGGAGCAGCAAGGCGTCGACGCATTGGTCCGTTTAGCGATCCATTCCGAGTCACAAAAGGTGCGTCGTCGCGCAGTTCACGAACTGAAGTACCACCAAAGCGATAGCTACCTTACGCCACTAATGATGTCGCTCGCTGCGCCGATAGAAGTTAGTGAGCACGTCACGGTGAAACGAGGCGGTGTTTCCTTAACGCGAATTAGAGCATCAAGCCCCCTTACTGCTTTCATTGATGCTCCCCGTTTGCTCGATAGCCAAGCAAGCGTCGGCTCTGGTTTGGTGAGCACATGGCAATCTTTCGGTGGAAATCCTGCCGTAGAGGTTCGCGAGCACCACATGCGGAAACCGCTCCCAGACCAGAACACCTACAATTATACTCTCCAAGCCGAGAGTCCCGACCCAAGACACCCCTACGAATACACTGGCTTTCTTACCAGTACGAGTCCGCGAGGGACTGGCATAGCAGGCTCGTCGAAGCTGCAACGTAGCATCGCCATGCTCAAGGATAAAATCATACAAGCGAATTCTCGGTCCACAGAACTCAACCAATGGATCGACGAAGCTCTTCGACAACTCACCGGCGTTGATGTCCATCCGAGTTTCGCTGTTGGTGAAGGCCAAGAAAAGTCGGACATCCAGCCCCATCTGTGGTGGCGTTGGTGGCGCAAGCATGCGTGGCCCAAGGATTACTTTGCCGCGGGTGTCGAAGTTTGGACCCAGTCGGGTTTGGAACCGATTGAAACCGTGAGCGTTGGCGATCGAGTGCTTGCCCGCGACAGCCAGACTGAGAAGCTGTCCTTCCTTCAGGTCGTTGGCGTCGATATCCAACCGCAAGAGAACCTAGTTTTCATTACAGCAGGCTTGCGAACGATCGTCACTACTCAAGACCAGGAGCTACTAGCAGAAGGCGGAGGTTGGACGGCGGCAGGCAAATTAACCGACGCTGAGTCACTGGCAACCTTGGGCGGACCGCTGGCTATTACTACAATTTCCCAGGACAGATTCGACAAAACTTATCGCCTTATTCTATCTGACAACGACGACCTCATTATCGGGCGTCAAGGCATCGTCAGCAGAAGCGCTGCTCGACACCAGTAGCTGTTGATCACGGTTCTATCGTATGGCTCAAGCGGCCAGCATGCCAAACCTTGGTTTTGGGATAGTTACTTACTGATCTTACGCTAGGGGCAATGCCCCAGCTACGCTGCAAGAGGCCGTCCGGCCGCTCAATCACTCCCCACTTCCCCTAACAGCTCATAAGTTCTCCCCAACAGTTGCTTCAGCCCTGCGCCAGTGACCGACGAGAACTGATACACTTCGTTACCGGTTTCTTTGGCCAACTGGGCGGCGACTTTGTCTGCTCCAGGTAGCTCCGACTTTGACACGGCGATGATTTCTGGCCGGGTGGCGAGGTCGGCGGAGTATTCGGCTATTTCGCTGCGGATGGCGTGGTAGTTTGCCACCGGGTCGGTTTGATCCATCGGCATTGGCTCGACCAAATGCACCAGCACGCGGGTGCGCTCGACATGCCGCAGAAACTCCAGCCCCAAGCCGGCGCCAAAGTGGGCACCCTCGATCAAACCCGGGATGTCGGCCATCACGAACTCGGTATCGAGGTCGACTTGCACGATGCCCAGGTTGGGCTTCTTGGTGGTGAACGGATAGTTTGCGATTTCTGGGCGGGCGCGCGACACGCGACTGAGCAGCGTGCTCTTGCCTGCGTTTGGCTTGCCTAGTAAGCCGACGTCGGCGATCAGCTTCAGTTCAAACACCACGTGGCGGTGTTCACCTTCGTCGCCTGGGGTGAACTCACGCGGCGCCTGATTTGTCGAACTCTTGAATCGTGCGTTGCCCTTGCCCCCTTTGCCGCCACGGGCCGCGACAACCTGGTCGCCGGCGGCTGCTAAATCTCGCAGCACCAAATCGTGCTGGACGTCGCGGACCAGCGTGCCGGGTGGGACGCGGATCACCAAGTCGTCGGCATTCGCGCCGTGGCGATTGCTGCCGCTGCCGGGCACTCCATTCTTGGCTCGCCAGTGTTTCCGATGAGCAAGCGCCGCCAGGCTGTCGACGCCTGCTTCGGCAATCACCACCACACTGCCACCGTTGCCGCCGTCGCCGCCATCGGGACCGCCGCGGGGAATGAACTTCTCGCGGCGGAAGCTAGCGCACCCGTCGCCTCCCTTGCCGGCTTGGAGTTCGACTTCAACGCGATCGACGAACATGGAACGTTGGCCTGAGTAGCAACTGGGCGCAAAAACAAAGGGACGCGCCTGGCGTCCCTTGGTGCAATATGTTTTTCACCCTCCCGCTTGCGGGAGGGTCGGACGCTGTCGCGTCCGGGGAGGGCACACGACTCGTCAACCTCCCCGAGCCTACAGCTCGACCCTCCTAAAAGGAGGGTAAACCTTTAGGCAGAAGGCACAACGTTCACCCGGCGACCCTTTTGGTCGAACATCACGCGGCCTTCGACCAGCGCGAAAAGCGTGTAATCCTTACCCTGACCAACGCCGGTGCCTGGGTGGTACTTATTGCCGAGCTGCCGCACGATGATGCTGCCAGGCGTCACTTCTTGGCCGCCAAACCGCTTTACGCCACGCCGTTGGGCGTTCGAATCGCGACCATTGCGGCTGGAGCCTTGACCTTTCTTGTGTGCCATCGTGGGCCTCTACGCATTGGGGGCTCGAATATCGATCGGGAACCTACGAAGAGAGGTGCCAATCTGGCAACCCTCCGAGCCTAAAAATCCTACCTGAAGGTCCACTGATACGGAACCCCCTCCTCGACATCGTAAAGCGAGGCTTTACCGGCCGGCACCCCGTAACGGATTTCGCTCTCGTTTTCGAGGAACTCGTCGCCGGGACGCCAGAAGTTGAGCTGTAGCGTCTTGGTGGCAATACGACGACCTTTGCCGGCGGGGTCGCCTGGGCGAAATGCGCCAGGCGTGTCGGCCCACACATGGGCGTTGGTCAGGCCCGCGACGTAGATCGATAGGTAATCCATCTCTGGGTCAATGTCTTCCCAAATCGCTACGCCCCAAACGTTGTTGTCTTCACCCTCGGTGCTCACTGGGATGGGCTTGGCGGCCATTTGCGAACTGTCGAGCAATACCCTGCCTGGCGTCTCGCGTTGTCGAATAGCTTCCACGGCCGCAGGCAAAACGCGATCGAGATAAGCCTTGTAGATCTTGTCGCCGTTGACGTCGAGGTCTTGGCCTTCGAGCACGAAGTGCGGGTGAAACGTGACTGGCTGTGGGTCGGCCGCAGCAGCGGTGAACTCACCTTCCTCATCTTCCACGGGGCGAAGTCGCTCGCCGGTATTCCGCACGTTGTAAACCATGTACCACAGCAGCTTACGGTCCACCGTTCCATCGGGCTGCGGCAAATCGACCGTCACCATTCGCAATGGCTTGAACGCGAACTCGAGTCCCCACACCTCGTTGCTGAAGTTGACTTGTTGCGCCTTGTTGTAAAGCGTGCGCGTTTGGGGCAGCGTATTGGGGTCCCACGCCAGATTCTTGTTCGAGGTGATCTCGATCATCGGCTGGCGGCTGAACGTTTCCTCCGGCAGTATTTCCGGCTCGATGGTCGTGAGCACGCCACGGGCAAACACGCGCGGCTCGGAACGCACCGACTGCGCGGCCAAAGCGTCGACCTTACCGACACAAATCACCGCAACAAGCAGGAACTGGCAAAGCAATCGGAGCATAATGAATCGACCGTGTGCGGAAAAACAACTGGTGAGAACGCCGGAAACTAGAAGCTGCTTCAAGTACCCAACGGGTGCCACGAGCGACTTGTCCACCCGTGCGATGCACTGCACTGCTGGGCATGCCAGCAGTGGCACCCTGCGTCGCAACTTCTAACGGCCATTATATTTGCTCGCCGTAGATGCGGCAAACTAGAACGCCCTTCGCCAATCTGTAGCGCGCCCGCTGACTGCGTCTGCACCTGGCTACGTTGGCCTGCCTCGACGAATCATGCAGATTCGCCTGCTTCGACCGCCTTGCCAGATTTGACTCGTTGGCGCCAACATTGCTACAGCTGGCCGAAGCACGCTCTAGCGTTGCTGCCCGATAATCAGTACATCCGACACGTCCCCGCCTATCGGAGTATGTTTGCCACTTAGTGATCATCAGTTGCCTGTGGCACAAAGAAACACCCGAGGCCGGCATCTGCCAGGCCTCGGGTGCATTCTGAGCGGAACACTCTTTGCGATTTGCTACTACTCTTCATCGACTTCGGGACGCGGACGCCCGAAACCTCGCTCGCCGCGTCGCGGTCGGGGTTGTTCACCGTCGAAGTCGGGGCGCGAGCGACCGCCGCGGCCGGCCTCGCCCCGTGGTGGGCCTGGACGATCGCCATCTTCAGCTCCGGGACGCGGTCCGCGAGAACCTGGTCTACCGGGCCCCATGCGTCGCATGCGCTCGGCAGCCGCCATGAATTCGCGCCTGCTCACCTGGCCATCACCATCACGATCCATGCGATCGAACATCGCTGCCGGATCAGGTGATCCGGGGCGACCGCCACGTCCAGGTCCTCGGGCGCGCTCATCGCGAGGGCCACCGCGCCGAGGCCCTCGGTCGGCGCCTTCCTTTGGTCCGCTGCGCGGCGGACCTTGGTCTCCATCGGCGCGCGGCCCACGGCGGCGCGGAGGATCGTCGGCACCGTCCCGAGGCCCACGACGACCGCGTTCGAACCCTTCCGGTGGACCACCGCGGCGCGGACCGAGCTGCGCGGCGCGGCGCCCCTCGCCACGTCGCGGCTTTTCGCCGTCGCCTCCAGCTTCGCGACCACGTTCGGCGCGTGCTCGCCGCGCGGCTTGTCGTTCTTCGCGGCTTAGTTCTCCGTCGCCGTCTTCGTCGAATCTCTCTATCAGTTTGTTCATGCGCTCCGGGTCGCGTGGCCCGCGGCGTTCGCCTCGTTCGCCATCAGCCATCACTGGACCTGCCAGCATCATGGCCAACGGTGTGAGGAATAGGATCAATCGTCTCATGACTTGGAATTCTCCATAATGTGTGCTTCAACAACGCGCCCGATTGATGAGGAGCATCGTTCTGGGGCGCGAAGGCATAAGTGGATGCGATTGGGAACTCGAGCTGCCCGTGACACGAGTTAACAAACCCCGCCTGCTTGAAGAGGTATCGGTTCGCTCCGCGGAAAACGTGCGCTAATCCCGGGTTTCACCGGTCAGCCTCGCCTTGCTGCTTCGCCCGGCCTAAACTGGGGACGCCGCAAGTACGGGCGAACCATCCGCCTGCCGGCTATCGATGGTCCGCCTCGCAGCCACCGAAACATGTTTGACATCGACCTGCCAATCACACTCGATACCTCTGTATACCTGGCGGCCGTATTGGCGATTGGAAGCGTCGCCCAATGGCTTGCTTGGAGGCTTCGGCTGCCGGCAATCGTTCTGCTGTTGTTCTTTGGATTCAGCCTTGGTTACCTGGTTGGGCCACCCGAAGATTACCTGGGCGACGGGCCATCAGGGCATTCCATCTTGTTCCCTATGGTGGGGTTGGCCGTTGGAGTCATTCTGTTCGAGGGCGGACTTACGCTTCGCTTTCGGGAGATTCGTGATACCAGTGGCGTGGTCGTTCGCCTTGTGTCGGTCGGCCTGTTGACCACGGCCGTGCTATCGTCGGTTGCTGCGCACTACCTCGCCGGTTTCTCCTGGTCGATGGCCGTGCTGCTTGGAGCGCTGCTTAGCGTAAGCGGGCCAACCGTCATCTTGCCACTACTTCGCCAAGTGCGACCCGAGCGAAAACTCGGCTCCATTGCCAAGTGGGAAGGCATTGTGAACGACCCCATCGGCGCAGTGCTTGCGGCACTGGTTTACGAGGCAGTCGCCCATCCTGGTACCAACGCCATGGCGGGCGGCATGCTGCTTTCGATCGCCAAAACGCTAGTCATCGGCTTAGGGCTGGGCCTGGCCAGCGGGTGGGTGGTTCGCGAACTGATTCGACGGTACTTGGTGCCCGACTACTTGCAGAATCCGGTGGTGCTCGCCCTAGTGCTGGTGGTGTATACCATTTCCGACTGGCTGCAAGCCGAGTCGGGCCTCGTGTCGGTTACCGTGCTCGGCGTATTTCTCGCGAACCAGCACGACGTGGCGATCAAGCATGTCATCGAGTTCAAAGAGAATCTTCGTGTGCTTCTGATATCGGTGCTATTCATTGTGTTGGCGTCGCGCATTCAGCCGACCATCGAAGAAATCAAAGATGTTGGCTGGGGTGGAATTGCTTTTGTGTTGGCACTCGTGTTCATCGTACGCCCTATTGCAGTGTTTGTTTCCACCATTGGCCGGCAGCTCAATCGTTCGCAGCGGTTGTTCCTCGCCTGGATTCATCCGCGTGGAATCGTCGCTGCGTCAGTCGCGACGGTATTCGCCATCGGCATCGCCGAATTGCATCCCGACCGCGAAGCCGAAGCTCAGAAGCTGGTGCTAGTCACGTTCTTAGTCGTGGTCGGCACGGTTGCGATTTACGGGCTATCGCTTAGCCGAATTGCCAAGTGGCTGGGTTTGTCGCGACAGGATCCGCAAGGCGTGCTATTCGCTGGTGGATCGCCACTGGTTCGCGAAATCGCCTTGGCATTGCATAACGAAGGGTTCGTGACATTGCTCGTCGACACGAACCCAGAGAACATTGCCTCGGCGCGGATGAACGGACTGCCGGTCTGCTACGCCAGCATCGGCAGCGAGTTTGTTCACCAGGAAACAGACCTAGGAGGAATTGGTCGACTATTGGCCATGACGCCCAACGACGAAGTGAACACCCTGGCGGCGAGCGAATTCGCCGAGCGGTTGGGCAGCGCCAACGTTTACCAAATTGCGCCTCATGAGCGTGCGAGCGAAAGGCACCAAAGCGTGCCCAAGCACCTCCGCGGTCGTATTCTGTTTTCCGCTGACTTGACCGAAGACGAACTCCACCGCCGCTATCAGCGCGGCTACCGAACCAAGAAGACCACGCTGAGCGAGGACTACACGATGAAACAATTCCGCGATGCGTACGGAGCCGACGCGGTGGTGATGTTCGTGGTCCCCGAGAAAGGCAAGCTGACAGTCATGGCGGCCAACAACACCTACGAACCAAAATCGGGCGACAAATTGGTTGCCTTAGTGCCATCCGACGAGCGGCCCGAGGGTCCCTCGAAATGACGCCGCAGGTCGAACCCTAGGCACCTGGCGGCGGTCTCCATGTTCGGGCATCCCCAATGCGAAGTCCGTGCCTTGTCGCTATTTGGGAGAATGTCTAAATTGAACTCGCTACGGCGGAGTAGCTCAGTTGGTTAGAGCAGCGGAATCATAAGTCAGAAGTTGCTCGGAAAACACTGTAAAAACAGTGGTTTTTGCCACACTCGGCGTCCCTCAGACTCCCTCAGAACCCGGTAGCGGTTGTGGGGTTGTGGTCACTTTTCTTCTAGGGGGACACTTCTTATGGTCGCATTCTTTGTAATCGCGTTCGGTCTGATTCTGGGCCTATTTGTGGAACGCATGGTCGAGGCAATCGACGTTGCCGACCAGAACGGCATTAGTTGGTCCGATGCGTTCTGGCTACTCGATAACAGCGTCAATAATCGCAAGTCAATCTGGAGTTAGCAACCATGATGCCAGAACACCGAATATGCAACGGCTTTGATTTCGATTTAGTGTACTCGCCCGATGATGGCGGCTATTACTGGCAGCGTTGGGCGGACAATGAAACGTCTGAGATACTCGCAGACCGTGAATCGGCTATGCGTAACCTGCGGTCAGTAGCCGAGAGTATGCCCCGGCTTGTGCGTCGGTAAATAAGAATAGCCACGCCCTGATTTTCAGGACGTGGCTTTTAGGGTGTGGGGCACCCTACCTGCGGTGGACGAAAAGCCCCGCCCCAGTACGCAACCGGGACGGGGTAAGCACCCCTGGAGGTTGGGGTATGTCTGTCTCTCTGTTCATTGGGCGAGCCAGCCACCGCAAGTCATATATGTACCCATGCGGTGGCGGCTCTAGCCCGGCTAGCAAGGATCGTCTTTCGACCAAAAGCACCTTGCCAATTACTCTGCTAATACTTGACCGTCGGGAACAGCGTAGGTGTCAAGCAACTTTTCGATTGCAGACGAATCGCCAGATTCGCGGAATACTTCGTTTGCCGCATGTACCTTGTCGAGTTGGTCGAACGGCAAATCAGCGTCAAAAATTGCTTGGAAAAGTGCGTGCCCGTCTTCCAGCAAGTCCCCAGTGCGAGCAAAGTTGAGTTTCTGTGGTTCGTCACGGGGGACAGCAAGCGTTTTCTCGATGGCAGCAATCTGGTCTAACTTCGCTTGATTGATTTCGCGTTCCCTTGCGTCTTCGTGGTCCAGAGCAGCACGCAACATAGTCTCGGCTGTGTCAGTGCAGCCGTCGTGGCACTCCCATTGGATGATTGCATTACGCACTCTGGCAACTTCGCTAGCCGTGCGGGAATCGTCCATTGATTCCAGCAAGTTATTCAATTCCTTGAGTGCTGCTTTGACTCGCGGGTTCCTTAGGTGAGCCTCACGGGCGTTGGCTTCGGCAATCTGCTCCGCGTCCTGTTGCTCCAGTCTCTCTAGGTCGTACAACTGCCGTTCAAGTGACGACATTGCCGCAACTCGTTTGTCTTCCATTTTCTGTAGAATGTCGGCCTTCATTTTGTCGTATCGACCGGCTGGTTTTTTGACCGGCGAAAAGTTGTTGTCGTTGTCCACTTGGAACGGCGTGCGGTCCTCACGATATTTCAAGCCGCCCACAACTTCCGAATCAGGCAGGGTACGCCCGGCATTCTTCTCAATCATTTTGCGGGTGTAGTAATCAATTACGTCAGCGTTCGATAACGTGCGACCTAGTTTGCTTTCCAGTGCCGCTTTGCGAGCCTTAGCGTGTGCATTGGCTTTTTCTTTTGCTTCCGCCTGCGAATCTCCGTCTTTCGGATCGAAGTAGAACTTGCGGTCAGAGCCGTAGACGGTCAAATAATTTGCGTGAATTCCAATCATGTTGTTACCTCCAAAGGGTGTTAAGTTGGTGCCCAGAATGGGGCGTCATTTTGGTAATGAAAACGTGATTACTTTTCTTGCTGTTCTGGTGTTGAAAGTTGCTTGCGAAGCCGCTCACATTCAAGAAACAAAGTCTCACGCTTTCGGAAATCTCTTTCTGAAACTGCTTGCTGATACTTTTCGTCATACTGCTGTTGCAAATCTTTTGTCATTGCTTCTCCTAGTTGTAATAGTACGGACCACGCACAGAACGCCTCTGTAAAACGCACGATGCTGTCCGCTCTACGACTACCAATCGCAGCGTGTAAAAAGCCAGGGCAGGCACATTTTCCAAAACCCACCCCGGAAGGACGCACCTACACAGTGCATCCTTCTACGGTGCCGATCCCGCAGCTTTGACTTAGTTAGTTGGATACAGCGAACGCACAGCGACTAGGATTGAATCGCTGCCGTCCTCACTTGCTGCAATCTGTGCCAAGTCTTCAATCAGACCAGCACGCGGGCGAGATTGTCCAACACTTGCAGGTCTTGATAGTGTGTTGACTGGCTCACCAGAGTTGTGCAAGTCACCAGCAACAGCCCTCAGTGCCCACAATGCTTGTGCTGCTTTGCGGTTTGTCTGCCCTGGTGTAGTGCGAGTTGCGGCACCAACGTCGCCTTGATTTAGGTCTACGTTGCTGGCAGTCACAATTACCGACGTGCTGGCGAGATTGCCAGAGCAAGTAAAATCGCAGTAGCCGTCTGACAGACCAGCAGCGTTCTGTTGAGTCACGGCAATATCACCGTCGCCAACACCAGCGGGCGAAGCAGCATCTAATGCGGTTTCGATAGTCGCATCCGTGGCATTGTGTGCGATGCTGGCGGTTGTGTAGGCAATGCCCAAACGTGGTACTTCCACAGTCAGGGTGTAATTACCTGACGATGGCGAGCCAGAGTGTTGAGCAATGCGAGAGACTTCGGATTGAGCGGCGTAAGCAGCGTCAACCTGCGGGTCAAGCGGCACTTGCTCCAGTTGGTGCCGTGAGACTCTGCCAAGTGCGGGAGTGTCAACGCCGATATGCTCAGTAATTAAATCAGAATAAATGCCCATTATGGCTCCTATTGTTAGATGAAAAGAGTGCCAGCCACGCAACGGACGCTCTACAGGGACGCCCGGTGCCGCTGGCTCTGCGTTATGGGTCGCAGCGTTGGATTGTGTGGCCGGCATCATGCCAGCCACCCTTGCTACTGGTGAACATGGGCAACGCGAATACCCACGGCCACGCTGGGTACGGAAGCAAGTGCTAAGATGAGTTTTTGCGTTGTCGCTTGTACTCGTTCTGCTGCTGGCGAATATGGTCACGATTGGCGTAGTAATATGCACGCATAGCCGCCTTACGTGCTTCGTGCTTTTCGGCGTCCTGCTGGACTCGTTCCCAATACGCACGGTCAGCACGCTTTTGTGACTCCGCATACTTGCCAGAATCGTCGAGAAACGTACGAACTACAGATTCATGCACGCTAAATTGACCAGTGACCAGCAACACGATTAGAGGCATACGCATTTTGAGAGATTTAAGATACTCGGCATACTCTTTCCAGTCTCGGCCCTTGTGAGGCATGGGGCCGAATACAGCTTCTTGTGCTTCGGCAGGGTCCAGGTCGTGTTCCTCGGCTACCAGATTTACAACGTCGGCAGCGTGGTAGTGCAATGGTGGGGGTAGCTTGCTGTTGGTTTTCTCAAGCCATTCAAGCACCCACGGTAGCGGCTCAATCATCGCAACTCAGATTCTCTTTCTGACAATTAAATTTGTCGCCATCGGCATACGTGATTCTGCTGCCTTTGGGGGCATTGATAAGAAAGCGTGCCAGCGGAGTAGTCTTGCCGTCGATGGTCGCTACTGGAATGCCACGCAACATACGCCAGCGATATTGATTGACTTTATCGTAGTCGTCAGCATCAAAAACGATTGATCGACCATCGCCAACGGGCATAACGGGAGTGCCCGGAATTGGCTTGAAACCGACAACCACTAGATTGCATCGCTTGCAATCTAGTGGGTTGTCATTCTTGAATTTGACGTGAGTACCGGGCGGCACTTCCATAATCTCACGATGCAGCTTGACTTTCTGGCCATTCTTGTAACGACCTACCAGACCGTCAGAGTGCATACGCCACTTGAATCGCCACCACCGCTCATAATCGTATTCGTCTAGCAATACGATTTTCCCGGTCGGCAATTCCAACTCGCAAACGTCGCAGTTTATGCTTTGCATAGCTCTAACCTCTCAATCTGCTCTGGTGTCAACTCAGTTAGTCCGTTGATAATGGCAGCATCGCCCAACAACCTGCGAGCTAGTGCATCGTATGCGGCTGCTGCCTCCAGGGGACAATCATAGAATCCTGCATGATGATTCTTGCCGTCCAGGTAGAGCATCGCCTGCCACTTACACTTAGGACGATACCAGCCAACACCACGAATCCCACTTGTGATATTGATTTTCAGATTCTCACGTCGGCAATCGAGTTTGTCGCCATTGATAAATGTCACCCGCTGTCCAGCGTCGGCACCAGATACCAGACGGTGCAATCGAGTAGACCCACAATGGACGTTAGAGCCATCCCAAGACCATGCCCACTGGCTTGCCCAATCGTAGTAGCAATAGTCAACTAGAAATGTTCTGCCGTCATTGGTCCTAATTCTGGCAGTGCCAGAATCGGGGATAAACTTGGGCGGATTCGTTACCGGATTCGGTTCTACAATTTCGAGATTTCGACGACGTAAATCGAGTTGATTTCCGTTGCGAAATCTGACTCTCTCGCCGTCGCCAGCACCAGCTAGAAAACGGTGCAACGAAAATCGCTCGCCAATGTCAGTCACAGCGACGACATAACCGAGCAATAGTAGACAATTGAATTGTCGTGCCCACAGATAGTCCGATTTATTGAGAATTGCAGCCTCACCATTAGGCAAAGGCAATTCGCAGATTCCAGAATCCGGTTCTAGTCTGGGGCGGGTAAAAGTTACAGTATTCATAATCTGTTCCTTATCTGTTCCTGGATTGAAAAGAGCCGATGGGACGGGAACAGAATCGCCCCATCGGCTGAGGGTCACGCCGGAGTCGCCAAACGCCGCTTGCGTGATTCGTTATCTCTCAAGTTTCGTCGCTCACGTTGAATCTCTAATCGAATCGTGGCAGGGTCCAGGTCCATCGCCTCGATTAAATCTCTAAATCGTCCAAGCATGGATTCAAGTTGTTCCGAGTATTCGCGGTTTTGCTTCGCCGATGTAATCAGTATGTCGATTTCGTCACGTAGCAATTCCAATTCGTGTTGTCGCATATCGTCTCTTTCAATAGATGGGGCGATCATATCGCCGGGTCGCCAGTCGTCCTCATCGTTAGGCTCACCACGCCAGTTGACCGGCTCTACTTCGTGTTGTGGCTCGTTCTCCCTACCGTGCTTGAGGTAGTTGAGGTGCTTGCTGTAATTCCGCATGAGTGCCAGAAACACGTATGCTTGCCAGTTGGTAGCCGTCTTGAGCTTGTCCGTTGGCTCAGTCACCAGTTCCCACAATTCGGCAAGCATGAACGCTTCTTTTTCAGCTTGATAGAATTCGACCTGTATTGTGTTGCCGTTCGGCTTGGGCAGAGTGCTAATAACTTGCTTGCCGGTCGTGGTGCGGTATGCGAACGTGCGTTTTGTTAGTGCGGACTTCAAAACGGGGACGCAAAGCAGGTAGCGTTCTGGTGGTGTAAATGGCTCTAGCGTGGTGGGCGGTTTTGATTCGTCGAATTGGGATGAAACACGGTCCAGCAATTCGGCAATGAGTTGATTTAACATGGGTGGCGACTCCAGTAATCCGGCGATAAGACAGCAACGCCCCCGATGGGCGAAGCGATGGGCGACATGACCTAAAGAACTGGTCAAGTCAGACAACTAGAGTGCGTCAGTTCAGAGAATCTGCCACGATTGGCAGGCGGCACTTAAAGGCGTGCCCGTGCCTATTAGCTATAAACCCACAAGTAAGCAAATGTGGTGCCAGCAAATGAGAAAATCCTAAAAAATCGGGATATATCTCCCACCAGATCGCAGTATACCACACCGAGACAACTTTGTCAACCCATTTTATCTAAGTTCCCCAGAATATCTGTGCGGCGGGAGTGGGGAGGTCGCCAAACTACTTACTATATCTTTCTTCATTTACAGGTGTTTTGTGCCACAAACCACCTGTTTTAATACCGTTTTACTTTTTCACTTGGACTAACTCCCTACTCCCTTTTACCCCCTACTTATTCATTTTAGTCGAAAAAATAAGTATATTCCTTATATTAGGGCTCCCCAGAATTCTCCCTCCAACTTCCCTATTCTGGGGTGTTGGCAGGTGTTTTGTGGTTGCAATTTTGCATCATCCGACCAGCCTTATTGCTGGCCGCACTGCCGACTTGTCACAAACCACCTACAACCGGGAGAACTCGGCTCCAGATCGGGGAGAACTCGAAAACCACAGACCCTGTAAAAATAGTGGTTTCTGGAATCGCAAGGGAGCTTTCAGGGCACGTTCTGGTATCTCTCCCTAATGGCTCTGAGGGGTCTAGGACGGCACCTAAAGCGTTGCTGTCAAAAGAGATAGGTTCCCTCGATAGTCCCTCACAATCGCCTGTATGAGCCTCACAGACGCTCTACTGTCGTTACAACCGGTCCAGGTTATGCAATTTGAAAACCTCGGATAATCGGCACCACCCTACATATGTGTACCTATGTACACCAATAGCCCAGTAGAACCACTACCCTGGAGCCGGACTCCGGGCACAAAAAAGCCCCATTGCTGGGGCTTATGAATCTGCTGAGGTTGGGGACTACTCCCAACTAAGACCAGCGACGGCAACCACAGCCTCACTACCAAGGTGGTTCACGTAGCGGCTGGTGACTTCCAACGAACTATGCCCTAGTGCTTGTTGCACGTAATGAATGGGCAACTGTTTGGCGGCGTGGGCTGCGAACGTGTGACGAAAGCCGTGAGGATGTACCCGCTTGGCGACTCCCGCTTTAGCTGCAAGACGCTTTAACAACTCTCGTACCGCGTTCGTATGCAATGGTTCGCCTTTGAGATTGCAGAACAACGGCTGGCGTCCTGACAGTCCAAGCGACCGCCTACGTTCCAACCACTGTCCAACCACCGCAGCCGTTTCAGAATCGACACCAACGGTTCTGGCCTTGTCTCCCTTGCCATGTAGGACGCGGACACTCTCAGGGGTAATGTCGCACGCCCTCAAGTCGAGTAGTTCGCTGATACGCAATCCACAACGCCACAGCACCATAATCAATGCCTTGTTGCGTAAGCCAAGTGAGCCGCTTGTGCAACATGCGAGCAATTGGCGAATCTCATCGGTTGTCAGTATCTCAGCCGGATAGGTTGTGCCACGTTTCATGGTATGAATCCTGTTGTGTAACTTTCATATAGAAGTACCACGTTTTCTCAAGTATGACTTACGGTTGTAGTGGCATCCAGCAAAAGTTACACGTTTTTCGTTGTTCGATTTCTGGTTGTGTTCTCACAATCGAAACAATTCATTCAAACGGGGAAGGGGCAAATACCCCAACAACCATCACCGCAGATTTGCGACGGTACAAAGCCTAAGCCGTCCTACCTGACTTACGGCAAGAGTTGCCATTGTGTGCATGGCGTGCATGTTGTGGTGTCTGTTGTGCCGTGCGTGCGTGGTTGTGCGTGTGAGACAACCGCAGAAGCATTGTAGACGTGGTAAGTGGTGCATACCGTCCCATTGACTCATGGCGAGACTGCAACTGCTGAGTGATTGTTGCTGCTCAACTGTTACTATGATTCGTCAGCAGCAACGTAGAACAGCGTAGAGAATCACACACTCACAGTAGTTATCAGATAGTGCTATTTGGTAGTAGATACTATCGTTGTCGTGGTGCGACGTGGTAGCGGTTGTCGGGGGAGGATTTTCGAACGGCGGTGATGAGGCGAGCCGATTATGTTGGCGATACCGGGCCGTATCCTGCCACAGCAAGTTGTATTTTGAATCGGCGATTGTTGGGGACTGAACCATCAACAACCATCGAGCCGGGGGGAGGGTTTTCAAGGCCGCTTTGCAATGAAGTACCTAGAGGTACTTGGCACAATGCGTGTAGTGGATGTTGGGGACTGATTGGGCCGGACGTGTTCAAAAAACGCATCACGATTGTTGCATTCCTTGAACGTGGCACGCCAGGACCCGGAAGTTTTCTACTGGCACAGACTTTGCGTTTGACTTCCTGCAATCGTGACCTAGATTCACGATAGCGGCTTAGTCCGCTTTCTCCGTTACGGCAATCTCTCGGCAAGCTAGGGGCTTCCTAGTAGTCAGTTGCCAACCGTAACGGTGTTGTGTCCCTGTAGCCCGTGTTGGGCTGGGGTTCCTTTTCTCGCGGGAGAAATCCCGCATAGATGAAACGAGTGACCCGCCCCCACGAACGCTACCAGTTGTTAAGTTAAACTCTGAATCACCGTCAGGCCAGCCACTTCTCGGAGCTGAGGCGTAGCCGAAGCGGAGT
>JANQOF010000067.1 GCA_028279215.1 Pirellulales bacterium
ACTTCTTGCCTCGTGCCATCCTATCGCCTCCTTAAAGTTGCGTCCTGACGCCACGATTATTCATCACGGCACGGACTCGTTTAAGGGGGCTAGGTCACTGCCTAGCTCTACCACTATAGTAGCCGAACATTTACTGCCGGGGATACGTGGCAATGGGCAACGCCTACGAAGCTGGTTGATACCAACTGGTACGATGGCAACAGCGATGGAATTGACGATTACCCTGATAGCTGTTTGGACTTCGTATTCTTGACTGGGCTAGATGATGAGTGGGGCGTAACAAGCGAAGTTATCGTTAGGTCGGGAGACTTTCCCGACGACAAGACAACTAGCGACCATAGGCCGGTTCTTGTTACTGTCTCGTTCGATGCAAATGACGATAAATCAGAATTATTTGGAAAATGACAAAAAAGCCAGCAATGTCTTACTGGCTGAAGGCGAATACTGGTGCACGGCACAACGCGAGTTGTAGGAACCTCGGCAAAACCAAACGCGGAAGGGCTTGTTCAGCCGACGAAGGGAAGCCCTGCGGTATCTGTGGTGGGTAGAGCTACAAGGATCACCATAAGTGGCAATCAACAAAAAAGAAGAGTAGCACACTTTCCTATACTTCCAAATAGCGAGGAAAAAGTGGAGATGCCAATTCTCGATCTCGCTGACGCCAAGACAATTAGCCTGTCGGCTTTCAGTCTGGGCGTGATACTGGATTTCTTTTTGCTCAACTACCGAGATGATATTTGGTTGAGAGGCCGAGAGCTATTTGGAACACTAGATAAAGTACAGTTCAAAAGCCTACATAGATTGATCGCAAAACGGCTAATCGCTCTGGTGTGGTATTCAGAGTCGTCCGCCCGTAGCGACTTGAGCAGCTTCGTCCTCGTTCTCGCCAGCATCGCTTGGTCATTCACGGGTTTGTTTTTAATCTCGCCCTCTGCTCTCGGCAGCAATACGCTGGCAGACATTCAAAACTTGTATAAAGTGTTTTTGCTCTGTGGTTTCGCAGGTGCTACGTTGGGCGTTTTTCATATAGCACACGATTGGAGAGTCGCTAAGCAATCACAAGCGTTTAAGGATTGGGTAAACAATAGCCCTGAGTGGGTACAGACCTGCTACTATTGGACTTTGGTGCCGTTTTATTGTACGTTTTTTGTGTTCCTTGCAGGCTTGGGTATAGGGGGAATACTGCTGCTGTTTTGGTTTGGAGTTTATCCCCCTTTTCCTGCCGCTCGTTCGGCGGCGATTCTATTCGTTGTAAACTTAGTTGGTGACTGGGCTTCTTTCCGAGTGACGTACTTTGTGTTAAAGCGAATAGCTTTCGCCAAGATGTGGTGGGCAATAGCTGGTCCGGTTGTAGACGTGTTAGCAGCCATGTTAATCCGTGTTATAGTCGCGGTTGTGACTATGGCGGCTCTTGTTCAGCCCACAACGGCACACGGTGGAAAGCCAACAAGCACTGAATCGGCTGGGTTCATACTGCTTGTTGTGTGGTTGTCGTTAAGTGTATTCATGCCAACAATCTGCGTCGCTGCAACAATGATTGTTGCATATGTCTACAAGGCGATTTTCATCGGGGTTACATTGATTGCTAAAGCGTTCGTCAATCAGGCTATACCACCGGACCACGACACAGTGGTTAGGCCATTCGCCGCATTGGGTGCAATAGCTGCTATAGCAACGTGGGCATTATATGCCTTTCAAGCCATCATCTGACATCATATCACCAGCAACAAAGTCAGTTGCGTTCAGAAAGTTTTCCTACACCGAAACATTGACTGCATGATCCTTCACTCTGCTAGTAGCTGTCCCATCGAGAAGTATCGAGTTTACGTGCCTGAGCGGCCTTCTGAACGGACTCAGCCCAAGGTTTGCCGTACATTGGCTCGATTTCGGCCCAAATGAACACTCTATGAAGTGTTTTCCGAAAGAAATCTCGCCCCGGCCTGATTCCGCCCGTAACCTATACTTGTGCATGAACTATGCACAATTCAAAAAGTGGCTCGAATCGAAACGCAAGGAACTAGCCCACTTCGCGTCCTATTACGAAGACTACACAATCAAAAACTACAGAGCCGCAACCATAGCAACCGAGGCATCCCAGCACGCTGCAAATCTTCACCTACACGAACTCATGCGAGTGTGGGGCGAGCAAGCCGAAGTCTCTGAGGTTGATCGGTATCTAGTGGAATGCTTGGGTGCGATTCCAGAGCCGGAATCGGACACTCTCACTCCGCCAGAAATCGCCGGGCAACTTTCAGTGTCTAATGATACTGTCTTGGCTTGGATTCGTAACGGCGAACTCAAGGCATCCAACATCGCAGCGAGGACAAGCACTCGCCCGAAATGGATCGTAAGGAAAGCCGAGCTTGATACCTTCCTCAAGAATCGGCAGCCAGAAACCAATGGTAAGCGGTCGACCAAGATTGAGTCATCATTCAAGCGTTATTCGACCTAGATACCACTCGCGTACAAAGTTGCTGAACTTGAGCAACTGTTGGTCGAATATCTTCTGTCGATAGATGCTCGCCATATCGTGCCGAGCGTGGCCAATGGCGTGGTCGATAACAGCCTGATTAACATCGGCACCCGTGGCAACGGTCTCTAGGGTTCGCTTGAGGCTGTAAAAGCCTTGGTTGTCAACGTCACATTTCTTGCACAGTTTGTCGAACTCACGGGCGACAACCCACCTATCCCACTCTCGACCATTGAATACTAGCGGCTTGCAGACGACGGCCTTGATTGCCTTGGTTGTTTCTTTCCATAGTGGGCAACGCCGGTCAACTTGCGTCTTGGTTCTCCAGTAATCATGCCAGCCATTTTTCAGGTCAACTTGCTTGGCTGGCAAGGTACAACAGTCTTTTGGGCCGAATCCACAATTGATACCAAGTAGGATCATGGCCTTCATTTCAGGATCGGCGGCTTTGACCAACTTGCGAATCTGTTTGGCCTTGTAGAACTGTTCACCCCGCAAGCGTTCGTATTCTCGAATCTTGGTCTTTGGTGGTGCTTCTAACTTCCGTTTGAATTGCAATGCGAAACCATATTCCTCATTGGCCATTGCGAACACCATGCGGGCAATCTGCAAACGTTTCTTGAGTGTTGCTGGTCGATATGCTTTACCATCCTTATCCTTGCCCAATGCAACACGTAACCGACCAAAATCACCTGGAGTGAGTGAGTCTAGTGGGCGAGTCGTGCTAACAGCAGCCGCGATTGCATCAGTTGTTATTTGATATTCGTAATAGGAATGATGACTGATTTCGCCAGCTTCATATCGCTGCAATTTCTCACCAAGGAAGGTATCCAGTAGGTTGCCAAGGGTGGCAACTTGACTTGGTGGAACCTGTCCAGCGTATAGATAGTCTCTCTGTTCGTTGTACTTGTTTAGTGCGGCTTGCCAGTCATCCCATACGCCGAAATAATGCACCTTCCCCCGGATTTTCTTAGACCATTGGCCATTACCGTTGGCCGTCAACGGGAATTCGGGATACGGTTTGTTGGGTTTTGAAGGCATAGGAAAGTCTACCTCACGCAGTCGGGTATCGTCGCGGGTATCGTCTTCCTGACGCCTTCACTATGTTAGATTGACAAACCCCTATAAATCAAGGATAAAACGCACATGGCCGAGTGGCGGAATTGGCAGACGCTCTGGACTTAAAATCCAGTGTCCCGTGAGGGACGTGCGGGTTCGAGTCCCGCCTCGGCTACTTGTTATCAAAGGACTTACGTCGACTCCGACTCTGTCCAGATTTGCTCCTGAAAGCCGATTCAGTACACATTCGGTACAGCACGGTATTCAAGCGGCGCTTGCGTCGATGGTATTCCAGATTGCCTGACGTACTATTCCTATTCTCCCGCCTTGCTGGCGATGGTCGCCAGTGGCAGGAGAACCGATCTTGGCAAGCCTTGAAACAAACCAATAAATCTCGGAATTACTTCATTCGGTTTCGGTACCAAGGACGTAACATCAATCGCTCCCTGGGAACACGCAATCGCCGGCAAGCGATCGCCAAGAAAGTCCGCATCGAAGAAACGATCTGGCTATTGGAAGAGGGTCGAATCGAAGTGCCAACTGGCGTGATAGCGTATCGATCGTTTATCGCTGATCCGGTGAATCGGAGAAAGAGAGGCCCTCGTCAAATCGCCACCGTAGAAGGCTATGCTCATCAATACTCACGGCATATCGAAAGTTGGTTGGGTTCTCGAAAGCTATCCGCGATTCACGCCACGGACATCGATCGTTTTCACTCATCGGTTGGAAAGCACAGTGGTCCCTATGCAGCGAATCGAGCCGTATCCTTGATTTCATCCGTTTACAATGACGCGATCCTGAAAGGCTGGCACTGGGAGAATCCAGCCAAGGGCATTCAGCGGTTTCCGGAACCGTCTCGCACCCGGTTCTTGCAAGAGGATGAAATCGGCCCGTTTATCCGGGCCTGCGAAGCAGCCAGAACTACCCGTTTGCGAACCGTGGCGGAAATAGTGCTGCTGGCCTTGCTATCGGGTCTGCGGCGGAGGAACGTCTGCCGTGCTCGGTGGGAGCAGATCGATTTTGATCGCCGCGTGTGGAACATCCCGGCTGACGAAATGAAGAACGGCGAGCCTCACTCGGTCTACCTGTGCGACTATTTGCATCAAATGCTCATGGCTCGATATTGGGATCGCAATTGTTCGGTATGGGTCTTTTCCAGCACCAGGACCGAAGACCCTCTGATGGAACCGAAAAAGGGCCTCGCTACGATCGTCGAGCGAGCCAAGATCGATACGATATCGCCGCAATTGGGGATATGGAGGCTTACCCAAGAACGAGGGAGAGTACAGGCAGCGCTACCTGACGTCGCTCGATCGACTCAACACCTTACGCCACCAGGGAGTCGCCGGCGGCGTCTACACACAGACTGCGGATATCGAAGGCGAGATCAACGGACTGATGACCTACGATCGCAAGGTGATGAAGATCCCTACGAAGGAACTCGCCACGCTACACTCGCGGTTGTACGCCCCGATCGATTCGAGCAATGCTCCCCAGTTTCCAGCATCGGCAATTGTAGAACAAGAGACGAAGTGAAAGCCGAGCAAGTTGATGCAGTTGAGGTTGCGACTTGAGCGAAAACGCCCAGAAAATTGGCGAACAGGGCGAGGCTATCGCACCACTCGAAGTCAAAGATCTCAACAACGTCGAATATCTACCTACGTGCGAAAGACCCGACTTACGTGATGCCGGGGTCCGAAGACGTGCAACAATGCAGAAAGAAGCGATCGGCCTGCGAGTTATGGTAAAGATGCAACTGCCCTTGAAGCTACTCACCGCGTGTATTGCCGCCCTGCACTTTGCAACCGCTTCGTCTGACGCAAGCGCTGCGGATCGGCCCAACATAGTTGTTGTATTCATTGATGATATGGGCTGGTCGGATGTCTCCTGTTTCGGTGGACAAGGTCCCAAAACGGAACATATCGGCCAGCTTGCCGCCGAGGGCATCCGATTCACTAACTTCTACGTGAACTCGCCCATTTGCTCGCCGTCTCGTGTGGCTCTGACAACCGGCCAGTATCCCCAGCGATGGCGGATTACGTCGTATCTCAACCACCGGAGTAGCAACCAAGAGCGTGGAATGGCGCAATGGCTCGATCCTGCAGCTCCTGTACTCGCGAGAGAACTACAACATGCGGGCTACGCGACCGGGCATTTTGGCAAGTGGCATATGGGCGGTCAGCGCGACGTCGACGATGCGCCGTCGATTGCCGACTACGGTTTCGATCAAAGCTTGACAAACTTCGAAGGCATGGGGCCGAAACTACTTCCACTTGCGTTGAAGCCCGAATGGAAAGAGCCTCGCAAAATCTGGGGTGAAGCGATTCGACTAGGAGGTCCATCTGTTTGGATGCTCCGCTCTCAGGTTACTCAGGGATTCGTGGAATCGGCGGTGTCGTTCATCGACGACTCAACTCGCCGTGGGCGACCGTTCTACATCAATCTTTGGCCCGACGACATGCACGCACCGTTCTTTCCGCCCGTAGATGAATGGGCTGACAGACCTCGAGGGCGCTACTGGAAAGTACTGGATTCGATGGACGAACAACTCGGCCCATTGTTCGATCGCATTCGTAACGACAACAAACTACGCTATAACACCTTGATCATGTTTTGCTCCGACAACGGTCCACAGCCCGGTGCCGGCACGAGTGAGCCACTTCGAGGTGCTAAGGCCTGGTTGTATGAAGGTGGCGTGCGGTCGCCATTGATCGTGTGGGGGCCCGGGCTAGTGAACGAGAACATGGTCGGGAAGACCAACAGAGAATCGACTTTCAGCGCCATTGATCTTAACCGTTCGCTGTATACCATCTGTGACGTTCCGGTGCCCGCAAGCGCGACGCTCGACGGCGAGAACCTATCGAACGCGCTACTGGGCAAGGCGCGGCAAAGTCGCGAGGCTCCCATCTTTTGGCGCCGCCCGCCCGATCGTCCCGGCTTCGGACACGGCTTCCAGGAAGACAACCCCGATCTTGCCGTACGCGACGGGAAATGGAAGTACTACGTGAACTACGACGGTAGCAATCCTCAACTGTACGACCTCCACGGCGACGAGCCCGAGTCGAACAACGTGGCCAGCCGATACCCAGGCGTCGTCTACCGACTTCAATCAGCGATCGAGCAGTGGAATTCCGCAATGCCCAAGGATGCAGGGCAATTGAAGTAGGCCCACAATTGGCGCAGGCCGACCGAGTCCAAGTGATCGCGGCCCTACAAGAATCGCGCTCCTAATACCCAGTGTGTCGTGAGGGACGTGCGGGTTCGACTCCAGGCTCGGCTATTCTTTAAGCGTTGATCTTGCCTCAACCCGCGATTTTGCGTCGTCGACGCGAGATTCTCACTTGATATGGGAGCCAGAAAAGGTAGAGTCCCGAGAACCAAAGGACTAGCAATAGCAACGCAGTTGGCAGAAAAACAGCTAGTTTTGCATCGTCGTGAAACCAAGAACCATCGTGGATCGATTCGATGAGGTCCGATCGTCGATAGGCTACCTGAAGCACCTCGCCCGTGGTGGTGTCGATTTGTATCTCCCAGCGATTCTTCGCGCGCACCTTGACGATGCCATGGTCCGGTCGCACGTCGAGGCGATCAACGTCCGACCAACTCTGCACACTCGAGCGTTCAACACCGCTTGCAATCGACAAGATTTGATCGAACGTGATATTGGGTGAAGTCGAACTGCCGGACCGTGTGGAGGGCTGAATCCAGTCGCTTTGTTTCTTGAGCAGCAGTAGGGTTCCTGTGCAAACTACAATCAGCAGCGGCACCGCAATCGCTACCGAAATCCAACGGTGGATTCGGCGACTCCACATTTTGATACTCATGGACATTGATCGGAATCGGCGCCTATGCTTCAGCTTAACCCTTTCAACCACTCGGCACGCAGCGCACGCACACCCTAGACGAGCTATGCGGGCGTTCGCGAATCGTGTGTTGATCTCAAGCTACTTGGGTATTGGCTCGCCAGTGATGCCTTCGACCCCGGAACTCTGCGCTTTCTCGACGAACTCCTTGACCGTCACCTCGACGAACTTACTAAGGTCGGGCTGAAGGTCTGCGTACATCTGCATTGCAACCTGCAGAGAGTCTCGGTGCGTTTGAGTGGGACTACTGAATGAAGAATTGAAAGCGCCTGCGCCCATTAGCCTTTGCGAGATCGTCAGCGGCAACTCCACACCGATACGCCCTGCATCGCTCCAACCGAAAAGGCGACGCTCAAGATCGGAGTAGCTCTTTCGTAGCCTTCGAAGCTCCTGTACTAATTCATAGTGGGAGTCGTCTGATCTATCTATCGCTTTCTCGACCTCGTCGAGCATCTCCTTGGTGTTCGTAAAGCCATTAGATGCTCTTCTAAACTTCTTTCTGAAGCTTCGAAGCTGCTCGTAGTAAGCCAGATCTTGTGTCCGGTCGCCCGCCGGCAGGGACGACGTTGCGTAGGAGACGATTCGAAACGGCTTGGGGTTTGCAAGCTTCGTCGAGTCACCTCCATCAACTCGATCGACCGATACCGAATACTCGCCGGGCAAGACCTGCTGGCCATCCTGGTTCCTCAAGTTCCAAGTCATCTTCGCCAACCCCTTCGAGTCTTCGGCCGTCAACCGATTGACGACGTTGTCGCTGCTGTCACGGATGGTGAACACTAGCTGAGGCGTTGTTTCGAGTTCTTCTGCCGCCAGTTCTTCAAGCGTGGGATAAGGAACCTCTTCCTTCGCCTTACGAGCAGCCGACTCGGCTTTCTTGCGTTTCGATTTGGCCGACTTGAAATCGTCGCGATTGAAGTAGGTCCAAGTGACGCCATACGGCGGGTTGTTGGCGTTGTAAAATCCGCCTCCTTGAAAACCACGCTTGCCACCCAGTGCATCGGTTACCGGGAACTGTTTGGCATCCTTGATGTCGAACATATGAAAAGCCTTCTCCTTAAATAGCCCGGGCGCCAATTGTCGCAAGGGAGTGTAGTCGTCGAGTACATAGAAACCTCGCCCGAATGTCGCAATAACTAGATCGTTTTCTCGCCTTTGGATCTCGATGTCGCGCACCGAAATAGTTGGCAGACCATGGGAGAACTTGAACCATTCTTGCCCGCCGTCGATCGTCGCGAACACACCATACTCGGCCGCCAGGAAGAGCAGGTCGGGTTGCCCATGATCCTGGATGACTCGCCAGCAGAGGTGTTTTTCAGGGATACCGGTCGTGATGATCTCCCAGGTTTCGCCGCGATCGGTACTCTTAAGTACATACGGTTTGTAGTCACCGTACTTGTGATTGTCGCAGCAGACAAAGACCGTATCGGGGTCGTGTCGACATGCCTTGATGTCGTTGACAAATGCCATCTCGGGCAGGCCAGAGATCAAATCGACCTTGCGCCAAGTCGTACCGCCGTCTTCGGTGATTTGGATGAGTCCATCGTCCGTTCCAACGTAGATCAGTTTTTCGTCCAGAGGCGATTCGCCGATCGAGGTGATATTGTTGTATTCGCTCATGGCGTAGTGGTCCCATGAGTCGTCGATGCCCCAATACTGCCCGAGGATGGGCAGTTTCATTCGATTCACGTTGCGGGACAAGTCGGGACTGATTGCCGTCCAACTGTCGCCTCGGTCGTTGCTACGATGCAGTTTCTTCGAACCGAAGTAGAGTCGCTTATGATCATGAAAACTGATCTCGATCGGCGAATCCCAATTGAATCGCAATTGCGTCTCACCGGCGGCTGGTTGTGGGCGGATGTCGGTTGTCTGCCCGGTCTGTCGATCGAAGCGACGAAGATAGCCCTGCTGGCTTTCACCATAGATGATGTTAGGGTCTTTGGGATCAATGGCGCAATCATGACCATCGCCGCCAATGATCACCCGCCAGTCGCGGTTGGTGATTCCTTGAACGCGATTTGTTGCGGTAGGGCCATACTGTGTGTTGTTGTCCTGAGTTCCACCGACCACATTGTAGAACGGTAACTCGTTGTCGACGGATAGCTTGTAGAACTGGGTGAGGGGCAGGTTGGCCGCAAAGCGGTACGTCTTGCATCGATCGTGCGAGACATAGAGGCCTCCGTCGCTACCGACGATCACCATATCTGGATCGGTAGGGTGGAAGGCGACCGCGTGATTGTCGCCATGCTTGCTACTGCTGCCGACCTCCTCGAATGTCCTGCCTCCATCCGAACTGTATCCAAGCACAACGTTCGCGTGGTAGATGGAATCAAACCGATGAGGATCGCACCAAATCTCTTGGTAGTAGTGGGGGCCAGTTCCAACGCCCACATAGTCGCTCATTTTCGAAAAGCTCTGACCGTCGTTGTCGCTGCGAAAGACGCCGCCTTTAGTTTGGGATAGCTCAACGGCAGCGTAGATCACATTTGGCTGCTGTGGCGAGATGGCGATGGATATCTTGCCTTTGTCGCCGCTGGGTATTCCATTGCTTAACTCAACCCAAGTCTTGCCGCCGTCATACGACTTGTGGATGCCCGATTCCGGCCCCGCAGCCATGAAGGCTGCGACCGTGCGATGCTTCTGATAGGTGGCCGCGTAGATGATGTTTGGGTTGTCAGGGTGGAGGACAACGTCGGTTGCGCCTGTGTATTCTCCGGCGCCAAGAATCTTGCTCCATGTTTTGCCGCCATCGGTGGTTTTGTAGATCCCGCGCTCTCCACCAGGGGTCCATAGCGGTCCCTGACAGGCAACATACACAATGTTCGAATTCTTGGGGTGAACGGCGATTTTCGAGATGTGTTCGCTCTTGTTCAGCCCAAGATTCTCAAACGACCTGCCGGCGTCGTTGCTAAAGTAGATCCCATCGCCAATTCCAACGTGGCGTCCAGCCACGTTCTCACCCGTGCCAACCCACAGGTTCGCCGAATTGCTTGGGTCGAGCGCGACACAGCCGATGGAGTAAGAACCGTAGTTGTCGAAAATGGGCGACCATGTGGTTCCAGCATTCGTTGTTTTCCATACTCCACCCGAACCTGCGGCAACATACCAGACGTTCGGATTTTTCGGATCGACAGCAATATCGGCAATTCGACCCGACATTAGTGCCGGTCCAATGCTCCGAAACTTCATTGCCGCAAGCTGTTTCGTTTCAAGAGAACCTTTCTCATTGGCCGCCTCCGTGTCGTCGCCGTCTTGAAGCGTAGAATCCGCCTGGGCGATGGAACTAGACAAGTGAATTGGCAACTGGCTCCAGCACAACGCCACCAACAAGAAAACGAAACACAAGTTGCATACTCTAGCCATTTGAAGATCCTACAGAAGCCCATGACAGCGGCACTGAAAACGATGAAGCCATTGGAACATCGAAAGTTCCTGATCCCAAGAGACACCGAGTCCCTTTCGGGGGCACGAATAACCCTAACATAATTGACCGATACGCTGACAGCTACTCGTCCCGACGAATACTCAAGGTTTTCTCGGCGTGGTGTCCTGTGCCGTGATACTCGGTCAACCTCCCGTGCCACGTTTCGTCCATGGCAGCGTGTTGCATCACACTTTGTCTTCAATCACGGATTGCCTGGTGCGATTCATAGCAAGCCTTAGGACGTCTGGTCTGGAGTAGTGCCCCGATACATCCAGATTCTGACGCTCGCGCAGGACTTCTCGATGGTCGATCGTCGCCGACAGGAGCGTTTCTTCACCACAGACCGGTTCGATTACCCACTCGCCCTTGGGTGACGCAACACAAGATCCTCCGTTAGCAACTGTGTCACTACCAAGGCTGCCCACGACTAACTCGCGGTGTGGGAAGCTGTCCGGTATATCGGCTGTACGCAGCAGGCCAGAAATCGAAACGACGAACGACCTCGACTCCATTGCAATGAACCTTGTGCTATCTACGGTGTTCTGAATGCCACCCGGCCAGACCGCCACGTGAAGATCCTCACCCTGGCCATAGAGCGCCGTTCGCGCCAGGGGCATCCAGTTCTCCCAACAGTTTAAGCCACCAACACGAAACGCCCCCAAGGGGAACACCTGTAGCCCGTTCCCATCTCCTGCCCCCCAAGCTAGCCGTTCTTCGTACGTCGGCACCAGTTTGCGGTGCACGTTCTTGATTCCCTCTCCTGGTGCGACATGAACCAGCGAGCAGTATCCAGTATGTCCCCCTCGATCAGTTCCTAACTCATAACATCCAAGCATTACATGAATACCTCGCTGCCCAGCTAGCTCGACTAAAGGAGCAAGATCGCCGCGTACGATATTGACCGCCTCACGAAGGTAGTACGCGTGCATGTCCTTCTGCATATCACAATCAAACTTCGACCCGTGTGTTGCGCTGAGCCAGAACGGATATCCTGGAACTAGAGACTCTCCAAACACCACCAGATCGCACTCTTGGTCTGCCGCGTGAGAAACATACTGCAATACTTTTTGAAGTGTCGCTGTACGATCAAGCCAAACTGGTGCGATCTGCGCGAGACCGACGTTGATGGTGGACTGTCGTTGCGATTGGTTCATGGTCAACTTACTTCTTTCCGGCAGGCAGAAGACATCTTACGAATTGCAAGGGCCGTACTGGGGATCCAAATGTGGTCGAAGGCATCCGAACGCGCGGAAGAAGGCGCACTAAACTGGTTAGAGTACCGTCGCCGCGAACCGTTCCCACAAGGCGAGTTTACCAATCGGCATTCGTTTCTAAATCAGCTGCTCTTCTCGGAGCGAGCTTTCTTGCGAACGGGCTTCTTCTTCGCCGCGCCAGGTTTCTTTTTTGGGACCTTTTTATCTGGAGTCTTCTTGGCTAGCTTCTTGGTATTGCCCGACCCACAACAGATGTCATACGACTCTCGCAACCATTTTTCCCAGATCGCATTCGGAATAGGTTCTTCGGCAGTGAATCGGGCCGTCACCCACCCAGTCGATCCAACCTCATAGCGGTCTGGCTCTTTGGACGCGAGCTTGCGAGCCTGGGACATCGATCGTTCCAACTTAAACATGGCCTTGAAGCCGGCCCCTTGGCACCCGGGCCAATGAACAGGAAGGAGCCTTTGCCCGCCTTGAATGAACTTTGGTTGCACGACGTACCTTTGGCAACGTCGGGGAAGGAAGCTGCTTTCTCACGAATTGGTTGCGTGGGATCTGTGGAACGAGCCATCATTGCAGACCTATCTGGGAGTCAAAATTGTTTCGGCAATGTACTTCATTCCATGAACCACAGCGTAGCAGATCGAACCACGGCCAACCTCAGCGGGCAATGTTATTTGGAGGCCGGTTTTGTAGTTGCTACAACGCCCCGGCCGCAGTGCCAATGTGTCTAGTCGCACGGTTTTTCCTTGAAAGTAGGCCACAGGTTTGATCCAATATAGTCACCCTATGGCGCTTGGTTTGTACGCTTTTTCATTGGCAATTTGTCGTGACTAGTGTCGGCGGCGAGTAGCTAGGTCGCTGCGCGGGCTGTTGGCTGTGGGCAGTCAGCTCTCAGCCGGTTGGTTTCCGATGGCTATGAGGCAATTGGTCATTCCACGGAGTTTTGCCCCAATTGGGGCAAAACCTGGGGCAAAACTCGATCGATTCCAGCATTCGGCAGAGACGTAACTCCCACCTCAATAACACGTTAGTCGATCACCCAACGGCGCGTAGAAGCGAGTTTTGCCCCAACGAATCGTGTTTCCAAAAAATGCGTGCGGGGAGAAACGCCAAACCGTTGCACCCCAACGGGTTATGAAGATGGGTTTTGCCACACTGGGAAACTATCTGGGTGCAGAGCGAGCGGCTAACGCGACGCAGGGTCGTCGGGCGACTGGCCCTCGTTTTGGCTCTCTTCGAGCTGCTGGGCGGCGAGGTCTTCGCCATTTAGCAGAGCGTTGATTGACTCGGTTAGCTCGGCTTTGAGATTGGCGGGCAGCCCGGTGTGGACTAGTTGGACTCGGCCGTCCAAGCCGATGAGCACGGTTTGGGGAACTGCGGAAACTTCGTACTTTTGGGCCGCGGCGCCTTGGGCGTCGAGGAGGACTTGGAGGTCTAGTTCGCGGTCGGTTAAGAAGGCTTGGATGGTTTCGGGGTCCTCTTGGATGTTTACTGCATATATGGCAACTTTCTTGTCCTTGAATGCTTCGGCGACAGCGACGAGTTGTGGCAAACCTTCGACGCACGGTGGGCACCAAGTGGCCCAAAAGTCGAGGACCACCACTTTCTTGCCGAGCACGTCTGCGAGTTCAAAGGCTTTGTCCCCGCCGAGTTCCACCAGCGCGAACTTCGGCGCAGGCTGGCCGATGAGTGGATTCACCGCGACGATGGGCGGAACCGGGGCTTCGGGCATGCGTGCCGAAAGCTGCTCGACGAGTTCGGCCGAAGCAGGTGGGGTGTACGCAAAGCTCTCGTCGGTAAGTTGTGGGTCGAAGTTCCACTTGGTGTATTCGAGCGAGATGACGATCGAGAAGCCGGCTTCCTGTTCCTCTTCGCCAAGCTGCTTGGAAACGTCAGGGCGAATGCGACGAATAGTTGGCTGGTCGCCGGCGGTGACCCAGAGGTTGATGTCCCACTCCGGTTGAATGAACCTCAGGTGATGGCACGCAACCCCGTCGATCACCTCCTCGGCAACGTACTCACTGGAAGTCGCGTTGCTGGTGAGTCGTTCGACGGGATCGTCGGACAATAGTGCCATCATGAATCCGCCTAAACCTTGCTCGATCAGCATCATCCCAGTGATGCTGGCGCTAAAGTCGTCGAGCGACTTGGGAGCTTCGTTTTCGGTGTACTGGCGAAGTTCCGCGACATATTCGATGAGCTGCCGGCCGTCCGACACCACCGTGGCGCCCAGATCGCCATCGGTGCGGAGAAAGACGAAGCGATTGGGGCGCTCGACGGCGATGTCGTATCGCGCGTAGCGACCATGCTCGAGTCCGGGGAGGCCAACTTTCACAGCGAATTCAAACTCAGTCGTAAACGCGTCGGCCGACTTAATGAGATCGGTTGCCGACTTGAGGATCGCCATGGGATCGCGATGGTCGTCATCGGCAAGCGTGATGGTTGGCAAAACCAACAGCGCGGCGACCAGCGGAAACGGACGGATCGAAACCATAACACTCTCCGTAGTGGGGCACAGGGTGGGGCGATTGGCAGATACAACGGGCGTCGAAGCATTCTACGTAAGACTACTCGCCAAAGCGAATGCCTTGCGCCAAAGGAAGTTCCGATCCGTAATTTATCGTACAAGTCGTCCGTCGCATGTATTGCTTCCAACTGTCCGACCCGCTCTCGCGGCCGCCACCGGTGTCCTTTTCGCCACCAAACGCCGCGCCAATTTCGGCTCCGCTGGTGCCGATGTTCACTCCCACGAGCCCGCAGTCGGACCCCGCCGGACCTATGAAGCGGTGGGCCTCGCGAACGTCGTTGGTAAAGATGGCCGACGAAAGGCCTTGCGGTACGGCGTTGTGCATTTCGATGGCGTCGTCGAAGCTCTCGTACTCCACCATGTACATCAGCGGGGCGAATGTCTCTTCGTGCATCACGGGCGTCTGAACTGGCAGTCGGACGATAGCCGGCTGGACGTACACGCCGCCTTCCGGCACGCCGCTGGTTACGCGGTCGCCGCCGCAAATCAGCGTACCGCCCTGATCGTGTGCTGCGGCGAGGCTGGCCTGCATAGCGTAGAGTGCTTGTTCGCCAACGAGTGGACCGACCAGTGTGTCAGGCTCTCGCGGGTCGCCGATTGGCAGCGTCTCATAAACGCTGGTCAACCGTTCGATCAAAGTATTGGCAATCGAAGTATGAACAAACAAACGACGCAAGCTGGTGCAACGTTGTCCGCAAGTACCGACGGCCGCAAAGGTAATCGCTCGCACAGCAATGTCGAGATCGGCCGACGGGGTGACAATCATTCCGTTGTTGCCGCCAAGCTCCAACAAGCTGCGACCCAGTCGGGCACCAACCAATTCGGCCACAGCGCGGCCCATCGGTACCGACCCGGTAGCCGAAACAAGCGGAACACGTCGGTCGGTCGCCAGCGCTTGGCCAACGTCGGCCCTGCCAATGACCACGGCGGACAACCCCGTCGGCGCGTCGACACCGAACTTCGCGCTGGCGAGTTGGACCATCTGGTTGCATGCCAGTGCCGTAAGCGGCGTTTGTTCCGACGGCTTCCAAATGATTGGATCGCCGCACACCAAACCGATCATCGCGTTCCACGCCCACACGGCAGCGGGAAAGTTAAAGGCCGAAATCACACCGACCGGTCCGAGCGGGTGCCATTGTTCAATGAGGCAATGTTCCGGGCGCTCAGTGGCAATCGAAAGCCCATGCAACTGCCGCGACAATCCGACGGCGAATTCGCACACGTCGATCCACTCTTGGATTTCGCCTTCCGCCTCGGCGCGAATCTTACCCGCTTCGAGAGTAATCAAATCGGCGAGTTGCGACTTGTGTTCGCGCACCAGTTCGCCAATCAGTCGTACGAACTCACCACGGCGAGGGGGCGGCACGGTTCGCCAATGCTCAAAAGCATGGCTGGCGTTGGAGACGGCTTCGGAGACCTGCGACGCGCTGGCCGCACGAAGTTGGCAAGTCGCGCTGCCATCGATCGGCGACTTGGGTTCAAGCAATTCACCATTGGCGCCGGCGGCAACACCGTTCGTCCAAAGTCCCGAGTAGTAATCGCCGTCCTTGGGCGGAAGCAGGTGGTTGGGAATTGGCATGTTCGGTCCTTCGTTTTTGGCCATCGGCTGCTAAGCCTGCAGTTCCGGCCGGGTGTCGCTGGAAATCGGTGCACGCACGTGAGTGGCCGAGGCGTAGGGTGCGCCAAAGCGATTGGCGAGAAAGTCGGAAAGTTTCACGTCTTCTTGTCGCACGAAGCCGCGTTCGGGCAGATGGCCTTCGCGCCACAGGTCGACCACGGCACAGAGCGATGTGGCAGTAGTGATTTGAATACTGCTGGCCGTGAGCCCATGGATCTCGCCGTGGTAGATCTTTCGAGCGTCGGCGAGCTGCTGATACTCGCCGTTAATCCATCCGGTAACTGTGCTGAATACGAGCACCACGTCCTGGTGCGTGCACGGAACGGCCGCTTCGAGCAGTTGTTTCAGCAATGGACGCTTATCGCGGAAACGCAGGCCGGACAGCAAAAAGCTCATCAGATAGCGATGGCCAACGTATCGCACGGTCTTGTAATCAAGCTCGTTGACATCCCCCTCCAGCGTTTCACACAGCGTGCCCAGGCCGCCCGATGTGTTGAAAGCTTCATAGTCCACACCATCGAGTGCGAACTGTTCCAACCCTTCCAGTGGCTGGAGCGATACAAGCTTGCCATCGCGAATGGCTTCGCACCGGTTGCAATACTCGTTGATCAATCCATCCGTCGACCAGGTGAGGTTGTACTTCAGCATATTGTCGGGATACAGCGGCAGTGCCCCCACACGCATCTTCACACGGTCGAGCCGCTCGAACTGTCTGCACAAATCATACGCCAGAATGCCGATGAATCCCGGTGCGAGCCCACACTGCGGCATGAAAATCTGCCCGGGCGCGGTGTGCTCGGCGATCGCCCGCACGGCGTGCGTGGTGGCAACGTCCTCGGTCAAATCGAAATAGCTCACGCCGGCATCGTGGGCGGCTTCAGCAATGCCCTTGTTTACATCGAACGAACAAGCAGAAACCACCGCATCGAGCCCTTGAAGAAATTGGGCGATGGCTTGCTTCTCCGCGACGTTGATTACGTTGGTCTCAACGGGCGTCTCGGCGACCAACGAGTTAAGCGCTGCGTCCGATACGTCGCCCACGCGCACCGCATAGTCGCCCGAGTGGTGCAGCAGCCGCGCCACCGCTCTACCGATTTTGCCGGCACCCAAAATGCCGATGTTGGTTCGTGGTCCCAAAAGTCAACTCCGCATGATTCGAACGGCACGCTTGCGCCAAGTCATTCACTCGATATGAGCGGCTCTATTCCTTTGCGGTATCGGTGGATTCAAATATCTTGTCGGCGCTTGCGGCAACGAATCCCTGGAATAGGTTGCCGTCGGCATCCGGGTAACGCTTGGCGAATTCGTAATAGCAAGTTGGGACTTCGTGTTGCTCGCCGCCGGCAAAGTCTACCAGCAACTTGTCAGCCATGGTCGAGCCTTGTTCCAACAGTTGGGCGGACGATCCTTTCACTCGGCCGCCCGAATCGTTTACCGCATAGCCTAGCGACTCGACGACTTGTAACACGTCTTCAATTTCGGTGGTCTTGTGCAAATGATTGACACTAATGGTGAAATGGTTGGGGCGCAAACCGAGCGTCGCCACCCAAGCAGCGTATTCGCTCTCGGCGAGCAGAGTTTGGTAGTCGTCCCAGGCGATTGGGTCCCACAGGCGGCCGCTCCACAACACTTCTGGCTGGGCTACTTCAGTCGAGTCGACCCATGCAGCGCACTCACGCAGTACGGTGGCCGACGCTGGCGACAATTCGTCGACCTTCAACTCCGAGAGAAATATGCGTGGTGCATCGGGATCGTCGCTTACGTATCCGAATGCTCGGAGCTTCTTGGCTGGAAAGTCGTAGGGTTCGAGTTGCCGATAACCAAGCTGAAGAATGTGAGGCTCCAGTTTTTCGATGCCGATCGGTTCGAGCCCAAGCGTGCGAAACGCCACGTGGTCGTTAATCACGGTTTCGCCGCGCGACTCGAATTCACTGCGGATGCGTTCGGCCTGCGGCGCCATGGCGACGTAATCGCGCCACAATTCGGTGAAGAAGTCGTTGGGTGTCATAAAAGGAACTTGCGGATGAAAGGACGAGGAAACAATTTGAGGCTGGCACCAATGGATGCCCGGCGATCAATCCTGGCTTCGAGAACTCACTCAGATAGGAGTATACACATAAGGCCAACTTGGTGGCGATCCGTCTGGCACTTTGGACGAACGGGCGGTGCGTGACTCAGCATCGACAGGCGCGCCGAGACTCTCAAAGAGCGGGCGGCAAGCAACTGGCCATGCGTTGGCCAAGCCGCCTACGCCACTAGCAATTTGAGCTACCAGGATGACTGCGGCTGCCACTTTCACCAGACCAAGCGAGCGCCGCGACAACTGGGTGGTTGAGACATCGGACGCGAGTGGCACGGCGCACGCGCGAGTGTCTGCCACCCTGCGATAGATCCTATTACCCACGGCCGCGATTGGCGGCAAGTAGATGAATGGAAGCGTCAACCATAACAACGGTACCCGCCAAGCGATCCGTTGGTAGGCGTCATAACCTCTGGTGATCCGGCATGTGTCGTCGTCGCTTCGTTCGGCGGCGTGCATATCGGTCATTAAGGCTGCGTCGTTCAAATGCCCTAAACCGTTGGTTTCGAGTCGATGGCGGTCGAACGCGTTGACTGGTTTGAGTGCTCGCAGCCAGTCGAGGACAAGCAGCATCGCCATCGTTCGACGACACAACTTACAATTTCCATCATAGAGCACGAGGATGCGCCGGCCGAAGACTCGCTGCCCAAGACGCCCGAGGAACCTTTGCCAATCGATCGACATCACGTACATCACTTGCAGGGGATAAGCAGCGACGTTACCAAGCTGCGCGGCGACGTTGTGAAATACGACGCCGGCGAACGACCAAGTAAGTCGTGAAGGACGCCACAGCAGCGCCACCGGAGCTGTAAGTGCCATCGCTATCGCAGCCATTGCCGCGACCGACTCAAACTCGGTGCTTAGTTGTATCCCCTCAGAATGTGCGGCCAGTTGCCAAGCCCCCGCGAAGAAGTATGTGAGGGCAAACACCAACATCGACAGCCGAATGGGCATTCCGTAGCAAACGTGACGCTTCGCTTGTCGGACCTGCCCGCGATCGGCTTGGCGTACCGCTTGGTACAGTGCGTCGACCGATAGAGCATCACCAATCCGCGTGGTGGACAACATTAGCGCGACGAGCACCGCGGGCTGGATGATGCAATCGACGTCGCCGGCCCATTGCGGGATTCCAAGCAGGTAAACCGAGAGCACGGAGCTGATGCACGCTGCGGTGCGACTCAACGCGCCGATCAGCGTAAAGGCTGTTGCAGCTAGAGCAACTGGCATCAACACGTCGACGAGGCCGACGCTCACGGGCAAGAGCGACGTAGACGATTCCGCTGCAAATTCTCGTAGGGGTTGATTGTTTAGTAGCACCAGCAGCACGCCAAAAACTGCGATTCGAAGTATGGCAAGATTGAGCGGCGCCACCGGGGCAATGAGGAATCGCAGTACCTGCCGCCGAACGGGTGGAAGAAAGGCCACCGCGGCGAGCACACCGACGACGATCGCTGCCAGGGACGCAGTTGTAGACGCCAGTAGCGGCGTCGTCTGCTGCCAAAGGCGATCGGCATATCTGAGCATTGCGAGCAGCGTGGGGCAAATAGGCGCGGATGCTACCTTAATTGTAGTTGTCCGCCCACTACCCTCCAAGCCGCGTCAGTAGTGTGGCGGTTTTTCCTGGGGCAAATCGTCGCCCATACGTTCAACGAGGTTGACAAGCAACTCGATTTTCGCCTCCAGCTTGTCGACCACTCGCCCAAGCCGGTCGAGCTCCGACTGCTGCTTGGTTACCTCAGTGTTCAGCGCATCGATCAGATGCTGCTGGTGCGCAAGAAGCTCTTCAAGACGTGTTTGTCGATCGCCTGACATAACATTGACCACGCTCACACCACCTGCTGCGGCAAATTGAGTCCTGGCGCGGCCATGGTCGTGCTGCCCATTAGGTATTCATCGATCGCACGGGCAGCGCCACGGCCTTCGTTGATTGCCCATACCACCAGACTTTGGCCACGGCGACAGTCACCAGCGGCGAACACGCCCTCGACGTTTGTGACGAACTTTCCGTGCTCGGCGGAGAGCGTGGTCCAGCCGCGACGTGGCTGTTGTGTCTCCAAGCCAAGCAACTCGCCTACCTCGGACTCGGGGCCGACAAAGCCGGTGGCCAAGAGCACCAAGTCGGTGGGCCACACCTTTTCGCTATCCTCTACTTCAGAGAACGGCGCCGCGTCGGAGGGTTTCGACCAATCGACTTCTACGGTCTTCACTCCCGTAATGTGCCCGTTCTCGCCCACGAAATCCTTGGTTAGCACTTGGTAGATCCGCGGATCGCTCCCTGTTCGTGCTTCTACCTCGGCGTGAGAGTAGTCGACCCGGTAGACTCGCGGCCACTCGGGCCAAGGATTGTTCTCACTTCGCTCGGCTGGCGGTTTTGAAAGCAACTCGAAATTAACAATGCTAGTTGCACCATGCCGCAAAGACGTACCGATGCAGTCGGCTCCCGTATCGCCACCGCCGATGACTACGACGTTCTTGCCTTTCGCCGAAATGAACTCGCCGTCCTGCAGATCGGAGTCGAGCAGACTCTTGGTGTTTCGAGTGAGAAAATCCATCGCGAAGTGGATGCCCTCCAGGTCGCGGCCAGGGCAGCGGCCCGTCGGATCGAACGGCTTGGTTGCCCCAGTGGCAAGCAGCAACGTGTCGTATTCTTCGAGCAGCTCCTTAGGATCGACCACCGTGATGTTAAGTCCTCCCTCCTTCATAATGCCGGTCATGTGGCCCGCCTCGAAATCGCTGCGATTGCCAACGTGGACGCAGGTGCGAAATTCGACGCCTTCTTCTCGCATTTGCTCGAGCCGTCGTTCGACCACGTCTTTGCCGAGCTTCATGAATGGGATGCCGTACATCAGCAGCCCACCGATCCGATCCGCCCGCTCGAAAACAGTAACCCCGTGACCGCGGCGCCGCAACTGTTGAGCGGCGGCCAATCCAGCGGGGCCCGAGCCGACGATAGCCACTCGCTTGCCGGTTTCCAGCGTTGGCGGCAGCGGCACGACCCAACCCTCGGCGAATCCGCGGTCGATAATCGCGTTCTCGATGTTCTTGATCGTGACCGGCGGTTCGTTGATGCCAAGCACGCAGGCCCCTTCACACGGTGCTGGACAAGCGCGGCCCGTAAACTCGGGGAAGTTGTTGGTCTTATGCAACCGGTCGAGGGCATCGCGCCAACGACCTTGGTAAACCAAGTCGTTCCACTCCGGTATCAAATTGTCGATAGGGCAACCGGTGTTTGATTGGCAGAACGGCACCCCGCAGTCCATACACCGCGCACCTTGCGTGCGTAGTTGCCCTTGGGGCGCAGGCGTAAAGATCTCCAAGTAGTCGTTCGCACGTTCCAGCGGGTCGCGATACGGCACGACTTCACGCTGGTACTCTTTAAAGCCTGTGGGTTTTCCCATCGTTTACTCTTCGTTTTGGCAGTCTTCTATCATCATCACGCAAAGGCGAAATCGTTGCTCGGGAGCCCTACGCTCCAGCCGCCACGGCGGACTTGGCCGTTTGTTCTTCCAGCACGCGTTTGTAGTCAGTCGGCATCACCTTGACGAACTCACCTAGTACTTCATCCAAGCGGTCGAGTACTGCCGCGGCGACGGTCGACCCCGTGTGCCGCGCGTGCGATTCGACCAATTGCAGCAGCTCGGCAACATCCTCCTCTGCCACCACATCTTCCAGTTCGACCATCCCGAGATTGCAGTTGATGCGGAACGCGTCGCGGTCGCGCGCCCAGACGTAGGCGACGCCGCCACTCATGCCGGCGGCAAAGTTTCGTCCAGTCGGACCTAACACTACCACGCGACCACCGGTCATGTATTCACATCCATGATCACCGACACCTTCGATCACGGTGTAGGCACCGGAATTGCGAACACAGAATCTTTCCGCCGCGCGACCGCGGAAGAACGCTTCGCCGCCGGTGGCGCCGTACAAGCACACGTTGCCGACGATAATGTTCTCTTCGGGCACGAACGTCGACTGCTTGGGCGGGTAGACGATGATGCGCCCACCGGAAAGCCCCTTGCCGATGTAGTCGTTTCCGTCGCCTTCTAGTTCGAGTGTGACGCCTTTTGCAAGAAACGCTCCGAGACTCTGCCCTGCTGAACCCGTGAACTTGAAATGAATGGTATCGTCTGGCAGGAGGTCGTGGCCCCACTTCTTCGCGATCTCGTTCGACAGAATCGTACCCACCGTGCGATCAGTGTTGATGATGTCCAACTCGGCTCGCACCGGCTTGCCGTCTTCGATGGCCGGTTTCGCTAGGTCTAGCAGCTTGCGAATGTCGAGCGACTGGTCGAGCCCGTGATCCTGCTCCATCGTGCAGTAGGTGCCTGTATCGGGGTGCGGTTTGGCCGCTGGCTGCAACAAGTTGGTGAGGTCCAGCCCGTCGGCTTTCCAGTGCTTGATGGCTGCGTCAGTGTTCAGGCAATCGACACGACCGACCATCTCATCGATCGTGCGGAATCCGAGTTCGGCCATCAGTTGCCGAGCCTCTTCAGCCACCATGAATAGATAGTTCACCACGTGTTCGGGCTTGCCGCTGAACTTCTTGCGCAAGTCAGGATCTTGCGTAGCAATGCCGACCGGGCATGTATTTAGGTGACACTTCCGCATCATGATGCAGCCAAGCGTGATGAGCGGGGCCGTTGAGAATCCAAACTCCTCGGCACCGAGCATGGCGGCAATCACTACGTCGCGACCGGTCTTCAGACCGCCATCGGTTTGTAGGACCACCCGGCTGCGCAGATCGTTCATCACCAATGTTTGGTGCGTCTCGGCGATGCCGAGCTCCCATGGCAGGCCGGCATGTTTGATGCTGGTAAGTGGCGAAGCGCCAGTGCCGCCACCATCGCCCGAAATCAGAATGTGGTCCGCGTAGCCCTTGGCCACACCGGCGGCAATGGTGCCCACGCCAACCTCCGATACCAGCTTCACGCTCACCCGCGCCGCACGGTTGGCGTTCTTCAGGTCGTGAATCAACTGCTTGAGATCTTCGATGGAATAGATGTCGTGGTGCGGCGGCGGCGAGATCAAGCCTACGCCAGGTGTTGAATAACGGATGCGGGCAATGTTGGCATCTACTTTGCGACCCGGCAGTTCACCACCCTCGCCTGGCTTGGCGCCTTGCGAGATTTTTATTTGTAGCTCATCGGCGTTGGTCAGGTAGTTGATGGTGACACCGAATCGACCTGACGCAACTTGCTTGATCGCGCTGCGACGCGAGTCGCCATTGCTGTCGGGCGTCCAGCGATCCGGATCCTCCCCGCCTTCGCCTGTGTTGCTCTTGCCGCCCATACGATTCATGGCGATCGCGAGCGACTCGTGTGCCTCGGCCGATATGGAACCAAACGACATCGCGCCAGTGCAGAACCGCTTGACGATTTCTTTCGCCGGCTGAACCTCGTCGAGCGAAATCGGCCCACCGTTGGCGTCAGGCTGGAACGTCAATAAACCGCGCAGTTGGCACCGCGTGCGGGCATCGTCATTGATGTGCTTTGCAAATCGCTCATAAGCATCCGCGTCGCCCGAACGCGCGGCGACTTGGATGTCTGCGATGGCTTGAGGATCCCACATGTGCCGCTCGCCTTCGGCCCGCCAGTGGTACTCGCCAGGATTGGGGAGCACGGGAAGCCTGGGATTGTTCGCTTCTGGATATCCAAGCGCGTGCCGGCGCATGGCCTCGTCGGCCAACACTTCGAAGCCAACCCCTTGGATGCGGCTGGCGGTTCCGACGAACGAGCGATCGATTACCTCGTCGCGCAAACCAAGTGCCTCGAATATCTGGGCACCCTTATAGCTCTGCAGCGTCGAGATACCCATCTTCGCCATGACCTTCAGCATGCCTTTTGCAACACCTTTACGATACTTGCTCACCAGTTCGTGGTCGTCGCGGGTGACGGGATCGATTTTCTCAGTATTGCCATTTACAGCAGGGTGCGTTCGGCCTTCACCGCTCTCCTCGTCGCCCGGTTGCGAGTCGCCCGCGTCGAGCAATCCATCGCGGCGTGCCTGCCACAGCGCTTCAAAGGCGAGATACGGGTTGATGGCGTCAGCGCCGTATCCAACGAGCAAGCAATGATGGTGCACTTCGCGAGCCTCGCCGCTTTCGACGATGATGCCGATACGCGTTCGTTTGGCGACTTTCACCAGATGGTGATGAACCGCTCCGGTCGCCAGGAGCGAGCTAAGCGGCACGCGATCGGCATTGGTGGCGCGATCGGACAGTACAATGATGGTGTAGCCGTCGTCGATAGCCATCTCGGCTTCGGCGCAAACGCGATCGATCGCCTGCACCATGCCGCTCTTGCCTGCGCTCCGCGACCAGGTGATGTCGATAGTCCGCGTCTTCCAGCCACGCGCAACATTGGGATCGTCTTCCATATGTTGGATCGCTGCTAGTTGCTCGTTCGACAAAATCGGGTGTGGAACACGCAAACGGTGCGCGTGTTCCTCTGTTGTGTCGAGGAGATTCTGCTCTGGGCCGATGTAGCACTCCAACGACATGATTACTTCTTCGCGGATCGAATCGATCGCCGGATTGGTCACCTGAGCGAACAATTGCTTGAAGTAGTCGTACAGCATTCGCGGTTTGTCGGACAAACACGCAAGGCACGAGTCGTTGCCCATCGAGCCGATGGGATCCTTCTCGACCTTGATAAGCGGAAGCAGCATGAAGTGCATCGTTTCCAGCGTATAGCCAAACGCCTGCATTCGCTCTAGTAGCGTCGACGGATTGAAGCCGTGCGGTTCTTGGTCAGGCTTCAGATCGTTCAGGTCGATCCGTTGATTCTTGAGCCAATCAGAGTACGGACGTCGACCGGAAATGTCTTGCTTCAGTTCCGCGTCCGGAATTAAACGGCCCTGCTCAAAATCGACAAGGAACATCCGCCCAGGTTGCAGCCGACCTTTGATCTTCACGTTCTCCGGTGCGACGCTCGGCAGTACGCCTGCTTCACTGGCCATGATGACGTGGTCGTCGTGCGTCACGTAATAGCGGCTCGGCCGCAATCCGTTACGGTCAAGCGTTGCGCCAATGTACTTACCGTCAGTGAATGCCACCGATGCCGGCCCGTCCCATGGTTCCATCAACGCGGAATGATATTCGTAGAAGGCGCGCTTGTCCTCGGGCATTGTGGCGTGGTTCTGCCATGCCTCGGGTATCATCATCATCACCGCTTCCTGCAGCGTTCTGCCGTTCATCAGCAGAAACTCTAGCGCGTTGTCGAATGTACCGGAGTCGCTACAGTCGGGCTCGATAATGGGGAACAGCTTGGGAAGCTCGTCGCCGAACAGTTCGCTCTCGACGACTCCCTGCCGCGCGAACATCCAGTTGGCGTTGCCGCGGACGGTGTTGATTTCGCCATTATGGCTCATGAACCGAAGCGGTTGCGCACGGTCCCATGATGGGAAGGTATTGGTGGCGAACCGCGAGTGGACCATCGCCAAATGACTGGTGAACGACTCGTCGGAGAGGTCGGGATAGTACTTGAACAACTGCTCGGTGGTGAGCATGCCCTTGTAGATGATGACCTTGGTCGACAACGAGCAAATGAAGAACATCTTGGCCTCGGCCAACGACGCGTCGCTACGGAGCTGGTTACTGGCCTGTTTGCGGATCAGATAGACCTGTCGTTCAAACGTATCGCCGGCGAAGCCATCGCCGGCGGCAATCACCAGTTGCTCAATGTATGGCTCGGCTGCTCGGGCAGTTGGTCCGATATCGGCGCCGTCGGTATCGACTGGCACCTGACGCCATCCAACTAGTCGTTGGCCCTGCGCTTCAACCAATTGGTTCACGAGTTGCTTGCAGTGCTCGCGCTCGCGTTCGTCTTGTGGCAGAAAGACGTTTCCGGCAGCAAACTGCCCCGATGGTGGGAGATCGACACCCAAGTCGGTCTTCACTGCTTGGGTCAGGAACTCGTGCGGCAACGCAGTCAATATGCCCGCGCCGTCACCCGTGTTGTGTTCGCAACCACATGCGCCACGATGGTCCATGTTGCGGAGTACGATCTCCGCATCGAGTAGGATCTGATGGCTACGCTTCCCCTTGATATGAGCCACAAATCCGACACCGCAAGCGTCGTGCTCCAGAGAAGGATCGTACAGCCCTTGCCGCTCCGGCAGGTGGAGTAATTGGTGCCTTGTATCCATAGTTATGGTCCCTTTTTGCTCGTAGGCAGCCCCACGAGGGCCGAAGGCCCGCGTCGCGGAGGCCGCACTTGGGCGACCTCGTTATGCAACAACGGTTTGTGTTCTACTGGATGAGGAGTGCGGCAACCGCGATTCAAGATCGTCGTCAGCGTGCCGTTGCAAATACTCAATGAATCGCCGAGCAGTGACGCTCATCTCACGATCGCGTCGGTAGACAAATCCAAGCGGCCGTGAAAACTTCTGCCCGCTAAGCGGAATTGCCACTAACGTTCCGGCAGCCACCTCCCGGGTAACGGTCGGAGCAGGGAGGATGCTCACGCTTGAACTGACTTCTACGGCGCGTTTGATGGTTTCGATGTTGTCAAACTCGAATTGCACCGCCACCTCGACACTTCGAAGGTCGAATTCGCGATCGATCTCTTCGCGAATCCTCAGTCCCTTCTGAAAGCCAACGAGCGTTTCGCCGCGCAGGGCTTCCAATGGTGCCCGCTCGCGACCGGCTATCGGATGCGAAGGCGCTGCCACGATCACCATCGGCTCCATTCGCCAAGGCACTGCGGCCAGCACCCGTGAATCCTCGGGGTAACTCGTGATTCCGAAATCTGCTTGATCCGATTCGACTAATTCGATCACTCGATCGGGGTGAAGGTACTCGAGGCGAATGTCGCTATTGGGATACTGTCCCGAAAAGTCGCGCAGATGCTGACTCATGTGCGCCAAACCGGCCGAATAGATCGAGGCAATCGTAATGCGGGCCTCTTCGGCATCGTGTAGCGAGCGGACGTCCCGTTCCAAAGCATCGTATTGGCTGGTTAGTTTCAAGCAGCCCTCAAAATAGCGTTCTCCTTCGCCCGTGAGCACGAATGGGCGCCGAGATCGGTCGATGAGTTGAACTCCCAGATGCTCTTCCAAGTGATGCACCACTTGGCTGGCATTCGATTGCGACACACCATTCGCGTCCGCAGCTTTCGAAAAGCTCCGCTGCTTGACGATGTCGCAGAAGATTCTGAGCGATTTGATGTGCATCGATCGGTAGCGCAGTCATCCTTCAGGGTCGCCGACGCATGAGCATCGACGACTGGGTTTGGGTTGCTATTCCGCCATTTCGCGGGCCAAGCCGTGCGGAACGTGCAACGCGGAGAAGAGTCTTCCCAGCAGGCAAGAGCATCATGGATGCAAATATCGGTCGCGTGCAAGATTCCGAAACCGAATACTACCCACATTTGGACGGTGCTGTCAATCCGCGGAAGCAGAAGGTGCCGCCACGATCTACGCCGGTCTACGCAGCGATTTGCGGCACACCGCATTTCACTGCTGGTTGAAACAAACAGGGCAATTTGCAACAGATGCGGCGGCCTCCCGGCCGGCGTAGGCCGAAAACCTTTCCTAATCGCCATTTTCGGCAGACGTAGCAATCCTCGCGCCGCCGATTCCATTGGTAGGCCGCGGATGCGCGCATTTGACGTCGCCCGTCCACACCGGGGTGCGTTTCCATTGCGTGCTTGCCGATCACTGTCGCCCCATTGCGTGCTTTGGTTGTACTGAAATACTCATGCTCACCGCCTACGCGCGAGTCACGATGCTCGTCGCCGCGCTCGGAGTATCCGTAGCGTCGTACGGGGGTGGTGCGTCGATTGGTGAAGGTGGTGCGATTGGAGAAACAAGCATCGCCTATGGGGTGAACCCGATCGCCTACCATAACGATTTCTGGCTCGAAGGCCCAGATTTCGAGCAGCCCGAGCCCATTGGTGCCGGCCAACCAAGAGCCTCCAATCGGGACGACGAACTTGCCGCGCTAACCGCTCGGCTAGCAGAGCTCGAGCTAAAGTACACCGAGTTGGAATCGATGCAAAGCGACTTCGCGTCGAACATCGAAGGGCTAACTCGCCCCTTGAGCAACGGTACCACGCTTCGGACCCTGGGGCGTATGCATGTCGACTACTGGGGATTTCCTGCCTCCTCGCCGGGCATCAATGGATTCGAAACCGGCGACAATAATCTGTCACCACAGGATGAGATTGGTTTTCGGCGATTGCGCTTTGGGATCCGCGGGACGATTTGGAAAACCATGGTCTATGAAGTCGATCTGGAGTTCGCCGACGCAAACAACGCTGAGTTTCGCGACGCCTACTTCGGTTTCGACGAAGTCCCCTGGCTACAAAAGGTGCTCATCGGCAACCAGAAGAGGCCCTACGGTTTGGACTACCTGAACAGCAGCAACTACAACGTCTTCATGGAGCGGCCGTTCGCGATCGAGGCGTTCAATCGCGACGTTCGACGGGCGGGAATTCAATCGTGGAACTTCTCTGACGATCTCGCCTGGAACTGGCGATACGGCTTCTTCAATCAGGGGCAGATTCAGGGTACCGGCATTTATGTGAGTGACCACTGGCAAGGGCAAGTCGCCGGCCGCTTGGCAAATACCATATGGTACGACGAGTGCTCCGACGGGCGTGGCTACGCGCACTGGGCCATTGCTGGTACTTGGGCCAACACCGACGGCAACGCGAACTCATTGAACTACGCTGCCTCGGGTCTAAACACGGCGCGATTCGCCACCCGCCCAGAGGCGCGAAGCTTCTCGCTCTGGCTCGACACTGGACTGATCGAAGGAGCCGACAACTACACACTGCTTGGCCTCGAAAACGTCGTGAACGTTGGCGCTTGGCAATGGGTGGGCGAGTACCAGCACGTATGGCTCCAGCGCGACGACGCCAGCGAGTTGGAGTTCTCCGGAGGCTATTTCTATCTCTCATACTTCCTGACGGGCGAGCACATTCCGTGGCATCGCGAAACAGGCACAATCGACCGTGTGATTCCGTTTGAGAACTTCTTCCTGGTAGATACCTGCGGCGACGGAGTGCGTGGTGGTTGGGGCGCCTGGCAGATTGCTGCTCGCTTTTCTGCAGTCGATCTGTCGGACAACGACATCCAGGGCGGCATTGGTCGAAGCTTCACGGCTGCCTTGAACTGGCACTGGAATCCTTGGGCCCGAATGCAAGTGAACTATCTATACGGCGACATCTACGACAACGCCTTTAATGCCGTTGGCGGAATCGATTTCGGAAATTACCAGATCGTTGGCGCGCGATTCATGGTCGACTTCTAAACTTGGATCGGGAGTTACCCGCATGACGCTTACAGAGTTCTTGCAGTTGTTGTTAGCTCCTGCGTTGCTGTTTGCGTCGGAGGTTCGCGGCGACGACCCGCCCATATTCCATGCTCACGGTGCTGGCTGCCAAAGCGGGTGTTGGGGGCGCGATGGTTGCGCAATTGGCGGACTGTGCAACCACGGCGACTGCGGCAAGGTGTGCCGCGCAACGGTCGCGCCAGTAACCGAGGAAGAATCGTGCTGGGTTGTCGAGTGCGAGAAGATTTGCGTGCCGCGTGTGGTTTGTCCATGGAGCGAAGGTGGTTCAGGGCTAACGTTGTTCAATTGTCTCAAACACAAATCCAGCAGCCATTGCGCGGACGCTTGTCCTTGCTGCGGCGAGTACAACGGCGGTTGCGGTTGCCGCCGGCTCGCTCCGCGTTGCGGCGACGTGCGGTGCGTCCGCGTGCTCAACAGTCACGACTATGAGATAACACGTTACAAGTGCAATTGGGATCTCAATAGTTCCACCGATTCGTGCAACTGCCGATCGTGCGTTGATGCCAACGCGCCACCAAGCAACCTCAACCAGGTGAAACAAGCTGCACTGGAACTCCCCACGCAACCGGACGCCGATACGGCAAACGAGCCTGAGTCGGCGAAGCGGCCGTTTTGGAAATTCTGGTGACGCTACTATTCCCCTAATGGCGATAGGCGAAACCTTAGCTTGTGAGGTTCATTGCCCGGCAGCGTGTACTCGCGATGCGTCCGAGCGCCCCACGAGTTGTCGCCGCCGACGCCATGCAGGTTCGAGTCGATAAACACCGTGTTGAACTCCCGCCGTGGCAAATCGTGCGGATGCTTGGCCTGCATCAGATCGTCGAGCGTGTAGGGAAGCACGCTGAAGTTGACGGGTTCACCTATCGCTTCGATCTTCAAGCCAGTGCCCGACTCGTCGGAAATCGCAAACCACCGCACATCGCTTCGGTTGCCGTTGTCCTGGCTGCGGACGTAGTCAAACGGCATCCCGTCGACGGTCGACTCGTAGATCCCGATTTCGCCACCCGACTTGCGATCCCAGTAGGTCTCGAAAGGTCCACGACCGTACCAAGCGACCTGATCGACTTGCCGCGGCACGGCGAACATCACACCAAATCGTGGCAGCAGCGGTTTTTCATCGCGCTGGTCCGAGGTGAACTCGGCGGCAACATCGACGCTGCCATCGTTCGCGACGGTATAGTACAGTTCTATGCGTCCACTCGGTGTGTTAGGAAGCGAATAAGACGTTGCGACTATCACTCTGCCGTTCGCTTCGGTGGCTCCCACGACTGTCTTCTGGCGACGCTCCGCCGCCGTACGCCAAGGGCCAAAGTCCTTCTTGTAAATGTTCTGGGCACGTTGATTGTCGTTCGGAACCTTGTTGAAGTTCGGCACGAGTGGCTCGGCGAGCATCTCCTTACCGTCGATCTGGTAACTGAAGATCGAGCCGCCGGTCTTGTCGAAGCCGACAGCAAAATCATCGCCGACCACTTGAATCGCCTCGTCCGTCTCATTCATCTTTAGCGGTGCCGAAGCCGCCGCTTCGTTGGTCGTGTAGTCGCCCGTCACCGCGAACTGATCCCATGCGACGGTGTGCCCAGCGTCGGCCCACTCGGTGTCTTCCGGAAGGTGGAACGAAACCGTAAGCAGCGCTTCGCCGCCATCGATCTTTGGCAAATCGATTTTGGCTTCGCGACTCTCTCCGGCTGGGACATCGAGCGCGCCGAGGTCGCCGGTCGCCACTGTCTTCCCGTCAACTCGTAGCGTCCATTTACCCTCGAAGCGGTCGAGGTTGGCGAACGAGTGCTTGTTGGCGACCTGCACCAAGCCGCGCTCCGCATCAATCGGCGAAACCTTGATCTCTTGATAAACCTTCTTCACTTCCCACGCATGCGGATTGAGCTGACGATCAGGGGCGATCACCCCGTTGCAGCAGAAGTTGCCGTCGTTGGGCTTGTCGCCAAAGTCGCCGCCGTACGCAAGGAACCTCTTAATGCCGCGATCGTTCGGCGGCGCATCCTTCCACAGCCCTTGGTCGACCCAGTCCCAAATGCAACCACCTTGCAGCACTGGCGACGCTTCGATTACATCCCAGTAGTCTTGCAGGTTGCCAATGCTATTGCCCATCGCGTGGGCGTACTCGCATAGAATCATCGGACGCGTCTGCGGCTTGCTGCCATAATCTCGCAGACGAGGAATCCGAGCGTACATCGGGCAGACAATGTCGGAGTTGCTATCGCGGCCTTCTTCCGCCCGTTCGTATTGCACCGGGCGGCTGGGATCGGTCCGTTTGAGCCAGGCGTAGCCGTTTTCGAAATTCACGCCGTTGCCCGCCTCGTTGCCCATCGACCATACAATCACCGACGGGTGGTTCTTATCGCGTCCCTGCATGTTCTTGATGCGGTCCAAGTGGGCCGGGCCCCAGCTTGGCTGCTTGGCCAACGACGCGGGGCCATAGCCCATGCCGTGCGACTCGATGTTAGCCTCGTCGATGACGTACAGCCCCAACTTGTCGCACAGTTCGTACCAATAAGGATGATCGGGGTAATGGCAAGTCCGCACGGTGTTGACGTTGAGTTGTTTCATCAGCTTAATGTCTTCGAGCATCGACTCCTTCGAAACATAGTGCCCGGTCTCCGGGTCATGTTCGTGGCGATTGACGCCTTTGACCAAGATCGGTTGACCGTTCACCTTCAGTTGCCCATCCTCGATCTCAACCGTGCGAAAGCCAACCGGGAAGCTATTGGCTTCCAGAGTTTCACCCTGCCGACCGGTCAATTCGACGGATGCTCGATACAGATTGGGGGTCTCGGCCGACCACTTCTTTGGGCTTTCGATGTACAGCGGCTCTGTACGCACAATCACCGGGTCGGCATCGACTTGAATGTGCCGTTTGGTCGTGCTGGCCACTTCGTTGCCGTCTGGGTCGTAGAGCTTCAAGTGCAGATCGACGTCCCACACCGTGCCGGCGAAGTTCACCAACTCAACGTCCGCCACCAATCGACCATCTTTGTAGTCGCTGTCGAGCTGCGGATGCACGGCCACGTCGCGCATGTGCGTGGTGCCGGTGGTATACAAATTCACATCGCGAAAGATGCCGCTCAGCCGCCAGAAGTCTTGGTCTTCCAGGTAGCTTCCGTCGCAGTAACGGTAAACCTCCACGGCCAAAGTGTTCTCGCCGGCGCGCAGATACTTGGTGATGTTGAAGACCGCCGGTGTGCGACTGTCTTGGCTGTAGCCAACCTTCTCGCCATTCACCCACAGGTAGAACGCCGAGTCGACTCCCTCGAACTGTACGAATACCGGCTTGCCGTTCCAGTCAGCCGGAAGCGTAAACGTTCGCAGATACGATCCAACAGGGTTGCGATCGTCGAAGTTCGTGAAGTCCTTCGGTGGCTCACCCATCACCCGTGGAGGGTCGACCTTGAACGGGTAAGTCACGTTGACATACAACGGCACGCCGTAGCCTTCCATCTGCCAATTGCTCGGCACCTTGATAGTGTCCCAGCCGCTGGCGTCAAAGCCGTCGCGATAGAATTCCTCCGGACGACTTTCGGGGTCGGGCGACCATTTGAACTTCCAATCCCCGTTGAGCGACATCACCCACGGGTTACCGTCGGCATCGCCCTTCAGCGCCTCGGTTTCGGTCGGCGCGGGGTAGCCGGTAGCTCGCGGCCGCTCTTTGTTCACGCGAAACACCCGCTCGTTCTGCCAGTCCTCGGCGGCCGTCACCATGCACGGCCAGGCAATAAGTCCAACAAGCATCAGGCAACCGGTCAATCGAATCATAAGAGTCATCCGTCAGGGCGAGATGGAAATATGGGGAGCAAAACCCGCATTGTAGACGCATTTCGCAGACGCACCTACCGAGGCGAACAACGGCATGGGGTCGTGGTTCGCCATCGGCGACCGACCCCGGTTTTGTCCCCAAACGCGGAAAACGATTCACTGTGGCAAAACCTGCTTAACCAAGACCGCGCTCGAGCGACGCAACCTTATGTTGTGCAACGCCTTACGACTTCGGGCACCAAGGAGTCCCCCCAGAGTTTTGCCCCAAGTATTGCCCCAGTTGGGGCAATACCCAATGATCTGGCCAAGCAACCACTTGCCCCAAGCCCTCGCCATTGGCCACCACACCGCACAGCAACCCTATTAGATACAAGTGGGCGGACGGTTTCTACAACGATTTTTGGCCGGGCTGGCGACGACCGCGACTCAAGAACCGGGGGGTTTGGCCAAACGTTCGAGGCCGGGAATCCAATTTACAAAGAAGCGAAGTGCTTCTGGGTCTTGCCTCATCCCGCCGAACACGTGCATTCCGAGGGCCGCCCCACCGAAGGCGTAATAGCCGAACGCAACACCACCAACAGCAACGATGCCGATCGCCGCGCCACCGATAGCGACTGCACCAACAGCAACGCCGCCGATGCCAATCAGCAACGTGATTGCCATGCCACCAAAGGCGAAACCGCCGAAGGCGATCCCACCTAGCGCCACCAAGCCAAGTGCGATTCCGCCGAAGGCCAAGAGCCCCGTTGCCATGTCACCGACGGCTACGATACCGCGTGCGTGCCCCATCCTCTCGTTGTTCTCGGGATCGGGCCCAATGGCAATCTCATAGAGCGGCAGTCCCCACACGAGTTTGCTCGAACGCTTGCGCACGCAGCGCAACTCAGAGCCGCCTTTCAGGGTAGCAAGCTCCTGTTCCAATGCATGGATCTTCTCCAATGCATGGATCTTCCGTCGCAGTTTCCCTGAATCATCCAACATGAAGTGACCTCGAAAAACGTGCTGATACGGTACCGAGCGAGACTGCCCCAGGCGCTTGCCCGAAGTATACCCGCAATCGCTCGCGGAGGCCAAAGTTCTATCTCACCTTCGCTAGACCTAACGCCCTCTCCAATTTTTCGCTGGAAATCCGCCCAATAAATCGGTTAGGCTGAACGAACATGGAATGGCGTCTTTCTAACTAAGGCAGTGCTATGCGAAACCTGGTTTGCACACTCGCGGGCGTGATGTTGGCCGTGGGTTCGGCGGTGGCGGCCAACTTGGCTCAGCAAGAGGCGCTCCCTGTGCCTGGCGACCGTTACGCCATGGCCGCCCGGGTCGACGAAGTGCTTGCCGCGGCGCGGACCGAAGCGGAAGTGCAGCCGGCGGCGGTGGCTAGTGATGGCGAGTTTCTCCGCCGGGCGTCGCTCGACCTCACCGGCGTGGTGCCGCGGGTGTCGCGGGTGAGGGAGTTTTTGACCGATGAGAATCCCGCCAAGCGAATGGACTTGGTCGCGGAGTTGCTTGACTCACCGCGTTACGCCACGCATATGGCCACCACCTGGCGGAATCGCATTGTGCCCGCCGAGGTAGAGCAGGCAAACATGCGCGAGTCGCTTGCCTTGGAAAAGTGGCTCCGGACGCGGTTTGCCAAGAACTTGCGGTACGACAACATCGTTGGCGGCCTGCTCGCGACTGGCGGCGACGAACTTGGCCCGGCACTCTACTTTCGTGCCAACGACCTCGCGCCGGAGAAGCTGGCGGCAAGCACGTCGGAATTGTTCCTGGGCGTGAAGCTCGAATGTGCGCAGTGCCATGATCACCCGTTTGCCGATTGGAAGCAGCGCGACTTTTGGGGCTTGGCGGCGTTCTTCGCCCGGGTCGAAGGCTCCGACACCATGCAAATGCAGGCCGACTTTCGCATTCGCGATCGCGACAGCGGCGAAGTCACCTTGCCCGACTCCGACGAGGTGGTGCCGCCGAAGTTCCTCGGCGGCGACGAGGTGCCCGACGGCCGTCGGCAATCGCGGCGCGTGCAACTGACCATTTGGATGACCGAGCGCGACAATCGCTTGTTCAGCCGAGCCGCCGTGAATTGGGCGTGGACGCATTTATTCGGTGAGCCGCTGGTCACCGCAGTCGATCTGCCGCGCGAGCAGCAGTCGGCCGTCCATGCGGATTTGCTCGACGAGTTGGCCAATTACTTTGTTGCGACGAAGTTCGATTTCAAGAACCTGTGGTTGGTGCTGGCAAGCACTGACGCCTATCAACTCTCAAGCGATCATCCTCAGTCGTCCAGTACCGATCCGCTCGATCCACAATTGTTCGCCCACATGCTGCCCAAGCCGCTGACGCCCGAGCAGTTGTACGACAGCTTGGTGTTGCTTTCGCCCCGCAGCACCTCGTTGAACACACAGGCAATGGGCGACGAGTTGCAAGAGGATCCTTTGCGAGCCGAGTTCGTGCGTCGGATGCGCACGCCGGCTGGCAGCCCAGTCGATTTCCAGGCTGGCACGTTGCAGGCACTACTGTTGATGAACGGCAATACGACCACCGAAATCACCAGCGACGAACAAGGCCGGCTGCTCACGGCGCTAACCGCTCCTTACATGCGATCGGGGCAGCAAGTCGAAACATTGTTCTTAGCAACACTCGCTCGCCAGCCCGATTCCAACGAACGAAACTTGGCCGAGCAGATGCTCGAAGAAACGGCCAACGACGAACAAAGAACAGAGGCTTTGAGCGACCTGCTGTGGGCGCTGGTGAATAGCACCGAGTTTGCGTTTAGAAGGTAGCAGCGACCAAATAGGGTGGATGGTTCCGCCAATGGGCAGGTTCACCCACCTTGTTGACCGGCGAAGGTGGGTGCAAGCACCCACTCTACTTCTTGATTCGAGGATTGCGAGACAACCAACCCATGTCCAATTACGTTGATCGGCGGCAGATGATGCGGGCGATGGGGCTCGCTACTTTGAGCACGGCCAGCGCTAGTTGGTTTGCGCCACTCGCCCAGGCGATGGCGGGCCACTCAGGTCGGCGGCGACACTGCATCCTGCTGTGGATGAACGGTGGGCCGTCTCAGACCGATACGTTCGACATGAAGCCGAACCATGCGAACGGTGGTGCGTTCAAGGAGATTTCCACCTCGGTGCCGGGGCTGCGTTTCAGCGAGCACTTGTCGAAGCTCGCCCAGCACGGCGAGCACCTGGCGGTGATTCGATCGCTGTCAACGAAAGAGGGCGACCACGCCCGCGGGGCACACGTAGTCCGCACTGGCTACGCTCCCGTAGGCGACGTGGCCTACCCGACGATGGGCTCGGCGCTGTCGAAGCAACTGGCCCTCGGCGACACCATTCTGCCCAGCTACGTGAGCATCGCCCCGCAACCGCAGCTCAACCCGGCGGCGTTCGGCCCTGGCTTCCTGGGCCCCAAGTACGCTCCGGCGATTGTGGGCGGAGGACCCGACGCGGTCGCCGACGGCGGGCAAGCGATGGCCGATTTGCGACTGGAGAACATCGAGTGGCCTGAAGGTCTGAAGCCCGAGCAAGTGACGCGACGAATGACAATGTGGCGCACTTTGGAAAACAAGTTCCTGGCCAGCCGCCAGGTCGATTCGTTTGCTGCTCACAACACGTTGTACAAGCAAGCCGCCGAAATGATGCGGCCGGAAGTACGCCAAGCGTTCGACCTTGCCGAAGAACCCGATGGGGTACGCGAGCGATACGGACGCGGACTGTTTGGCCAAGGTTGTTTGCTGGCCCGCCGGTTGGTGGAACGCGGTGTGCCGTTTGTTGAAGTCGCTCTGGGTGAAGGCTTGGCCTGGGACACGCACGCCGACAACTTCCGCCTGGTGGCCAACCTTTCGGCCCAGCTCGACGCGGGTTGGTCGAGCCTGATGATCGACCTCGGCAACCGCGGCTTGCTCGAAAACACCACCATCGTGTGGATGGGCGAGTTCGGCCGCACACCGGTCGTCAATTCCAACGCCGGTCGCGACCACTTCCCCAACGCCTGGAGCTGCGTGCTGGCGGGTGGCGGCATCGCTGGCGGTCAGGCATACGGCAGAACCTCGGACGACGGCATGACCATTGAGGAAGGCAAGGTACAAATAGGCGACGTGCTCGCCACGCTATGTGCGGCACTCGGCGTGCCACCACATCACGAGAACGTCACGCCCATGGGCCGGCCGGTGGCCATTGCCGAAGGCTCGGCGATTGGCGAGCTGCTTGCGTGATGGGTTAACTACGGAGGACTCGGAGGGCATGGTGACTTCAGCCACGGATGAACACCGATTGACACCGATGATGATTGCTACCAGCACCTAAAATGCGCATTAACCATACGCATCACAAACCATCAGTGTCCATCCGCGCACATCCGTGGCCAATAGCTCTCTGCGTACTTTGTGCCTCTGTGGTTAATTCTCGAATAGCACGACGGTTGAGCATCCTCCTCTCGCTGGCTCTTGCGCTCACGGTAGGTTGCCGACGTTCCGAACCGCCCAAACCGCAGGCGGCCGCTGAAGTTGAACCAAAGCCAGCGGCGGCTGAGTCGGAACCGAAATCAGAGGCAATTGAATCCCTTAAGGTTGCCGCCGAAGCGGAGGAGCCGGAGCCAGAACCCAGGGTAGAACCCGAACCGGCATTTGAGTGGCCCGACGAAGAGCTGCGAGAGCGAATCATACTCATCGCGCCGGGCGGTCCCTTAGTGGTGGATGTTTGGCTGTCGATCGATGGTCGGTCGCACCGAGAGGGCGTCGAGGAAATCATCGATACGGCGCTCGCGGCGGGCGACACCAACGGCGATGGGCGGAAGACTTGGAAGGAGTGGCGGGAGAACGTCGAGTACTTCTCGCAGGTCGTCCCCAATCAGGCGCCCAACCGGCGGCAACTCGATATGTGGGAAGACACGTACGACCAGAATGGCGATCATCGCATCCAACGCCATGAGATAGCCGCGTGGCTCGGCCGCGACGCGGGGCGTTCGGCTGCTGGGTTGTCGTTGCGTAGCCGTCGTTCGCGCGGCAGTGGGCGTAGCATCGACTCGCGATTGTGGGACCTGTTGGATCTCGACCAAAGCGTGGGGCTTTCGCACACCGAAATGGCGCTGGCGTCGGACGCCTTATGGATGCTCGATGCTGACGACGATCGAACGCTAGTCGATGCCGAATTGACACCGCTAGAAGACCAACTCGCGGGCAACCAAGGGAATCAGGTGCGGGCCAGCCGCGTCGCCAGGCGGCACGCGGCCCTGCATTTCGGTCCGCACTTCGATACAGGGCGTTTGGGATATCTACTGGCCGACCTTTACTCGCCACGCGGAACGCTGTCGGCCGAGAGCTTTGCGGATCTGCCCGGCTTGTTTGACGAACTGGACGATGGCGACCAATGGCTCGGCGACGACGACCTGGCGAGGCTAGGCGAAATCGAACCTCACGTCCGCATGGCGATGACTTTCGATAGCGATTCCCCAAGCCCCACGATCGACCAAATCGATCTATCGCCACGGGTCGAGCGATTGGCGGTCGCCGCCCGTCCATCCGATTCGCGGATGGTACTGACTTTTGGCAAGACGCGTCTCGTGTTTTCAGTGCACGATCTCGCTGGCGCCGACGGTCCCACCGAAAACCTCCGCCGCAGTCAAACTCAACTGATGGTGCACGACGAGTGCGACGTGCTGTTTGAGTACGTCGATTCGAATTCCGATGGCCGGTTGGGAGAACGCGAAGTGACCACAGCGAGCGACCGCCTCGCCGATTGCGACCTCGATGGCGACGGACTGCTATCGACCGACGAGTTACCGTATACGATGATCGTCGCATTTCAGCGAGGCGACGACCTCTCGGCGCGGAACTTCTACGTGCCGGCGTCGCCCGCGATTGCCGAGAGCGACAGCGGTGCGCCTCGTTGGTTCGCCGCCGCCGACTTCAACGGCGATGGAGATCTCGGCCGCCGTGAGTTTCTGGGGCCGACAAACCTGTTTGGCGATCTCGATTCGAATGGCGACGGATTCATCGATGTAAGCGAAGCGATGGCGGCAGACAACTCAGAAAGACTTTCGAAGTCCGATTGAGTGGAGCGCCTTCTACGATTCGATCGGTTGCGAAATCCGTGATTCGGTTGTCAGTTGTCGCACCACGTCGACCAAACTGCCGGTTTCTTCGTAGAGGTCGAGTTGTCGCTGCGACCAACTCGTTTCGCGAGCGAGTTGCTCGCAACGGGCGAGCCATTGGTCGCATCCCAGGCGCTTCGCCGTCGGCATTAATAGGTCCGCCAGCTCAGATACAACGGTATGCACGGGCTTCGTCTGGTAGGTAAACGAATCGACGAGTTCCGCCTCCAGGCCAAACCGGGCGGCCCGCCACTTGTTTTGCCGCACCATCATTGGGTGACAGTCGTGTTGGTAGGCGCCGTTGTCGATTTCGTCCGACAGCGATTGCACCAAGCATTGGATCATGGCGGCGATTGCCAACGTATGGTCCAGATTGCCCGGCATGTCGCATACGCGTACTTCAACCGTACCGAAGTTGTGGTGAGGGCGAACGTCCCACCAGATTTCGCGAATCGTATTGATGAACCCCGTATCGACCATGTGGTTCACGAGCCAAACATATTCACTCCAGTTCCGCATCAAAGTCGGCAGGCCCGCGGTGGGCAGACCTTCCATGACTTTCGAGCGAAACGACTGTAGCCCCGTCGTTCGGCCTTCCCAAAACGGACTGCTCGTGCTGATGGCCAATAGCGTCGGCAAGTGCCGCATCATGCGGTCGCAGATCATAACCGCCTTGTCCCCCGAGTCGACGCCCACGTGCACATGCATGCCGTAGGTAATCAGACGCCGCGCCATCTCCTGCAGCATTTCGACCAGCCCCATGTACCGCTCGTTGCTGGTAACCTGCTGGTCGCGCCACAACGAAAACGGATGGCTTGCGCCCCACCACAATCGCACGCCTACCTCGTCGGCGGCTCGTTCCACGGCGCACAGTTTGGCTTCGAGGTCGGTCTTTGCGTCGTCGATGGTTTTGCAAACGCCGGTGTTGATCTCGAGGACGCATTGCATTAGTTCATGCTTTACACCAGTCACCGATTCGTCGAGCACCTCAGCCAGATCGTCGTAACCGCTGGCCAGAGCCATCGATCGATGGTCGACCAAGCCCAGTTCAATCTCGATGCCGAGTGTCGGGTGATCGTTCGTGGTGAAGCCGATTTTGCCCATAGCGTCTGCCACCGTAACTAAGCCATGCTTGCTTCAACCGCCGCGGTTGCCAGTATTTTCGCTCCAACCGCCAAGCAACGCTCGTCGATATCGAAAAGTGGAGTGTGCAGCCCGCTGGCGGGCGTGGTATCGCGCGCCGCTCCCAAGCGAAACATCGTGCCTGGTACCTGTTCCAAGTAGAACGCGAAGTCTTCGCCACCCATGCTGGGCCGCTCAATCCATTGAACCCGGTCGGTTCCCAGCACGCTACCGCCAATGTTGGCGACCAAGTCGGTAAGTTGCGGGTCGTTCTCCACACCGGGAATATGAACGCCGAAGTCGATATGTATGCTCGTACCGGTCATGTGCCCCACGGCCTCGGCCAGGTGCGCCACATGGCCAACCGCGTGGTTGCGTATGTCGCGACCTAGCGAGCGTATCGAACCCGCCAATTCCACACGGGGCGGAATGACGTTCGACGTACTACCCCCGTGGATCTGAGTAATGGATACCACGCAAGAGTCTTGGCTATCGACGCCTCGAGGAACGAATTGATACAGCGCGCTTATGAACTCAGCCGCTGCGGCGATGGCATCCTTACTCTCATGCGGCCGAGCGGAGTGTCCGGCCACGCCATCGATCTGGATGTGCATCGCGTCGCAATGGGCAGAGAAAGTGCTGGCGCGCACACCGATCACGCCGGCGGGTCGCGTCGGGTCGACATGCAGGCTAAAGATGCTGTCGACATCGGCGAGTGCCCCGGCAGCGATCAATTCGCTGGCCCCTGTGGCAGTTTCCTCGGCCGGTTGAAACAGGGCTCGCCAAGTGACGGGGCACGGCAGCTTGCCCGCTTCGGCCAACTGATGCAGCGCCACCACGGCCCCGTAGACACACGATGCATGCGCGTCATGGCCGCAGGCGTGCATCACCCCTTGAACCCGACTGTGGTATTCCACCTGCTTCTGGTCTTCTAGCAGCAGGGCATCGATATCGCCGCGCAGGGCCACACGCTTGGGCGAATCCTGGTCAATGCTGTTGGCCACCACGCCGCGACCGTGATGCGGTGTTTGGGCCGCGATTCCGTGCGTGACGAGCTGCTGATGCAGATGCCGGCTGGTTTCGACCTCCTCGCCGCTTGGCTCCGGATGTTGATGCAAATGGCGCCGCAATGCCACCATTTCGTCCGCGTGTCGATCGATTCGATCCCAAAGTTCCTGACGCCAATCGTGCATGAAAATAGCCGCAAGTGTTAGCCGCCCCGCAAAGCGCGTCGTTAGCCGCGCCACGTAGCGAAGCGTGTCGTTAGAAGCGCTAGTGGCAGGTGAAACGGCAGCGCTCACTACCTATAGCCTACCACGCTGAACGCAAGATTGCCTACGCGGATGTTACCAAGTGCGTGCTACCGCCGCAGCGAATCGGCCAGGTAGACCGCCACGGGGCAGAAGATGATCAGCGGCAACCAAGCCGCCAGCGCCGGTCGCAACCATCCCGAGATGCCGAGCGATTGGCATCCCAGCGACACGGCGAAGAACAGCGCGACCACGAGTGTCGCCATGCCGATCGCCACGAATGGGTTGCGATTGCTTCGCGAAACGATAAGCGGCAGCCCAAGGAACAGCAGCGTGCCATCCAAGAACGGTTGCAGGAGACGCGAGTGGATGGCCACCCGCACGTCGTTGCCCAGGTCGATACTAGGACTGCGAAGCTCGCTGACCAACTCGGCCGTCGAAGCAAATTCGCGCCATACGGCGCTGCCGGTGAGTATTTCGAACGTCACGTCGCTAACGACGAATAGCTGGTCGTCTTCCAACCATTCAGCGTCGCGGGGAGTAACGACCACCAACCGATCGTCGACGCTCAGCGATGGCTTCTCGCGAAGCTCGGATGGGCTTCTCACGCCGGTCAGCAGGTAGCCGCTCGGACGTTGTCCTTCGGCTGGCATGTACTTGGCTTCCGCAGCGGCGACTTGCCGGCCGTACTTCGACAACTCCGATGGCAAGATGAAGTTCGGCCCGACGATGGTTTGCGTCGCCACAATCGCCTCGGCTCCATCAATTAGGATGTCCGACCGGTTGTCGTATTGCGAGACGATCTTCTCGGCCTGATCGCCGCCAATGTTGCGCGAGTCAACAGCCAGGTGCTCTCGAATCTGCGGCATCACGACTTCCCGGTTCGCCGCGGCCAGCAGGCCAACGGCGATTGCCGCAATCAGGACGGGGCGGAGCACCCGTAACCGCGACACGCCGGCTGCCATGAGCGCCGTAAGCTCGTTGTAGCGTTCGATCCAGGTAACCGTGAACATAGCGGCCACCAACGCCAGGATGCCGCTGGTTTGGTCAAAAATGGCGATGGCTCTGTAGGAATAAAACTCGGCGAGCACCTGCAGTAGGCCCTGGTCTTTGCTGCGGGAGAAGGTGATGAAATGATCGATGTTGGTGAACGCGTCGATCACGATGAATAGCCCCGTCAAGCTGACGTAACAGATGCAGAAGATCTGCACAAACTGTAGCAGCAGGTAGCGGTCGACGATGCGCAGCATGCTGGCGGGCTCGGACAGGGGGCAAACGGAAGTAGGGAAGTGGCGAAGGGTACGAAACGCTCACGCACCACGTCAAGTCGACCAGGCCAGGGTGCGTGCTAGCACAGCGGCTATCGACTACAATACGCGGTCTACGAGCCCGTCCTGCGCACGGTGCAGCCAACATGCTTCACTTTCACCACTACCTTGGTTCGATCGGTGACTCCGTCGTGAATTGTCGCGAGCGGATGCTGGAGCTGGTTTTTCCGCCTGCGTGCGCTTCATGCGGGGGTGCGCTCGAGTCGTCAGGACCGGCGTCGTTGTGCGACGCGTGCATCGGTCAGCTTGGTGAGTTCGCTGCTCCGTTTTGCTTCGGATGCGGCGCCTCGGTGCCGGTGGCGCTTCCCGAGGGAAACACCTGCGGCCACTGTGGCGGCGAGCGCCCGCGCTACCATCGCGCGATCGCACTCGCGCCGTACGATGGATTGCTGCGCGACCTGATTCTGCGGGCGAAGAAACCACATGGCGAGCTTGTGGCCGCAGCGCTCGCTCGCCGACTGATGCGTGAGCAGGGCGATCGGCTTAGCGAACTGGACATCGATGTGGTTTGCGCCGTTCCGATGCACTGGCGGCGACGCCTACGCCGGCTGTGCAACTCGCCCGCCACCATCGCCGAGGTAGTTGCTCTTGAACTCGGCGTGCCGTTGGCCACCGACTTGATAAGACGGGTTCGCGCTACCAAGCCGCAGTACGCGCTACCGCCCAGTGGACGAGCCGAAAATGTTCGTCGGGCTTTCGCGTTGAGGGCCGGATATCAGTTAGATTCCGCACATGTGTTGTTGGTGGACGATGTCCTCACAACCGCGGCCACCTGCAACGAGGCTGTCCGAGCACTACGCCGAGCCGGGGCGCGCGACGTGTCGATAGCAGTGATTGGGCGCAGTTATTCGGGTCGTTAGCCACGCGCGGGTTTCGTTGCTTGCCAACGCCGCGTTTGTCGAGAGAATAGTTTTGCCGGCGGGCGTCGGTTTTACGATTAGGTAAACAGCGCCTGCCCCCGTCCCTCCCCGCTGTGGTGCCCATGGCCGCCAAGTCGTCAACTGTTCCGCCCGCTGGCAAGCGGCCCCTCGATCCGTTCCGTCGTGCGGTGCTGCGCGGTTTGGCGGTGTTGTTGCCACCGCTGCTGACGATTGTGATCTTCTTGTGGGTCGGAAGCACGGTGATCACCTACATGCTCGAGCCGCTGGAGAACGGTTCGCGATGGTTGTTGATGGAGTATGCCACCGACATCCAGCCTAGCAATGCCAAGGCGACGCCAGTCTACGAATCGGACGAAGAGCCCGTCGACACCCAGCGCACAGACCCCAAAGACGAAGCCAACGCCGGCGAGACCGACGCACAGACCAAACCCGATAAACCGCCCGTCCCCAAGCGCGGCGACGCACAACCCGCCTACTACATGATCGACGGCAAGCCGTACGTGCGAACGGCCGACGAGCGGTACGTACCGCTTACTGTACAGCAGGAAGTCCAGCATCGCGTTACTCGAAGGTCGAGCGCCGAGGAAATCTATCGCGAGTATTTCAACCGCACGTGGCTCGACCGGCGTTTCGTCATCCCGGTGTTCTTGGGGGTCTTTATTCTTGTCCTCTACCTGCTTGGCAAGTTCCTGGCCGCTGGAGTGGGGCGATTCCTGTGGGCTCAATTTGAAAGCCTGATTAAACGCCTGCCGCTGGTGAGCAACGTCTACTCGTCGGTGAAGCAAGTCACCGACTTTATGTTCACCGAACCCCACTTGCAGGCGACTCGGGTGGTTGCCATCGAGTACCCGCGCCGCGGAATCTGGACGCTGGCGATGGTGACTGGAGAAAGCATGCTCGACATTCGGGCTGCCGCGAACGAACCGGTTCTCAGTGTGTTGGTTCCCACCTCGCCGATGCCGTTCACTGGCTTCACGATGACGGTGCGAAAGAGTGAGACCATTGATCTGAACATCACGATGGACCAGGCATTGCAGTTCATCGTCAGTTGCGGTGTTGTTGTGCCGCCACATCAATTGGCGACCGACGTCGACGACCGCGATCGCATCCTGTCGGCCGACTCGGCCCACTCGATGCCGCCGCCCATGCGGACGAAACCCGAAGAGTGAGGAATCGCCGTGGGCAATCAACCGCTGCGATTAGGCACTCGCCGCAGCAAACTTGCTCGCTGGCAAGCCGATTGGACTGCCGCTCGCCTCGCAAGTCTCGGCACACAAGTCAAGATCGTTGAAATCACTACGACGGGCGACATCGATCAGTCGCACGACGTGGCGGCAATTGGCGCTGTTGGGCTGTTCACCAAGGAAATCCAGCGCGCCGTACTCGACGAAACCGTCGACTTTGCCGTTCACAGCCTGAAGGACCTACCGACCACGCTCGTGCCCGGACTCACGATTGCCGCGGTGCCCGAGCGCGCCGAAGTGGCCGACGCGCTGGTCGCCCGAGGCGAGTCGTCGCTTGCCGATCTTCCCACCGGCGCAAAGATCGGCACCGGCAGCCTTCGGCGGCGCGCGCAACTGTTGCGCATGCGCCCCGATCTTGAGTTGGCCGATATTCGTGGCAACGTGGATACGAGACTGCGAAAGCTCGACGATGGCCAGTATGACGCAGTCGTGCTGGCTGCCGCCGGATTGACACGGCTGGGGCTCATCGATCGCGTGACGCAGATGCTATCAGTCGACCAAGTGCTGCCAGCACCAGGTCAAGGAGCGCTGGCAATCGAATGTCGCGACGGCGATCAAACGGTGTTCGACGCGCTGACGCCGCTCAACGACTGGGCGGCTCGCGCTGAGGTTGAAGCCGAACGGGCAATGCTCGCCCGTGTCGAAGGGGGATGCCTGGCGGCCATCGGGGCGTACGCGACGTCCGTAGACGAACAACTTCACCTACGCGCCGCGATTCTCAGCGGCGACGGAACTGAGCGACTGTACGCCGACGCAAGTGGTGCGCCGCGCGACGCGCACTCAGTTGGTGTCACAGCGGGCGACGATTTGCTCGCGCAAGGCGCGGCACGGCTACTGCAGCACCGCTAGCGGCAACTCGTGCCGATAGCAACGCCCATTGTCCCGCAAATGTTGCCGAAGGGCCAATGCCGGCAATGCGTAGCCCGCAAACGCGATCTGGTTCGTATCTCACGCAGTCGCAAGTAGTTGCAATCTGTTCTTCCTGCCATCGACCAGTTTGGCACGCGCGGTGCTTACCAACGTGCCGCAACGTCAGGGGGGCATGACGCTAGCAACGCTCAGTAAGTCATGCCATACGGAATGTACATGTCGGCTGAAGGCGCTCAGGTGCAATCGCAGCGCCTGGAGGTCATCGCGAACAATCTAGCCAACGTGAACACGATCGGCTTCAAGCCCGACGTGGCCGGTTTTCAAGCGCGACTGGCCGAGGCGATTCAGCAGGGCGACGCGACTTACGGCGACCAATCCGACAACGATATCGGCGGTGGTGTCAGCATGTTCGACACGACCACCGACTTCTCTGCCGGCCGACTCCAGGAAACCGGCAACCAACTCGACCTCGCCATCATTGGCGGTGGGTTCTTTCAAGTACAGGACGAAAACGGCGAGCAGTTGCTAACCCGCGCCGGTGACTTCTCGATCGACAGTGAGAACCGGCTGATCAACCAACATGGCATGATGGTGCTCGACTCGGGCGGTAGCGAGATAACGCTCGAGCCGAGCATCCCCTGGGAAGTGTCCGCAGCGGGCGAGATCAGCCAGGCGGGGGTCAACGTTCCACTTGGGCTCGTAGCGCCTGAGTCGCTCGGTGACCTGGTGAAGGTTGGCAGCAACTTGTTCCGCCCGATCGCGGACGTCAGCCCGCTTGAACCTAACCAGCGCGAAGTTCGTGCTGGTTTCCTCGAAATGTCGGCGTCGAATCCGACGCGTCAGATGATGACGATGATCGAGACGACCCGAGCCTTTGAAGCCAACGTGCGGATCATTCAAAGCCACGACAGCATGTCGAGCAATCTGATCAGTCGTGTGCTGCAACGATAGCCAATCTGATAGCCGCGCGGCATAGCCAAGCGGGCTTACCCTTTTCCAATACTCCAAACCCTCCTTTTTCCAATGAGTGTCCAAACCCTCTATACGGCCGCCACTGGCATGGAAGCGCTCGAGACCAAACTCGACGTGATTGCCAACAACATGGCCAATATCAACACCACTGCGTTCAAAAAAGACCGAGCGAACTTCGAAGACCTGTTCTATCGCCAGATTCGCGAACCAGGCGCGGTAAACGCCGATGGCAGCAGGACGCCAACCGGTATTGAAGTGGGATTGGGCGTTCGCGTGTCGAGCACCCAAAGCGACTACAAGCAAGGTGCGTTTCAGACCACCGAAAATGCACTCGACCTGGCGATCGAGGGCAACGGGTTCTTCCAAGTGCAGAATCCCAACGGAGGCGATCCGTTCTACACACGGGCAGGTAACTTCGGCATCAATGCCGACGGCGAAATCGTCCTCGGCTCGGCCAACACTGGATACCGTTTGGAACCAAACATCACTATCGCTCAAGACGTCGTCGAAGTGGTCATCTCTTCCGATGGGGTGATCCAAACCCGTACGGCTGGGCAAACCGATTTGCAACCCGGTGAACAGATCCAACTCGCCACGTTCATCAATCCGGATGGTCTGATCAAGATGGGCGACAATTTGTACTCCGCGACGATTGCATCGGGCCCAGTGGAGATCGGCAACCCCGGCGATCCCGGTTTTGGGCAAGTCCGTCAAGGCGTGCTCGAAGCCTCCAACGTCGACCCGGTCACCGAGCTGATCGATCTGATCACCACTCAGCGAGCGTTCGAACTCAACTCGCAAGTCGTCCAGGCGGGCGACCAGATTATGCAAGTGGTCGCCAATATTCGGCGATAGCTTCCCGACCTCTAGTCTTTGAAGCGGTGACGTGAGCCTTTCCACACATTCCAAACTTGTCACACTAGTTGCCAGCGTTCTAGCGCCGCTGATGGGGCAGCTTGCCTTCTCGGCTGATATTGTGCTGCGCGACAAGATTGCGCCGGTCAAATCGGTCGTGTCGTTGGGTGACATTGCCGACATCCAAGCCACAAGCCTGGCGGAGCGCCAGCGTCTTGCGCTAACTCCGTTGTGGGTATCGCCGCCGCTAGGCGAGCAACGATTCGTAACCTCTCAACAGGTTATCGACATCCTGGTACACCACGGCTTCGATCCGGCAAGGCTTAACGTCTATGGCGCGCCGCGGGTGGCGATTGGTTGGAAACGCCCTGCCGAGGCTGAACAGCCAGCGAAGGAGGATACGCCTAGTGGCGATCAGAATCTTCCGGCCACCAACTCCATGGGTTTCCGGGTTCCACGCGCCGCATCGCTTTTCAAGCCCGACGAAGCGCACAAACGCGATCCCGTCTTCTTGTCGACGGTGCAGCGCGAACAACTGGCCGACCAAGTACGCGAAGCGGTGATGATGTACATTGAAGATCAAACCGGTAAAGTCGGCCTGATCGAGGTGGAGTTATCTCTACAGCAACGGCAAGGCGACTTGCTGAGCCTGCAAAAGAGCGACGTCTCGGTCGCTGGCGGCCAAGCGCCTTGGACGGGTCGGCAACGGTTCGACATCGAGTTCGACAGCGAAAAAGGCCCGCTCAAGCTTAGCCTGTACGCGATAGTGTACGACACCACCCCAGTGCTTGTCGCCAAGCGGCCAATCGCACGCGGGCAGTTGATCACGGCAGCCGACGTGGCCATTGGGAAACCGCCTCGCAACGCTCGTGTCGCGGCCGGTCGCGTGCCGGTGTACTCCCTCGAAGAATCCCTGGGCAAGGAAGCGGGACGGGCGGTTCGCGAAGGCCAAATCGTCACGACCGAGATGTGCCTGGAGCCGCAGATGATCGAACGAGGGGCGCTGGTATCGGTTGTCTCCGCGGGCAGCGGAATCGTCATTCGTCGCCAGGCTACAGCGACTCGCGACGCCCGCTACGGCGACGTCACCGAAGTTCAACTGCTCGACTCGCGCGAGCGACTCGTCGCTCGCGTCGTCGGACATGGTGAACTGGCAACGCTTGGCAGCTCGCTGCGTCCTCGCACCGCGTCCGGTGCACGTCAAACCCCCAAGTACCGTTAGAGAATGTGGCCATGCAGATTCAGACCAATATGATCGCTTCACGAACCACAGCAATCACCCGCCTGACGACTGCGTTGCTGGCGATGGTGGCGGCGAGCAACATTGCGACGGCGCAGGAGGGAAGCTTGCTAGCCGCACAGATCCCGACCGACGATGGGACTCCGCCCGCGCAGATGCCACTGACGTTGGAAAACACGTCGTACCTGTTCCAGCCACTGCCTCCCGAAGCGCAGCGCGAATTGAAACGGGAAGACTCCATCATCGTGCTGGTCGACTACCGCACGGCCATGAATAGCGATGGTAGTACGCAAAGTCGTAAACAGGCCAATTTCAATGCGGCACTGCTTGAGTGGATCGGGTTCGACGGCAGCGACATATTCGCCGCCCCACAGTTTCGAGGCGACCCCGAGATTGCGGGCATCCTCAACAGTCAGTATCGCGCGCAAACCGAGTTGGAACTTGAGGATTCGCTGACCTTCCGCATCGCGGCGAAGATCGTCGACATTCGCCCCAATGGAAACTTGGTGATCGAAGCCCATCGAACGGTCCGCAACAACGACGAGGTGTGGCAGCAATCGCTCACCGGCGTTGTGGCACGTCAGTTTATCAATGCCGATCGCACCGTGCGCAGCGACGCCATTACCGATCTCTACATCGACAAACGCGAAATTGGGCAAGTCCGCGATGGGTATTCGCCCGGCTGGTTAACCAAGTGGTACGGCCGTTACAAACCATTCTAACTTCTGATTGTCTGTCGGCCCCATCTACACCACTCACTCAAAGATTCTCGTCATGCACACCCCAACAGTTCTTCGCCGCATCACGCTGGTGGCCATCGCGACCGTGGTTGTTGGTACGTTTGCCTCGCCGGCGCACGGCGAGACCCGGCTGCGGAACATTTGCCGGCTTAAAGGCCAGGAAGAAAACGTGCTCCGCGGGCTAGGACTAGTGGTTGGCCTCAACGGTACTGGCGAAGCAAACGACTTGCCCACGATGCAGGCCATCGCTCGTGCGATGGAACTACTCGGAAGCCCGGTGGGCAGCAATGGGCTAATCGACCCAACGGCGGTGGACGAGCTCAAAAAGATTAAGAACGCTTCGCTCGTGCTCGTCACCGCATCGGTTCCAGCCACCGGCGCCCGACGCGGTGAGAAACTCGACTGCACGGTTTCCGCCTGGACCGGCAAGAGCCTCGTTGGCGGGCAATTGGCGTTCGCCGCTCTGCAGGGTCCGAATCTGCGGGACCGCCAAGTGTACGCTCTGTGTTCAGGCTCCGTGAATGTTGAGGACTCAGAAGTGCCCACAGTAGGCCGAGTTCACAACGGCTGTCAGATGGAGCAAGACATTTACACACCGTTCTATCTGGAACGCGACGGTGTGAAGTGGATCACTTTGGTGCTCGATAGCCATCACGCCAGCTTCCATACGGCTGCCGACGTCGCAGGAACCATTGCCAGCAATTACACCGGTTACTACTCACCGGACGCCCTACGGGTAGAAGCGCGTCCAGATGACGAAGAGAACTTTGTCCGCGCGATTGACGCGACGAACATCGAGGTGCGAATTCCTGATTCCTACGAGGCAAACCCTGTATCATTCGCCTACGAAATACTGGAGCTGACGATTAGCGAAGAGGATCCCGAAGCTCGTGTGGTGATCAACAACCGTACGAAGACCGTTGTGATTAGCGGTGACGTACGGATTGGCGACGTCGTGGTGGTGACCGATCAGGTCGTCATCGAAGCCGGTCTTGCCGCGGACTTCACAGCTCTCGACGACAGCGAGTCGGCGAATCCAAGCCTTGAGCGATTAGTGCAGCAACTCAACACGCTAAAAGTCTCCCGTCAGGAAGTGATCGACATCATTCAGCGAATCAACAAAGCCGGCAAACTGCACGGCAAGCTCATCGTGGAATAGCACACCAATAGTGGCAGCGTAGTCGCCGCAAGGCCGTTCGCGAAAAGGATTCGAACATGGCAACCGTCAATCATCTATCGAGTCATACCTACGACTTGGTGAAGGCCACCCAGGCCCCTCCGCGGTTTCACTCGCCGACCGAGTCGCGGTCGCAGTCGGTGGCCGACGCGGAGGAGGTGCGTGAGGCCTTTTCGTCGTTCATTGGCGAAGCGTTCTACGGACAAATGATGAAGTCGATGCGCTCGACGCTCAACAAGCCCGCCTATTTTCACGGCGGCCGCGCCGAGGAGATGTTTCAAAGTCAGCTCGATCAGCAACTGGCCCAGGAATGGGCGGCGGATTCGGGCGATCGGTTCGCCGAGCCAATGTTCGAGCAGCAGTTTCCTCACCACGCCAAGATCCTCCGCGAAGCAAAGCAGGCCGAAGCGGGCGAGCCGCTGGACGACCTTGCCTACCTTCGCCGGCGCTAGTTCAACTCATCTAGTGATCCTCGCCCCCAGAATCCCGACTTTGTGTCCGACATGACAACTCAAGTCCCACTCGAATCGAATGCCACCGCGTCCACCAACGACTGGGAGGCGCAGATCGGCAGCCTGCTGAGTACGCTTTCGACCGTACAGGCCGATCTGCTCGCCTTGCTCGGCGAAAAGCGGGAGGCGCTTGCCGCTGGAAACTACGAACAGCTCAGACGGTTCACCACTCGCGAGGCCGAGCTGGTGGGACGGCTCGAGCTTTGTCGTCGGCAACGGCATGAACTGCTTGAAGCGGCCGCGCGCGAAGGATTGCCAGCAGATAGCGTCCGGACGCTAGCGCAAGCGTTGCCAGCGGACGACCGCCAGACCCTCGACAAGAGCATCGAACAGTCTCGCCGTCAAAGCCGCCTGCTGCAGCATCATAGCCTGACGAACTGGGTGGTCGTGCAGCGCACGCTCATTCACCTGTCGCAGATGATCGAGATTGTTGCAACCGGAGGTCGCATGCAGTCGACGTATGGAACATCGGCCCACACCAACTCCAGCGGCGCGCTGGTCGACCGCGAAGCGTGAAGCCGTCCGAATCGCCGTCGCAACGACCCGCCAACTCCCAACACACAACTCCAATCGTTTCCAATGTCACTCTTCGGTTCCCTACAGATGGCAAGCAACACCCTGCAGGCAATGCAGGTAGGGTTGCACGTGGTGGGCAACAACATTGCCAACGCCAACACTCCGGGGTTCATCCGCGAAGAAGTGGTCTATGCGCCAGCTCCTGTGCAGAGAAAAGGCGACTTGGTGCTTGGGTTGGGCGTCGTCGTCGAAGGTATCGCCCAGAAGGTCGATCAGTTTCTGCAAGAACGCCTGCGGAACTCCGGTAGCGATCGGGTGAATGCTGAGGTTCAGGAAGGCGCGTACGGCGACCTCGAGCAGATTCTCGGTGAACTCTCCGACACGGACTTGAGTTCGTCGTTCTCCAATTTCTTTGGCGCCGTGCAACAAGTACTGGATGCCAACGACGATCGTTCCGTACGGAATCTCGCCGTTCTTGCCGGCAAAACGCTAACCCGGGATTTCAACCGATTGTCGTCGCGAACGGAAGACCTGCACGATCGGTTAGACCTTCGCGTCAACGAAATTGCGGGCGAAATCAATGAGCTGTCGGAGCAAATTCGCCAGCTAAACTTGCAAATCGTGACGATCGAGGGAGGTGGCTTGTCGGGCAGCGACGCCGGTGGATTGCGGACCCAACGCGACAACGCCGTGGCGGCCCTTTCGCAACTGGCCGATATTCGCGTAGTGGAGCAGCCAACCGGGTCGCTGACGATCGCCGTGGGGGGCGAATTCCTGGTGACGGACGGTGTTCGTCGCGAGGTGTTTGCCGACGACGGCACGACGGCCGGGCGCAACACTTCGGCCATCCGGTTTGTCGACACGAACGCCGAGTTGGAAGTCACCGGCGGTGAGCTGCGCGGCCTTTATGCCGGCCGCGACGAGATCGTCGGCGGAGCAATCGCCGACCTCGACGAGTTGGCCACAACGCTGGCGTTTGAGTTCAACAAGCTGTACTCCCAGGGCCAAGGAATCGAAGGCTACAGCAGTGTGACGAGCGTCGACTCGGTACTCAACACCACAGCAGCGCTCGACGAAGCGGGGCTCACGTTTACTCCGGTCAACGGAGCGTTCGACATCCTGGTGCGCAATACCAATACGTCAAACGTCGAGACTCACACCATTCGCGTCGACCTGAATGGACTCGACGACGACACGTCGCTCGAAGACCTGGCCGCAGCGATCTCGGCCGTCCCTGGTTTAACAGCCTCGACAACAGCCACGGGTGGACTCTCGATTGCCAGCAACGCGGTCGACACGGAATTTACCTTTGCCGGCGACACCAGCGGAGTGCTGGCGGCTCTTGGCATCAACACGTTCTTCACTGGTTCGTCGGCGGCAACACTGGGGGTGAACTCGGTACTCGATGGAATCGACAACGCTGCCCTATTCGCTGCTAGCTTGAACGGCATCGGAGAAGACGCCCGCAACGCCGAGCGACTAGTCGAGTTTTACACCCGTCCACTCGACTCGTTAAACGGAGCAACATTGGCCGATAAGTATAGCCAGTTGGCCAATGGCGTTGCGCAAGGCTCAGCCGCGGCCCAAGCGGTCGCCGATGGGTTCCGCGTTTTCGAAGCCACGCTCGAAGGCGAAGCCCAGGCCCTCAGCGCTGTGAACCTCGACGAAGAGGCGGTGAAGATGATCACCTTGCAGCGAACCTACCAGGCGTCGGCCCGCTACATACAGACCATTTCGGAGATGCTAGACACGCTGGTCAACCTGTAGGCGCATCCAGCAATCCATCTCCTCATTCGCTCACTCACCACTTTCAACTCTCGTGTCCGCAATCCTGCCCATTCCGACGAATCGCATCAGCGACTTGCTGGCGTCGCAACGCATCACGCGGCAGCTTCAGTCGGACCAGATCGAGTTATTCCGCGCGCAGACCCAAATCAGCACAGGGCGACGCATCATCTCGCCCAGCGACGATGCGCCAGCGTCGCTGCGGGCGATGAACCTGCAGCGCATCTTGGAACGAAAGTCGCAAGCTCAGGTGAGCCTGCAGGATAGCGTCTTGTTTCTGGGCAACGCGGAGATAGCGATCAATTCGGTTTCCGACATTCTCAACAACGTGAAGTCCGAAGCTCTGGGGGTGGACTCGACGTTATCAACCGAGAACGAGAGACAATCGGTCGTCGACCAAATCAATCGCGCCCTGGAGCAACTGGTGACGATTGGCAATAGCCAATTTCGTGAGCGGTACCTGTTTGCGGGCTCGCGATCACAGCAACAACCGTACGACTACGTTGGTGATTTCGTGGCCTTCAACGGCAACGAAGACCATCTTCGGAGCTTTGTAGACGTCGGATTCCTGTACGAGACCAACATTCCCGGCGGCGAAGTGTTTGGCGGCATCAGCCAGCAGGTGCTCGGCACCGTCGACCTCAATCCGCATCTGACCACAGACACCCAGGTTCAACATCTCAACGGAGGCGCCGGTCTCTCCGGTGGTGCGGTAGAGATTGTGTACGTCGATGCGGGGAACAACGCCACGTCGTCGGTTGTCGATCTCTCAGGCGCGGCAACGATTGGCGACGTGGCGCGGTACCTGCAAGACGGCGTGCCGGCCAGCTCGGGCATCACCGTCGAAGTCACCGGCGCGGGCCTCACGTTGTCGACGGCCTCGGGAACCGACGGCGTGTTGGTTCAGGAGGTTGGCGAAGGACGCACCGCCCGCGACTTGGGCATCTTTGGCGACACACCCCAAGCGACGCTCGTTGGCGACGATATCCGGCCCGTGTTGCTCAAGACCACGCGCCTGGCCGACCTGCTTGGCACGAAATCCCAAGCAACTGTGGTTTCGGGCGGCGCGAATAACGACTTTATTGTGCGGGCGACTCAAAATGGCGCCGACGCTGGGGCCGCAACTCCTCTAAATGGCGTGACCATCCAAATCGTCGATGGGGAGAGTGCCGGTCGCGAGTTCGCCACGTACGACGGAAATGCCGGAACATTAACCGTGACCATCGAATCGGGCGTGAGTACCGCTTCGCAAGTGGTCGATGCGATCAATGCGGAGGCATCGGGGCTGTTTTCCGCGGAGATTGACTATCGCGACGCTGCGTCGACCGCGTTGGCGGGCGGAGGTATCGTGGCGCTGTCCGCTACAGCTGTCACAGCCGGTGGCAGTGGAGAGGTGCTCGACCAGTCGCATGGGCTGCGAGTAACCAACGGTGGCCAGACGGTCGACGTCGATGTTAGCTCGGCCGAAACCGTCGAAGACCTTTTGAACATCTTGAATCAGGCCCAACTAGGCCTGCAAGTCGAAATCAACGCCGCGGGCAACGGCATCAACGCTCGGTCGCGATGGAGCGGCGCCGACTTGACAATTGGCGAAAATGGCGGGCAGCTCGCCACACAACTTGGCATCCGCACGTACAACGGCGACACGCGCTTGGAGGGCTTCAACCGGGGCGTTGGCGTTGCTACTCCAGACGATTACCGACTGCAACTTGCGCTCGACGGCGGACTAGGCGGTGTCACGAATTATCACGTGAACCTCAGCGACGATGCAGTCGCTGACTTCTCGTCGCTTTCGGAGCCGGTGGGCGGTTTGCTCGATTTGAAAGGGACCTATTCAGGCCTCGGCGGCAACAATCTTTCGATCGTGTTCGCCGAAGATGCCCTGTCGACAACTCATTCGGCTTCGCTGGCCGGCGATGTACTCACCGTAACCGTTGGTGTTGGCGATGGCGTGGGGGGAACGTTGGCCAATGGCGCGACCATTAGCCTGGACCAGATCTTTAGCAGCATCGACGACGTCGACTTCACAGGTGCGATCGACTATCACGCCGAGGACGTCGTCGGCAGCTACACGGTGGGAACGGACGCAGGTCAGTCCATCACTTTCAGCGGGGCGGGTTCCGTCACGGTCGATGACGTCATCGAGCGGATTAGTTTGGCGACCTCCGGCAATGTGGCCGCGGCGATCAGCACCGTAGGCAACGGGCTGGAGCTGTCGTTCGACAACTCGGCCGGGCAGACGCTCACCGCAACAGGTGGCGTCGCCGAGCGGTTGGGATTCTTCGACCAAAGTAAGACAGCAGCAACGAGCACTACCGGCACGCTCACCGTCGAAGACCGCCACACGCTGGAGTCCGACAGCGTGTTCAACACTCTCATGCGCCTACGCGAAGCCATCATCACCGAGGATTATCCCGCGGTCGGCCGCGAGATCGATCGAATCGACACCGACTTGGATCGGGTAAACTTCGCTCGCAGCGAACTTGGGGCACGGCTGCAAAGCTTGGAAACACTCCAGTTTCGTCACGAAGACGAGGAGGTTGCGCTGCGAAGCGCTCTTTCGGAAGAGATCGACGTCGATCTAACCGAAGCGATTTCGGAGTTCACCGCCCGGCAGTACGCACTTCAGGCGTCGCTGCAGGTGGCCGGCAATATTCTACAATTGACGCTGCTTGACTTCCTTTGATGCAGGGCGTCCTAGTATTACCGCCTTGCAGGTCGCGACCAAACGCTGATCGGGTTCAGTTAACAACTATAAGATCTGTATCCAGCGTATGAGTCGCGCCAATCTCTTCAAAGGCGGCGTCGCTGATGAGACTGGCATCTACGGTAGCATCGTCGGCTGTACGTGTTGTCATGTTTTCACGTACATCCAAATCGCCAGTAGCCGCGTACTGCTCACTCGACCCCTCAACCGTCAGCAAGTATAGCCAGGGGGCGAGCCAGACCTCGTCGCTGCCGGACGATGCGTTGGCGGCCAAGACCGCTTCTCTTAGGGTCATCGAGTAAGTATCGTTTTGAGCACGAATCCCGTCCGCGACACTCGTTACCACATAACCTGCGGACCCAATGTAATCGCCTTGTGAAGTCTCAAAGAAGTACTTTAGCACACCGCCAATCCACTGTTGCTGGTCGCTGTCGACGAGATTATCTCCCAGGTTTGTCGACGAGGCTGCGAGAGGCTCGACACGGACTGAGTGAAACGCCGTACCAGCCGTGTTGTTGGCAAACACGGAGGAACCAATCTCGACTGTGGCCGTGTCTTGATCGCCCGCATAGATCGCGCCACCTGCCGTGGCAGCCTTATTTCCTTCGAACACCGATCGCTCAATCCGAGCGTAGCCTGTCGAGCCCGAAATGCGAATAGCACCGCCTGCACCATCCGATTCGTTGTCGACGAACGCCGAGTCCGTTGCATTCAAATCGCCACCCGCAACTACAATCGCGCCGCCGGTCTTGCTGTGCCCTCCGGTAATGGTAACCCGCGACAAGTCCAGATCGCCCGTGATATGAAATGCCTGGTCGTGCCATCCAACTCCATCAGACGACGCCAGGGCCGACGCGTCGATGACCGTCAGTCCGGCACCGACGCCGACGATGGATACGTTGCCAGTAATGTCGAGGTCGTTGTAAGCCGCATTGCTCGACTCGGTGCCGGTTCGATCGAGTTCGTAGCGCCAAGCGGGAACGAAGATCGTGTCGTTGGTGCTGTTGGCCGCTTGCACGGCCTCGCGCATTGAAAACGCGTACGCGTCGTTGCTTGCGTCGATTTCGTCGTCGATGGTCGTCACCACATGATCGACAGCCCCTATGTGGTCGCCCGTTGCAGTACTAAAGAAGTACGTTAGTACACCACCAATCCATTGCTGTTGGTCGCTATCCACAACGTTGTTGCCCAGGTTTTTTGAAGACGAGGCATCGGGCTCGACACGTACGTTAGCGAACGCGGTCCCCGCAGTGTTGTTGGCAAACACGGAAGAACCAATCTCTACCGTGGCCGTGCTCTGATCGCCCGCGTAGATCGCGCCTCCTCCCGTACCCGCCGTATTTCCCTCGAACACAGATCGCTCAATCTGAGCGTAGCCAGTCGAGCCGGAAATGCGAATGGCTCCACCTGCACCATCCGATTCGTTATCGACGAATGCCGAATCCGTGACGATTAAATCGCCATTGTTCACCACGATGGCGCCACCGGTCTTGCTGTGACCTCCCGTGATCGTGACCCCAGACAAGTTCAACTCGCCTAGCACATGGAATGTCTGGTCATGCCAACCAACACCTCCTGTGGCCAGCCCAGACGAGTCGATAACCGTCAACCCAGCGCCGGCACCCTCAATGGTGATACTGTCGGTCACGTCCAGATCGTTGTACGAAGCATTGGCTGCTTCCGCGCCAGTGCGTGTTAGAGAGTAAACGCCGGCGGGCACCACAATCCTTGTCGGCACGCCTAGCGCATTGGCTTCTTGCACTGCTGCGCGTAGCGAGACATTGCCCGATGCATCCTCGGCTACTCCATCGCCCGGGTTCGCGTCGGGCGTGTCGGAGGTTGTGTTCACAACGAAGAAATCGTCAATGCGGACGACAAAGCCATCGCGACCGCCACCGAACGATGTATCCCAGCCACCGGTGATGAAGTTCAGTGAAGAATCAGTTTCGCCTACAAGCGTTACGCGACTGTCGGCATCAACAGCAATTCCATCGCCCCATTGTAGTCCAACGTCCCCGATGTAGCTGCTCCAAGTATGACTACCATCTGGCTCAAATCTGATAACGAACGCATCGGCGCTAGCGTCGTAAGTGGTATCCCATCCCCCAACAATCCAGCCCGACGATTGGGTGTAACCTGAAACATAGATGCTGCCACTTGGCGCAACGGCAATTGCTCTCCCAGATTCGAGCCCGGAGCCTCCGAAGTAACTACTCCATGCATGGCTACCGTCTGCGTTGAGCTTTAGGATATAGCCGTCTCCCGCGCCACCGTAGCTGGTGTCCCATCCCCCGCTCGCCCACCCTGAAGAAGAGGCATTGCCCACAACGTAGACGTTACCTGCCTCATCGGTGACGATATCCTCGCTACCGTCGCTACCACCATACCCACCGAAGTAAGTGCTCCAGGTGGTGTTTCCATCGGCATCGAGTTTTAGTACGAAGCCGTCGGTACCGCCACCTCCGCCGAACGATGTATCCCATCCACCAGCCACCCACCCAGCCGATCCGGTCGTACCTCCAATCAGGATGTTCGTGTCGGGATCAAAGCCAATTCCCGCGCCGAAGTCGTCATTGGAGCCACCGATGTAGGTGCTCCAGACGTGCGTGCCAGCCACGGTGAAGTAGGCAACAAATCCATCGTTGCCGCCGTTGTGGCTAGTGTCTTCACCGCCGGACACCCAGCCAGAGGAAGGGGTGGTCCCGGTGACTACAACATTGCCGAATGCATCGCTAGCAACTCCGCTAGCATAGTCAAAGCCTGTGCTACCTAGGTATGAACTCCAAACATGATTGCCGTCTGCATCTAGTTGAGCGACAAAACCATCGCGTGATCCGCCATACGTCGTGTCCCAGCCTCCCGATATCCAACCTGATGACTCAGTTCCACCTACCACGACCACGTTCCCGAACTCGTCAACCGTAAGATGTCCACTTTGATCATACCCGGTGCCCCCTAGATAGCTACTCCAGATGTGGTTTCCATCGGCGTCGAGCTTGACGACGATTGCATCCCAGCTTCCGTTGTAGCTTGTATCTCCGCCACCAGACACCCATCCGGGCGATCCTGAATCGCCAGACACTAGCACGCTGCCATCATTAGCGATTGCGAGACCATGGGCGCTATCAGAACCCCCTGCACCCAGGTACGTGCTCCACGAAAGATCGGGATCAATGACCAGTTCAAGCGTTGGATCGTAGCTCCCGGTAATTTCGAACGTGTAGGTGTCGGCATCCAGCAGCTTGAACTCGCCAGCCACTTCGATCTGCTCACCATCCACCATTTGGTAGATGTAAGGTGCGTCGTCAACAAGTGTCCCAAGCTCGGTCTCTACACGCAGTTGACCTTCGTCGTCGATCCAAAGTTCGCCGATACCGTCGTAGCTGATCTCGATTTGCTCGTAGTTGGCGCCAGGAGCGACATAGAACTCATACTTCAGGCTGCTGCGCTTGCCAAAAGTGTGCAGATCGATGCCCTCGTACAGATCCTCGTAGGCCACCGTCTTGTAGCCCTGCACGCCCGACCGCCAGTCGGTTTGATCGCCCACAAAGTAGTTAAACCGCGATTCTCCCGCATCGAGGCCGAGGGGGCTTGCTTTATTGGCTCCGTCGAAGGACACGGAGAACTGCGTCGAACGGATAGCTAGGCTGCCAGGTTCGTCCAACTGATCGCCCGAACCAATGTCACTCTCTTGTTGCGTCAGCAAGAACGAAAGTCCGTCGTCCGTGAACGCGATATTCACGCCTGTACCTTGAAACCCGTAGCGTACCGCCTCGTCTTCCCATTGGCCTTGGTTTTCTACGAACAGGGCGGTGGAGGTGTGAAACAACTCGATGCCGGCGCTTCCACCTGCACCATCGAGCATTTGCCGTTGTTCCAGCGACTCAAATCGCGCGCGGGATCCTCTTTTTGCCACGCTTGTGGACCGGCGGCTGCGGCGGGAGTTGGTTGCTTTGCGCTTCCAAGTAAAAAACATGGCGCCCCTCAGGTGTAGTTAGACGGCGATTAGCCGGCACTTTGATTCAAAAACGCGGCTTAATAATTTTACATGAACCGTAGACAGTGCTTCGAGCCACTAAATTAATTCTCGAGTCAATGCGATGTCAACGGTTGGATTCCAGTTTTCGCTGGATTAATGAAGAAGCGGCGGTGTTTTCAACCATTCTGTGCGATTGGCACGCTTCTAGTACACAGACCAATTCGCTACGACTTCACAACGACTACTAGAAAAACACCATTTGCTCATCACCGCCGCTGGCGCCTTGGGGCAATTAGGGCGTGCGGGTAAAGTGGCGCTTGATGGATGGCAGTTGTATTCGAGGTGCCTGCCGATCCGGCGACTGGCCTGTGCTTGTTTCTACACTCTCTCGTCTGTACAACACGCTCGCGGTTGAAGGCTCCCCATCCCCGGTCGGAAGATCTGAAGTATGACGTCCGACTTGGGGGGAGTGATAATTCGCGCGCCGCAAGCTTGTCGCACGGCTCCAAACCATGGGTAGTCGCAGCAACTGCCAAGTGGAAGGCGCCCCACTTATCACCTGCTTCCTCATCCCTGCCGCTAGCAGCCCCGGTGCTATCACCGCATAGTCTACCTAGGTCTACCTGCAACGGTTTTTGTGATTGATCCTCCTACGCTGGCCGATGGAACAGTCAGGCGGGCGGAGCTGCGCCGTTGTATCTTCATTGCTGCCACCCGCACAACGCGCTTGGAGTAGGCTATGTACGCGATGACCACCCGTTTTGGTAACGTGCCGATCGAAGCATCGGACGTGCTTCGTTTCGAGCAAGGACTCATCGGCATGGAGATGTGCCGCGAATGGGTACTGCTGGCCGACAACGCTCACAGCGGATTGGCATGGCTTCAGTCGCTAGAGCGACCCGAGGTTGCCTTGGCGGTCGTGAGTCCCCGCCGTTTCGTGAGCGACTACCAAGTTCGCGTCAGCAGTCGCGATTTGGCTCCCCTTGGCGAGTCGGCGGCCAAGTCGTTGCAAGTGCTCACCATTCTAAACCGTCACGAAGACACGCTAACGCTAAATCTGAAGGCGCCGATTGTGGTGAATCTGACTACGAATCGGGGACGACAGGTCGTGGCGAAGAACGACCACGAAGTGCAATTCGTGCTCGGCGCGACGATTCCGATGCGAAGGTCGGCTTAGCCGAAAGCCTGTCGCGCAGCGATCACTTGGGACTGCGACCAACTGCTACCGGCGTCCAGAACGCCACCGCAGGCATAATCCCTACCTCTCTAGGGTTACTTCAGATCGGAGCGGTCGTATTCCGAAGAACGGTGACAGGTAGAGAGTCGCGCCCGTACTACGGACTCGAAGCAGTTCATAGCGTGGCTCGTCGATGTCGATTCGCGGCGTCCCCAATCCACCGAAATTGCAGCCAGGAAACGATCGGTGCTCCCTGCGTAGGCAGGTCGGCAACCGCTGAAGGAGCGACCCATGCTGGTCCTATCGCGACAGCGCGACGAAAGCATCATTATCGGCGACAATGTAGTCGTGACCATTGTCGACGTGCGTGGCGATAAGGTGCGATTGGGCATCGAGGCCCCGATCGAGATACCCGTGCACCGCCAGGAGGTGTACGAGGCCATTCAGCGCGAAAACCGCAAGGCAGCGCAAATCACGCCCGAAGACGCCCAGCAGCTTCCGAACGAATAACCGTAGTTTGAAGTTCTCTAAGCGGCGGGATGCCGCCAATGGTGAGGCGACGCCGGCGATCAACGTTCAGGCTTCTGCAGTCGGGTCGTCTTTTTCTCCGCCACTTGAGAACTGACCGCTGACGCAGCGACGCTCCGAAGTGCGCGCCAACGGACTCTCGCCGGAGCCGCGCGTTGGGTGGGAACCCTCTCGCCCACGGTTAGGGTGTTTCAATGAGCCGGTCAGAGGAACTTGGCAAAACTGACGGGTCGTAGTGCTTGATCCGATTGCGCTGCCGGCGTGCTGCCTGAAAGCACAAAATCAGGGTTCTGCCGTAAAGCACCTATTTTCTCAGGTCGATACGTCTGTGTAGATGGCGGGGCCGTTGCGTAACATCGCATTACCGATGCGCGTGGCAGCCCGCAGGTGGTGACTGATTTTTGGAAAAGTCTCCACACGCGCCAAAACTACAACCTACTGTTGCTCAGCACGCCAGCTTTGGCGCCCGCGTGCAACGTGACTGTTAGAGACAGGCCGGGGTCGTTCGCTCCCCATCCAACCGTCCAGTCCGGAAAAACTTCGGAACACTTTTTGTTTGTTTAAGGGGTGTGTGCAATGACTCGAATTAACACCAATGTGAGCTCGCTGGTCGGCCGCAACAACCTGAACCGGGCCAACGCGAGCTTGTCGCAGTCTCTTACTCGCTTGAGTACTGGTTTGCGAATCAACACTGGTAGAGATGATCCGGCCGGTTTGATTGCTAGTGAGAATCTGCGAAGCGACATCACGTCGATTCGTCGTGCGATCAGCAACACCGATCGTGCGAACCAAGTAATCGCCACCGCCGATAGTGCATTGGGTCAGGTTTCGTCGCTGTTGAACGACATTCGCGGCTTGGTAACCGAGTCGGCGAATGCTGGTGCACTTTCCGACGAGCAGATCGCCGCTAACCAGTTGCAGGTCGACTCGTCGCTCGAGGCGCTGAACCGTATCGCCCAAACGACCACGTTCCAAGGTCGTCGACTGCTCGACGGCAGTTTGGACTTTGTTACCTCGGCCAGCACGAACTTCACGAACCTATCCAATCTACAGATTGACCAAGCCAACCTTGGTGCTACCGGTTCGGTCAGCGTCGACATTGACATTACAACTGCGGCGACACAGGCCCTGGTGGACATTGAGAGCATCCCAGGTGGGGCAGTTGCAGCAGTGACGGCCTCGGACGGAACGCTCGCTTTCCAGACCTCTGAAGTGAACGCCACGGGAACGGTTACATTTGGAACCACGACGACCGTATCGTTCGACATCACGGCTGTATCAGGTCAGGCCGCCGCTGGTGCGACCGGCGCGTTGAACAGTGGTGTTGATGTGATCTTCACCGATAACAACGACGATTCTGGCGCGGTCAACTCGGTCACCTACGACAGCGTTAACAATACCTTGACGATCGATGCCGACTTCAATAGTGCGGCAGCCGGCAACCCCGGTGTCACTGGCTCCGCGATCGCGGCCGCCATTGATGCGGAGGGAACGTTCGTCACCAGCAACGCGAGCGCCGGTATTGGCAACAATCTGGTTGCTGCCGACGCAACCACCTACTCCGATGTGACGACCGGCGGTACAGATGCGGTCGACGCAACGATCACCATCAACCCCACTGCGAGCGGCGCGTCGTTCAACCGCACGATTACGTTCGCCGACAACGGTGCAGCGAGCAGCGGAATTGCGGTTACGGACGATGGCAGTACCTTGGCCATCGTCGTCGAGGCGGGTATCGACATCGACCTGTCGACCTTGGCGACCGATATCGAAACCGCGCTTGATGCGAACGATGACTTCAATGTATCGTTGACCAACACAACGGGTGACGGACAGTTCAACTCGTCTGAAGACACCGATCCGACCCTCACCAACGTCGGTGCAACAACCGCCGGTGCCGATTCCATTGGGGCCGGGCTCACCGACGCGGTCGTTTTCGAGCTCTCGGGAGCCGATGGCTCGGAAGTATTAAGCTTTGGTATCGGAACAACGATCGACGAGTTGGTTGCTGGCATTAATCTGGTGAGCGACGCCACAGGTGTTCAGGCCGCGGCCAATGGCACGACGACCGACACGCTGGACCTGCAATCAACTTCCTACGGGTCGAGTGCCTTCGTCGACATCAAGATCATCAGCGAAGGCACGGGCACGACACCTGCTGGTACGTTCACCACAGCCGTCGGGCAAGGCGAACGAAACGAGGGTGCCGACATCGTTGCTTCGGTGAGCGGCGTGGTCGCCACGGCCGATGGCAACGATCTTTCGATCAACACCGCCACTTTGGACCTTTCGGCTACCGTGACCGCCGGGTTCACCGGGACAGCCAGCTTCACCATCACTGGTGGTGGTGCACTGTTCCAACTCGGCCCCGACGTGGTTTCGAACCAGCAAGCCCGACTGGGTATCGGCAGCGTGAACACCGCCCGCCTGGGTGGCGTGAACGGCAAGCTGTTCCAACTTGGTTCTGGTGGCACCGCCGACCTTGCGTCCGACACCACCACGGCTGCTCGCATCGTTGAAGAAGCGATCGATCAGGTCACCTCGCTTCGCGGTCGACTGGGTGCGTTCCAGCGAACGACGCTGGAGACGAACAAGGGTGCCTTGAACGACACGCTGACGAACCTGACCGAAGCCGAGAGCTCGATCCGCGATGCGGACTTCGCCGCCGAGACGGCTGCTCTGACTCGGGCGCAGATTCTGGTTCAGTCGGGTACGCGAGTTCTGGCTATTGCTAACCAAAACCCGCAAAACGCGTTAGCCCTATTGGGATAATCCGCTAGCGGCAACTGATAACCTGCGAACGCCGGCCTCGATTCTTGCTGAATCGAGGCCGGCTTTGTTTTGACGCGAGCGTTTGCTAGTGCTTCACTTCGTGGCGCGGCTAGTGGGGAGAGCGCTTCGCTATGCGGCGCGGCTGATACTATATCTCACGCTACCAGCTTACCTGGTCGATATATTCGATAGGGTTGCGCGCCGCACACGTTGCTAGCAGTATGCACCCTCGTAACCTACACTTCGGCGGCGGCTTGTTGGATTACGAGCGCCGTAATACGGTCGATCGACGCGAATTGCCATGGGACAGCTCCAGTCTAGCGTGGGTTTGATTACCGGTATCCCCATTCAGGATACCGTCGATCAGCTAATGGCCATCGCGGCCATCCCCCGCAACACGCTTCAAGCCCGGACCGATGCGATCACCGCCGAGCGCACCGCCCTCGATCAGGTGGCGTCGCTACTACTTGGCTTTCGGTTCTCCGCTACCAGGCTCAGTTCTACGAGCCTCTACACATCGACCAGAGCAACCTCGAGCGACGCGTCGCTGCTGTCGGTCACCGCCAAGACCGACCCGCCGCCACAGCCCGGCACCTACACGTTTACCCCGCTGCAAACGGCCACCACGCACCAAGCAGTGAGTTCAAGTTTCACCGATGTGCCCGGCCAACTTGCGAGCGGAACGTTTCGCATCGGCGTTGGCGGACATGTCGACCGCGGTGTTCGGCTTGCCGAGCTCAATTCGGGAGAAGGCGTTGCCGCTGGGCTCATTCGCGTCACCGACCGCAGCGGAGCTTCGGCCGAGATTGACCTGAGGACGGCCGTTTCGATCGATGACGTCCTGGAGGCGATCAACTCCAGCGGCGAAATCGACGTCACCGCCTCGGTCGCAGGCGACGCGATCCAACTGACCGACAACAGTGGTGGCTCCCAGAATCTGCGCGTCAAAGAGGTCGGCCTTGGAACAACGGCCGCCGCGCTGGGCCTATCGGGCATCAACGCCGCGAGCGACGAAGCTACCGGTAGCGACATCTTTAGCCTTCACTCGGGCACGCTGCTAAGCTCGCTCAACGATGGCACCGGAGTGCAAGTTCACAGTGTTGGCGACGCCCTCACTGTAACGCTCGCCGACGAATCCGAATTGACGATCGACGTTAGCGATACGAAGACGCTCGGCGCGATTGTCGACGCCATTAACGTCGCCGACGGGGCGAAGCTCAAGGCGAGCATCGCCGCCGATGGCAACCGGCTGGAGCTCAAGGATCTGACGAGCGGTGCGGGCGCTTTTGAAGCGACTAGCACGGGGACGATTGCTGAAGATCTGGGTCTGACCGAGACTGCAAGTGTCGGTGTGATTACCGGCGCGCGGCTGGTTCCCGGCCTGCGCGACACGCTCGTCGGCTCGCTAAACGGCGGACAAGGCTACAGCGAGCTCACCAGTTTCGATATCGTCGATCGCCTCGGAAACCCTGCGGTGAACGTCGACCTCTCGTCCGTCGAGACGCTTGGCGACGTTGTCGAAGCCATCAATTCGTCGAGCGCCCTGGTGACTGCCGCGATCAATTCGTCGCGAAACGGAATCACTATCACCGACACGTCGGGCGGAACGGGCAACCTTACCATTTCCAGTGCCGACTCGACTGCCGCGAACCTGGGCGTCGAAATCGACGACGCGGTGTCGTCAGTAAACACCGGCAGCCTCAACCGGCAAACGGTCAGCGAGTCGACCCTTCTGACCGACTTCAGTGGCGGCAAAGGGGTGAGCTTGGGCGACTTTCGCATCACCGACTCGTCTGGCGCTGAAGCGGCGGTGAGCTTGAACGACTCGGGCGCCGAGGCCGAGACCGTTGGCGACGTGATCGACGCCATCAACGCCCTGTCGATCGAGGTCGAGGCCCGCATCAACGATACGGGCGACGGCATTCTGATCACCGACCTCGCCGGCGACGCAGGAACCCTCACCATCGCCGACGTCGGTAGCGGCAACTCAGCGGCCGACCTGCGAATCGCCACGGCGTCGACCGCGACCAACGGCAGCGACCAGCAGATTATCGACGGCCGCACGAGTCTTGAGATCGACTTGAGCGCCTTGGAGCTTCCCGATAGCATCTCGCTCGGTTCGCTAAACAACGGTAACGGGATCACGCTTGGCACTTTTGAGATTACCGACAGTTCGGGAGCGAAGTCCTTCTTCGTCCAGCTAGACCGCCCCGGCGACGAGGCGTTCACCGTGCAAGATGTGATCGACAAGATCAACGCCGCCGCAACTACCGAGGGAGCAAGCGTCGAGGCGGCATTGAACTCGGCTGGCAATGGTATTCAACTGACAGACACGGCCGGCGGTGACGAGACGCTAACGGTGCGCGATCTGGGTACCGGTACTGCCGCCGCCGAGTTGCTCCTCACCGGCGAGGCTACCACGAATACGTTCACTGGCTCGCAAACGATCAATGGATCGGGCCTGTTTGCTCCGCAGGACGATGAGAAGAACGCGCTCGATCTGCTGGTCGACCAGATCAACGAATTCGACGGAGGGTTTGTCGCCAGCACGTTCTTCGACGGTACGGGCTATCGGCTGTCGATCACGTCCGAAAACACCGGCGCTGCGCAAGAGTTGCTGATCGACGCCGCATCGACCGGCTTTTCGATTCAGGAAGCCACGCGGCCTCGCGACGCGGTCCTGCAGTTTGGCAACTCGGCGACCGGCGGGCTGGTGGTCACGTCGACGGACAACGAATTCGATAACGTCGTGCAAGGCCTGACGGTCACGGTGAACAAGGCTTCAGACGATCCAGTTACGGTGGAAGTCACAACCGACACCGACAAGCTGGCCGGCGCGGTTGAGGACTTCGTCGATTCGTTCAATTCGCTACGTTCGACGATCGACCAAGTCACGATATTCGACGCCGAGTCGGCCACCACGGGAATTCTCTTCGGCCGCAATGAAGTACTACGCGTCGAGTCCGATCTGGCTCGCGTGCTTACCGGCGCGTTCGGCGGCAGCGCCGAGTTTCGGTCGCTCGAGACACTCGGAATCAGCCTCAACGAAGACGGACAACTCGAACTGGATAACGCGAAGCTCACCGAGGCATTCGAGCGGAATCCAGGCGACGTCGAGCGGTTCTTCACGGTCGACGGGTCGGGCGCGATCGATCGACTCACCGCGGTGATCGATCAGTTGGCCGGCGACGAGAACGCCCTGTTGTCACGTCGCAACGAGGCACTGAGCAACACGATCGACATCAACGCAGCCCGTATCGAGTCGATGAACGGATTTCTGGAGCGTGAGCGGGAGCGAACGTTGTTGGAGTTTTTCCGTTTGGAGGAAACCATTAGCCAGCTCCAATCCAACATAAGCGTGCTCGATTCGATTCAGTTCATTGAGCCGATTGCCAGGTCCAACAACAACTAACCGTCGGTCGCTTAATCGCGCCATGGAAGGGTAGGAGTATGAAATCCGAGAATCCAAAGTCGTATCTTGAGTCAAAGGTGATGACCGCGTCGTCGGCCCAATTGCACTTGATGCTGGTCGAAGGTGCGATTCGCTTTTGCACCCGCGCACAGCGCGAGCTGGCCAACAACAACGAAGGCCACGCCAACGAAGCAATGGTGCGGGCAATCGACATTATTGGTGAGATGCTTGCTGGTGTTCGCGGGGGCGAAAGCGACATCAACCAGAAGCTTGGCGATCTGTATCAGTTCCTGTTTCACACACTCACGTCTGCCTACGTGAACACCGACGCCCAGAAACTCGAGGACGTAATGCGGATACTCGAGTTCGAGCGCGAAACTTGGCAGCTAGCCTGCGAGCGGGCCCACGCGGAAGTAAAGCAGCAACCGAGTGGCAACCCGATCAAGGCGCCGATCATTGCGCCCCACATTGCAACACCATCTCCCAGCAGTGGGCTTTCGCTCGAAGCGTAGAGAAGGCAGCAGGCGTCAGAAGTCGTTGGACTCCTGGATTGCGACGCGTTACGGAGATCCGTTGCGCCGCGACGCCCTCTCGCCGTGGTGGTCGGAAGTGGATAGGCTAAAGGGCCAACCTGTGCTTCCACGATCACAACGAGCGAGCGACCCATGCCGGCCACTAAGCAGCTAATCCGCGTAGGGCATAGCCCCGATCCCGACGATGCCTTCATGTTCTACGCGCTGGCGAAGGACTTGATCGACACCGGCGACCTTGAGTTCACGCATGAGCTGGTGGATATCGAAACGCTCAACCAGCGGGCGTTCAGCGGCGAGCTCGAGCTCACGGCGGTCAGCCTGCACGCATACGCTTTTCTACAGGACAAGTACATGCTGTGCGATTGCGGTGCAAGCATGGGCGACGGCTACGGGCCGATGGTGGTCGCCAAACAGCCGATGGAGATCGCCGAGCTCACCAGCAAGAGAATTGCTGTGCCAGGTAAGCTCACCAGCGCGTTCTTATCGCTGCGGTTGTGCCTTGGCGAAGACTTCGAGTACGTGCTCGTTCCGTTCGACGAGATCATCCCTGCGGTGGTCGCGGGTGAGTACAAAGGGCAACCGATTGACGCGGGGCTGATCATTCATGAAGGGCAACTCACCTACGCTGAGCAAGATCTGCAGTTGGTGGTCGACTTGGGCGTATGGTGGCAACAGGAGACCGGTTTACCGCTGCCGCTTGGCGCCAACGCCGTGCGCAAGGACTTAGGCGCGGAGACGATTGCCGAGGTGCAGCGGCTGCTCAAGCAAAGTATTGAATACGGCCTAGAGCACCGTCGCCCGGCACTTGATTACGCTTTGCAGTATGGTCGCGACCTCGACGACGCCAAGGCCGACAAGTTCGTAGGCATGTACGTAAACGACTGGACCCGCGACTTTGGCGACCGAGGGCGCGCGGCCGTTTCTGAGTTTCTTAAGCGCGGCTACGAGGCTGGCGTGCTCCCTGAACTCGTAGTGCCCGAGTTCGTGAACGGTTAGCAATGCGGTTTATGCGGCCCCAGGCTTAGAATCTTCATGTATTCATTACAGACTATTGGACGCAACCGCATTTGTGACCTACCATTGGAGTAGCAGGGCGTTGTCGCCCCACTTCATCCATTTTCCTAGCTCTTCTTTTCTTGCAAACCAGGTGACGCACTGAAGTGCCTCGCCTGCCGACAATGGCAAACCTGTCGCGAGGCAGGGACGCAAAGCCGTGGGTCTCTTCATGGAGACAGCCTGGTTACCGGACATTTGCACAACCGTCCACGTCCGGACAGCAGGCTCCTCATGTATCTCCGCCCTGGTAGCGTTCGTTGCTACGCCAGCAATGTATCCGAGCCGATTCGCCTACTCGGTGAACCGGTCGATACATCTGCGATCGACGCGCGGGCGCAACAGCAGAACCTAGTGCAGGTGTTCGACGAGCCCATCGACGACGGCGACGAAACACGCGAGTCGTCCACAGCAAAGCTGACCTAACATGTAGGTGGTAAGCGTATCGGGATAAGCCCACTCGTCTGCCTCGAGGGTTCCCCCCATATCCTTGATGGCGCGATGGGCTTATCCCCCTATTTGTGGATATTCACATAACTCGCGGGCAGCCCGATATTGTGCGAAAATGTTTGCACCAGCCACATCGGGTGTGGTACCCTGACCACGCGGAGGGTGGATCGACGCAGGGAGTTGGTGCGATGCGAAGTCTGGCGATTGTCGTTGCGTTAACGCTGCTGCCTTGGGCAACTGCACGGGCCGATTGCTGTGCTGGCGGCCACGTGGACTACTTGGTGCACGGCAGCCAGTTTGGTTACGGGGGTGGCATCGCCCGCGGCCGATCGGTTCGACTGTTTGCGGGCGTGGCAAACCCACGTTACGCGTTGCCGCCGCTGGACGTTCGCACACCGGTGCAAGACGTCCGGCCGCGACACCAATTCACGCGCCAGATGCTGGTCAGTACGCCGCAACTCGAGTCGCTCGCGGCCGCCAACCAATGGCAAAGCGCGCACTACGCTTCGGACGCGGATCTTATGGACCAGCCCATCGAGGAGCCAGCAGCCAATCCGTCGTCCGGCCCGGATACTCTGGAGTATCCGGGCCAAGCATTCGGCCAACTTGGGGCGAAATCAGAAGTGCCGCAGTCTCGGCAGCATGCAGCGCAGGCAGAGGCGTCCGCGCAGGACCAGGCATCGCGCACAGCCAGATCGCCCTCGCGCCGCACGCAAGCCAGACTCGCCGCAGCAGACACCAAGCGTGCCGCAGGAGCCTTCGCCAACGAGTCGGCAGCGAGAATCGCCCGACAGCTCCGGGCCACGGGTGTGGAATTCTAGAGTGCCCTTCGCCTATCTGTCGCGTGTTTGCTTACTGCGTCTGCATCTGGCTACGTTGGCCTGCATCAGCGAATCATAGAGATTCGCCTGCTTCGGCCGCCTTGCCAGATTTGACTCGTTGACGCCAACGTCACTACAGCTAACCGAAGCACGCTCTAGAACACGTTTGTTGCCCCGTTGTCTTGCCATTCGTGCGATAGTAGGTGGCGGTGGGTAGCCCATGTTGGCGCAGCCTACCTGGGTCGCGAAGCGACAGGAGGGGAAACGCCACGCAATGCGCCCCTTGCGACGCTCGTCATACTGATAGGCCTAGCGGCCAACCAATGTCATCCAGCCTCCCGGCGATCGCTTACTCCTTGGGTTACATCTGACAACGACTTGTAGATACGTAGTGTGGCGTCCTACTGACTTCGCTAGTGCGGAGTTAACTTGCAAGTTTTTCCTTGAAACTAGGCCACGCATTTGATCAAATTCAGTCAATCAATCATGCATGCTTTGTGTGATCGTTCTTTGAAAATCTGTAGTGGCGAGTTGCTGGTGCTGGTGGCAAGTGGGGTTCGCTGCGCGGGCTGTTGGTGGTCGGCCGTCAGCTTTCGGCTAGTGAGTCGTCGTTGGTCCTTGGGGCGTTGGTCATTCCCCTGGGGTTATTTCCAACTGGGGCAAAACCCGTGAAAAAACCCCTTGAGTGATTGCCTCCGTCGAATCCGTAACTCTCGAATAAGCAACGGTTTAGGGAATTGACCGGCCGGCAGGGGCGGCGAGTAAATTCCCAATGAATCGTATTTCGACGGTGCGGCAGTGTGGCAAATTCCAACGTGTTGCGCCGCAATAGGTTACGCAAACTGGTTTTTTCACCAGGGGGAAACAACTGGGGCAGGTTCGCCGTGATGCTTAGGGGCACGAGCCAGACATTGCGGGATGTTTGGGCAATTCGTACCCCTGGTCCACGGCGCGGGCGGCCTGTATACTGCCGAGCTTGGCAATTATCTGTGGTAGCGGTAGCAAGGTTCCCTCCCATGGCAAAAAAGAGCGGCGGAAAACGCAAGAAGAAAGTCGAAATCGTGTTCCTGGTCTGCGATGAGACCGGCGACTACAACTACACGGTTCGACGTAAGATGGGTGGCGAAAAGCTGAAACTCAGCAAGTTCTGCCCGCGCCTGCAACGGCATACGATGCACTCGGAGAAGAAGAAGTGACCGGCGTCGCTTGACCTGACGCGTCGACCGAATGGGTCTCGTTTTCTCGGTCATTGGTTCTCCTTCTCTCATGTCAAAAAACTGGCGCATTGCGACGTACGATCGAGCGCTGGTGGATCGATTGGCGCAAGCTGCCGCGGTTCCGACGCTGGTTGCCCAGCTACTTGTGGGCCGTGGTATCGACTGCCCCGAAGCGGCCAAACGGTTCCTCGTCGCCAAGCTGACCGATCTACGAGAACCCACTGAATTGCCGGGCGTGAATCGAGCGGCGGAAATCCTGCATCAAGCGGCCAAAGAGGGCCGGCGGATCATCATCTACGGCGACTACGACGCCGACGGGATGACCGCCACAGCGATCCTACTTCGCTGCCTTCGGTTGCTGCACGCGAACGTCGACTACTACGTGCCGCATCGCCTGGAGGAAGGCTATGGAATGAGCACCGAAGCGCTCAACCGGTTGGCCAGCCAAGGAGCCGAGGTAGTAGTAACGGTCGACAATGGGATTGCCAGTCTAGAGGAGGCCGATCACGCGAAGCAGTTGGGACTGGAGTTGGTGGTGACCGATCACCACAAGATGGCCGCGCGGCTGCCAACAGCGGCGGCGATTGTGCATCCCGCGTTGCCGACCGGCAACTATCCGTTCCATGGCCTGTGCGGCGCGGCGGTGGCATTCAAGTTAGCTTGGGCCATTTGCCAGTTGGCATCTGGCGGCGGCAAGGTGAAACCGGCGATGCGTGAGTTTCTACTGCAGGCCACGGGGCTGGCTGCCATTGGCACAGTGGCCGACGTGGTACCGCTGGTCGACGAGAACCGCGTGTTGGTAAAGCATGGGTTGGCATCGCTTGCCGTCAATCCGACCGCTGGCATCGCGGCCCTCAAACAAGCAACAGGGCTCGACAAGAAGTCGGAACTGGCGGGCGACGACATAGGCTTCACCATTTCGCCGCGGTTGAATGCCACTGGCCGATTGGGGCAAGCCGACCTGGGTGTGGAACTGCTGTCGACCGACGACCCCCGCCGCGCCGCGGAAGTTGCCAGCTTCATTGAAGAACTCAACGGCGAGCGACAGACATTGGAGCGAAGTGTGTTGCTTGCGGCTCGCAAGCAGGCGAAGCATCGATTCAGCCCGCAGGACGACGCGGCACTGGTGCTTGCGGACCACGGTTGGCACGCCGGCGTGATTGGCATCGTCGCGAGCAAGTTGGTCGAGCAGTACCACCGCCCTGTGGTGCTGATCTCGCAAGACAAGCTGGGCGTGAAGCCGGGCATTGGTTCAGGACGCAGCGTGCCGGGCTTCGACTTACACCGAGCGTTTTCGTCGTGCACCGAGCAACTGGTGAGCCACGGCGGGCATGCCGCCGCCGCCGGGCTGCGAATCGACGACCGCCAGATCGATCGGTTTCGCGCCGCGTTTTGTGCGGTGGCCGAGGCGGAGATTTCCACCAACGCCCGAGCGGCGCAAATCGACATCGATGCGGAAACCGCGTTCGCGGCGCTGACGCGACAGACGATCGACCAGATAAATAGCTTGGCCCCATTCGGCTGCGGGAATCGCCGTCCCACGCTGTGTGCGAGCGACGTGCGAGTGGTGGGAGAGCCGAGAGCCATTGGCAACGGCGGCCGACATTTATCGATGGATCTCGAACAACATGGAGTTCGCCTGCGAGCAGTTGCGTTCGGCGGCGGCGATTGGATGGATGAACTGAAATCGGCTAGCCTGGGACCGATCGCGATTGCCTTTCAGCCGGTGCTTAATGAGTTTCGCGGACGCAGGAGCGTCGAGATGCATCTGGCCGACTGGCGGCCCGAAGAATAAGAACACGACTCACCAAACGCCGGGTATCAGCCGCCAGGTGCGAATGGCGTATTCGTTGTAGCCGGGCAAGTGCTGTCGGAGCAGTTGTTCCTCCTTCGAAATCCGGACCAGCAGCCCAACCACCACGAGCACCGCACAACCGGCCGCCCACACCGAGCCCATTAGGAGGGGAAGACCAGCGGCGATGAGCAACGTGCCGAGGTACATGGGATGGCGCAAGTGGCGGTACAAGCCGGTTTGCATTAGGTGATGCTCGTCGGCAAGCTCGACGTAGGGTGAAAATCTCGCACCCAACTGGAAATGACACACGACGCGAATCGCAATGCCAGCGAGAGCAAGAGCGACGCCGGACAATACGCCAATCGATGTCGGTTCATGACTGGTGAGTAAATGCTCCACGACGCCGGCGACAACCATCATGCGATAAGGAAGGTTGACAGCTTGAAACGTCCACTCAGGCGTCCATGTTCGCCAAAGCGAACCGGTCCGCCACATTGCGAGCCCCTCAACAACGCCCTGCAGCAGCAGCGACCCGACGGCGATGAAGATGGGCAGTTCGTGCAACGTGCTTCGTTCAAGTGTAGAAACAAAAAGCAGCCTCGACCATAGGTTGGCCGAGGCTGCTGAGATCAATCAATAGGAAGTCAACAATGGTCGACGACTTTAGTCTTCGCTTTCCTCTTCCTCTTTGGGCTCCTCCTCGAGGTCTTCCAGCTTGCCGCCTGGGAACTCCTTACGCTCGATTAGGTCGTTGTAGGTCAAAGTATCCTCTTCATCTGGATCGGCCTCGGGGTCGACGGGCATCTCGCCAACCTTGTCGAGCCACTCGACAATCTTGTCGGTGTCCTTCTTGTCCTCTTTCCCGAGTTCCCCGACGAAGAACTTGCCATAGGCATTGTGGTTCTTTTTCTTCTTTCCTTGATGGCACACCAAACAGCGGTACTTACCCTTGGCCACCAGCTTAATGTAATCCTTGTTTTCCTCCGAATCGTCGTCCATGTCGATGTACTTCTTCACCCACTCCTTGTGGAACTCGACAAATGCGTCTGCACTACTGGCCACGAACGTGGCGGTGAACATCAACAGAAAGGTCACGTACAATTGTCGCATCAAAGTCACCTCAATCGATCAACGGTTAGGTGGGTTGCCGGGAGGGTGCCCGGCAATACGGTAGGTGGGTCGCCCAAACCTAAAATAGGGATGACAGGAGTCGAACCTGCACTCCCGAAGGAACTGGAACCTAAATCCAGCGCGTCTGCCAATTCCGCCACATCCCCAGGTTGTTTGGGCTTACACTATCGTATCTCACCAAGCGGCCAAGGCAATTGCCCGCTGGCAAGACACTACGAATTACAGCATCTGTTCGCGCAATCAGACCACCACGGTCTTGCCCGGGACCGGCACTGGGTACGCGCCGGAGTCGTCGGGCACAACAGGCGGCGTCGCATTCCATGCATACTCGCTCGGCGACAGGTCGATGTTCGAGGTGGTCGCGTCTTCCCACGTGACTACCTTGCCGGAGTACGTCGCCATGCGTCCGAGGATGGCCGACATGGTGCTCGTGGCCCCATACTCGGCCTCGTTGATTGGGTTGCCGCTACGAATGCTGGCGAACAAGTCATCGTGTTCCTGCTGGTACGGGTTCACACGGCGACCACGGTAGCGAAACACCTCGTTGCCGTCGCGATCCGTCAATCGGCCACTACCGACTTTGGAAGCACCGTTGGTTCCGTCGGCGAACTCGCTTACCTGACTCCAGCAGCCCGGAATGTGCCGGCAACAACTAAGCATGGTGGAACCATCGGGATAGGTGAACTCGACCATATGATGATCGTAGATTTGCCCATGTTCAATGCCAGTTCGGAATTCCCGTCCACCCATGCCTTGCGCGCGCTCGGGCACCATGCCTTTGAGCCAGTTGCTGACGTCGATGTTGTGAATGTGCTGCTCGACGATATGGTCGCCACAGAGCCAGTTGAAGTAATACCAGTTACGCATCTGGTATTCCATTTCCGTTTGATCCTCCTCGCGTGGCTTGGTCCAAACACCACCGCCATTCCAATACACGCGAGTCAAGCCGACGTCACCAATATCGCCATCTTGGATTCTTTTTACCGTTTCGATGTACTGGGGATCGTGCCGGCGTTGCAGCCCGACACCAACGCCTAAGCCCTTGGCTTTGGCGACTTCGGCAGCGGCGAGCACGCGGCGAATACCAGGTGCATCGACTGCCACGGGTTTTTCCATGAACACATGCTTGCCCGCTTTCACCGCCGCATCGAAGTGAATGGGGCGGAAGCCAGGTGGGGTTGTGAGAATAACCAGATCGACGTCCGAATCAATCACTTGCTGATAGGCATCGAAGCCAACAAACTTTCGTCCTTCGGGGACATCGATCTTCGATTCGAGTTTCCGCATCGAGCGGTCATCCAAGCAGCCGTCAATTCGATTGCGAAATGCGTCGCCAACCGCTACCAACTTTACGTTGTCGGAAGTCTGAAGTGCTTGGGTTGCGGCTTGTGTGCCGCGGCCACCCGACCCAACCAAACCAATCTTGATCGTCTCGTCGCCAAAGGGGTGTGCAGCTCGCACGATGCCACTTGTGCCCAGGGTCGCGGCCGCTGCGGATAGCGACGCGGTGGCCAAGAAGCTACGGCGACTGTTGGTTGACGGGAAGTCGGATTGACGCGTTGGTTGCATGTGGACGCCTTGGGGTAAGAGGGTAGCGCTTGGACCGCGGCGGAATGAAGTCAGGCTCGCAACTGGCTGGGCCGGCGGGTAGGTGATCGATGGTGCGGAGGATCCGCATTGGGTGGGAATGGGGAGGTACAACTCCTCCACCTCGTTGGCTGAATTGTAGCCAAACTACCGCAAACACGCAAATTCTGCCTACTTCTGTTAACGTAGCGAGCACCTCGGGCGGGTCGACCTATAGATACACCCGGCGATTGTAGATGTACCACTCGAAGAGCAGCACCGCGACAGCAAGAATCAGCAACGTGCGCCACAGATCTTTCCGAGCAGGGCGACTGGCCGAACCTTTGACCTCCACGTGGCCGATACGAACCGAGGCCGCCGGCTCGATGTTATCGTTCGGGTCATCGTCGCCAGCTACTACGATTCCAACATCGCTTTCCTGCCCATCGAACAGGTTCACAGTGAACCGGCTAACAACGCCATCTCCCTCGAGAATCTCGTAATATCCAGGCGAGTCAGTGCTGTGGAACAAGTACGAGCCATCTTCGTTGCGCTGAACTGTTTCTTTCAGGCCATTCGGTCCCGTTACATTCAGTTCTTTTGCAAGCGACTTGGTTCGCAGTTCCATTGAGTGCCCCGGCAGGTTCGTGCGGTCGAGGCCGTCCTGACTTTGGCGGACGAAGTAACTCAGTGTGTTGAGCAGAAATGTAGGAAAACTGTAGCGACGATACCAATTCGTGTTGGGATACTGACTGCCATCGACCGTTCTTGTGATCTCAAATCCGAGCACCGCGTCTTCAAATCCCTCGCGCGGAGCGATCGTCAACAGTGGCCCGTCAGTCGACTCGATGAGTACTTTGCCGCCGACCACGTCGGGCACGATGTTAGTGGCGGAGATGTAGATATTGCCCAGTTCGATGTACGCCATCAAGGGATGCTCTTTGGCTTGGTCGATAATCTGTGGGTTATTAACTCGGTCGATTTGCGGCTCGGTCGGCTCGCCATTCTGTTCGCTGGCGCTGGCCGCGTCGCCGGTATCGTTGTCAATGTCGTCGCCAGTCGACTGCATTTCGAGGTTGGGAACCCAACTCGGCGGAATAGTGCCAAGGAACAACGTGTTCGCCCGCGGCATCCGCTCGGGTACGCACTGGTCGTAAATGATTAGATCGAACGCGCCGTTGTCGGCAAGTTCTTGATGCTCTTTGGTCGTCAGCACATCAGGCGAAGCAACTTCCACATCCGCATACCTCTGGATCCGTTCGGTGGCCAATGCCGTTGTCAACAGTTTGTTGCCAGGCGTCAGCAGCAGTGCTCGGCCGCCTGTGGTGTCGTTCACAGCAGCATAAGCTGTGTTGTCGATGGCCAGTGCGTCGGCGGTTGCGAACAGTGCTTCGGCCGATAGTTTCGCGGTTAACTGGCCGACCGTCACCCCTGTAAGTGCAAAGGTCACGCCGCGGGCTTCTCCCGCGGGTACCTCTACTTCTTTGGCGTCGAGAAACGACCCGTTGTGCGAGAGTTCCACAACCGCGGTCTGCGGTTCGTCGGAGAAGTTGCTCACCTGCGCAAAGGCTTGCCGATCCTCGGGGCGAGCTTCGCTTCGCCTGGTGCTGAAGGCGGTGATTGCTAGGTTCTTCGAATCCGCGTTGCCAAGCGGTACGAAGATCTGAGGATCGAGGTTACCGAGCGAGAATCCTTTCACGTCAGCGAATCGCCCGTCACTAAAGATGTAGAGCGTGGTCTTCTCGCCCTCGCCTACGTCGATGGCCACGTTCGACTCGACTTCGACTACCTGTCCGGGATTTGCGAGCCCATCGGCCAACTGCAACGCGCCCAGAAGGTTGGTGGTTCGCGCGGTAGGTTGAATCTTCTCGACCGCTTCTCGGAGCTTCCGTCGGTTGTCCGTGAATCCTTGCATCACACGCGCTTCGTCGTTGAAGCTAATCACCATGGCCGACATGTCGGAATCCATTTGGTCAATCAGCCCCAGCACATGCTTCTTAGCCTCAACCAGACGGTCCGTACCGTCGCCCATGTCCGCAGTGGCCATGCTAGCCGAATTGTCGATGGCGAAAATCATCCGCTGACCCTCGAGCCGATCGCCCTCCCAGCCGGGTCGCAGCAGGGCAAGCATCGCCAGCGCGAGCAGCAACAGTTGCAAGAACAATAGCAGACTCTGCCGCAGTTTTTGCCACAAGCTGTTGACGTGCAGATCTTCAATCGACTTCTGCCAAAGATAAGTACTCGGCACCTCGACTGGCTCACGCTTGAGCTTCAAGAAATAGAGTGCCAGCACCCCCAGCGGCAACAGGGCCATCAAGCCCCATAACGGCCAAGGGTCGAGCGCGTTGCGGAATAGGGAGTTCATATTGGTTTAGGTCTCTCGACGCAGAGGCCAAGGCGCGATGACGTGCAAAGGTCGGTGCTTTGCATCAAGCAACGTACACCAACCGCCAGAGCGTTTCGTATCTAGGCATTTCTGCTCGTAGTCCCCTCTTTGCAAGCCTTGGCGACTTCGCGACTTTGCGTCCGAGAATCACCGCACAAGTCCTCGCCTTCGCAAATAGTTACTCATCAAATCCTTCACCGGCAGTTGGTTGTGGGCGAGTAGGTAGTTCATCCCGCGGCGGCTACAGAACTCTTGGGTGCCGCGGGTGAAAGCGTCGAGTGTCTTCTTGTATCGCGCGAGCAGTGGGGCGCTGACCGTGATTTCGGCGATGTCTTGATCTTCGCAGTCGACGAGTTTTAGGTCGCCCTTCACGTCGGGATCGATTTCCTCTTGAGACAGCGCGTGCATTACGTACACGTCGACTCGCCGAGCTACCAAGTACCGTAACGCGGCTTCATAGCCTTCCTTATCCATCAGATCGCTAATGAGTACTACGATCCCCTTGCCCTGGTTGCGCAGGCAGAATCGTTTGACACCTTCGGCCAGCGAAACGTCCTCGGTAGGTTCGATGGCATTGAGCGTATCGAGCATCCGCCATACGCTTCGTCGGCCTCGCAGCACAGGGCCGCGGTTGTGAGCACTCTGTCCGAGCGACTCTATCACCACGCGATCGCTACGAATCAGGCCGATGAATCCAAGCGCGGCGGCCAGTTGCTTGGCGTATTGCAGTTTCGTGGGATCACCAAACCCCATGGACGGGCTGGCATCGATCAGCGTGAAGAAGTGCAGGTCTTCTTCTTCCAAGAACAGTTTGACGATGAGTTTGTCGAGCCGCGCGTACAGGTTCCAGTCGAGAGTTCGCAAATCGTCACCCGCAACGTAGTTGCGAAAGTCAGCAAACTCGACGCTTTGTCCTTTGCGCTTGCTACGCCGCTCGCCCTTCATTCGGCCGCGAAAAATCTTACGCGTCACGAGTTCGAGTCGTTCGAGCTGGCCCATGAGTTCGGGCTCGAGCAGCGATTGTAGTTCGGCAGTTGCCATATTGTTTGATTGGATGACAGGATCAACTGAACGGACAGGATGTATTGGATGTCTAACCCACAAGCCAGACAATGAAGGCCAGTACGAACATCAACCAACCCGACCAAAGCACCAGCGCTAGCGCAGAGGCCTTTTGCGCGGCGCGGGGATTCTCCGCCGCCAGTGGGCGGATGTCGTCTTCGGCTTTGGGCGAGCTGTAGGCGTTGGTGTCGAAGCGTTCTTCCATAACTCATGACATAAGCGGAATTGGCTATCCGAATAGCAACACACCGATCGCTAGGCCAACCAGCACAGCAATGATCGATATGTCTGCCCGATTGATCGCCCAGACGTCCCTGACTCGTTGCTTCCGTGGCCCCTGTTGCTGTGTGCTTGGGGATTCAAACGGATTCATCATACTCTCGCCCTATCGCCAACTGCTTACTCTGTTGCCTGCTGTTCATCCACCTACGCTGCGGCTGAATCATCGCCCTTCTCCGGCACCTTCTGCAGCAACTCCAGCAGGACCTCGTCGGGGTCGATGCTCTCGGCTTCGGCTTCGAAGTTCAGGATTACGCGGTGTCTCAGTGCGGGGAGGAAGACGCGGCGGATGTCGTCAAAGCTCACGTTGTATCGGCCGCCCAAGAGGGCTCGCACCTTAGCGGCGAGCGCCACGGTCTGGGCGCCACGAGGACTAGCGCCCCAGCGAAGATACTGGTTCGTAACTGGCTGCGCAAACGGTCCTTCAGGGTGCGTGGCAAGGATTAGCCGACAGACATAGTCTTGCACGTGCGGTGCGATGATAACCTCGCGCACCAACTGCTGCCACTCGATAATCTCGCGCCCGTCCATCACCTTCTTGGGCGTGATGACTTCGCCTTTGGTCGTGCGATCCAAGATTACGTTCAACTCGTCCCGCGACGAATATCCCACCACCAGTTTGAAGAAGAAGCGGTCAAGTTGGGCTTCTGGAAGCGGATAGGTACCTTCTTGCTCGAGCGGATTTTGGGTGGCCATGACAAAGAAGGGAGCATCAAGCTTGTAATGCTCGCCACCGATGCTCACGGACTTTTCTTGCATTGCTTCGAGCATTGCCGACTGAGTCTTGGGCGTCGCGCGATTGATTTCGTCGGCCAGGCAGATCTGTGTGAACACGGGTCCACGTTGGAATTCAAATCGACGGCGACCGTCCGGGTCTTCGACAATCATGTTGGTGCCGAGGATGTCGGCGGGCATCAGGTCGGGCGTGAACTGGATGCGGGAGAAGTCGAGGTCGAGCGCCTCAGAAAGCGTTCGCACCAGCAGAGTCTTACCTAAACCGGGAACGCCTTCAAGCAAAGCGTGCCCTCCAACGAATAGGCAAGTCAGCACGCCATGAATGATGTCGTCGTGGCCAACAATGACGCGCGATACTTCGTCGTGCACCGATTTGTATCGGGCGGCGAACTCCTGTGCACGCTTTTCGATCGATTCAGCAAGGCTCATGGGTTACGGAAGGGGCTAGAGGCTGGGTTTTAGGGTGGTGACCAACTTGGGACGTCGAATCGGAGGACGAATGTCCGATGGCCGACTCGGCATGTGGACATCGCTTCGCCGCTCGTCACTACTTGTCCTTATCTTTCCACACATCTTTCTTGGCTTTGAGCAGCCGCGACGTGTACGATTCTGCTTCTTTGTCTGTTTCTCCCACCTTCGGCCGCGCGGCCTGTTTGGGACGTTCAGGAGCAGCGCCGCCGAGCGATTTCAATGGTGATGGCTCGAGTTCATCGGCATCCTCGGGCGCCTCGAACCTGGTTTCGGCTCGGGTGTTTTCGTATTGCTTTTGAACTTCAGCTTTTCGGCTCTGCAGGCGGCTCATCGTGGCGGGTACGGCTACTTCCCGCTCTCGGCCCATTACATTTTCCTGCACCCACGCCCAAGCCGGCTGAAGCCATTCGAATCCGATTTGCACGCGGCGAATGAACACGTCGCCGAAGAACAAACACGACGCCAGCAGCACCGTCCACGGCCAGACGCTTTGACTAGAAACGGCTGCGGGCATGTCCCGACGGTAAGGATCGGCAGATAGCAGTTCGGGAAGAATATTGGGATTACCGGTCAGCATGGCGTTTTGATCGGCACCGACTAGCACACCGGGCTCGCCGCGCTCGGGTTTGAGCTTGGCGATGCTTTCAAGCAGCGGCAAGTTGGTCTCTCGGTCGCGAAACTCCTCGCTATAACCGACGTTGACTCCGGTGCGAATCATTGCCTGGTTTCCACCTGGTAGAATCGACACCATGTAACTGCCAGGCGTCATCGAATCGAATTCACCTACGTAGCGCCCCGGCGCTACCTGCTCGATCGATAGCGGCACTGGCTGCATATCGGGGCCTACGACGGTCGCTCCCATGGGGGCGACATTGATGAACTGTTCGTCCTTATCGAGGGCATCGATGACAACGCGGGTCTTTCCATTCTCGACCGTCGTTGCCACTGTGTAGTTCCCGGTGTCGCCCGTTGGCCGCATCGACCAGCGAATCATCTGGCTCACAAACTGTTCGTAACGGTCCCAACTCGTCCAATTCGCCGCATAGTTGTCACGAATGTCGGCCGTGAACGCCACGGTCTTCCCCAAGCCATAAGGCCAGGCGGCCATCACGGTGCTATTGGCTTCGATGGGTGGCTGCGGCGAGCGAAGAATTACTTCCACCAGTGCGCTGTCCTTTACCGTCGTGAGTACGAAACTCTTGATGGCTGGAAAGCCCTCCATGCCCCGAACGATTTCGTGCGGGGAGGTAAGAACTGGTGCTTGAGGTGGATCCAAGTCTTTGACCAGTGGGCGTGCCACTCGGCGGGCTTCGCGTTGGTAGATTCGCGGCAGCGCGTTCGCGTTGCGGACCACGTAGTACTTGCCACCCGTGGCCTCGGCAATGGTACGCATGGTTCGGGTTCCCAGCGTGCCATGCGAGCCAACCGCGACGGTGGTGATCTTTACGCCCAGTTGTTTGTACTGATTGAGCGTCGCACGGCTTGGCGCTGAGGGATCGCCATCGGAGATGATGATCATGTGCTTCACGGCCGGCTTATTGGTCAACTGATCGAGTCGCGCGAAGCTGTTGGCCACCTTCTTCATCGCCCCTTCAAACGCCGGCATGTCGCCAACGGTCATCGTGTCGACTCGGGCGAGCATCATGTTTCGATTGGGGCCGACCGGAATCATGCCGCCTTTTGATTGCCCCCACAGCCACTGATCGGTCACGTTCCACTGAATCATGCCACAGTAGTCGCGGGCGCCGAGCACCTTGATGGCTTCGATAGAGATACGCTTTTGCCAATAGTTGCCACGCGGCATCTCGCTGGCGTGCATCATGAGCGCCAACGCCCCAACCGGAACAACCTTGGCGCTCTTGATCTGGAAGTCGACTGGCATAGCCTTCTCGAGTTCGGTGTTCGCCCATCCCCCGGCGCCAAAGCTATTGGGTCCACCCAGCATCACCAACCCACACCCCAGTTCCTCGGTGTTTCGGACGAGCATGGAGATTTGTGCGTCGGTGAAACTGGCGCCGCTGCCATCGTCCTCGAACGACGCGTTGCTGCTCGAACGGGGCACGCCGGCCAGAACAATCGAGTCGTACCGTTGTAGCTCCGGCAGCGAAGTAAACAACTGGTTGCTGGGCTGCAAGGTGACCTGCAAACCGCTCTTGCGAAGGCTGTCGACAAAGTAGTCGAACTGACCGGGCTCGGCCCAGTCTTCAATCACGAGCACATGGCCTTTGCCGCGAACGTGGGTAAACGCCGTAGCGATGTTGTTTTGGGCCGTTGTATCGGTGGTGGGATCGGCGGGCGTGAAACGGGCCTCGTACGTGTAAAAATCGGGCCGCTCGATGGTCTCCGTGGCGGTGAACCGGTTCTTGCCCGGATTCAATTCGACAGGAGTTTCTGCCAGTATTTCCTCGCGCTCGCCGGTCTTGCGAACGATTCGCAGCATGCCTGGAAGTGGTGCGGCGTCTTCGGGAGCATCGTGGTTAAGTACGACCCGCAATTCAAACGGCTGACCTTGCCGAACGTCGGACGGTAGTGAGACTTTTTCAACGGCGGCCTCGCTCCGTGGAGGAAGCTGAACCGGCAATACGTCGATGCTGATGCCGGCGTCGGCCAGCGTCCGCGCTTCGCTGAGCGCGTCGCCCAGATTCTCGTTTCCATCGGTGACGACAACTATCCGCTTGGCCGTGTCTTCCGGAAACAGCGCGCGCGCGCGCTGCAGCGCCCCCTCTAGGTTAGTGTACTGTGGATCGAGCAGGCTGGAAATGTTGCCAAGTTCGACGAAGTAATCGAGTGGCGGCGTTTCGACTTCGGCGTCCCGCCCGAAGACAACCACGCCCACCCGATCAGCTTTCTCCGCTCGCAGATGCTCCGCCACCGACTCATTGACGAAGTCCTTCATCAACTGACGATGGTCTTCGGGAATGCTCATCGACTGATCGAGCAGATAGAGTACGGTCATCGAGTCGTTTCGCTTCTGGTACTGAATGTCGGCCAACGCAAAGGTTAGTAACAACAGCACCAACGACCGAAAGCCAATGGCCACCAGTCGCCTCCACCGCCCCAGGCCCGCCAGACTGCGGTAACTGGTTGCCCAGATGACAGGTAGCAGCAATAGCAGCAACAGATACCAGGGACTATCGAAAACGATCGGCATGTGAGCTTAAGTTACGAATGGTTGAACAAAGAATCGGAAGGTTCCTTCTTGCTCAAGTGGGGCAACTCATATCTGAAATCTCTGAACTCGGTGGTTGTAGCTATCGAGAACGAACGTCTTTCCGCGGCTATCTTGAACAATGGCCCAAGGGTTGTGCAGTTGGCCTGGCTGGCGCCCTTGGCCGCCCCAAATGGCCAGCGAGTTGCCCTGCTGGTCGAACTTTTGTACGCGGCTGTTGCCGTATTCGCAAACGACGACGTTCTCTTGCCGGTCGAAGCACATGCAATATGGATACGAGAGTTTCCCAAGTTCGATTCCCTCACCACCCCATTCGAACAGGAACTGGCCCTCCGTATCAAATACCTGGAGGCGATGATTCCCGGCGTCGCACACCCAAATTCGGTCTAGCTTGTCGACATGCATGTTCTGAGGCCGCAGGAACTGCCCCGGCGCCGTGCCGTGGGTGCCCCATTGTAGAATAAATGTGCCATCGCGTGCGAATTTTTGAATCCTGTCGTGCTGGCCATACTCGGAGACGTATAGGTAGCCGTTCGAGTCTTGCACTACGTCCGTGGTCCATCCCAAGTTTCCTGGCTGTTGCCCCTGTTCACCAAACGACTCGTTGTCCAGCGGCTGGCCGTCCAACGTGTAGACGAGCACTCGGAAGTAGTGGGTATCTGCGACGAATAGCTTTCCATCGATGATCGACATGCCAGTGGGACGCCCATTCTTACTCTCAGGGGTCCGCCAGCCACGCAGGAACTCGCCGTCGCGGTCGAAGACCTGAATGCGAGCGGTAATGTCGACGAGGTAGAGCAGATCGTCGTCGTCGATGCACATGGCCCGCGGCTTTTGTAGTCGTCCCGGCGCAACTCCGCGCTCCCCCCAAACCTTCTCGGCACGCGACTTCCCATCAGCGCGGCCGACGCATCCTGCGAAAGGCACGAGCATGGTCGCGGCAGCTCTCCGGAGTAGCTGGCGACGTGTCTGGGGGCTATTGAGCCGGCTCGGCGATGAGGACGAAATTCGTTTCACACCTCCATTACAACCGCTGGACGTTGCCGTTGGCAACAGATGCGCAGCCGAAAGCCCATGCTTCGGGCCATAGAGTTGCTTGCCCCAGCCGGAAAAGGCCCGTATAACGTGTGATTCTCGCCACATTTTCCCGAAGCCCTGCTCTCTTCAATATGCCGCCGCTTCGAATCGATGTTCATCAGGCCGATGACTTGCGCGACGTCGTGCATCGTGCCGTACAAGCACTGGTGGAGGGAAAGCTGGTCGCCTTTCCCACGGAGACCGTTTATGGAGTGGCGGCAAGCGCCTGTAACCCCGAGGCCGTCGAACGGTTGAAGGCCACCAAGGACCGAGCGCCTGGATTGCCGTTTGCATTGGCCATCAAGAGCGCTGCCGAGGCACGCGACTACGCGCCCGACATGAGTCCGCTAGCATGGCGGATGGCGCGCCGCTGCTTTCCAGGTCCGGTGACGTTAGTCCTGGATTGCGATCATGCTCGTGGCCTGACCGGCAGACTGGCCGATAGCGTCAAGAACGCCGTTTGCCCAACCGGGACGGTTGGGTTGCGTGTGCCGGCGAACCAAGTGCTGCTGGACGTGTTGTGTATGATTAATGGTCCGCTGGCCTTCACAAGTGCTAATCGAGCAGGAAAGGCCGAAGCGGTTACAGCCGACGAGGTAATTGAGTACCTTGGAGACAACGTCGATCTGGTACTCGACGATGGTGCCGCTAGGTACGGCCGCCCAAGCTCCGTAGTGCGAGTGGCTGGAAGTAAGTTGGAGATCCTCCGAGAGGGTGTTGTGGGTACCTCCACCCTGGAACGTTTGACGCGGTACATGGTCGTCATGGTATGTACCGGCAATACTTGCCGAAGTCCGATGGCCGAAGCGTTGATGCGTAAGGCGCTTGCCGCGGAACTCAGGGTGCCAGCCGACGACCTGGACGAGCGTGGCGTAGTCGTATTATCGGCGGGGTTGGCTGCTGCGCCCGGATCGCCTCCGAGTGCCGAGGCAGTGTCTTTGATGCGAGAGCACGGCATGGCGCTCGACGACCACCGCGCCCAGCCACTCACCGATCAGTTGCTCGGCCACGCCGACCTGATTCTGGCCATGACGCGCAGCCACCAATACGCAATCAGTCAGGCGAGCCCCGATGCGGCAGGGAAGACCGAATTGCTCATGCCGGCTGGCGAAGACGTGGCCGACCCTATTGGGGGCCCGATTGAAGTCTATCGCGCTTGCGCCAACCAAATCTCTGATGGTGTTGCTCACCACGCCAAGCGGATCGCCGGGTTGGTCCAAAGAGATGAAGAGAGTAAAGGTTAGAATTAACGTGTGGCATGTGTCTCACGTGAATTCAGGCCGAATCTAAAGCCCCCCACGTAAACACGACCCGTTCGATTTGATATACTGAAGGCAGCAATCCACCACCCTGGACGGCTCCCACCTAACCCAGTGTTAAGGCCCTTCCGAATGCGTATTGCCGTTGCGAGCGACCACCGTGGATTCCAAATCAAGGAGCAAATCGTCGAAATGCTCCGCGATAAGGGCCACGAAGTGGACGACGCCGGGACGTGTGGGCCAGAGAGCGTCGACTATCCGGATTTTGCCGCCATCGTTGCCAAGAAAATCAGCGATCAATCCGCCGATCGTGGCATCTTGGTCTGCGGTACCGGCATTGGCATGGCTATCGCTGCAAACAAATTCAAGGGCGTTCGGGCAGCTCCTTGCACCGACGAAGTGACCGCTGAAATCAGTCGTCGGCACAACGACTTGAATGTGCTGTGCTTGTCGGCCGACTTGATCTCGCCTCGGACTGTCGAGCGAATGATTGAAACCTGGATCAATACCGAGTTCGAGGGCGGGCGTCACCTGCGGCGCATTGAGAAGATCAACGCACTCGAGAAATGTGAACACGACGAATAATCTCGCGTCGTTCCTCTTGCCGACAGCCGAATATGCCAGCCACTTCATCGCTTCGCGACGACGCTATGCGCATCTGGCGAGCAGGCGTCGATGCGGTGCGAGCAGGCAAGCTACTCGAACGCGAAACCCAAGTTGCCGGGCGTACGCTTCGCATTGGCGATTTCGAGACTTCATTGGACGCCGTAGGGCGGATTACGGTGGTCGGCGGCGGGAAGGCAGCCGCAGGTATGGCCGTTGGACTCGAAACGGCGCTTGGACCGCAACTGATTGCCGAAAAGCATCTGGCCGGTTGCTTGAACGTGCCCGAGGGCACGGTCGAGCCAACGACGGCTATTCACTTGCATGTCGGTCGCCCAGCTGGTGTGAATGAGCCCCGGCCCGAGGGAGTGGAGGGTGCCCGCCAAATGCTCCGCGACGTGTCCAGTCTAGGGCCAAGCGACCTGTGCATTTGTTTGCTATCGGGCGGTGGGTCGGCCCTGTTGCCGGCCCCAGCGGCGGGTGTGTCACTGGCCGACATGATCGCCATCACTAAATTGCTTGCAGCATCGGGCGCTACGATCGATCAACTCAATTGCGTCCGCCGCCAGTTGAGCGACATCAAGGGCGGAGGATTAGCCCGGGCTTGCACCGCTGGCACCTTGGTCACGGTGATTATCTCTGACGTATTGGGCGATCCGCTGAAAACCATTGCGTCGGGCCCAACCGTGGAGTGCAACGAAGGCCCAACGGCAGCACTCGATACGCTAGCCAATTTGGGCCTGAGCGACCATCCTGATGCGGCACCGATCGTGGCGTACCTTAAGAATCAACAGGGACATGCCGGGCACCTGAAATCGGCCGGACCGGCGTGCGATGTCCACCACGTCATTCTGGCCAACAATGCGACCGCGGTTGACGCTGCGGGCATGGAGGCCGAACGGCTTGGATACAACCATGCGATGATTTGTGCGTCCGAGTCGGAAGGCCCAGCAGAGGATGTTGGGCGACATCTCGCCCAGATGGCCCAAACGATGCGGAACCAACCTGGCCCCAACTGTCTGATCACCGGTGGTGAACCTACGGTGGTGCTCGCTCCGCGAGAGCTTCGCGGCATGGGGGGGCGTAACCAGCAGTTGGTGCTGGCCGCCCTCGCCGAACTGGGCGATTGCCATCGCATCGCACTTCTATCTGGGGGCACCGATGGCGAAGACGGCCCTACCGACGCTGCTGGCGCGGTGATCGACGAGCAAGTTGCGGCGGCAGCGCAACAAGAGCGCTTGGACCAAACCGACTACCTAGCCAGGAACGACGCATATTCGTTCTTCGAGCCGCTCGATGGCCTGATCAAGACCGGCCCTACCGGCACGAACGTATGCGACGTGCGCGTCGTAGTGGTCGAGCAGTCGTAGAATTCCAACCGCTGCTAAGCGCAGGATCAATCCCACCACCACTGACCCGGCTCGAGTGCAGAGAGGTTGACTTCGGAGCGGGCGTGAGCGACCTCACCGTTGTCATCCGACAAGAGGTTGGCGGAATCGAGTGCCGAGGTCGGCCGTATTTGCACTCCACCTCCAATGGGAGTCATCAACGTGCGACCTTTCCAGATGGCGTTCACAGCGGTAGCGACTTGCTCGGGGGCGTTGAATGTCTCCACCGGGTAACTCGATTCGTCCATGAAGAGCGCCATCGTCCAGCCAACGCGGCCGTATAGGTCGTGTTGTTGCATAAATGCAGCGGCCACTGCCATGTCGATGCAATTGCGCAATTGGGCGTAGATGGGCGTCTTCGACGCCAAGTCGGGATAGACCTTGGTGAACGCGCTGGTGAAATGTTGGCTAGCGCGGTTGACGCCGCCAGAGGTCTGCCGGCCGCCCTGCTGGCTAACCACCTCCGCTTCGCCCACTAGCTTGACGCCTTCGCCGACAACCTGCATCGACAGTGAGTCGTCGGAAACACGAACACACTCGTAATCGGGCACAAAGTACCATCGCTCCAGGGCGTTACGGGCAATCGCCGCGGGATTGGCTCTATCGACGTAGCTTTTCAATCGCACGGCGGGACGCTCGAGATTGATACCAATGAGCTTCATCCGGTAATCGGCCTCGACCATCACCTGTGCAAAATGCGTGGTGGCCGGGACCCCCCCCACCGTAATGATTTGCGGGCCCATCGACTCTTGCAGCTTGTCGACGATGAATTGCGTATCGTTCGGAGTTGCCTGCCGTCCATATTGCATCAGGAAACGCTGCATCCGCGAGAGGCCTTCGGGCGTCGGATCGATGGAGCAGTAAAGCACGGGTGAGTTACCGCCCGTTTGCGGAGGGAAGGCGCGAAGAGCAGTGATGAGGTCTTGCAGTTCGATCACCGGGCGACCGCTCGCAATGCCGCGCATCCGCCCGTCGAGATCTTCAGCCCATGGCTCCGCGGGGCCGGCGATCACTATGTCACCAGACTCTGGGTAGCAGAACACGTACTCGATTCGAGTAAGCCCTGCCAGATGCTTCATCGTGTCGTTTGGACCGCTACCAGCGGCAATCTTGTCGGCGATGGCTTGCTCTAGCCGCGTCAGCGAGACCTTACGCAACTCGCTTACCTTAGTCAGGTCACCTTCGAGCGAAGCGAGTGCTCCTTGAATGCGGGCACGGGTGAGTTCGCCCGTGGGATCGGGATTGCTTTGGCGACGTAGCACACCTTGGGCATCAACGAACACGCCCGATCCAGGTCCTGTCGCCAGGGTATTGCCGCCCCCCCCCCCGAATCCTCCTCCACCGCCTCCAAAACCACCCCCTCCACCAAGACCACCGCCGCCGAATCCGCCGCCGCCGAATTGCGCGTAGCTCGGCGTGCCTGGGACAACCGACAGACTCATGGCCAGTGCCACGGCAAACAAGTTCGTGAGACGGTTGGGGATTCGCGAGTCCATCAGGGGACCTCTTGCTTGAGGGGGTGCCATCTTCGTTTCGTTCATGGGCCGCCTGATTAGACTGTGGCCAGCCGGCGGACAAATACCGGTAGCGCAGCAGCAACGGCGAAAACGCCCTAACCCGATGGTAATCGGGCGGTTTGGGCAAAGCAAGCAAACGGTACCATGATTGGGCGGCCGGATTACCCGATTGGCACGAATTCGCGATCCGTCTCTGGCGAGGGCGGCAGCGAGGGGCTCGCCGTGGGACGCTGCAACCGGCACAACCACTTCGACCTGCGGTAAGTGTTGCCAAATGTCACCACCAGATGTGGGAAAATGGCATCACGGTGGCACCCAGGCGGCATATTTTAACACGCCTCGCCGCGCGCTCGGACGACTTGCCGGCCACGTTTTCGAATATGCCATGAAGCCACTGGACCGCTCAATTCAACATGCAACGGCCTTGCTGCTCGCCCTGGTGGGCATCGCCGCCGGCGGCTGCGCGATGAATGAGCTTCCGAGAATCGACCCGACCGGCCAGCGGCTGTTGGTTTTCCCAGGTGAACCAACCCCTGCCATCGCGCCCCTGCCGCAGGCCGCCGCACCAACTCTGCCGCCTGGCGCGGTTGCAAGCCTCCCGGCAGTACCGGGCAACGTGGAAGCGCCTCCGGTATACACGGACCCGTACCTTCCTGGACCGGGTGGTCCGACCACGACGCCATCGGCCCAGTCGGTAGTGGTTGGTCCGCCGGTGGCGGCGACCACCGGGCAGCCGGTCACCATCGCGGCACCGGTCGCGGGCGAAGCGCTTAGCATCTCGCCCTCCCGCGTGCTCGCACCAATTGGCAGCGAGGTGATCCTTATCGGCGGCGTGTGCGCCGAGAACGGCTACCTGCGCACCAACGAGCGCATTGAGTGGATGCTCGACCGAGCCGGCACTGGCCAAATCGTCACGGTTGGCGGACGGAACGAGTTGGACATGTTTCGCCTGCCACAAAACACGCCGCGCAAGATCGACAACTATTTCGCGGTTGGATCGACGTCGCCGTATGCCGACGTGCTCGACCGAGGCACGCCCAGTCCCAACGACGACATCGAGATCCGACGTGGTGACGCGTGGATCTCGATTTCGTCCCCCGCCGAGGGGACAAGCTATGTGACCGCCTACGCGCCAAACGTTGCCAATTGGGCGGGGCGGACCGCGCGGGCTACGATCTACTGGGTCGACGCGCAGTGGGCGTTTCCGCCGTCGGTCACGCTTGCACCAAGCGAGAACCACACGCTCACCACTACCGTTACACGCCAAAGCGATGGAGCGCCGATCGCCGGGTGGATTGTGCGGTACCGCGTCGCGGGTGGCGGTGCAGGGCTTGGGTACGGCCGGGGCCAAACTTCCGACGTGCCCACCGACAACCAAGGCCGCGCGAGTGTCGATATCGCGCCCACCGACGATCGCCCCGGTACGACAAATATCGAAGTAGAGATCATTCGTCCCGAACAAGCGGGTGTCGCAGCCAGCCCCCGAGTAACTCTTGGCCGAGCGGTATCAGTCGTCACCTGGGCCGCAGGCGGCATTAGCGGCACTCCGATGCCCTCCACATTCCCCCCCGTAGACTCGTCACCTATCGGTCCGCCGGCCGCAGACGGCTGGCAGTCGCCCACGCCAACACCAACTCCCTCCCCGTCACCGACTCCAACGCCTGCTCCAGAACCTACTCCGGCGGCAGGTACCCCGGACTTGTCTGTGGAGATTGAGCAACGGACTCCAGGGGCTACGTTCCGCGTGGGAGATACGGTTGACTACCTCATCACCGTCACCAATCGAGGAAGCGGTACGGCTCGAAACGTGAAGGTCGTGGACGAATTTGATATCGGCCTAGAGACCGACATTGCCGAACCGGGGATCCAAGTATTCAGCACGAAGGATTTTCCTTTCGACCTTGCGCCGGGTGAGTCGCGTCCACTGCCAATAGTCACGTTCCGCATCAAGCAGCCCGGCCGACTTTCACATAGTGTGACCGCTACTGCGGACAACGCGGTCAATGCGTTCGATCGCGCGGATGTCAACGTTGAAGCCGAGGCGAGCATCGCTCCGCCCACATTACGAGTTTCTATGGATGGTCCGATTCGTGGCACTGTAGGCGAAGTAGCCAGATTCAAGATTCGCGTAGAAAACGTGGGGAGTGTCCCTGCCCAAAACGTTGTTGTGTCAACCACTCGCGATCCCGAAATGACACCTGTAGGCGCCGACCCGAACAAGGCATACGACGAGGTCGAGTTCAGGAGCACAGGAACCATTCGATGGGTCACGCCGGAACTAGCGCCCCAAGCGAGCGAGACGTATGAATTCGAATGTAGGTTTCTGACCCCAATTCAGACCGCTTTCGCGCGGGCAACCGTGACGGCCGATGGATTGACCACTCCGCAGCAAGACGAGTGGCGTGTGGAGATTCGCCCACAATTAGGTGGCGAGATTACCGCCCCACCACTCGGCGGCGTTCCGCCTTCGACAAAGCCGGCGGGTTTTGACATTTCTGTCACCCCGCCCGCAGGTGCCAGGGTTGGCAATCGATCGTTGATATACGTGCGCTTGCGGAACACTTCGGGTGCCGTACAGCAGAATGTACAACTACGCGTGTTGATACCGCCGACATTACAGGCCGATTTTAGCCAGGTTCAGTCAACCGCCACTGCCGAGCCGGCTGACTGGGGTGTCTATGGCACCGCTTTGTTGGTGGGGCCAATCGCCGAAATGGCACCCGGCGAGGAATTTCAGGTAACCGTGCCGGTCGATGCACTTCAGCAGGGGCGGACGAAGATTGTTGCCGACGTGTCATCCGCGGCGCTGCAGCCGACCGACGACGTGCAAGAGATGGACATCTTGCCACGCTGAGCGGCTGGACCAACACTTAGGCAATGGTCACCCGCTTTGTATTGCTAAAGCACGATGTGCCCGACGATTTCGGACGCCCCAGCCACTGGGATCTGCTGCTTGAGCGGGGCGAGAGCTGTTGGACTTGGGCCATGGAACGACTCCCCGGACAGCTCTCAGGAAAAGACAGTCCATTGAGCGTGGAAGCTCGCAGGTTGCCCGATCACCGTTTGCACTATCTGGATTACGAGGGGCGTGTTGGCAACGGTCGCGGAACAGTGCGAAGGGTTCTAAGCGGAGATTGCCGTTGGATCTCCGTGAGCGATGCACAGGTGCACGTTCAACTCATGGCGTCCACCATTTGCCTAGACATCCACGTCGAACTGCAAGGCGAATATCGCTGGACGCTCAGCGTCCGATAACCGATGTGTCTCGCCAATGCGTCGCGTCGTCAAATTCTTGGGCCGCAATTTCGACTTCACTCGGCCCGTCATCGACGACTTCGGTCCTTCCGGAGAGGAACATCTCGCCATCGGCCAACTCGACAGCGTCAAGCGTCCGGTTCTGATTCTCCTCACTGTTCCACAGCTCGTTCGCTACAATCATCACGGTCTTGCCGTCGGATTGCGTCCAGCGAATCGGCAATCCCGCGCGGCGCGTGGCCCGCGACAAGCGGTGAATCACGTCGGTCGTCGGTATGGGGAGCGATCCCGCTAGCACTTGATTCAATTGGACTGCCAAGTCACCCTCATCGGTGACAAATGGCTCGACGAACACACTCACTACTGCATTGACGCCACCGAGATTCGAGCGTGCTGCAAGAATGACGTCCTGTGCGGTGATCGCCACTCGCGGATCGCGAACCTCCTCAGGCAGCAGGTCAGGGAACGACTCAGGAAGCTTGTACGCCAGCCATCCATTCAGTTCGTCGGCCGAAATCACGGTTTGCCAAGTGCCTTGGCTTTGCAGGTCGCTGTGAAGCGTGGTGAAGCGACTCTCAAGTTGCCGGCTACTCTCACGAAGTACCTCGCGCGGCTTCTGCAATTCTGCCTCGTAGTAGGGCTGGGCGCTGGTAACGGCCCAGTACATTCCACCTGCTGCGCACAGCAATACGGCGACCACGGCCAGCAGTCCAATCAGCAACATGCGTCTTAGCATCGCCCGAGCCTTTTGCCAGCGTAGGGTTCCCAGCAGCGAATCGTAGATACAGCTCGGTTTCAGGTCAACAAAAGTGCTGGTCGGACCTGCCAGCAGTCCCGCCATCCTTTTTCGAAGTGTAACTGGGCACTAGAATTACGTCTTTTCCGCCCGAATTGTTCAGTGAATGACAGCAGTTATGCACGACCCGCAAAATCCAGATGATGGCGACTTGACCGACCCCCGTGCCGCCCGCCGCCGGAAGCTCGAGGCAATCCGCGAATTGGGTATCGATCCGTGGGGAGGAAGATTTGAAGGGCACGCGGCTATTGGAGCGATCCGCGATCGCGCTAAGGAGGTGGTTTACCGCACGGAGGATGGCGCGGACGTGCCACTCCCCGATTTCGGCTCGCTGCCCGACGACTTCAACTTTCGCCAATGGAAGGCGGACCAGGGCAAGGGCGAACTTGTCGGCCCGCAAGTCCGCGCTGCCGGCCGCATTGTGCTGCACCGGGATAAAGGCAAACTGCACTTCATCGACTTGAAGGACATGACTGGCGCCATCCAATTGATGGTCGGCAAGAAGCAGGTGGGCGACGACTGGGCGGTGGTCGAGCAACTCGACTTGGGCGACCTGATTGGTGTCGACGGTATGCTGGTGATCTCCAACACGGGCGAGCTTTCGATCGCCGCTGAGCGGATTCACTTCCTCACGAAGACGCTCGAGCCGCCACCGGAGAAGCACCATGGGCTCAACGACCCCGAGCTTCGCCAGCGGATGCGTTACGTCGACCTGGTGCACACCGACGGAGTAATGGAAACGTTCTTGTCCCGCACGCGCATCGTCCGCAGCATCCGCGAGACCCTCGCGCGGCGCGACTTCGTCGAGGTCGAAGGCCCCACGCTTCACGCCATCGCTGGCGGCGCGGCGGCACGCCCATTCACTACGCATCACAACGCTCTGGATATCGATCTGTTCCTTCGCATCGCCTTGGAACTTCACCTCAAGCGTTTGCTCGTCGGCGGCATCGAACGCGTGTACGAACTGGGCCGCGTGTATCGCAATGAGGGAATCAGCCCCAAGCACAATCCCGAGTTCACTATGCTCGAGGTGTACGAGGCGTACGGCGACTACAACACCATGATGGATCTTACCGAAGCGTGCATCGTCAACGCCATCAAGGCGGCTAGCGGAACCAGCACGTGCGACAAGGACATCGCCTACGTGCTGCCTTGGAAAGATGAAACCATCGACTTTACCCCGCCGTTTGCCCGTCGAACTTACGATGAGCTGTTTGCCGAGCACGCGGGCGTCGACCCGCGCGACGAAGCCGCCGTTGCCAAACTAGCGGCCCAAATTGGTTTTGAAACTGCTGGACGTCATCCCGATGTCGTCAAGAACGAGGTGTTTGAAGAAAAAGTCGAGGATCGGCTAACAGGTCCCGTGTTTGTCACCGACTACCCGGCCAGCATTTGCCCGCTCACCAAACGGAAGCGTGGCGCACCCAACGTGGCCGAGCGGTTCGAGCTATTCATCCAAGGCATGGAAGTCGCTAATGCGTACACCGAGTTGAACGATCCGGACTTACAGGAACAGCTGTTCAAGACACAGCTCGAAGGCTTGAGCGACGAGGATTCGATGGCCAAGATGGACACCGACTTCGTCCGCGCGTTGCGAAACGGCATGCCGCCCGCCGGTGGATTGGGAATCGGTATCGATCGTCTGGTGATGCTGCTCACCAACTCGCAGTCGATCCGCGACGTGATTCTGTTTCCGTTGCTGCGACCAGAGGCCTAGAGCGTGCTTCGGCTAGCTGTAGCGATGTTGGCGCAAACGACTCAAATCTGGCAAGGCGGCCGAAGCAGGCGAATCTGCATGATTCGTCGATGTAAGCCAACGTAGCCAGATGCAGACGCAGTAAGCCAGCACGCTACAGATAGGCGAAGGGCACTGTAGAGCAAGTGATGTAGTCGAGTTGTCACATTCAGCACAATGTGGCCCCAGGGGCGTATGTTGCACATGTCCCCTGGGATAGCAGTAAGGTTGTACTCTCGCCCCTTAGGAACAAAGCCTTCGCCGGTCCACGGCAAGGAGTGCGATCAATGAAGCTGCCACGAGGCAAACTGCACTCGGCTCCGGAATGGCGATAAGGCGGAAGTTGTCGACGCCGATAATTGTCGAAGTTTGAGGGCTATTGAACCGGACCTCCGCCCAACCCACCGATGAGAACAAGTCGGCGAAGCTCCCTGCGCCTGCATCGAATTTCTCCCATCCATTCAGAATCGCTGTGGCGTCGTCCCAGCTTGGGTCGAAAGGTGCTTGGTAGGTCGTCCAAGTGTCAGTGGGGAATACATTCGTTAGCGAGTATTGCCAGCCGTTGTCGACAAGATCGGGACGGAATCGAATCCACGCGTCGGTGACATTGTTGGTACGGTAGACTGCGTCGACAGAGATACCGATCACACCCGAATAGTCACCCAAATAGTCGGCGCTCGCAGTTGTGGCAACGCCAATGTTGTCAAAGCCACCTAGCACCTTGCGGATGGTGAGATGGCCATCGGGATTTCCATCCGTGGCAGCGTGAATCACTGTCGACGACGTGGTTGATTGGTCCCATGCATTAAGCCCAGCATCCCATGTTTCGACACTTCCCGGTACTGCTGCGAACGCCACGCAAGGTACGGTGAAGCCCAAGACTAGAATCATTAAACGCAACATAGTTTTCTCTTTCTATAAGAAGATCATCCTTAGACTTGCCAAACTGCCGCTAGGCAAAATTGGCGGCAAACAATCACCGAATGGCGAAGGCCAACAAGCGAGTACTCAGTCCACATGGAGGTACTCGTGCTCGAAAGAGAGGTCACTAGCGTAGAGAATTCCGTGGGCGGTGGTAATCTAGGACGAAAGTAGAATACGCCAATTTGAACGCGGTGTCTAGTGGATTTACGACGATCTGGCAGGTATCTCGCCTGCGCGTTGAGCGGTATCGAACCGTTGAATCGATCGAGTCGTGCCACCCTGTCCTCCTGCTGGCCCTTACTCAGTAGTTGCATTTGGCATGCGTCCTCGCGAAGTCACCAGTCGGTTTTGTCGTACCAGGGATTATGTATCCAACCGAACTCTATCTAACTGCTCGACGGAGCGTGTGATATCATACCGACTGCCGCTAACTGACCGGAAACAATCGATGGTCGCATCCGCCACTCCACCGAACGCCGAACCAACGGAGATTGCCATGATCGTCCGATATGTCGCCTTGCTCGCGCTTTGCTTTACAGCATCGGTTGGCTTTGCCGAGCCCGCCGAACAAACGCTCGCCAAACAGCTTGAGAGGTTGGCGGCCAACTCCTCCGAGCGCCTGCCAGCCCCGTTGCTCAAACGCTTCGCGTCCGCAATCGATGAAGTTCGTGCTTCCGACATTGAAAACCTCGCCTTGCAGGCCGGCGACGAAGCTCCCGACGGCACCTTGATTGCCTGGGGAGGCGACGAAGTGGTGCTGAGCAACTTGTGGAAGCAACAACCGGTAGTGCTCACCTGGTATCGCGGTGGTTGGTGTCCTTACTGCAACGTTCAATTGCAAGCTCTCCAAAGTTCCCTAGCCGACCTACACGACGCTGGCGCCAAGCTGGTTGCCATTACACCCGAACTTCCAGCGAACACTAAAGAAACCGCCGAGAAGAACGAACTCCGTTTCCTCGTGCTGCACGACGACCAAAACAAGCTGGCCCACCAATATGGCATCGTGTTTGACCTCCCGGATTCGATAGCGCCGCTCTATCGCGACCGACTTCAGCTTCCCAAAGTGAATGGCTACGAGAAACTCGAACTGCCGCTGGCCGCAACCTACATCGTGGACCGCGATGGAGTCATTCGATGGGCCTTCCTGGATGCGGACTATAAGAAACGCGCCGAACCCGACGATGTAGTCGAGGCAGTGAAGAAGCTCAACAAACAATAGGGAACGACTTGCGATGAGAGGTGAACCATGAAGTGCCCACGCGACGGTGCCGAACTTGCCGTGGTTCGTGTTGAGGGGATTGAACTCGATAAGTGCCACCACTGTGACGGTTTGTGGTTCGACGCTGGCGAACTCGACCGGGTCCGCGAACTCGACCGTTCCGGTGTCGAAGAGCAGATCGAACAACAATACGGCAGCCCTACAGTTGCGGCTGGTGAGGTCGATGGGTACATGCGTTGTCCTCGTTGCGACAATGGGCGCCTGCAACAATTCACCTACACCTACAACAACCGGGTGAGGATTGATCGTTGCAATGAGTGCATGGGCGTTTGGGTAGATGATAGCGAACTCGATGCGATCATTGGCGAAAATCAGCAACTCGAGAAAATCGCCGACACCAGCGCCATCAAGGCGTTCATGCGTGCCGCCGGTGCAATCTTCGGCCGCAACTAGAGCGTGCTTCGGATAGCTGTAGCGACGTTGGCGCAAACGAGTCAAATCTGGCAAAGCAGGCGAATCGGCACGATTCGTCGATGCAGGCCAACGCAGCCAAGTGCGGACGCAGTAAGCGAGCACGCTACAGATCGGCGAAGGGCGCTCCAGACGTCTTCCGATACGGCAACCTGCTCTTGGCATCATGACGTTCGCGATCAGTCCACTCCTAGCAGCGCGTCGCTCTCCATCGCCTCCCGCTGTCGGGCGACCATGTCGTAGTACATGCCGCGACGAGCAATCAATTCTTCGTGCGTACCGCGCTCGACGATCCGTCCGCTCTCCATGACCAATATCAGATCCGCCGCGGCAACCGTCGACAATCTGTGCGCAATCACAAACGTAGTCCGTGAGTGCATCAGCTTGTCGAGCGATTCTTGAATCAACTGCTCGCTCTGGGTGTCGAGGTTGCTGGTCGCTTCGTCTAACACGAGGATTTGCGGATCGGCAAGAATCGCCCGAGCAATCGACAATCGCTGCGCTTGCCCACCAGAAAGACGCACGCCTCGCTCGCCAATCAGCGTTTCGTAGCCGTTGGAAAGCTCCACGATGAACTGATGAGCGTTCGCCCGCCGGGCCGCGTCGATGACTTCCTCGTCCGTGGCTTTGGGATTGCCGTAGGCAATGTTATCGCGCACCGTGCCGTCGAACAAGAATACCTCTTGCTGTACGACTCCAAGCAACTGGCGGTAACTTGCCAGACGGTAGTCGCGTAAATCGACTCCATTGAGCAAAATATGGCCCGAGGTCGGGTCCTGAAACCGGGCAATCAAATCGGTGATCGTCGTTTTTCCAGCGCCGCTACGGCCAACTAACGCCACTGTCGTTCCGCCAGCAACCGCGACGTTGAAGTCTGCGACGACAGGCTGTTCTTCGTGATACTCGAAGTTAACCTCTTCGAATCGAATCTCGTCCACGCAATCTGGCGTGTCGATGGCGTCGGGTCGGTCGGGCTTGTCCACCGGCGAGTCGAGCACTTCAAACACGCGCTCCATGCCGGCCAGCGACCGCTGCAACTCGGAGAACGAGTTGACGATTTGCCACACCGGCTCGAGCAACATCAGCGTATACCATTGAAACGCCATGATGTCGCCCACGGAGGTCTTGCCCGCAATTTGCATCCACCCGCCCATCCAGATGATCACCACATTCACCGCGGCCATCAAAAAGCCCCAACTGCTCCACAGCAGAATCTCGCGCCAATGGGCAAACAGTTGCTTGCGGACAATCGTGTGGCGGCCGGTGATGTACTCGGCTTCTTCGTTTTTCTCGCGCTGAAACGATCGCACCACGCGAATGCCGCCAAACGTTTCGCTCACCCGAGCATCGATCGCCGAGTTCTCTTCGCGCATCGATCGGTAGATCGGCCGAACGCGGTTGGCGATAATCAGGCTTAGGAACATCGCGGGCGGAAGCACCGTCATGGCCATCAGCGCGAGTTTCCAATTGATGGACAGCAAAATGCCCAGCGCAATCAGCAACCGCACGAGCGACACGCCTGGCGAAATGATCGCGAGCTGCATCAGGCCGGTCGTCAAATCGATGTCGCCACTCAGCCGACTGATGATGCCGCCCGTCTTCATGTCCGTCAGGTTGTTGAGCGGCAGGCCCAACAGCTTTTCGAACAGTGCTTTGCGGAGCGACATCAACACCCGCACGTTCAGGATCCGCTGCCAGTAGTTCCGTGTCGCTTCGAGCAATCGCGACAGCAATATCACCGACAGGAAGATCGCGCCCACCACATTCAATAGTCCGATGCGACTGGAACTCGACATATCCTTCGCGAGCAGCACGTTGTCGATGATGTATCGCATGAACAGCGGTTGCGCCATGTCGAGCGCTGCAACCACGAGTGCGAGCGTCATCAGTCCGATTGCGGTTGCCCGATACGGCGCCAGCCACGCAATGTAATCCCACAGGTACCGTCGGCGGACCTCTCCTTCAGGGCGCCCGCGCTCGTTTCGGCGGAACTTCTCGCTCAGGTCTTTGACCCGTCCGGCGCGATAGGCTTCGCGGAATTCAACGAATCGTTGGCGTGACGTACGCTTGTTATGCACGGGAGTTCCAGACCGGAACTCCGGTCGGCTCTGAGAACGGTGGGCAGCGGGGCGACGCCCAATAGTACGTGGTTGCTTTGCGAAGGAAAGCCCTTTGGCCACCCGATCCCGCTCACGAATGCCCCTCCTTCAAGCCTCATCCCCTGGGTAGCGCAGGAAGCTAAGGTGCAGTTCCGCGTGTCGGAGATTCAGCTGAATGCGGTCCTCGAGCGACATTTCGCCAAACGCAGGGCTGTGATGCGTCGGCGGATCGCCGCCTTCAAGCCGTTCGATCCCGCGCCGCAACTCGCTCATGCCCTCGCCAAACTCCACCGGTTCGATGCCGGTCGTGCCACCCTCGACGCCCGGTATGCGGACGCCGCTCGGCATCCCCTTGTCGAGCATCTTGGGCAACTGCCAGCGGAGGTACCACCGAACAAACCACGGCGGCGCTTGGACAGGAAAACCATCCCATCCATAGTGAATCCACGCGGCCACGTGACCGAGGATTTGCCCCGGCGTCCAATTGCCAACGGCACTCAACTCGCCAGCTTGCTCAGCCTGCTCGATTCGGGCGAGCTCGGCTGCAAGGTCGCCGAGCTTGTGAAAACGAAGCTGTCGGCGGTTTGGCATTGCGGAAGTCACGCCCCCATCTTCCGTTGAATAAGTCAGTTTCACAAGCGTCATCTGCCGGTGCTTCGACGGAGTGCTTAGATACGAAGTCTCTCGCAGATACTGTGGTGGGTTGCCTCGACCGAGCCTGCCCCGTCGACATGAACGACCAGCTCTTTTCTCTGGAAAAGCTCCAATGTGGGCAACGTTCTTGTACGGTAGTCGTGCAGGCGGCGCTCCAACGCCTCTTGAGTATCGTCCCGTCGCGTTACAAGTTGGCCGCCGCAGACGTCGCAAGTATCTTCCGACTCAGGACGGTGATACATCAAGTTGTAGTCGAGTCCGCAACTGGCGCAATGGCGACGCGAAAGCGCTCGCTCGATGGTGACTTCGTCAGGCACATCAATGTGGATCACAGCGTCGACGTCATAGCTCTCAAGAAAGAACTCTGCTTGCTCCGAATTGCGGGGAAATCCGTCGATGATGAATCCATAATTCCAGTCGTGCTGCTGTAACCGAGTTTGAATGATTTCCTCGACGATTTCATCAGGCACCAACTGCCCATCATCCATGATGCGCTTGATACGTGCCGCCAACTTCGTATGCGATTGGAGATTCCAGCGAAAGATATCTCCCACCGAAAGGTGCGTCAGTTCGAGCTTATCGGCGAGCAGCTTGGCCTGCGTTCCTTTTCCGCAACCCTGAGGGCCCATAATGATGTACTTATACAAGTGTCACCTCGCAGCGCGCCTGTGCTCTGAACTAGTCAACCACATTTCTGCTCTTCTATTGATCGGAGATGAGTTGTTTGTAGAGGTCAAGCGCCTATTCACTCGCAACGGCCCACTGACTACTGGTCAATTCTGTCCGTTTTGTCCTTCATTCCGGAAAACGATTTATGACGACTCTATTCATCTCCGACCTTCTCTGCCAGTCTTCGTTTTCCACTATTTTTCTCGATGATTTTCCACTTCGCGGACGGCTATTGGACCCTTCAATTGTCCATTGATGCTCGCGCGAAGGGACAATTGAAGCTGAAAGGACTAATGACCAATTCCCAAATGACCAATCAAACTCGTAACCCCCAGCCTCCAACAAGCGGGTACCTTCGACTTCACGTTAAACGGGTCCCCGACCCCTGGCCCCCGATCCCTCACCCCTCAAACAAGGCGGACGTCCGCCGGCCGCTCCGCGTGCGCTTCGCCAAACAAGCACCCCAGGCCGTCCGGAGCAAGAGTGGTCCATTGAAAACGTGCCGATTTCAGCCGCCACGCCCGTAGCTACCCGCCACTCCCCAAACTCCCGGATCCCAGCCCAGTTCGCCTGACGCAAGCCGCGCGCGGCACACCGGTATGGATGTACAGTATCATAAGTAGTGGCCTAGTTTCAACTGAAAACTTGGGAAAGAAATCCACCCTCCCGCATGCGGAAGGTCGGACGGCAGCGATTGGGGAGGGCAACTCGATTGTTTCGATGGGTGCTCGCACCCATGAACCTGTCGAGTGGACTTAACTACCGTACAAGCGTCATACAGACGTCAAACCCAAATATGAGGACGGTGCAGACAACTAGGAAAGCTGGGTTTAGCACTAGAGGTTTGGTACGTATACCAAAATATAAACGAACGTTGTCTTTCTGAAGATAGATCAAGATCAGGACACAAACTGCACAAGCTGCAAGGCGAGCGGTATACGGCACCTGCATGACGCCCCAAGACAGCTGCGCTACAATAGCTCCTATGGTCGGCAACACTCCTTGAAGCGCGATGCGCAAGTAAGCGTGGAACACGGACGCCCACCAACCAACTGCCTTGCCAAAGGGCAGCAGCGCTCCGCCGATCAACGCTGCGCCCGCAATCAGTACGTCTCGCGCTAGCGTGACATAGTACGATCCCGAAATGACAACCTCATCGCTGAATGAGTAGGCCGACAAGAGTTGGCTAATTCTGATCCATATAGTCGCCAGCCCTACTAGAAGCAACAACGGCGCGAGAATCAGAGTCCCAATTGGCCGCTTGGAATCAGAACGACGGTGGGTGCTCTCAGTCTGGCTGCTTTCATACGGATTAGGGCCACGGTTTGATGAGCTGGGCATGCCTAAACGTTCCAATACTGGGAAGAACGTGGTTCGAGCCGACAGGCAGCCGAGGATATGAAATGTAAGATATCGCGCCAACCTGCGCACGCGGCATGACAATCTTCGCCCGACGAAAAACCCGGCGCAGGTGTGGGCTAACTTCCCAGTCCGGGCTCCTTTTTGTCAGAATCGTAGGCGGATGCTTTGAACAGCTAATAGCCCGGCGCATGCAATTAACAGGACACGACAGGAATCGGGCTCGGGCACCAGTTCAAGATGCAGCTGAACGTCGGGAAATTCGTGGCTGAAGCCAAAGATAGTCTCATTGCCGAGCTGGATCTCCCGAAAGGACGTCACGGCTCCGCCGAACGCAATCGTTCCATCCGCCTGGTTGAGGGCAGCCAGGCCATTAAGGTTCAGGCTAACTTCGACAAACGAACCGTTATGACTTGGGGTGACGTTCGTAAAGCCAAAGAGTACCCCACTTCCCAAATCGTCAAAAGCAGCGACACCGCCACTCCCCGAAACTAGTGATTGGATATCAGTCGTAACATCAAAAACCGAATATGCCTCAAACGGATCGTGGCTCATATATCCATCAAGGGTCGCAGGTGGCGCGCCCGGGTTGAATAACCGGAGCGTGCCAGCACGTATCGTTGGTAGATCAGTAGGTAATTCGAACACGAGGAAATTACGGTACTCACTTCCAGACCTACGGACCAAATAATTCATGTCAAATCCGCTGCGCCCACCCTCGCTGAGGTAGTACCCCACCTCCGCCGCAGGAATCAAGATGTCCGCTCCCCGTACAGTACCCGCCCAATTCGATGTAGCAAGGAGGCCCGCAAGCAATAGAACCTTTGTTGGCGCAGAAGTTAGAAGACAACTAGCGAGAAATCGATAGTACATTGCTTTCGCCGACATAGCAGGTTGAATGGGCTCATAACTCGCACGAATTCTTATCGAAATCGGCGGACCGAATCAACGGCAATACAGCATGCTGAAGGCTCTCAACGAAGCGGCGACGCTCACAACGATTAGTTTCCGGGCACAAATGGGTATTCGGGATTGCTACTAGAGTAAACCATGGACGCAGCAGTCTTGCGCTGCATGCACTAAGCGGCTATCATAAGAGGGGCGATTTGGTCTCGCTATGTCACGCGCAGACTACGCCGACCTAACAAAAAAACCCGGCGCTGGGACAGGCTAACTTCCCAGGCCGGGTTTCTCATTAATCAATTTGGTGAGCGGAAGCCGAAGCTTCCTCCGTTCTTGTCAGTATTCTCAAGACCGTCCCATTGTATCCGAGGTCGGTCACCCGACGCTCGGTTCTAAGTTATCCTTAGAAAGGAGGTGATCCAGCCGCAGGTTCCCCTACGGCTACCTTGTTACGACTTAGTCCCAATCGCGGAGTT
>JANQOF010000075.1 GCA_028279215.1 Pirellulales bacterium
TTACATCGACGAATCATGCAGATTCGCCTACTTCGGCCGCCTTGCCAGACTTGAATCGTTTGCGCCAACATCGCTACAGATAGCCCAAGCACGCTCTAGGTGTGATTCTCGTAGCACTCGTCTCCGCGCTTGTAGGAAATTTCATCGCGCGGCTGGGGCAGCGTCCCATTCGTACGGCTTGCGGCTTATCCACTACGGTGGGCGTTGATGGGTCTCGGCCGCTAGAATAGTCGGCATGACGTTGCCGAATCGAAGTATGCTTGGTGAAATTCTCCAAACTTTGAAACGTTGTTGGCGGTCGCTCGTTCTGGCCGACGTTGTCTTCAAGGTGGCTGCCGCGGTGATCATTACACCCATCGTGGCGCTCGCGTTTCGCACCTTTGTCGCCACATCGGGCCGCGACTTATTGGCCGATGAGGACATCCTACGGTTTCTACTAAGCCCCATCGGGCTTGCGTGCCTGATAGTGGTGGGCGGATTGGTGATCGGCGCGGTGGTGCTCGAGCAAGCGGTGCTGCTACGGATCGTGTGGGCCAGCGAAGCAGGTCGGCCCCTTGGGATTCGCGAGGCGGTTGTAACCACTCTTGCCGATACACTGCCTACCGTGAAGCTTGGCGGGCTGCTGGCTGCGTCTGTGCTGTTGGTTGCCGCGCCCTACGTGGCTGGCGTGGGGCTCCTGTATTGGATGCTACTCACCGGGCATGACATCAACTACTACCTTGCCGACAAGCCGCCGGTGTTCTGGGTGGCCGTGGTTCTCGCTGGCGTGGTGTTGGCCGCCGGCGGGCTGGTGGTCGCTTGGTGGCTTGTGGTGCGCGTGTTGAGCATTCCCATCTTGGTGGTCCGCAGGCCGGGCGTTCGCGAGGCGATCGCCCGCAGTCGTCAGGTGACCCGTGGCCATTTGCGAATGGTTGCCGAGTGGCTCGGCGGCTGGCTAGCCGCGGTGTTCTTGATACCACCGCTGATGTTGGCGGGGTACTTGCTCGTTTGCGGTTGGTTGGTGCATCGCATCGAGTCGCTCCCCTTGCTTACCGTTACCGTTGGTGCGTTACTAGCCCTCCACATTGCGCTGAACGTGTTACTCAATCTCGCTGCGGTGGTCGGTTTCGCGCTCATCGTTTGGAAGCTCTGGAAGCGGCTCGATAATGAGTCGGCTGAAATCATCGAGCAGAGGGATACCACCACACCAGCCACTAGAACGGCTCTAGCAACCTGGAATCGTCGGCGCGTTGCAGCAGCTGCGGCAGTCGCCGTACTACTCGCAGCGGTAGTTGGGGCAACATCACTCGCCGGACTCGAACTGAACGACAACGTGCAAACCATCGCCCATCGCGGCGGCGCAACCTACGGTCCTGAAAACTCGCTGGCCGCGATTCGCCAGGCCATTGCCGATCGCGCCGATTGGGTAGAGATAGACGTGCAGGAAACGAGCGACGGGGAAGTGGCCGTCGTGCACGACCGCGATCTCAAACGCGTCGCGGGCGAGGCGGTGAACATCAACGAATCGACGCTGGCTGAGCTGCAGAGCTACGACATTGGTAGCCCGGTGGACACAAAGTTCGCCGGCGAGCGGGTACCGACGCTCGCCGACGTACTCAAACTGGCCAAAGGCAAGGTGGGCGTGGTCGTCGAACTAAAACATTACGGCCACAACTCGCGGCTCGAAGAGCGGGTGGTCGAGATCATTGAAGATCATGAAATGGAACACCAGATCATGGTCATTTCGCTCGACCGCGCGTCGATTGCCAAGATCCGAAAGCTGCGCCCCGATTGGCCTGTTGGTCTGTTAACCGCGGTTGCCATCGGTGACCTGACGAAGGTCGACGCCGACCTGCTAGCGGTGAACATGGAGATCGCCACGTCGGCGTTCATTGCACGCAGTCAGGTAACGGGCCACAAAGTGGCGGCCTGGACGGTGAACGACCGCGGCAGTATGAACCGTATGATCAGTCGCAACGTCGACTACGTGATCACCGACGACGTGCCGCTCGCGACCGAGGTGATCGCCGAACGGGCCGATATGTCGCTAGTGCAGAGGTGGGTCAGCTCGCTGGCAGCGAACCTATAGTGGGGCCGTTGGACCAAACGCGCACGCCCTCGATGCCCCCGATTTGCCTCGAACTTTTTCGTTGAAACTGAGCCACCCAGTCGGTTCTAATACACTCTTAGGACGCTGCGGAGCTGGCAGGTTACTAGCCAATTGCCCCAATTGGGGCAAAACCGCGGGGCAAAACTCATTTGGCCGATTACCATGCGGGTATCACAAACCCTGCAAATACCGAGTAAATTGCATGGCCAGGCGAATGACGGGTGGCGAGTTTTGCCCCAGCAAATCGATTTTCGAAATTTGGGACATTATCTGGGCTCGGCAAGTGGTGTAGCATTCACCAGGTTGCTAGCGGCACAAAATGTAAACCGCCGCTTACGAGTTCCGCAGACCGTGATGTGGCATTGTCCAGTTAATCGATGGATTCCTAAATCGTTTGTAGAGAACGCTTTACGGTTTGTAGATCAATCTTGACTCGTTTAACAGGGCAGTTATAATCCGCTCACATCTGGCAAACCAGGCAACCTCGGAAGAAGTGGCGAATGTTGCTGTTTGCAGAGTCCCGTAGAATTGTGCAATCCAAGACCTTTTTGCACTTTGCGGCAGACAGGAGCTAAAGGGGCTCTACCGCCCCGCTGAGGAATCGACACCGGTTGATGAATGGCCTTCGTCGGCGCGGTAGAACCCGCACCGGTCGAGTCGTTCCGCCCACGTTACTAAGGAGAGAGGTGGTTGAGCGTATGAAGACCGTTTTCACAACCGGCGAAGCCGCAAAGATATGCAAAGTCAGCCAGCAGACGATCATCCGCTGCTTCGACTCTGGCCAGCTCAAGGGTTTTCGAGTTCCCGGCAGCCGTTTTCGCCGTATCCCGCGTGATCAACTATATGCGTTCATGCGTGATAATGGCATTCCGACCGACGCGCTGGACAGCGGTAAGCGAAAGATCCTGATCGTTGACGACGACGAAGACCTGGTCGATCTATTGGTCGACCACTTCGAGCGCGACGGGCGCTTTGATGTTCGCAGCGTGAACAACGGTTTTGGCGCAGGGATGATGATCAAGGAGTTTGGCCCCGATTTGGTGGTGCTCGACGTGATGCTGCCCGACATCAACGGCATGGAAGTGTGCCAATTGGTGCGTAGCGACAAGTCGATGGACGAGGTGCGAATCATCTGCATCTCGGGCATGGTGGAGCAGGACAAGATTCAAGCACTCCGCGACGCCGGCGCCAACGACTTCATGAAGAAGCCATTCGACGTCGATGCCCTGTCGGTCCGCGTATGCCAGCTGCTCGAAATCGAATCGGCCCCGACGCAGTGAGCACCGGTTTTTCGGACCGACCATCCTAATGCCGGTTGCTCAGATTGACCTAACTCAGCAGTTGGAAACCGGCGGTTCGAATTTATGTTGTGGTTGCCTGCTCCGGTCCGCGGGACTTCGCCAACGGCCGTTTCCGATGCGTCGGCAGCGGCTATGGAGCGGGCACTGCTAGAAGCGGACGATGCTTCGGCTGCGGTTCATTTGCGCGGCGCATTGCTAGTCGACCCTTGGTTTTGCCAATGGTTAGCTGCATGGCCTGCGGCCGATGGCGATACGATTGATGGATTGGCGCAGTGGTTGTCGTCGGGCTTGGTGGAGAAGCTTGCAACCCTGGGCGACGACCCGCCGGGGTGGACACGGCCGAGTGACTCGGAGGCCGTGACGTATGCTCAGCAGGCAGCGGCCATGTTGAACGCGGCAACCGAGAGCGTTGGAGTACTGGAGCCTGGCAGTTCGCCTGCATTCCTGTCCACGATCCGGGGGCCCGTTGAGTCGCCGACGGATGTGGTGGTGGCCAACGAATACCTGACGTCTAGTCCAAGCATCGAATGGCGGCTACCACGGATCGTCCAACGGCTCGCCAGTTCGGTTCCGTTTGGCGAATTCGACTCCCGGCTCGAACGAGCGAAACTCGACGCGATGAAAGAGTTAGCCTATGGCGCAAGCCACGAGGTGAACAATCCGCTGGCAAATATCAGCGGCCGCGCTCAGGCACTGCTGCGTGAGGAAGAGGATCCAAAGAAGCAACGTTTGCTCGCGGCCATCGACGCACAGGCATTGCGGGCGCATGAGATGATCTCCGATTTGATGCTATTCGCCCGCCCTCCGGCGCTCGATAAACGGCCGACTGACCTGGGGAAGTTAGCTGCCGAAGTCGTCGACGAACTACGTACTATGGCCGAACAGCGCGATATCGTGCTTGAGGTCACTGACTGCGATACGGCGCCGACTACAACGGTCGATGCAACTCAGGTTGCCGTGGCGGTAAAGGCACTGGTGCAGAATGGCATTGATGCGGTAGGGAATGATGGCCGCGTGACGGTTGGAGTTTGTTGCGACAGTCAGCACGTTGTGGTGCGAGTTGGAGATACGGGACCTGGAATTGCTGACGACGTGCGCCTTCACATGTTCGACCCATTCTACAGTGGGCGAGAAGCAGGGCGTGGTTTGGGCTTCGGGCTATCGAAGTGCTGGCGAATCGCCACCGACCACGGTGGCTCGGTCGAAGTAGAAGCGACCGGCGTCACGGGAACGACCATAGCGTTACGGTTACCACTGAGCGGTGGAGAACAATAGAGGTGGGATGGCTGTGGCAATATGCGGCGCGGTGGGCGGGCTCGAAGGTGTGGAGCCAAGCCAAGAGCGCGGCCGTCAACCAGGCGACTGGTGCATCGGATCAGCGCCCAGGTGACGAACCAACGACCACGGTAATGGCCGCGATTTGTGAGACCAAGCGGCTGTTCGACGCCGTTGCCGACAACCTTGCTGGGCAACGGACAATTGAAGGCGACCAGTTTGCCGCTTGCAAAGGGAAGCTGGGAGGAAGGGGAGTGGTCGTAGTTCGGCCGCTCACCGAATCAATCGATCACGCAAAACTCGTGACAGCAATCGTCGACGGGCACCAGCCGCAGTTCGTGTTGTCGGCTGCGGAGGCAACCAGTTGCAAGAGCGACGTTGCACCAGGAAGCATCGTTATTGCCAGCCGTCTTGTCGGTGCGGAAGGGCAGTCGTTGAAGTTCGGTGCCGCCGCGCCGCCGGTTGCGGGATACTACACCGGTACGGTCGCCTCGCAAGGTATTGGAAGTACGAATATGATAGTCGACCAAGAGCAGACCCCATTGGCCGAAGACAATTGGAGCGAACCGATTGCCAGGGCGTGCCAACAAGCGGCGCAGCCGGTGATGGTCGCAAGCGTCGTGTTGCGAGCCGCACCAAGTGAGCGTTCGCGCGAGGCCGATTCGCTCGGACGGCAATCGACACTGGCCGGACAGATGGGAGTGCTAACGGGCATGCTGCTAAAGAAGCGTAGCGGACTTCGCGAAGTTTGGAACGAGAAAGAGGCCGCCTGGGAAGCATGCAGCCGACTGGCGAAGCTCGCCGAGCACCTGGCGCAGGCGGCAGCGAAAACAGAATAGCACGAGCGAAAGAGCTTATCCCTCAACCAATAGAATCCCAATGGGCAAGACTGGAGAACTACTCGGGCACTTCAACACAACCACGCGGACGGTGTTGATGGCCGTCGTGGTTGGCGTATTTGGATATGGCGGATTTCAGGCAATTCAAGCCTATAACGCTCCCAGACGAGAACTGGAAAGCAAAGAGCGCGAAGTGGAATCGCTGCGGGAACGCTTGGAAGAAACCGAGGCAACCGTCGCCGAGCGAGATCAAGCAATCGATGGCCTGAATGAGGACATCACCGAGCGCGACGTGCGCATCGATGAGCTGGAGGAAGAGGTTGATCGCGTACAAACGGCGATTCGCTTGCTGAAGCTCCGCCGCCGCCTGGCCCGCATCGAGGTGCTCGACCAGCAGACGGCCGACGATAGCTCGGTCACCACGAACATCCGCTTTACCGAAATTGGCGACGACGGCCAACAGGTTGGCGAACCCGCCGAACTGGCGATCGACGGCGATCGGATTTACGTCGAGTATCTCGTGGTAAAATTCGACGACGAGTACGTCGAGCAGGCCGACATCGAACGCGGAACGGCGATCTGTCTGCTAGAGCGAATCTTCGGCGAGAACCAAGAGCCGGATGATGGGTTTGTTATCGACCAGGTGGGCTCGCGACCGAATTCGTACATGCGTGGATCGCACACAAGTGAGTTCGAGCAACAAATCTGGGACGATTTTTGGACCATCGCCAACGATCGCGAAAAAGCCGAGCAGTTGGGCATTCGTGCCACGCACGCCCAAGCGCCGTCGATCCGTATGAAAGCCGGTGCGACGTACGAACTCGACCTAAGAGCCACCGGCGAGTTCAGCCTGCGGTTGACGGACGAGGGTGAAGAGTGAGCAGTTTATGTCGATTCGTCGTCGAGTAGATCGTCGGCGTAGCCAGGTGGGAAGGGGTTCTCGAAAGTGCCCTCAGCGGTCGGCGGGGCGGGTGGGGGGCGTTTGGTGGTCTTCGACGTAAGCGATGGCGACTTCGTGGAGCGGAGTTCGTTTTCCAGTTGCCGCAGCTCGTCGGAGTCAAACTGACGGACCCAATACTCAACGCTACCGCCACTTGTCGAGCGATCGCGGGACAAACCGTGGGCTGCCTGACGCCGTGTGATCAATTGACGGAACCAAGTGTCGCTGTCCGTGTACTTCGATCCGCGTCGGCGCGCCGCTCGTTGCACGCGATGGTCGCTGGAGACCACCAACAAGCCGCGTGGTGCCCGATGATCTTCAATCATTTCCTCCAGCAGTGCATCCGCGTCGGCGTACCCACGGGCATAGCGGACAGTGAGGTGCTCGTGATGTACCAACTTCGGCAGCCCTGGCGGTGCGCCCGCCGCATCGAACACGATTGTCGTCGTCCTGCGTTCGCTGGCCGACAACGTGTTGGCCAAATAACCGAGCAAGGCTTCGCGAGACCCTTGCAGGGTTCCCGCAGACCTTCCAGTGCCGAAGAGGTCGGTCGCGTGGAGCAGATTGTAGCCATCGATCAGCACGCGCATGCGGTGCATTGTAACACTACACGCGCGAAGTGCCTCCAGGCGGGTTGCGGTACGCAACGGCTGCGGCAAGGCAGCTCAGCATCAAGTCGGCAATCGTCGCGGAGGCGGGCTCGGGAATGCTGAGAACAATAACACCGCCGATGCTGTACGTCTACGGCACGAGCCTTATGGGGCTCGGCGCGCCGGTGAGATCCGCAGCGTTGCTGGCATCGCCTACTTGGACGAATTCGATCGAGAACGAATCATCGCCTGTGCCAGAGTTTTCACCGTTTGCGACGCCGACGAGAGGCGACAAAGAACTAATTGTCACAACCGCCCACATGAAGAAGCGAAACATGCCTGGCCCACTTGTGCGCCGACCGATTGTCGACGCCAATCGTCGGAACTGACCTGCGGCAACTACGACTATTGTACTACCGGCGACACTCTTACGCGAGTTGGGCACCGACTACCCCAACTCCTGATGGAAATACCGCATGATGTGCCCATCAACGTCGAAGATGTGGGCCAAAAGGGCCGCGCGGACCCACATTCCGTTACGAGCCTGACGGAAGTACATCGCCCGTGGGTCGTTGTCGATTTCCTGGGGAATTTCGCCGAAGTGTTGATCGCGGGGGAAGGGATGCAAAATGGGTGCGTAGGACTTCATTCGCGTTACTATTTCAGGCGTAAGGCAGTATTGCGAGAAGTCGATCGTCGCGTACTGATCTGCATCGTCGGAGGTGTCGTGTTCGCGTTGCACCCGAGTCATGTACAGGGCATCGACTTGTTCCACCACAGGCTTGCCGTCGAGTTCTTGTTCCAAGGAGTCGAATTCGTAGACCTCTACATCTCGAGCGGCCAATCGATCGCGCAGGTCGTCGCGCATCACCAGCGTCGGATGCGGCGGGGCGATGAACACCAGTCGAACGTTTGCGTAGTTGGCGAGCAACAACGCCAGCGAACGAACCGTGCGGCCGCGGCCAATATCGCCACAGAAAGCGTAAGTCTTGTTAGCCAACCCTTTGGTCAGGTGCTCGCAACCGGGCTGCTTTCTGAGGTCGTCGAAACGCGACGAAATCGACGAGTCGTTAGGCCCACTGAAGCTGAACGTACGTTGCAAGGTGTAGATGTCGAGCAGCGCCTGCGTGGGGTGTTGATCCGCGCCGGATCCCGCGTTGACGATCGGCACGCTGCGGTTGCCCGATCGCTCGAGGTCGTTCATCAGATAGGCACAACTCTCCGCCAGCCGGGCGATGGGCGAACGCATGACGATCAGGTCGAAGTAGCTCGAGAACATACGAATCGAATCGAACCGCGTTTCGCCCTTGGTCTCGCTGGAGGTTTGCGGATCGCGGACTTCGTTGCAGGTGATGCCAAGTATTTGGCACGCTGCCATGAACGACAGGAACGTGCGAGTCGATGGCTGCGTAAAGTACAACATGGCCCGCTTATGGTGCAGCAAGTTGATCAGAAAGTCCTGCCCACTGCGATGTTTCGAGAGCTGGCGGATGGCGTCGGCGACTCCGCCGAGTTCTTCCAAGAGCTCTACCGTGAACTGGCCGGAGAAAATCACGTGCCGCAGCCGATCGCCGCGTTCCAATTCGGGCAGTTTGGCTTTGACGGGGCGGGCGAGACGGCCCTCGTAGTGAAGCAGGTCGCGGTCGTCTTGAGTTTGAGGAGTCGAGGCGTCGCTGGGGTTTGGTTGCATAAGCGTGAGCATCGCTCGGTCCTGCGGGCGTGGCGTGGCAACTACCGGAGTTATCGCACACCGCGCCGGCGACCGTCAATCCGCCACGCGCCAGCGTGCTTGAAACAGCCAGACGATGATGGCCAACAACGCACCGTTGTACGCGAGCGTCGTCACCAAGTACCCAATGGCGATGTCCATGTCGCCCCACCCGGGACCATTGCCGCCTCCAGTTCGGAGGTCGGTATCAAATTCCAGCGGCAGCGCGAAGGCCGCCGCGAAGGGACTGGTCACGCTCGTCATTCGTGTGATGGCGGCGCCCTCGGTTCCAGCGAAGAAAGTGTCGGCGAAGTACCGAGCCGCGAGCGGAGCGATGAACAGCGTCATGATCACAATGTAACTCGCCATGAGACTCTGCGACGTCTTGGAAAAAATGGTCGAGCAGAACAGTGCGGTCATCGCTGTAGTGAGGCACGTGAGCGCCACAATCAGAAAGTAACCACCCATGGTGCCAATATTGCGCCAGTACCCAACAGGCATCAGGCAGGCCAGCAGCACGGGCCACATGAGGAAGCTGGTGAGCACACTCGAAACCCGCAAGCCGCTGAGCAACTTTCCCCACAACATTTGCCATGGGGTGATTAGAGTTACTAGTAGAAGGTCGAGCGTTTCTCGCTCGCGTTCATTGCAAACGCTGCCCGCTGAAAAAACTGGGCCGACCAGCACATTGAACAGGATGACGTAACAAATGTACCACGGGGCATATTGAGGAAAGATATATAGGCATACGGCCATAATCGGTAGCGCCAGGAGCATCGAGATTTGAATCACCAGCCGCAGCATCAGCGTGCCTTGGCTGAAGATTTCGCTCCGCATCTCCTTGTCGTAGATCGGATTCGAGCCATCTTCGAGTAGCGTGGTTCGCTTTGGAGGTGCGAACAGCTTGTCGGGGAATTCATCGCGCTTGATGTACAAGCCGACCGCCTCGCGAGCTTCGTTGTCGAGGTCGACCACGTCCTTGCCGCCACTGCCGAAGTCGGCTGGGTATAGTAACTTGCGCGTGGTGGCGAACCACAGCAATACGCACAGCGAGAAGCAAACGGCAGGCACCACCGTGGTGGCAAAGAACAACCGAGCTCCGCCCAGCGTGCCCAGTGCATTCCAGATCAGCACGCCCACCAGCGCGAGCGGCAAGATCATCAAGTAGCTTACGAGTAGCGATGCTGAAGTGCGGCTAAAGAAGCTGCTCGCCCACAGGCAGATCATTCCGCTCAGCGCCACCGACGAAATCATGGCAATGTAAGCCGCAAACACCTCATACGGCGATACACCTCCAAGCGGCAGGCAAAGCATGACGATCGGCAGCGAGCAGAGCATCAGAATTGCCAAGTGACACAAAGCTGCCAACAACTTGCCCAGCACAATCGCCCCCGGCCGAAGAGGGCTGGCGAGCAACATCTCGTAGCTTTGCCGTTCCTTCTCACCGGTAATCGCCCCGGCAGCAAAGCTCGGCGTCATTAGCGAAGCGATCATGTATTGGCCAAAGAAGAAAAGATTTACGAGTCGCTTCGCCTCTTCAGGCTGAGCAAAGTCAATCACCTCCGCCTGCGGCCAAGCAAGATACACAACACCGCCCAAGAGAGCGACGTAAGCAAACAACAACACGAATGCACGAAGCAACCGTAGATTGCTGAGCAGTTCGTACTGGAGGACAGGGTTTTGTGTTAGGTACATCGGTCGCGTTGGAATTGGGACGCGGATTTGCGCGGATATTGCAGGATCGCCGCGGATCAGTCGCTCTGGAACGTCATCGCTTTGCGTGTGAATTGAGGTTCGGGGCCGAAGTTGAACAGGAGACCAATTGTTTGTTCGTTGCCAGATCCTGCCAGATCTGCGTCAATCCGCGTCCTATTCGCACTGCGCTAGTAGGGCCTCCGGTGCACTTTGCCCAATACCCGGCTTGGCAGTCCCTGTAGTCGCAGAAATCCCTCGGCATCGGTTTGGTCGTAGCTGCCGCCGCCTTCCATGCTGGCTACTTCGGCGTCGTAGAGACTATTCGGGCTGGTGCGACCATGTATTTCGATGTTGCCTTTGTACAGCCCGAGGGTCACTTCGCCGGTGACCGGCTTTTGAGCTTCCTTGATGAAGGCCAAAAGGGCGTCCATCTTCGAAACGAACCAGAAGCCGTAGTACACCATCTCGGCCACTTCTGGGCTCAGTCGGTCGCGAAGATGCACCAGGTCGCGGTCCAAGGTGAGTTGCTCCATCTGCAGGTGGGCGGCGTATAGCGCGGTCATGCCAGGCGCTTCGTACACGCCGCGACTCTTCATGCCGACGAACCGATTCTCGATGATGTCGATTCGCCCCACGCCATTGCGGCCAGCGATTTCGTTCATCGTGGTCACGACTTCGAGTGCGGATAGCTTCCTGCCGTTCACCATCACTGGCACACCTGACTCAAATCCGATAGTGACTTCTTCGGTAATGTCGGGCGCATCTTGGGGCGAAACTGTCATCCCGAAGTCGACGATCGAAACGCCGTTGATCGCCGGGTCTTCGAGCTTACCGGCCTCATAGCTGATATGCAGGCAGTTCTCATCGCTGCTGTACGGTTTGTCTTTCGAGGCTTTCACCGGGATGCCTTTGGCCTCGCAGTACTCGATCATCTCCGTGCGGCCGGGGAACTGATTGCGGAACTTCTCAATTCGCCAAGGCGCGATGATTTTGATATCGGGCTCGAGCGCCTCGGCGGCAAGCTGAAATCGACATTGATCGTTACCCTTGCCGGTCGCCCCGTGGGCGTACGCTTCGGCGCCGACTTCGCGTGCGACTTCGAGAATGGCCTTAGAGATGAGCGGCCGTGCGATCGACGTGCCGAGCAGGTAAATGCCCTCGTACTTGGCTTGCCACTGCATGATGGGAAAAGCAAAGTCGCGGCAAAGTTCCTCTTGCACATCGACAACTCGGGCCGACGCCGCGCCGTTGTCGTTGGCCTTCTTGATCATCGCATCGCGGTCTTCGCCTGGCTGGCCAAGATCGACGTACACGCAATGCACGTCCCAACCTTCGTCCTGCAGCCAACCGAGGATAACCGACGTGTCCAATCCGCCCGAATAAGCGAGCACGCAACTAGCCATAAGACTTTCATCTCGCGAAAACGTGTGATTTGCCTATCAGATGTCGGTCGACAAGGAGCACGACAATCCGTCCACGATTGTGGTTCGGGCGTGGGCGAATGGCAAGGCGTAGGGAAATTAGTCGCGGATTGTGCGGATCAGAGCGGATCGTCACCGATCGCGACCAACGATCAGTAACGGGTCATGATCTTGCGGGAAAAGCTAGGCTCAGGGCCAAAATTGAAGATCAATCCGACTTCGATCTTCGTCGCTGTTAGGTAGTTCAGGAGTTGTGCTTTATGAGCGTCCGCAATCGCTTCGCAGGTCTTGATCTCGACGAGGACGATTCCATTGACATATAGGTCTGCGAAGTACTTCCCTACGCTCTGGCCGTGAAACTCTACATAGATCGGCCATTGCTGCTGCGCAACTAGACCTCGTCCCTTAGTCGAGATTGCCATCGCATTCTCATGTACCTTCTCGAGAAAGCCATAGCCAAGTTCGTTGTAGACTTCGTAGAAGGAGGCAGTTATCTCCTCTGTAACGTCGGCATGAATTAGCTTTGACATGACTCACTTCCTTTACAAGATCTGCGTCGATCCGTCCAAATCTGCGATCATCCGCGACTAATTGTTAGATGAGGGCAACTCTTCCACCCACATTTTGCGGAACAGCAAGTCCGTTGTTGGATCGTGAGCCTGGATGCAGAACGTTCCTGGCGCGACGCGAAGTCCTCGGCGGGGGTTTTCGTCGGGCTCGCGGGTGTCGGTCCAGTCGGTGACTAGCATTCCATCGACCCAGACCGCGATGTGCGGACCGTCGACGTTCATGGTCACGGTAAACCACTTGTGGTCGTCCGCCACGACCCGGCGTGCATCAACGCGGCGATAGATGCCGCCCGTGCCACAGTCGGTGGGCTCGTCGCGGTTACCTTTGTTGTACTTGTTGCTGATCTGGCACTCGTAACCATTCATCTTCTCGCCCGGGATGCAGCGAAAGAACACACCCGAGTTCAGCCCGTCTCCATTCACTTTGCAATCAAACTGCATGATGAAGTTGCCAAATACGTCGTCCGACTCGAGTTGCCCGCTGCCGCCGAGCACTTCGAGTTCACGCGCCTCGGTCACATTGAAGCTCGCAGGACCGGCAAGATTGGTGTTCCATCCTTCGAGGTCTCTTCCGTTGAAGATCGACTTGCCACCTAAAGAACGGAGCGGCCTGAGCCGCGCGTTCTTGAACTCTACCCGTCCGCCATTGCTTTGTAGACCGATGTAACCCTTGGCACGCGGCGATGGTGCGTCGAGCTTGGTGACTAGGTAGCCGCCAACCCAAACCATGATCTGATCGCCAAAGGCCGAAATGCGAATCGTTTGCCACCCGTCGGCATCGGGTTTGGGGAACTTGGCATCATCGCGCCGCTTTCGCGCGACAATGCTACCTGTGGGATAGGGATTGTCGTCTGAGGCAATATTTATCTCGTCGCAGTCCTTGGTGGGATCCGTCGGCTCAAGCGCAGAGCGAATGAATATTCCGCTGTTGGCATCCGCGTCGACGCATCGAAAGTCGACTACAAGCGTGAAATCGGCCCATTGAGTTGTCGTAAATAGCCAACCCTGCTTGCCGTCGCTCGTAACTCCTTCGCCCAGCGGCGTCCAAGTTGCCTTTCCAACGGTTTGCCAGCCAAAACTGGGATCATCGACGCCAAGGTCGACCCACCTCTCATTCTTTGGATCATACGAACCGGTGCCGATCTGCGCGAATACAGTCGCGAAATTGCACAGCCATAGAGCGCAGATCAACACGAATCGATGCTGTGGACACATTGCACTTCACATTAAATGGAGAGTTGTTGGCTGGCGACTGCTGAGAATAGGTCAATCGTAAGAACACTCATTGATACACATCTTCACTAAGCAGCGCCAATTAGCGTCGATTAGTGTTATCAATTCTCCGTTCTCTCTGCTGCCTCCTGTTCAAAGAGTCAATCAACAGGACGCGGCTTTACGGTCTGGATTTCGAGCCGTACTTCGCCGGTCAGACCACCGGGGCCGGGAGCTTGGGCCGGGTGGGTGACATCGATTATCAGTTCCGATGTCGGTAAGAGCGAATCCTGGATTTCGTGACGCCATGATTCGCCCGTCTCTGTGTTTAGAGCAAGCGAACCAAGGGAAGTGGAGTTGAGCGTCACGGTAGCGTTAGAATCGACGCAGTCGATCGCAAGCCAAACTTGCTGGCCTTCTTCCAAACCCGTGGGCATATGAAACGTCCGCCGATAGCGGACAGTGCCCCGAAAGTCGGCACCTAGTGGCTCGCTCCAGTCGCCCGGCATCTTTTGTTTGCCAGTCGTGGGAACCGAATCCTCACCCGCCAAGTGCTCCAACACTTCATATCGCCACGGCCCGCGAAGTCGAATAGAGTGCATTGCCGAGAGGTCAGAGGTCGGAGGTCAGTTGGCTGATTGCATGCGCTTCCCCGGCCCCTGACGCCTGAATCCTGACCCCCTCACTCAGGTACAAAGTGCTGGCGCACGGTGACTTCGCGCATTTGGCGGCTGTCGGGCTCGTAGACGCGGAGCTTGATTTGCACCGCCCGAAGTGGGACCGGGTAGGGCGGGGAAGTTTCGCGCTCGCCGTGGTCGTCGGGGCCTAGGCGAGTGACGCCAGTAGCGTCTTGGTATTCGCCGAAGCTATCAAAGCCGTCGGTTCCTTCGTCGACCATCGGCCGTCCCTGAGGCGTGTTGTTCTGAATCTTGGCGTAGTTGCCGTTTGGAAGGATCTCGTCCTGGTCCTGATTCATTCCGTCGTTTTCGTACGCAAAATTCCACGTATCATACACGCGAGTGAGGCGGGCGTCGTTGAGTAGCGACTTTCCGTGGGCTAGGCCTGAGAACTGCGAAGCCGGAAAGTTGGCGCTTGGTGGCGACCCAGTCAAACGGCGAACGACTTCGCGATGGAGTTCGCTGAATCCTAGGTCGACGTAAGCGCCTTCGCTGACTTCGGCATGGTCGTTCGTCACCGCTGCGACTGCCCACCCGACGTCGGCCGGCCCCACCGCAGTCGCGTCGAGCTGCGCCTGCTGGGTCGCGTTCATGCTGCCCAGCATGTTGTTGGTGACCACCGTACCATCTGCGCGAATGGCATACACTGGCGCCTCAGGATCGTACACCTGGATATCAAACGCCAAGGCATCGCTCATCATCAGGTCCTGGCCACGGCGGTTGTCGAACCGAATGTTTGAATTCTGGGCGACGATTTGTCCCGCCCCAAGAGGGACGGGTCCGGTTGTAGCATGGATCAGATTCCCATCTTCGTTAATGATCACTCGCGCGGTTGCACCGCCTTCAAGCACAGCTAAGGGGCGGGAGATATAACCATTTCCGAAGTTATTTACGGCAAACGCAAAAACGGCGTTACCTTCTTTGCCAGCGTCGACGTCCGCATCGGTGGGATCGGTGCCATAGAGATCTGGGTCATTGAACAAACTGACGTCATTGCCTCCGTTTGCTCCGCCAGCAGAGGCGAGGACGTAAGGAAACCGGCGGGCGCTGTTGTTGGCGTCCACTACAAATCCATGATGCTCGTACCGGTTCTTCCTATTCGTTAGGTCAGCAAGTGTGTTGGCCACAATCGTCCATCGGCCGGCATCAATCGTTGGATCGTATTCGATTCGCGCAGAGATGTCGAATCGTTCCTGAAACGCGATGAGCGCCGCTAGCGCTTCGGCTTCGTGTTGAAATTGTGTCGGGTCCGGTTCGTTAAGACTTAGCACCCGCAAAACACCCGGGCGGCTCTTCGGCTGACCGTCAATGTTATACCGGTAGTCGAGCCATGGCGCGACCAATAGCGTGCGCCGATAGATTGTACGGAAGCCGGCGAGTGATTCATTGCCGAAGTAGCCTTGCGTGTCCGTAGCCGGGTTCTCTACACAGAACCAAACAACCTCGGCAACCGGCGAGGAGATGGTTTGCGACTGCCAATTCGCAAAGCCAGCCTGACGATTGTTGTTATTCGTTTCGACGTTGCTCAGTGGCGCCGGACCTGTGAACGGCTCTTTCTCATTGCGCGACGTAAATGCCAAGATGTCGTCGTAGTCGCCCAGGCCACCGCCGTCGGTAACCCACCCAGCTTGCATTGGAAGATTGCTCGATGGCAGCGTGGATGTAGCGTGATCGATCTTCCCGCCTGGCGCTTGAATGGATGTGGCCGTCCCTGCGATTGAGAGGTCAGTCAAATCACTCGGATAGAAGTCACAGTGCAGCCCTTCGACAATTTCGAAATAGCCAACGTTCGACTCGGGGCGGGTCCAGGGCAGGGTAGGGCAGGTGGCGCCTTCGAGGTCGCGTTGTAGCACGTTGCGGACGTGCCGCAGTTGGCTGCCGACTTCGATGGCCGCGCGGCGATTCGACACGCTGCTACTGACCGTGGCGAACACACCGACTACCGTAGCCATCATCACCAGCGTGATCGAAATGGCCACCAGCATCTCGACGAGCGTGAAGCCGCGACGGATGGGGGAATAGGAAATGCGGCGATGCCGGGCAGCTTGGGCCGGCATTTGAGAAAAGTTGGCGCGAATCACCAGAATTACCTCGATCCTCTCATAGGGCCCGCCATCAGCCCCTTGGGCGGACCACCTCTTCCATGCTCTATTGCAACCCGTCGTAAGGTGTTTGTCAAGAAAGAGTTGCACACATCGCGTGCGGCGCGGCGCTCGCTCGAATGGACACTTAGAGGCCCAGTCTACGAAAACAGCCGTTCGGAAAGCGACCTAGAACATTGCGCGGGTGCGGCGATAATTGGAGGATTGCAGGCGAATAAACGTCGACGGCGGTCAGTCCCCGGCGGCGCGCTGGGAATCACAGGGCCGTCGCCAACCGCAATCGATCCAGGTAGAGGCGAATCTATGCCGCGAACCAAACCTGTCGCTATGCTGGCCGCGTGTCTGCTCGCTGGCAGCACTTGGGCTGTAGCGCAGTCGCCAAAGTCGTCACCGGGCGCTGTCGACCAATATGGCGTCGCCGCGCGGTATCAGAAGCTCGAGCAATTCGACCTAGCTGCCAAAGAGTGGGAGAAGCTGGTCCGCGATCACGCCGACGATCCGCTTACCGCTGCCGGCAGACATTACGCGGGTGTGTGCGAGTTCCAGCTTCGGAACTATCCCGATGCCATCAACTGGTTTGAGGAATTCGCCCGTGAGCATCCGCAGCACAAACTGCTGGAACCAACGCTCACGAACCTAGGCCTAGCCGCTTACAACCAAGCGCGGGCAGCCGAGGGCGACGAAGCGACTAAATTCTACGACCGAGCGATTGCAGCGTTCGACAAGCGCGGCAAGCAGTTTCCCGATGGCAGGATGGCCGCCGAGGCCGACTTCTACCGTGCCGAAGCGCTCTACGCCCTCGGCAAGTCGAAGGAGGCGGCCGTCGCCTACACCGAATGGATTGACCAGCATGGCGACAATCATCCGCTCGTCGCGAAGGTCCGTTTGGCGCTTGGCGCCACGCAGACCGAGCTCGGCGACACCGCCAGCGCGGTTGCCACGCTCACCGAGTTAATCGCGTCCAATCCTGCCGATGGAATCGCCGGGCAAGCGCTTGTGCAGTTGGGCGACGCTCACAACGCGGCGAAGAATTATCCCGAGGCGGCCAACCAGTACGCGGCAGCAATCGACAAACACTCAGAGGTGATTGATCGCGATTACGCGATCCAAGGCCAGTTAGGTGCACTCGTAAACGCGGGTGAGTACGTTGGCGCGGCGAGCGGGTACGAGAAGCTGGGCGACTTGGCCTCGGCAGGCAAGTGTCACTATCAAGCGGGCGATTTCGACAAGGCCGCCGATCGATTGGCGAAAGCGTTTGCAACCAACAATCAGGACGCCGACTTGGCCCACTGGTGGGTGCGGTCGTTGCTCGATGGCGGCAGCAGCGAAGAAGCGCTCGCGGCAGCCGAACGCGCGCTCACAACGGCATCGAGCCCGACCGTGCTGCTCGACAAAGCCGACGCGATGTACGCCATCGACGGCCAGCGAGGTGAATCGGTCGCGGCCTACGTCGCCGCTGCCAATGCGGCAGACGGTGAGTTAGCGGCCGAGGCGCGGCATCTTGCGGCAGCGACCGCACTGGAGGTCGGCGACTTTGCCATGGCGATCAAGCAAGCCAACGCCGTCGCCCAGCAGCACGCCGATTCGCCTTTTGCAACCGATGCAACGGTAACGCTTGCCGAAGCGCAACTGCAATCGGGCGAGCCCGCTAATGCCGTGGCAACGTTTAGCAAATTGCTTGGCGGTGCCGACGCCCAGCAGCGCGGTGACTGGGTCGTGCGGCTCGCTTGGGCGCACAGTACCGCGGGTGACGAACCCAGCGTGGTGAACACGCTGAACCCGATCATCGAAACGCTTAAAGACTCCAATCGTGAACAGGCGCAATTCTTATTGGGTCGCGCCTGTTTTCGTACTGGCGACCACGCGGCGGCCATCGCGCAGCTCGATGCGATTGCCAAGCAAGAGCCGCCAACCGCCTGGACGTCCGAGGCGCAATTGTTGCTAGCGCGAGCGCAAGCTGCAGGCGGCGATGACGAACTTGCGGTCGCCCTGTTGACCAAGTTGGTTGACTCAGACCCGCGTCCGCAAATTGCCGCTCAGGCATTCTATCGCCGGGGCGAATTCCAGCAGCGGCTGGGCAATGTGATTGCGGCTTTGACCGACTACGCGAAAGTCTCCAAGGAGTGGCCGGAACATCCATTAGCGCCGTACGCCGACTATCGATTCGCTACGCTGGCGATGAAGGAGAACGACCTTGAGGCGGCGAACGCCGCGTTCGCGAAAGTCTCCAGCCAGTATCCCGAACACACACTCGCCGGCGAAGCGCAACTTGCGCAAGCGACCTGTCTGGCAAGGGCGGGCAAGAACGAACAGGCCATCAAGGTGCTAGATAGCATGGCGAGCGACGACCCACGTGTAGCACTAGCCAAGGGTACAAGCTTCGCAGGCGCCGAACAGTGGGACAACGCGATTCGCGAATTGCAGGTCGCTGCCAACGCCAGCGGCGAATTCGCCGACCGCGACCGCGCCTTGTACGAGTTGGCCTGGGCATACCGCGAGGAGGGCAAAACGGCCGAGTCGCGCGATGCATTCACCAAGCTCACGAGCGACATGCCGGACAGTCTGCTGGCAGCCGATGCCATGTTTCGCCTGGGCGAATCGTCGTACGATGCGGGGGACTATGCCGCAGCGGCAGTGTTGTTCAAACAAGCCGAAGAAGCTGTCGAACAAGATTCACGAAACGCCGAGCTGCAAGAGAAGGCGATGCACATGGTCGGATGGTCGCACCACAAGCAGGGAGATCGAGAGGCGGCCGCTCGAAGCTTCGCTACGCAAATCGCCGCTCATCCCACTGGCCCGCTGGCAGCGGATGGGAAGTGGATGATTGGCGAGTCGCGCTTCGCTGGTGAACAGTACTCCGAAGCGATCGCAGCCTACGAAGCGGCGCGCGACGCCGAGCCGACGGTCGAATCGCTCGCGGCCCTCGGTATGCTGCACGCCGGGCAGGCTGCGGGGCAGCTTGGCAAGTGGCAGGACGCGGTGAATTGGATTGGTCTGGCGATCGACAATTACCCTACGTACGAGGGACGCTCCGAGCTGGACTGCGAACTCGGTTGGGCGCTGACGAAACTGGGTAAACCCGAAGAAGCACTGCCAATGCTAACCAACGTTGCCGATCACGACACAACTCCGGTCGGCGCGCGGGCGCGATTTTTGGTCGGCGAATTGCAATTTGCCGACAAGCAATACGAAGATGCCGTTCGTAGTTTCTTTAAGGTGGCGTACGGCTATGGCGATCGCGACGCGCCCGAGGCGTTTCACCCCTGGCAAGCCGAGTCGTTGTTCGAGGCGGCACGCTGCCTAGAGCAACTCGATCGGACCGAGCCCGCCACGAAGCTCTACGCCGAGCTTGTCGAGCGGTTTCCCGCTGAACCAAAGGCCGACTTGGCGAGAAAGCGCCTTGCCGATTTGCAATGATCGTTGGCGTTGTCGATAGCTTGCAGTGAATCGCGAGTTTAAGATAAGTAACCAGTTGCTGGCCCTCTTGAGTCGCTATCGCGACCAACATTATGAACGCGCTTTCCACATTCCGACGTGCATTAGTTCTTTCGCTCGCGTTGCTATTCACGCTCCAAATAGGGTCGAGTACCTCTCGAGCGCAGGATAGCGCCGCTGACCAGCGCGCCAACGAAGCGCTTTCGGCGCCGACAGACTCCACGGTTGCGGATGCTGCGGGTAGGTCGACCGAGACACCGTCGATTCGTCCTCTCGAGCTGTTGACCAAAGGTGGCTGGTTGATGATGCCTATTGTGTTGATGTCGATCGTGGTCGTCGCGATTGGCATCGAACGCGCGCTTGGGCTGAGGGAATCGAAAGTCGTGCCGGAAGGGCTGGTGAGCGAGTTGGGCCGTTTGGCGGAATCGTCGGTGTTCGACCCGCGGCAGGCATATCAGCTTTGCCAGAAGTATCCCAGTTCGGCAGCGAAGGTCGTGCGGGCGATGCTACTGAAGGTCGGTCGCCCTCACGCCGAAGTCGAAACGACCGTAGCGAACGCTTGCCAGGCGGAGAGCGACGCGCTTTACGCCAATGTTCGCACGCTGAATCTGGCAGCAAGTGTCACGCCGCTGCTCGGACTGCTCGGCACCGTGTGGGGCATGATTCAGGCGTTCTTTGTCACGGCCCAGTTGCCGGACGCGTCGAACAAAGGCGAAGCGCTCGCACAAGGAATCTATGTGGCGCTAGTCACCACCTTCGTAGGGTTGGCGGTGGCGATCCCAGCGGCGGTACTCGCCCACTATTTCGAGGGTCGCATCCTCCGCCTGTTGCGACAGGTTGAGAACCTCGCGGCTTCGTTGCTGCCGCAAGTCGAGCGGTATGAAGGAAAACTGCGACTAGACAAGCAGCGGCTCGAAAGCGAAGCCCCCACCAACTCCAACGCAAACGGTCCGCACATGCACGCTAGCCCCGCGCGGCAGGCATAGGTGTTGGGCGTTGGGAGCCAGTGGCCAGTGCACTGAAGAGAGTCGAATGTTAACTGGACTAAGGCGATCGATGAGAAATCGAGTACCAAACTGACTCCTGATCCCTGGCCCCTATTCCCTAGTCGCTAAACCCCACCCATGCCCGTTGAAATCAAAAAAGGTGTTTCCGGTACGACGCTCAGTCTGACCCCGTTGATCGACGTGGTGTTCCTGTTGCTCATTTTCTTCCTGGTCGCGACGCGATTCGAGCAGGAAGAGCGGGACATGGATGTCAATCTACCTCAGGCGAGCGCCGCCGAGCCGACGATTTTTCCAGGCAAAGAGATCTTCGTGACGGTGACGCCTGGCGGCGAGATCTATGTCGAAGGTCAGCAGTATTCGGCGACCAGCTTGGAGACCAAGCTCAAAAGCCTGTACGAAGACAATCCCGGTAAGCAGCGCGTCACCATTCGTGCCGATGAGGAATCACGCACTGCCCATTTGGTAACCGTGATGAACGCCTGCAACCGAGCGAGCATCCGCGACTACACGATTGCAACGGAGTGAATGGCTTTCGGCTATTTGCCGTCGGATTATGGCTCGCCTTCGCGCGTGAGCTTCATGCCGACAGCCCATAGCCACCTCCCCCAAATGTCCACGCAACGCATCATTCGCAAGCTGCCGCGGCATAAGTCGACTTCGCTCGACGACCGGCCGGCTACTGTTCAATGGATGCTTGCAATGTGGGCAGTGTTGATCACCGCGCTGGTCATTGCGCTTGGTGGATTCGACGACACGCGGCTGTTGTACAACGGGTGGTTTCGACTCGCGGGTGTAGGGGTGTCGTGGGGGCTGCTGGCTTGGGCCGCCGCAACGCCGGGCAAGTGGATGGCGCAGCGACTTCGACTTGCAACGGCGGCTAGTCTGTCATTCCATACGCTGTTGGCCTTGCTGCTAATGTTCGCTCACCTCACCTTTCTATTGACGGAGCGGGAGCCCGACATCGATCGGCAGGTAGTGGTCAAACCAATCGAGGTTCCCAAAGAAGTCGAGGTCAAGCAACCGGTGGCCAGCGACGAGCCGGTGTTCGAAAAACCCGTTCCCACCGACCACCTTGCCAGCCAGCAGCAACCACAGGCCACCCAGGCCAAGGCCTCGTCGTCTGAACCGGTGGAGCCAACCATCGAGCCGCCCGAGCTCGCCAGTTCGCAGGTGCCGCAATCGCTTGCCAAGCGTCGCCCACGTACTGCCCTCACCCACCGCGCGATTCAGCCGAATAAGCGAAGCCGGCAAACAGAGATGGCTACCTTGGCCACGACGTTGCCTGAGTCGGTTCAGCGGCCCAAACAACTTGCAAGTGCTCGTTTAGTAGACCAGCCGAAGCAAACCGAACTTGCAAAGGCAGCAAACACTAACCAGCCAAATCAGGTGAGTGAACCCGAAGTGGATCGGGCGCCGAGTCCGGAGGCCGTGGCCCGACGGGCGAATAGCGACTCGCCTAAAATCGCGGAGGCGCAACCTTCGCCGCGTCGACGTCAGTCGCCTGCGGTGGTCAACCAACCTGCCCGGGCCGAGATCGCGCCCAGCATTACGACGCCCGAGACGAATCGGCTGGCGGCGGAGTCAACGCGATACGAGCGTCCGAAGGCTCAGAATCCCTCGCCGCGCAACATGGCCGAGCCGCAGATTAGGCGAGAAGTTCCGCAGTCCGCGATCGCCCGGCGTGACACACGCAACGAGGAGCTTCCGCTCGCCGCATCGCCTACGCCACTCGATCGCAGGCAACCGGTGAGTGTGGCCGAAGCGGTGGCAGCCACGCCGCAAACTAAGCGTTTGGCCGACTTGACCCGCAGCGAATCCGACACGCAGCGAATGCAGGAGCCGGTTGCCAAGATGCTGAGCAAGCCGCAGATGTCGGTCAGCACGCCAAGCGAGCTGGTGGATGCTGACAGCTCGCAGGTCAATCGGTCGGTGCCCGAAGCGCAGGTGGCGCGTCGCAGCGAACAGTCGCTGACAATGGAAGAAACCGTGCCGAACCAATCGCCGCGCGCGGTGGCGGAGGCTTCCGTCTCGCCTACCGAAGTGGTGCCCGAACCGATGGTGGCCGCGGTCCCTCGTGCGGCTACACGTGAGCAATCGAGCAGTCCCGCGGCAAGAGTGCTCGCCGACTCGCGCGGCGGAACCGGCACGCGCGGCGACGGGTTGAATTCGATCGACGACAGCCCCGCAGCGCCGTCGTACTCGGCCCCATTCGCTGCGGCTGCCGCCAAGCGAAGCCGTAGCACGCAAAGTAAGCGAGGGCCGGCACTCACGCCTAACCCGGTGGCCGCAACGACGCGTTCGCGGGCGGCTGCGACGATTCCCTCGTCCACACTCGAAGCATTGCCCATACCCGACGCCAAGGTGGCCGGCTCGACCAATCCACAGAACGTCAATGCATCAACCAGCGCTGCGATCGAGAAGCAATACGCGAAGGTGTCGCTGGGCGACGTAACTGCGGCGCGAGGCGAGGCCGAGTTTGACACCGGCCCGCCGCAAATCGTACCCGAGCGCGGAGCAGGACGTGGAGCGATGGGCGGACGGCTGGCGATGCGAACTCTGGAAACGCATAGCGGCCTCGGACCACGACGGTTATCGCAAGCGTCGATCTCACCCTCGTCCACAGCCGTCGTCGCCGCGCCGCAACCCCAGGCCGTTGTGGCGAGTGGTGGTGCTGCCGCGTCGACCGGCCAGCCGCAGCCCGGCGGCGCTCAACAGCCATCGAGCACCGGCCGCCCGGCCCGGGCGAGCCAGCCGAAACTCGTGCAAAGTCGAGCGCCGTCGGGTGCGGTCTCTGGGGGCGGTTCGGCATCGCCGAGCGTGGCGCCATCGGCGGCGGCGTTGGAAGTAGGCACGTCACCGCCACGGCTAGGTGGATCGATTGCGCGGCGTCGTGATCCCCGAGGGCGGGGCGCTGGCCCATCGCTGGCCGCAAGCCCAGCCGGCGCATCTCGCCCGCGTAGTGTTGCTGCAGCGGCTCCCGCGGCGGTTGGCGCCTCGGTGGTCGATCCGGTTGCAGCAGCGCTTGTGACTCCGTTGTCGATCG
>JANQOF010000023.1 GCA_028279215.1 Pirellulales bacterium
GTGAAACTATGAGAACGGAGGCCTCGCCTTAGGTGGTTGGGTTTCCTTCGAGTGCGTGGTAAACCGGTGATGTATTTGTTCCCAGTTTCCACAGAAGGAGAATTGCCATGCACTTCGTCGGCGTCGACCTCCACAAGCACTCTATCAGCCTTTGCGTCATGATCCAAGATTCCCAAGGGAGAAGAGTACTAGACCGAAAGCGGATGCACTGCCAAGACACCGAAAAAATCGCCGAATACTTCCAGTCGTTGGGCCCCTTTCAGGTCGTCGTCGAAGCGACTGCCTGCTACGAATGGTTCTTCCAACTGCTGGAGCCGATGGCCGACCGTCTGGTCCTTGCCCATCCAAAAAGGCTGCGAGTGATCGCCGAGAGTGCCAAGAAGACCGACAAACTCGACGCCCAGACGTTGGCCGAGTTCTTGACCCTGGACATGATTCCCGAAGCCTGGCGACCCACACCACGCGTGCGCGAGCATCGCACTCTGGTACGACTCCGCCGACGCACCAGTAAGCGGATCACGGCCGTGAAGAATTCGATCCGTTGGGTACTGGCCGCCTACAACGCCGACATCAAGAGCCCGTTCAGCCAGCGCGGTCGACAATACCTCGCGCAAGCACCGCTGTCTGAGGCCGATCGCTTTCAAGTCGAACTGCTGCTGGAAGAACTCGACCAGTTCACGGAACGGCTGAAACGAATCAACCAGAAGTTGACAGAATTCGCCGAACAGGCGCCAGCGCGTGAGCGCGAGGCACGCGCCGTACTTTCGAGCATTCCAGGAGTGGGTCCGGTGACGATTGACGTCGTCCTGAGTGAGTTGGGAGATCCCCGTCGATTCCGCTCAGCGCGCAAGGCCACGGCGTTTGCCGGACTGGCCCCAGGGATTCGCGAGAGTGCCGGCCGAGCGAAACAATTGGGCATCACCAAAGAAGGGCCAGCCATCCTGCGCTGGGCGCTGGTGCAGGTCTCCTGGCGAGTGATCAACCAGACCACGCGTTGGCGGACCATTTATGAACGATTGAAAAAACGCTGCGGAGCCAAGAAGGCGATTGTCGCGGTAGCGCGACGATTGTGGTGCGTGATGATCGCGATGCTTCGCAGCGGCCAGGCCTACCGACTCGCCATTTAAACCGCGGAAACTTCACAGGCAATAGGAGAACGAACCAACAACCCCATGAATCTTTCCAAGGACGCGTGAGGACGACCCCGACTTTTGGCCTGTCGGCAGCAGCATCGCTGATCGACGCCCGGGTGAATGGCGGCGTCCCTCGAACTTACGTTTCACGGCGCATGGCGAGGCCATGCAGACCGAATAGATGGATGAGCGTTCTCCCAGAACAGCTCGTAAGCAAGGTCCCAGGAAAAACCAAGAATCGGTTGACACATACGTTCTCATAGATGGCCAAAAGTGGTTGTAGTAATGGCCTCGGCAACTGATCTAATAAGTGAACAAGAATACCGCCAAGACGCCAGGTCGATTAACAACGGATTCACACACATATATCCTCGGATGCTAGCGAGTATCAGTCACCCAGAGGTTCAGGTAGATACCCGAATGCCTATCAGCGTTTATCGGCGTCATTCTGCGGCTCAGTTTCAGGACGTTCTTGGCGCTCGTTGCGTCGTGACGGTTTCGTCCTCACACCCGTTCAATTGTCCCTTTTGGTGCACCCAAATGGACAATTGGCCTGGAATAGAGTCCGTCGTGAATTCAAAACACACCGACAAAACAAGGACGCATTCGAATTCGAAGGAGACAATACAAGGCGAATAGAGTCGCCTAGAATCGTTTTTCTGAATTCGGGACAAAACAGACACAACCAGATTCGGAGCTACTAGGGAGCGGACACGGCGGCTTTGGCCTGTTGGAACTTTTCGACCGCCGTGCGGAGGTCGTCTTCGGTGTGGGCGGCGGAGATTTGGACGCGGATGCGGGCCTTTCCGAGCGGGACGACTGGGTAGTAGAAACCAATGACATAGATATCCAGCTCGAGAAGCTTATCGGCCATGGCGGTCGCCAGGTTGGCGTCGCCGAGCATGATGGGCACGATGGGGTGTTCGCCGGGCAGTATGTCGAATCCGGCGGCCGACATCTCGCTGCGGAACAACTGGGTGTTGTTCATCAGGCGGTCGCGGAGTTCGGTCGAGCGGGCGGCGATCTCGATGGCCTTGAGCGAGCCACCAACCACGGCCGGCGCCATGGTGTTGGAAAACAGATAGGGCCGCGACCGTTGACGCAAGAGTTCGATGATTTCCTTCCGCCCACTCGTATAACCCCCGCTCGCCCCCCCGAGGGCTTTGCCAAACGTGCCCGTCGTAATGTCGATTCGACCCACCACCCCACAGTGCTCGTGCGTACCGCGCCCAGTCGGTCCCCAAAACCCGGTGGCATGGCAGTCGTCGAAGTGCACCAGGGCTTGGTGCTCGTCGGCAAGTTGGCAAATCTTGTCGAGCTTGGCCACGCTGCCGTCCATGCTAAATACGCCGTCGGTGGTAATGAGTTTGAGCCGCGCGCCTGCGGCGTCCGCTTCCTGGAGCTTCGCTTGGAGGTTGTCGATGTCGCATGTGCGATATCGGAAGCGTCTAGCCTTCGACAAGCGCACGCCGTCGATGATCGAAGCATGGTTCAGTTCGTCGCTAATAATCGCATCGTCGGCTGTAAGGAGAGTTTCAAAGAGCCCGCCGTTCGCGTCGAAGCAAGAAGAATACAGAATCGTATCGTCGGTGCCGAGAAAGTCGCTCACCGATTGTTCTAAGTCCTTGTGGCACGTCTGCGTGCCGCAAATGAACCGCACGGACGACAGTCCAAAACCCCATTGGTCGAGCGCTTCGTGCGCGGCCTGGATGACTTCTGGGTGGTCGGCCAAACCGAGGTAATTGTTGGCACACATGTTGAGCACTTCGCGACCGCCGCTGACTTCGATATGCGCTTTCTGCGGCGACTCGATGTACCGTTCCGATTTGTACAGTCCCGAGGAGCGAATCTCGTCGAGCAACCGCTCGACTGGTTGTAGCGATGTGGTCATTGAGAGGAATCCTATCGTCGCGTTATGCGGTCCAATCGAGAACGATCTTTCCCGACTCGCCCGATCGCATCGTATCGAAGCCTTGTTGGAACTCGGTATAGGGGAGACGGTGTGTGATTACTGGTTTGATGTCCAATCCACTTTGGATCATGACGGTCATCTTGTACCAGGTTTCGTACATCTCGCGTCCATAAATGCCCTTGATGGTGAGCATGTTGAACACGACTTGGTGCCAGTCGATCGCCATGTCGCCGGCCGGGATGCCAAGCATGGCGATCTTACCACCGTGGCACATGTTGGCGATCATGTCGTCGAATGCGGCGGAATGGCCCGACATCTCGAGCCCCACGTCGAACCCTTCCTGCATACCAAGCTCCTGCTGGACGTCGTGCAAATTGGTTTCGCGAACGTCGACCGCACGGGTAACGCCCACGCGGCTTGCCAGCTCAAGCCGATATGGGTTGACGTCGGTAATCACCACATGCCGTGCGCCGGCATGCCGAACCGTCGCCGCAGCCATGATGCCGATGGGACCGGCGCCAGTTATGAGAACGTCTTCACCGAGTACATCAAACGACAACGCCGTGTGGACCGCGTTTCCGAGCGGATCAAAGATTGCGGCCACCTCGCGATCGACCTCCGGCGTGTGGCTCCAGACGTTGGTCATCGGCAGGGAGATCAGTTCGGCAAACGCGCCAGGCCGATTGACGCCAACACTCTTGGTGTCCTTGCACAAGTGTCGGCGGCCGGCCATGCAGTTGCGGCAGCGACCGCAAACCACGTGGCCCTCGCCGCTGACGACGTCGCCGGGGCGAAAGTCGTTGACATTCGAGCCAACGTCGACCACCTCGCCGACGAACTCATGCCCTACGACCATCGGTACGGGGATCGTTTGCTGAGCCCAAGTGTCCCAGTTGTAAATGTGTACGTCGGTGCCGCAGATACCGGTCAGATGGACGCGAATAAGCACGTCGTTAATCCCAACCTCGGGCTCGGGCACATCCTGGAGCCAAAGCCCAGACTCGGCACGTTGTTTGACGAGGGCTTTCAATATGAGTCGAGCCTTACACTTCGGATTCCAAGGTGCGCTATGTAATCCATCACTCCGAAATCGGGGTCTCCTGGTAGAAGAACGATTTCCATTTGTCCTCGTGTCTGGCCCATACGGTCGTCGAGTAGACGGTTTGCTGTTTCATTTCGCCGCCGACGAGTCCACCCGTCCAGGTGTACTTGTACGACAACACGGCTGCGCCGTCGTTAATGGGGACCGCCTTGGCGTCGGAGATTTCGTAGGCGACGATTTTGCGTTTCGCAAGCGACTCGAGCACCTGCTCTGGGCCGAGTCGCTCACCTGCGAGCACGGCCATGGTTTGGTCGTGAAGCATCGATTCGTACATTTCGCGGTCTTGACTCTTGATGGCCTCTGTGAGCGCGATTTCGTGCTTGAGCAATTCTTTGGTCAATGCGTCTTCCTCGGCCCGCGCAGCCGTACCAATGCAGTAGGTCAGGCAAACAGCCAACAACAAGCGAGTGTTCATGGGATGACTCCTGGAGATGGGAGGATCGTCGAAGAAGCCGAGTTTACATGCAGGGGGTCGCACGTTGGCAAATCAACACAGCAGCAGATCATACAAAAAACGACGAGCCATATGGGTTCGTGGCGTGCAATCCGTAACGGGTGGCCCGCAGCTTGTCGCTATCCTGTTCCAGCAATCCGGCTGCGTGCAGTTGGTGCGGAATCTGAGGTGGGATTGCCTCGTGATGTCGCAGCAAGAAATTGAGTGCCTTGGGGGCCTGGTAGAACAAACTTCGCCAACCACTATGGGCGAGTTTCCGCATCCATTGTTCGGTGCAATCGATTTCTGGTTCAGGAAGCCGCTGGAGATTGATGCCCTCGCTGAGACCGCGATTTGCCAACCGATGGGCCGTAAGCAGCAACGAGTATCGCGCGAGCGTAGCGCACGATCGAGTGAGCGGATGGTAACTATTTCGATCTTCGGGCAACTCGTGAACTTCGAGGGCCAACGGGTGAATGCCAGCAACTCGGTGCTTGAGCTCCTCCCACTCGTGTTCCATCTCCTCGCGGTTGGGATCGCTTGGCGGAACCGATTGAAGCCACTCTTCCTCGGCGCCCTCCAGCATGTGGGCCAGCGTGTGGCGGCCGACACTGTCTCCCAAGGTCATCACCACCTTGAAGAGTTCGCCCAGTCCCTCGTTGGCGCCCGGCAAACGCAGGCGATAGCTGAACCAGTCACGCTGTTGAAGCGAATCTTCCAGCAAGCTTTGCGATCCGCTAAGCACACGCATGCTGAGTGGGTAGCGGTCGAGGCTGTCGTCCATTCCGCGGCGAAGATTCCAGCCAATTCTTGGTCGCTGCCAAGAGACCCAGCTTGCGACGATGTCGTCGAGCATTGCGTCGGCGCCGGTGGACGAGTCGGCGACGTTGAGCAATTGAGGCCGCTTGTCGCGTGCGAACACAAATCGTATCTGCACATGCTGCAGCGGGCTAAAGCGGCCACCACGTCCAAATGGCACCAAGATAAACTCGGCGCTCTCAATTCCGTCGAGCGGCACGCGCACCGAATGCAATACGGTCGTCCGCTCCAGGGGATTGCCGCCGTAGCTGAGGTTTCTGAGAACGACGTAAGGCGGTTGCCCGTGCGGGTCGCTGATGTCCCAATCGATCAGGCCTGGGATGGCGGCCGCCATGAAGCCGCCCGGCAGCACGTCGCGATGACTTCGCAGTCGAATCTCTCGATCTGGACTGTCCAACCACGCGAGCACCTGTTGCACCGACATGGTTCTGCAGTCGTCAACGGTGCTTGCGTTACTCACGCTATGCTCCTTAGTTGTTCGAACACACGATCCTGTACCTCGACGTCGTTGCGATCGATCCGTAAACTTGTGTGTTGCCATCGAGATGTCGAGTGTAGTAGATGGTAGGTCCATGTTCCTCTTGCCGCAACCACACGCGGCGATCTCTAACCGGTGCCGCTGTGGAATCGACCGATGCCGCCCAGAGCAGCTTCCTTTCTTGGCTGTTGGACAGGCTGATTCTCAGGCCGTCGCGACATCGAATCGACGCCGGTGGAGAGCAACTCGTGTTGCCCTACGGCGACCACAAACTCGAGGTGTGGATTCACAGCCGTGGACCCGAAAGCACATCGAGACCAAGCTTGTACGTGCTCGAGTTTCCGGGTACCGCGAGTCGAGCTGAACAGCCCGCGGATTTCATCGACGGCCACTGGTCGGACACGCATGTAGTGATTTGGTCGGTCAATCCTCTTGGCTATGGCGGAAGCAGCGGGACAGCCAGCCTTCGCGAGCTGCCATCCGCGGCATGCCACGCATTCGACGAACTACAAAAGGTAGCTGGCGCGAGTCCAATCGTTGTGGCAGGTGGGAGCCTTGGTTCGGTGAGCGCTTTGTATCTTGCTGCACGACGCGAGACGGACGGCGTATTGATCCAAAATCCGCCAGACCTCCGTGAAGTGATCCTCCAACGGGGAAGTTGGCACCCCATTCGCTGGTTGGCGAGGGCATTCGTGAATCAGATTCCAATCGAGTTGAGTAGCCTGCGTAATGCTGAGCAGGCAACCGTGCCCGCGGTGTTCGTCTTGGCTCAACAAGACGAAGTCGTGCCACACGACGTACAGCAGCGAATTGTCGAAGCGTATGCTGGACCGAAGCGGGTAATCGAATTGCCCGACGCGACGCACGACGCGAAACTGACGGACGCCGAACAGCAGGAACTTCTGACTTGCAAAGCATGGTTGCACGATGTGGTTGGTGGACAACCTGACTAAATCTCGGGAGACGGGTCGTCCTGCAGTATAGATGTGCTCTAATTGAGGAACGAAGCATGACGCCCACTAGCCATCCATTCGCAGAAAGAAAGGTGTCCTATGATCGTGCGATTTATCACTCTACTTGCGCTCGCGGCCGCTACCTCGGGCTACGCCGAGGAGCAAATCGTCCTTGGTGCGCTGTATAACAGTACCGGCCCGCAAGCAGGTTTGGATGTTCCGTCGTCGCGAGGGGCGCGGCTTGCTGTTGCTGAGGCGAACGCGAATGGCGGCGTACTTGGACGAAGCCTTGTTCTCGACATCCGCAATGGCGAAAGCAAAGCCGGCGTGGTCAAGACGCAGGCGACCGAGTTGCTTGCCCTCGATCCCGCACCCGTTGCACTATTCGGACTCTCCGACACCGATTTGGTCCTGACCGCGGCGCCGATAGCTGCCGCTGATAAACGCTTGTTCCTTACCTCCGGTGCTACATCGCCGCTACTTCCCGCCGAAGTGCCCGAGTATCTTTTCCTCGCCTGTTTTGGTGACAATGTGCAGGCCGCCGCTGCTGCTGAGTGGGCTTACAACGAGCAAAGGGCGCGCACGGCCGTGGTGCTGTTCGACTCGACGCAGACCTACACGCGATTGCTCAAGGGCTACTTCAAAACGCGTTTCGTGCAATTGGGTGGCAGCATTGCCGCCGAGCATGGTTTTGCCTCCGACATGCTCGATCCGGCACTCGTCGATTTACCCAAGGCCGACATAGTGTTCTTTTCGGGCGAGGAGCCCAGTAACATCCGAAAGGGAGTTTCCAAGCTGCGCGAAGCGGGCGTGACATGTCCTATCTTGGGTGGCGATTCATTTGACTCCTATGGTTTGTGGAATAACGCCCCAAAGGTTGACAAGGTCTACTACACAACGCACGCTTACCTTGGCGCGGATAACAGGGCTCCCAAGGTCGTCGCGTTTCGTAAAGCCTTCCAAGCCGCGTACCCGGATAGTGTGCCTGATGCATTCGCCGCACTTGGATACGACGCCGCACGCCTGCTAATCCACGCGATTGAGCAGGCCAAGTCCGATGATCCAACAACCATTCGCAAAGCACTCGCCGCTACACGCAATTTCGACGGAGTTACCGGTACCATTAGCTATTCCGCCGGAAGCCGTATTCCGAAAAAGCCAGTAACCCTAATCCGCGTTGCGGGCGGCAAACTCGAGCTGGTTGGCGAATTTACTCCACAGCAGGTTCCGTCTCCTTAGTCCAGCGCCCAGGGAAAAACACAACAACCGTAAGCGATATCACTGCCGCGCCCATGAGGTACCACGCAGGAGAGTAGGTGTCGCCGGTTTCCTTAATCAACCAGGTTGCCACCATCGGCGTGGTACCACCAAGCACACCAACGCACAGATTGTAGCCGATTGAGATAGCGCTGCAGCGAACCGCTGGCGGCGTCATTTCGACCATGGTCACTGGGATGACGCCGCAGAGCAAACCAATGAGAATGGCAAACCCGAACTGCCCGGCGAGGTTCCAACCTGCCGAGTGATGTTGTAGCGCCCACACGAGTGGCCAACTAAGTAACAACAGGCCGCCAATACTCACTATCAGCAACGGCGTGCGCCGCACGCGATCCGACAGCCAACCCGACAGCGGCGTCATCACCAACACCACCACCATGTTCAGTGTGTTGATCTCGAGAGCCACTGCCTCGGTCAGTCCGCCAACGTCCTGCATGTACGTCACTAGGTACACGAACGCAAAATAGAATGCGATGCCGCCCACAACGTTCAGTAGCGCAATGTTCAAGATAGTCCGCCAGTGCTCGACGAACGCCTCGGCGATGGGCGAGCGGACGATCTCCGTGCGATCGGGTCGCGCTCGCTCGGGAATGTGCTCGCGGACGTACAGCCCGATTAGGCCCACAAATAGTCCAATCACAAACGGCAATCGCCACGCCCAACTTTGAACCGTTTCGGGCGGCAGAGCAGCACTGACGATGGCGCCGACCGCCGAGCCCAGCAGGATTCCGCCCACAGCGCCAAAGCCGCTCCAACTCGCGGCGAACCCATGATGCTTTCGCCCCGACTCTTCGACGAGAAACACAATCGACGTGGTGTACTCTCCGCCGACCGACAGGCCTTGAATCATCCGCAGCACCACCAGCAGCACAGCCGCGGCGGTGCCAAGCACGGCGTAACCCGGCAGGATGCCGATGAGAAACGTGGGGATCGCCATCGCCAGTACCGACAGAGTAAGCGCCGCCTTGCGGCCAAACCGGTCGCCAATGTGGCCAAATACCACGCCACCCAGTGGCCGCATGAGAAACCCGGCCGCGAATGCACCGAACGCGGCGATCAGGCTGGTTGTAGGATCGTCGGAAGGAAAGAAGTGCTGACCTATGGTCGTGGCGAAATAGCCATACACCGCGAAGTCGTACCACTCCATCATGTTGCCCACAATGCCGGCAACGATCAGCCGGAGCGGAAAATGGTGCGGGTGGATGGGGTCGTTGGGCCGGGAAGCATCAGATGCCATTGATAGTCCGTTATCGCGATCTATGTTTCGAGTTCGTCCAGGTTGGCCGAGCCATCGGCTCCAAGTGTAGTGACATAGGTTGGCGATCGCCGCGCCTGAGTTGCTTGCTCGAAAGCATAGGCGTAGCCGAGCAGTTTTCCGTCGTCGTACGCGCTGCCGAAGAACGAAAGCCCCACCGGCAAGCCATGAACGTAGCCGGCTGGCACCGAGATGTGTGGATAACCAGCCATCGCCGGCGGTGTGGAGCAGCCCGCATTGAAGAGATTGTCGCCCACCACGGGGTCGATGGCGAACGCCGGCGATCCTTCAGTGGGAGCGACGATGGCGTCGAGCTTGTGTTCGCGAAGCGTTCTGTCGATTCCGTCAGTGCGTGCGAGACGCCAACACTCGGACTGGATGTGTTCGCACTCGTTGCTCGTTAGTTCGCCCTTCTGCTGCGCCAACTCGAAAAACTCTTGGCGGAAAAACGGCATCACCTCGGCGGCGTGTTTGTTGTTGAAGCGTATCAACTCGTCCAGATTCTTTACCGGCGCATGAGGATGTTCAGCCAAGTAGCGATTCAAACTGTACTTCAGCCCGTACTGCAGCAACTCGAGTTCTAGCTCGCCAAAGAACGGCAAGCTGCTCGCCTGCACGGGATCGACGATCTGGGCGCCGAGATTCTTAAGCTGACCAATCGCTTGTTCAATCACCCCGACCGTACCCTCGTGATTCGAGAAACACTCTCGAGCAACGCCGAGGCGAGCGCCGTTGAGGGCACCGGCGTCGAGAAAGCGACAAAAGTCTGTGGGCGCGTGGTTGCCCTGTCCCGCGGTCGCTGGGTCCTGCAGGTCGACACCGGCGATTGCCGTCAACATGGCGGCTACGTCGGCTACCGATCGGCCCATGGGGCCAACGGTGTCTTGCGAGGGAGCGACGCCGATGACTCCAGCGCGGCTTACCAGTCCCACCGTCGGCTTCAGGCCCACCACACCGTTGGCCGATGCGGGCCGCACGATCGAGCCATCGACTTCCGCGCCAAGCGCGCCGATACAGAGATTGGCCGCCACCGCCACTGCCGACCCCGAGCTCGATCCCAGCGGGCTACGATCGAGCACGTATGGGTTGCGCGTCTGTCCACCCCGGCTACTCCAACCACTGCACCCCCGCGTGGTCCGCATGTAACCCCACTCGCTCATGTTCGTTTTGCCAAGCACCACCGCGCCTGCCTCGCGGAGCTCTTGCACTACAAACGCGTCTTGCGGCGCGATGTTGCCGACCATCGCCAGCGAGCCGGATGTGGTCATCATCCGATCGCCGGTGTCGATGCTATCCTTCACGCAAATGGGCACGCCATGCAGTGGTCCCCGCGGCCCTTTCTCTTGCCGCTCGCGGTCGAGCGCGGCCGCGATCTCCAAAGCGTCGGGATTGACTTCAATCACCGACCGCAATTCCGGGCCCGCACAATCGACCGTTTCGATCCGTTCTAGAAACGCTTCGCACAAGCTCGTGGCCGTCCACTCGCTGCGCTCGAAGCACGACTGCAGCTCTGCGATGCTGTACTCGGGGAGTGTCATAAGACCGGGCCTTCCTCAACCCAAGAACCTCATCGCTTCGTCGACGTTCTTGCGGCTGCCGATCACCAGCGGCGTTCGGTCGTGGATGCCCTGAGGCTCCAATTCCATGACGCGCTTCCCGCCCGCGCCCAGTGCGACGCCGCCTGCTTGTTCGGCGACGAAGGCCAATGGGTTGCACTCGTACATCAGTCGGAGCTTGCCCCCCGAGTGCGCTGCGGTCGGCGGGTAGAGAAAGATGCCGCCTTTGACGAGGATGCGGTGGAAGTCGGCCACGAGCGAACCGACGTAACGTGACGAGAAGCCGCCACCTTCGGGGTCTTTCGACCACTCGAGGTAACGCTGGTACGACGGAGGGAAGCGATGCAGGTACGCTTCGTTCACCGAGTAGACGCCTGCGTGCTCTGGCATTTTCATATCTTCGCGGGTCAACAAGTAGGCGCCAAACTGGGGATCGAGCGTAAATTGGTGCACGCCGTTGCCGCAGGTATAGACCAGCACTGTCGACGAACCGTACAGCACGTAGCCCGCGGCCACCTGGTTGATGCCTGGCTGGAGAACACTCTTCTCCGCCCCCTCGATCTCCGGCGGGTTGCGAAAGATCGTGAAGATGGTGCCGACTGAAACATTCACGTCGATGTTTGACGAACCGTCCAACGGATCGAACATGACGATGTACGAGTCATCGGAGTCGACGTCTTGCAGCACACGTGGTTCGTTATCCTCTTCCGAGGCGATAATGCCCACGTTGCCGCGATAGCCCAACGTTCGCTTGAGGGCGTCGTTGGCGATGATGTCGAGCTTCTTCACCGCTTCACCCTGCACGTTCACCGATCCTTCGTCGCCCCACACGTCGATCAACCCGGCGCGGCGAACGTACGCTGCAATCATCTTGGTTGCCAGCGTGATACCAGACATTAACCACGAGAACTGCCCCTTGGCCTGGGGGAAATTCTGCTGCTGCTGCTGTATGTGCTGGCCGAATGTAACAAACTCTCCATCGCGCTTAATAGGCATCGCTTGTGTCCCGCATTGCAGTTTGCAGCTGTCACGCCACGAATGTGGTAGGTGGTGAATTGTGGGGGGTAGGCAGTAAGAAGTCCAATCGCTTGCGCTGCATTCCCACTTCCCCCGAGCCACTCGCTATTACATGAAGTCCATTTTGTCTCCGCCACAGAAAATCGACTCTAGCGAACCTTATTCATTCCCCACCATCCCTGTCGGTTTTCGCTTCCATCTGTTGTTGTCAGGCATGTCCTTGCCTACGTACGTCCCGTGGTTCGACAACCTGACGATCGGTACTTCGTCCAATTGACCCTTAGATCGGGACAACGAAATTGGGGGTACCACATCGGAAATGCAGGGAGGATCGGGTTTCAATTGACCCAATGCCCCAATTGACCCAACTCGCGAAAAACGATTCTCTGGGTCAATGAACATTCGCGACTTACGTCCACGAGAGTTGCGAATGCATCTATGTGTTCCGGTGTTTTCTGCCATTCCCACGTCGTAAGTCATCGGCCGCGTGCGACCCAAATGACCCCATTGGGTCACTTCGCTCGCTCCAACAACGAATGCCAACTTCCCATCACCCAATCGAGTCCTCCAACTCCCAACATACTGCCTACTGTGGGAGGGCCCTCTAAGGCCGAATTGGTCGAAAGCGCGCATCCAGTTCATCGGCCACCGAGAGTCGTAGTAGTGTGAGTGCTGGCACTCCACTCTGAATTTGATCAGACTCGTGGCCTACTTGCAACGAGAAAACGAGAACTTCGCACGAATGATCAGGCTGCGCCTTACTCCCCGGCGATACCGCTATCCGTCTGGCGGTGCTGTGCTCCACGCGCGAGGCGGGATACTTCGTTCGCATCAGACTCATCGAGTGTTGCTCGAGCCTCTGGCGTATCGAGCTGCCGCAGGGCGGCGATCGCCCGGCGGACGGTGTGCCGAAACTCAACCTTGTCATCCTTTTCGGCCAACAGTCTGAGCATGCGCTTTTGCGCTTTACGAACTCGCCGCTGCCGAACTGGTCTGCTGCCGAGGAACGCTCGATGCGCCGGCTTGCCTGTCGTGGGAGAGGCTCGGTGATGGCTGCGCGCTGATTGACAACTTACGGCACTAGGCTCGGTACCCGTCAATCGTGTCTTTCACCTGATGTGGGTTCTGTATGCCGTCAACAAAGATCTCCACTTCACCATGGCCGGCGCTTGCGATAGATAGACTACCAACACCAAACATCCGGGCGAAAATGTTCTGCTTAACTTCCAGCAATCGCACGTCGGAGTGTCTCACCTCACGCGTGTACTTCGACAGTATTCCGCGACGCAGAATCGTTCGCCTGTTGGTAACGATGAGGCGAGTCGTCGACACCCGAAAGTACCAAATTGCGAATATCACACCTGCGATACCTGCAATAGTCCAGCCGAAATCGCTACCTTCGTTTTCGGCGAACAGCCCCGCTACGGTCCCAAAAAACAAGAGGAAGCAAAGTATCGAAAAGCCAACTGGTCGATTTCGAAACATCACCGGTCGGCAACTCAAGAGATCCGATTCTACGGCGTTGACGGGTGTTGGTGTCGAATCGGCAACCGATTGCCGGGTACGACCATCAAGAAACTCGCCGCAGAATCGGCACTTGATCGCCGACGCCTTGATTGGTTCAGCACAGAATGGGCAGGGACGGTCGTCGACTGGTGGCGGTGATGCCACGAAGGCTGTCGGCACGGGCGTGGCGTCAAAGGCAGGCACGTTAATCGTGCTGCTGCATGCGGGGCACTTTGCCGATTGCCCGGCGTACTTGTCCGACGCCTTAATCGCCTTGCCGCACCCTGGGCAGACAATTCGTATCGACATTTCCCCCTCCGCGCTCGGGTTGACGGCGGCCGCAACAGCCGTAACCGTCCATCCGTCTCCCCCATTCGTGGCTACAACTTCTCGAGTTGCATGTCGCCAAGGTCTACGAAGGCCGGCACCAATTGACACCTGGACTGCCGGTACGCGCCACCGATGGTGCGACTTACAAGCGGAGGGCACGGGACTCGAACCCGCAACCGGTTGCCCGGCACCTGAATTCCAATCAGGCCGCTAGCCAATTCGCTTACCCTCCGTCTTTTTGGCGGTCTCGGCTTGGCGTCGCCAAGACCTCGTCACGCATTTGTTCCCTGTAGCGTTGGTAAGTTGGTTGGTCGGTGGTACTTGCGGAGCAACGTCTCGGCTTTGCCGAGCGGAGCCCGCCGCGATACGTCAATCAGTAGGGTGCGTGGAGCGCAAGCCTGTATCTTAGCTGCGGTTTCAGCATTTTCAACGGTCGTGAGAAAGCGACACACACGGCGAGGGCAGAGTTCGTACTAGAGCGTGCTTCGGCTAGCTGTAGCGATGTTGGCGCAAACGAGTCAAGTTTGGCAAGGCGGCCGAAGCAGGCGAATCTGCATGATTCGTCGATGTAAGCCAACGTAGCCAGATGCGGACGCAGTAAGCGGGCACGCTACAGATAGGCGATGGGCGCTCTAGAGCTACAATGACGTTCGCAGAGGTCAGTTGAGCCAGAAGCTGAAGTACAAGTACATCGCGCTAACACACATCAGGATGAGCCCCACCAGTAGTTTGTTGCCAAAGTCCCAACTGCCTTTGATTTGGTCCGCCGCCAATTGGTGAATCGATCCGTAGGTCAGGCCACGGGTTTTCTCTTCCGGCGGAGGAGTTGTAGCGAACGAAACACCAATCATAACGGCAACGCTGATAAGCATCAGCACGCCAGTAGCGTAAAGGAAATTGAAATCGCCAATGGCTGCGAGGATCGTCGGATCGCTGAGCTTTCCGTCCTCCGCGCCAAAGATTGCCTGCACGGTCAACTTACCCATGCCAAGTACGAAGCCAACGCCCAGAGCCCAGGTGGCTCCTGCCGCATTCATTCGCGGCCAGAACAGGCCGAGCAGGAAAACTGCTGTGATAGGCGGCGCCAGATAGCCCTGCACGCTTTGCAGGTATTGGTAGAGTCCCCCATCGGCGACACTGTCCATCACCGGAATCCAGATGATACCCGCCACGACAACAACCGTGGTCGCGATGCGTCCGACTGTCACTAGATGCGCCTCCGGCTTGCCGGGGCATATCTTCTCGTAGACGTCGACTGTGAACAGCGCCGCACTCGAATTGAATAACGAGGCGAGCGAACTCATCAAGGCCGAGAGTAAGCAGGCAACGATCAAGCCGCGAATGCCAGGGGGCAACAGTTGTGACACAAGGCTCGGAAACACCTGATCGCCATCGATCTTGAACCCCAGTTTTCCCTCTTCGATCTCGTCCAGCGTACGTGGAATGAAGAAGCCGGTCTCTCCGTCCACTTCCTCTTCGTTGATGTCACTCAGCCGCACGTTGGCCTTGGCAACGATGTCCGCCAATTCATCCTCGGGCAGTTGTTCATCGTAGTGCGCCGCTAGAGCCGTGTCGTGGGCCCCTCGATTGAATCGCGCGTCGAGAGTCCAACCAATCATGCCGGGGATCAGGAAGATCAGCACTGGCCAAACCTTGAGCAAACCGCCGAACAGTGCACCCCGCCGCGCGGTCGCCAAGTCTTTCGCTGCGAGTGTGCGTTGCACGATGTACTGGTCGGTACACCAGTACCAGATTCCAATGATCGGAGAGGCGATGAGCACTCCGAGCCAAGGGAACTCGGGATCGGAAAGAGGCCGCCACAGCGCAAAGTCCGCGGCGTTCTCCTTGGCGCTGGCCACCAATTCGCCCCACCCGGCACCGATGTTTCCCGCGCCAAGCTTACTGAGGCCCATAGCGGTGATGTAGAACGATCCGAAAAGGATGATTGCGGCTTGGGGCGTTGCCGTTGCCATAATCGCACGCATTCCACCGAATACCGTGTAAAAGCCCGTAACGATCACCGTAGCAAAGGCACCGATCCAAAATGCGTCGAGGTAGATGCCGCCGAACTCCAAGTTGACCTCGGGCAATAGCGCTTTGAACACAATCGCCCCGGCGTAGACGGTAACGCTTACCTTGGTGAACACGTAGGCTACGAGCGACACCAACGAGAGTAACCAGCGAGCGCGAGCGCTGAACCGCTTTTCGAGGAACTCTGGAATCGTTTGCACGCCTGACGTGTAGTAGAACGGCACGAATAGCCCGGCAAGCAAGATGAGCACCCAAGCGTGCAGTTCCCAGTGGGCCATTCCCATGCCGGTGGACGCGCCGGACCCGGCGAGACCAACAATGTGCTCGGAGCCAATGTTGGAGGTAAAAATTGAGGCCCCAATCACGACCCAGCCAGCGTTTCGCCCGGCTAGGAAGAAGTCGTCAGTGTCTCTCTGATTTCGGCCGTACCACCAAGCCACGAAGCCAATGATGCAGAAGTAGATGCCGATGACGCCCCAATCGAGCGGATCCATCGCCGCGACCACAACCAAGGTGGGTGTGTGGAGTGAGAGCATCGTCGGATTGTTTGCTTAGAGGAGAAGACGGAAAGGTGGCCTAGGTCCAACTCTTGCCTCCCTTGCGAGTTCCGCAGATGGCGACTTCCATGCCAAGCGCTTCGGCCATGGCGGCTTTGGCCATGAGGGCCCGATCGGCCGCCTCAGCACTGTTTGCGTAAGCCACTTGGATGTGGTTGCTCTTGTGACGGGCCATCATCTGATCGCGCGACACTCCATAGGTCACCGCGTGCATGATCGGCCATTGGGGTGTGGTGTCCTGCCAGCGCCGCTCGGTTTCTTCCTCCGGCAATTCAACTACTTCGGCTCGGCCTACGTCCATCTTTAACCGGGCATCTTCGACGTAGATGCGCGACCACACAATCTCGCCGGGATGCGAAACTCCTTTAATCGTGCCACCACCGGCGGGGAAGTACATCGCTGGTTGACGTACACTCGTTGCCCCTGCCCATCCCCCAATGAGATGACTTGGCGGCACACTACCGCTGATCTCGAACACCCACACATAGTCGTCGACGGTCTTCGACCTATCCCAGTCTCCCCAACGCAAATCATGTAGCGTGTTTTCCACCGGCTCGCCCATCGCTCGGTGGACACGATAGGTGAGCAAGCCGTCGAGGCCGGCGCATTCGTCGACCTCGTTAAAGTGCGGCAAGGGTTCACCCTCGTACAACACGCGGCTGCCATCGCGACTTTGGACCGGCGGGCGATTCGAGTCGTTTAGCGTGCCTTCGACTAGATCGCTCGCGGGTAGCACGTCTTTGAGACCTTGTTGATACTGTATGCCAATCAAGTCACAACCAAAATCGTCGGCGATGCGAACCGCGGCGACGTACATCTTGCATTGCTGTTTGATTTGTTCATCGGTCAAATCGGTTTCGTGGTTCGGCCCCGTGACGAAGGTGATACCGGCGTCTTCCATCCACTTGCGAACGGCCGACGCCTCGTCGTCGGTCACCTGTGTCGACTCGAAGTACAGCGCGCTTTGGCTGAGTCGCTCCTTGTACACGCCGGTTGGGTTCAGCAGATGGTCGGGAATGATCGCGTTGAACATTCCCATGCAACCTTCGTCGAACACGCCCATGATCGCCTTTTGCTGCTTCAGTTCGGCGGCAAGGGCGGCACCCAACTCGCGCTCGGCGTCCTCCAAGGCGACACTTTCCAACGGGTGAACATGATCGAGCGGGTGTTCCAACGGCTTGCCGTCAAGCCAGCTGGCGAGTTTGGCGCGGAAATCCTGATCGGCGAAGTCGTCGGCCCAAAGCGTACTGTACGCGACTCCCGCTTTGGTCAGCGACCCGTTCAGGTTCAGCATTCCAACCAAGCCCGGCCAAGTGCCCGACCAGTTGGCAAGGGTGAGAATGGGCCCGCGATGGGTCATCAGCCCGTGGAGTAGATGATGTGAGTATTGCCAAACGGCCTCGGCGACGATCAGCGGCGCGTCAGGGTCGAGCGCGCGAAACACCTCCATGCCTTCGTGTTGCGATCCGATGAATCCGTGTTTCTCGTCGTCTTTGTAGGGATGGGCTCGAACCACGGTCCAACCGGCGCTTGCGACCGCGGCTTCGATCGCTTGCTCCATTTCGTGTTGTGCTGCCCAACAGTTCTGGTTAGCGCTAAGACGTAAATCGCCATTGGCCATTAGGTAAACCTGCTTGGCGCCTAACTTGGTTGGCGCAGGGATACTTGGGACCGTGTACGACGCCATTCGACTTATCTCCGGTTTGGGGAAGTTCAAGATTATTCGGTTGTGAACTTAAACACGGTGCTCGTCTGGTACTTCTCACCGGGCTTGAGCAGCGTGGAGGGGAAGTTCGGTTGGTTGGGCGAATCGGGGAAATGCTGTGTCTCAAGGCACACGCCGCCACGGAAGACGTAGGTCTTGCCGCTCTTGCCTTTCAGCCGTCCATCGAGAAAGTTGCCCGAATAGAACTGGATGCCGGGTTCGGTGGTATAGATCTCAAGCACACGGCCCGATGCCGGATCAGACAGTCGCGCGGCCAAGGTCATTTCGCCATCCTTACCATCCCTGTTGAGCACCCAGTTGTGATCGTAGCCGCGGCCAATTTCAAGCTGCTGGTCGTCGGCTTCAATGTCGCGGCCGATCGGCTTGGCAGTGGTAAAGTCGAACGCTGTACCTGCGACATCCTTGATTTCACCAGTGGGAATCAGCGTGGGGTCGACCGGCGTGTACTGGTTGGCATTGAGCATCAATTCGTGGTCGAGAATCGTGCCCTCCCCCTCCCCTTTGAGGTTGAAGTACGTGTGTTGGGTTAGATTTACATGCGTCGGTTTGTCGGTAGCGGCAAAATAGTCGGTCCGCACCTCGTTGTCGTCGGTGAGCGTGTAGGTCACCTTGATGTCAACGTTGCCGGGATAACCCTCTTCCATGTCTTTGGCGAGATATGTCAATTGGAGCGCGTTCTCGCCGACGAGTTCGGCGTTCCACACGACTTTGTCCAAGCCCACGATTCCGCCGTGCAGGTGGTTCTCGCCGTTGTTGACTGCCAGAGTGTACTGCTGGCCGTCGATAGTGAACTTCCCCTTCGCGATGCGATTGCAATAACGGCCAGCGATTGCGCCTAGGTAGGGCTTATCGACCGCATTGATGTACTCCTCGATGCTGTCGTAGCCAAATGCCACGTCGGCCATCGTGCCGTTGCGATCGGGTACCACGATCGACGTGATGATTGCCCCGTAGTTGGTAACCTGAACCGTAACACCCGACTTGTTCTTCAGCGTGTACAGCTTGATGCTGTCGAAATCTCGTATGGACATTTGGGCGCGTGCAGTGATTGCGAATGACAGAATTAGTACGAAAATCGTTGCAATTCGCATGTGAGTCTCCTGGAACCGTCGGCGCAGAGACGCCAAAACGATCAACCCCGTGCCAATAGAATAGTGGAACGGTGGCCCCACAATCAACTCAGGGGGCGAAGAATTAGGTTTGGGCAGAGTGGCACACCGACGATTGTCGGCCAGTGGCACCACTCTGCCCGTGGCGAAGTGCTTTGCGGAAAAGCTCTGAGAGCGGCTCTTCCGAAATTGACTCTAATAGTGTACGTAGCGTCTGCCGTCGGAGCCGGTAAACCAATGCGCTTCGAACCACAGCTCGCCGGGGCGATCTTCGAGTTCGAAGCAAAGCACGGGGTCGTAGCTCATCCGCCATCGCAGCTCTTGCACGGCGCGCCGCAGCCGGTGGGCGTCGCGGTCGAGTCCGTGCCCGTCCGCTCGGCGGGCGAGTTCCACCATGGTGTCGTCGGCTAGCAGTGCGACCCATTCATCGGGTTGACGGTGATGCGGAACCCGCGCTCGATTGGGGACGACGCTCTTAGTCAGTGCCTCGACGGTCCGCGCCGCAGCGCGCATCGACAGACCCGACAGTTGGCGGCCGCGAGTGCGGGCCCAATCGGCGGCACGGTGTGCCCAACCGAATTGTCGTGCAATCTGTTCCGACACGCGGCGGTCTCCTTCGGCCTCTTCTCGTAAGTCGTCGGCGGTGTACAGCCTAAAGCAAGGCTCGCTGGTGAATACCGGCTCGAGCAAATAGAACTTGGCCAGCGGGTGAGCCGTCATCGCTTCTAGGTGGCGCATCATCACGCCCTGCGGTGGATTGTCGGGTAGCTGGATTGGGTTCTCCGTTAACTTGAACACGACCTCGCCAGCTGGCAAGAAGTACGACGGCGCGTCGAGTCGTACGATGCGGTACTCGCGAAGCGAGTGAGGATTGGCGGCTAGGCAGTCGTTCCACAATTGCTCGGTAGATTTTTCGCGGCGCTTGTCATGCGTCGCCAGCCAGTAGGCCATCGAGTGGATTGCGCCGTCCCGTACCACGCAGATTCGCTCGCCCAGTTCGCCGAAGCGTTCGAACTCGGGCGTGTTCGTTTGGGGGAAGTGGGTGCTTGGTGCTTGCCGTAGTTGTGGAGCGACAGGGGAGAGAGTAGCGACGGCCATGAATGGGTTCTCCTTATTTACCAGACAATCGGCGGGGTTTGAGTTCCCGTTAAGAAAAGTGGGTGCTCCCTGTTCCGTTTGTTCGCCGAACGTGCGACCGACTATTCCCGCTTTCCAGCAGACTTTCTTGGCCGTCCTCTTGTGTTCGCCGCCAAGGCTACTCACCAATGGCGACCAAGTACTCCTGCCGCACGCCGCCCTCTCGCTTGGCGTAACGATGGTAGAGCCTGCCGTCGACCGGAGTGGTGGTGGCGAAACACTCGTCGCCCAGCTGGTTTGTCGCAATCGGCTGATAGCTCTCGGGCGTCGCCCGAAATACGAATGTCGTGCCGCGCTCGTTGGAGACGTATACCTTGCCATCGACGAGTATGGGCGACGCGCTGATGGGGCCGCCGAGCCGCTCGCGCCACCTCTGCGACCCGTCGCTCGCCTGCAGACAGTACGCGATGCCGTTGTCGGCAATGGCGTAGAGGTATCCATCGACAAGCAACATCGACTGTTCGTAGCACTTGATCTTGTTCTTTTGCCACGGGATGCTCGGCCTCGTTCCGACGCGGACAGCCAGCGTGAAGGTATCGGGGTAACCGCCGCTTGCAAATGCGACGTTGTTCTGGCTATCCCAAACCATCGTACCGCATGTGGCATGCGTAGAGCCCGGCGTACTCCACAACTCATTACCTGTTCTCGGGTCGTACGCGGCAATGCGCTGGTTGCCGCTCATAATCAGTTCTGGTCTGCCATTGAGCGTCGCGGGAATCGGCGTTGAGTAGCTGAGGCTCTTAGTCCGCGGCGCATTCCAAACTGTCTGGCCCGTCTCAGTGTCGATTGCGTAAATGCCGCTGTCGGGGCCATCGTACTCGGTTGAGAGAATCAACAACCCTTCGTGCAGAATGGGCGACGAGCCAAAACCGAACTTGTACTTCTGCGGGTCGAAACCGGCGACACGTCGTTGCCAGATTTGGTTGCCATCGAGGTCAAACTTGGTGACCCAGCATGCTAGATTGTTGTTGAACAACGCGAAAACGTGGTTGCCGTCGCAAGCAACGGTCGGACTGGCGTGGGTGTTGTTGCCATGTATTCTTGGCGGGAGCTTGCCGGTGTGAACAACGGTTTGCTTGAGGGGTCGCCCGGTAGCGCGATCGAACACCAAGAGCGATTGCTGCTGGGATGGCTCATCGCACGTCGTGAGATAGATGCGATCGCCCGTGAGCACTGGTGACGAATGCCCTCTGCCCGGCACTTTGGTCCTCCATGCGATGTTCGACGATTCGCTCCACTGCTCAGGAGCGGTAGCGCCGGGCGCCGCGTAGTTCTGTCCACTGGGCCCACGCCATTGAGGCCAATCGTCGGCGGATGCGGATGCCGTAACAATCCATAACAAAGCAATTGCGGCGCGCATTCAAATCACCTTCTTCTTCGGTTCACTTGGTGGCCGCGTCCATGTTCTTCGCTCAGCATTCGCGGCATTTTCGAGTATAGAGTTGATGATGCCCGCTGGGTAGGTTTGCGGTGACGCATTTGCATAACACACTTGCGGTGCTAGAGGGCGTCGCGATAATTGGGGCATTGTGTGCTTCGCACTTTTTCGTACTCGCGCGATCGCATCGTCATGGGCGATTTCAACATGCCGTCGCGGCCATCGTTGTTCAGTCGGACGCTGCGCGAATGTCGCAAGCTCTACGTGTCGAGCGGTGAGCTGTGTGAGCGCGAGTATCCTCACCTGCTCGACAGGGCCGATGGTAAGTTCGTCGAGTTGATGGACGATCTGCATCGGGCGCTGGTGCTGAAGATCTATCTTTCGATCTGCGAAGCGGACAAAAAGTGGTCGAAGCAGGAACGATTTCTTGCCGAAGTGTTGTGTCACCATCTGTGGGGCCAATGGCTTAGCGGCGAAAAACTGAACGAGACGATGCGACGGGCGTCTGAAGAGTCGGCCAAGCTCAAGTGGTACGCTTTGGTTCGCCCATTCGATCGCATTCCGCCGCTCCGCGACCGCGTCGGCCGGCTCGATACGATTGTCGCTCGGCTGGCGAATGTCGTGGCCCGCGCCGACGGCGCGCTCAAGCCGCCCGAGGCGGCCATTGTCAAGTCGATCCAGATTGAGCTCGACAGTCACTTGAAGCAGCCATCCCTCGACGGCGACGAAGACGACTCGCCATCGGAGTACGACGGCGCCCAAGCGATCGAGAAAATCCGCCGCGAAGCGGACGACGGCATCTTCGTCACGCCGCCACGTTCGCACGGGTCGACAGCGACGTTCGATCGCAAGAACACCACGCCCGCCGAAAAAGTGGCCATCGCCAACGAGTTGGACGAGCCAGCAGAACTCACCGTGGAAGAAGCGCTCGCGGAACTCGACAAGCTGATCGGGCTCGACGAGATCAAGCACGAGGTCCGATCGCTGACGAACTTTCTCAAGCTGCAACAAAAACGCACTGCCGCTGGCCTTCCCGAGACCGACATCAGTTTGCACATGGTATTCACCGGCAATCCAGGTACCGGTAAGACCACGGTTGCTCGGATTGTGGGGAAAATCTATCGGGCGCTCGGCGTGCTCGAAAAAGGCCATTTGGTAGAGACCGACCGTTCGGGATTGGTCGCCGAGTACGCAGGACAAACCGGGCCAAAGACGAACAAGAAGGTCGATGAGTCGATCGACGGCATCTTGTTCATCGACGAAGCGTACAGCTTGATCGCCGCGCGAAGCGAAGACCCCTACGGCCGTGAGGCGGTGCAGGCCTTGCTCAAGCGCGCCGAAGATGACCGCGAACGACTTGTCGTGATTCTCGCGGGTTATCCCGACGAGATGGAAGAACTGTTGGCCTCGAACCCTGGGCTCTCGTCGCGGTTCAATCGCCAGTTGCACTTTGTCGACTACACTCCATTGGAGTTGGCGGGCATCTTTGGATTGTTCTGCCGTCAGAACCATTATCAGCTCACTCCAGAGGCGCGGTTGAAGGTCATGCAGTGGGTCACTTGGCATTACGACCGCCGCGACCGTCACTTTGGCAACGGGCGTGCGGCGCGGAATCTATTCGAGCAAGCAATCCGCAACATGGCCAATCGGCTTTCGGGGCTCGCCGAGATCAGCGAGCAACAACTCCAACTGCTGGAAGCAGGCGACATAGCCTATGGCAGCGTGCCAGCCGAGGTGTTTGTCCCCATAAACGCCCCGGCCAGCCGCCTCCACATCCACTGCGCCAAGTGCGACCACGAAAAGGACGTGCCGGCAAAATTCTTGGGGCAGAAGGTCATCTGCCCCAAGTGCAAGCAGCAGTTCCTGTTCGACTGGGGCACGCTTGTGGGAACCACGCCGACCACCGCGACCGACGGCACGGCGCCGTAGCCGCGGTTGTTTCCCGTTTTTTCCCCTTTGGGGCAAAGACGAACGTCGCAACGTGTTGATGTAAAACAACTTAGCGTAATTACCCAACGCCACGTTCCATAACACGATTGGTTGGGGCAAAACTTCGCTGGTGGCCAACGGTCGCAATCTCCTAAGTGCTTGCGCAGCAATGCCTTCCGTACTGACTGATCGTCCTCCAATTCCGAGTATTGCCCCAGGGTTTTCCGCACTTGGGGCAATATCCCAGCGGAATGACCAATCACCCAACGACGCAACGGCACCATCATCCGGTCGAAGGCTGACAGCCCGTGCGGCGCCACTCGCCACCACTCATTGGATCACTTGCGTGGCCTAGTTTCCAGCAAAAACGGGCCAATCCAGAATGTTTCTTGACATCTACTGGGGAACCAGTAGAATCGCGGCAAGATGTACTGAACGACCAGTACGTAATGTCCCGTATCTAACGGATGAGGCGTTCCATCATGGCCGACACTTCCCCTACCGAACGCGAGCTGGAAGCACTCAAGGTGCTTTGGCAGCGCGGCGAAGCTACCGTCCGCGAGGTCTGCGACGCCCTCAACACGGGCGGAGAGCCGCTTGCCTACACGACGGTGCTGAGCTTGTTCCAAGTGATGGAACAAAAGGGTTTGGTGACTCATCGAAAACAAGGCAAGGCCTACGTGTATCGCGCGGTGGCCGAACGGAAGCCAACGTTCCGCCAACTTGCGGGTGGCTTCCTCGAACGCGTGTTCGATGGAGCCGTGGACGAATACTTGGTGCACGCCATCGAAGGCAAGCCGCTTTCAGCCGACGAGCTTGATCAACTCGAAGCGATGATCGAACGGGCGCGTGCAAACCGTCGTATTGCAGACAACCAGAAGCCGGGGGAACAGCAATGAACGCTTTGTCCGACTACCTACTGACCTGGTTTGCCGATTACTACTTGTTGTCGACACTCTTGCTTGGCGCTGCCCTACTCGTGGGAGCTTGCATGCGTCAGCCTGCCCGGCGCATCGCCGTCGCTTGGGCGGCAGTGATCGGACTCGCAATGCTCGGTGGCTTGTTGGCGGTGCCCGGCTGGTCGGTGGTGCATCTCTTTGGTACTTCACCGCCTCCCCCAGAGCCCTCGGAGATTGCCGTCGAGATGGTACTGCCCGCGTCATCCGTGCCGACAGTAGTGTATCAACAGCCACCAACCGAATTGCAGGTGTTGCCACCCTACTCCCCAACGCAGCCTGTACAGCAAGGCATCGCAAAAGTGACGCCGGTGCCAGCAGAAGTTCGCGAAGTGAATGTGAGCGTCTACTTCCTGTTTCCACTTGCGATTGGCTCGGCAATCGCCCTCGCTTGGCTAGGCTTGGGCGCGTGGCAGACCTATCGGCTCGTTAGCAACTCTGCGCCGTCGACGCCCGAGGTCGATAGTATCCTGCGAACTCTAGCACCTGCTAACGAAACGCGCCCCCTGGTGCGCCTTAGCCATTGGGTGGCAACCGGTGTGGCGCTCGGGTTGATGCGGCCAACGATCCTCTTGCCGCAGGCCTACGCCGACCGCGAGGATGCGACGTCGTTGCGCACGGTGCTGGCACATGAACTGGCGCATCTGCGCGGCGGCGACTTATGGTTACTCGCAGTTTTGCGCGTGCTGATGATCGCGCTTTGGGCGCATCCACTCTATTGGCTGACGCGGCGACGGATTCGTCTCGACCAAGAGACCTTAGCCGACGCGGCCGCAGCCGAACTCACCAGCCGTACCACCTACGCCGAACAACTGGTTGGCTGGGCTCGCGAGCTCGACGCGGTGCGCCCGCCAACGCTCGCCGGCGCCGTCGGGTTGTGGGAGACCAAAAGCCAACTTCGCAAACGAATTGCAGTGCTGCTGGACGAACGTTTGACGATCCTTCGCGACTGTTCGCGCAAATGGAAATTGTCCGCATTGGTTCTTTGCGGTGCAGCCGCGTTGGGTTTGAGTTTGTTGACCATGGAACCGGGCAAGGCGGGCGCGGATGAGCAAGCGCCAACCGCAAACGAGGAGGAGGCTGCCGAGGATGGCGCGCCTGCCGATTTTGAGAAGTTCGGCCCGGCGGTTGGGCACGAGGTGGCCGAGGTTATCCGCAGGGCGAACTTGCCGTTCATCGACGACGAAAGGCTGCAAGAGATCGAAGAAGATTTCACGCACTTCGTCGACGCGCAACTGCAGCTTGGTGAGTTCACTACGGCAGAATCGCTTCCCGAAGAGGAGCGAGAACGCATTCTCTCGGCCATCCGGCAGCACGGTGCGAAGCACCTGAACATCGATCGATTCCAGCAAGGTAATCTGCGATCACTCAATCTCGCTTACTTGGGGCTCCCCGACCGGTTGTTAACGCTGAAGTGGAAGCTCCACCTCGCATTTAGTAACAGTGAGAAGCTATCGCGTGAAGGGCAAGCCGTGCTAGACGCGCAACGTTTGTGGATGCAGGCCTACATTAAGACGTTGCCCCTGTATCGGGCTTTTACGATCCGTAGTGCGCTGGCTGAGTTGAAAGAGCGATTTGCCGACCCGCTTTGCTGTACTCTTGGCTATCCTATGACTGACGACCAGTTTGATAACTTCCAACAGCAGCTACAAGAGTATCCTACCAAGAGCGAACTGGCCTATGTTGTTTCGCACATTGTGCAACAAAGTCTCTACGCGCGCTATCGCGATTTCAATGAGTTCCCAATTCCCTTCGACGATCGCGTCGTTGGATACGGCGCGGGGCGTTTCGTGCACCTTAATTTTGAGAGCAATCGCCCGTTTGTCGGTTCGATGAAGAGCCTGGGCGATATCGAAACATCGGCTACTCTTGTTGATGCTACGACAGGCAATTTGCTAACGATTCCAGAACATTCACGCAAGCCTGGCAAGTTTCAGAAGTGGGTAGAAGAAAAGGAGCAGGGCGATTTTGGTTACGATAGTGCCCACAACGGAGGCTTATTTGGCATGCGGGGCACTCAACTGGCGAAGCTACCGGTGAATACTTGGGTCGAGGCCGACGCGATTACCAACGACCAACTCCGCACGATGCTCAATGGTCGTGAAGCGGGACGAGTTGTACCACTCAAAAAGCACTACCAAGACTATCAAAATGATAATGGCGCTCCGTACTGCTATGTCGGCGTGCTAACCAATGAAGGACGGCTGGCGGTTGTGGCGGTCGAGGACTTTAGCGGCCGCAGTATTGGTGTGCGAACGCGGGTGCGACCGGCAGGCGCCGATACCGAGACTACGACTTCGCGCGCAGATTCCAAGGACACCCAGCGCGATGGGCTGATCGAAGGGCGCGTGGTCGATGGAGAAGGGCAACCGGTTGCCCGAGCGGAAGTTGGCCTTGTGCATGACGAGGGAAAACCGAACGAGCCGCCCACGTTTGTCGCCACAAGCACGACGGACGACCAGGGTGAGTTCGCTCTCCCCTATCCGGAATCCGATCTTCGTACCTTCATGAGTGTTTGGGCCGTCGCCGATGATTTCGGTCCCGCCAGGATCCCTACTTCCACCGTCGCGGGAGCACTCGACCAACGTGACAACGCAACGGTGCAACTCTCGCAAGTCGATGATACGACGGTGAAGCTAGTGGACGCGGAGCAGCAGCCGATCGAAGGGGTCGATGTAAGCGCCCTGGCGATTCGCGTGCCCAGGAGTGTCGGTTGGGCGGTGCCGGTGGACTGGAGGGGCCGCTTCACCGGCACGACAAACACTGATGGGCTTGCGCGAGTTCGTGGCGTGCTCCCCGATTCTTTCTCGGAGATGCAAGTTGAATCGGACGCGATCGGCCGCGTGCATTTCAACCAAAACGCGTTTCTGAATATGCGGCCTGAATCCGAGAGTCCTCACTTCACGATTTGCATTCCCCCGACGGTACGCGTTCGCGGCCGAGTTCTCACGGACGACGAAGATGCGGTGCTGCCGCAGACAGTACACCTCAAGACCGAACTCTGGCCCGGGTCCAAGAACAATCTACCCGAATGGGCTCACTGTGCCGGTATGTGGGGCGTAGCCGAGGTTTCCCCCAACGACAAGGGCTACTTTGTTGTGCCGCGGATCGCTGCAGGGGTTCTTCACGTTGAGGCAGGCATGCCGTCCGGCCAGCCTTGGCGGACAGTCGTCCCCCAGCCGACTCGCATCTCGGCGGGCGACCGGCACAACGTGGACATCCAAGTCACCCGCGGAGTTAAGATTCGCGGGCGCGTCGTGAAACAGGATACCGGAGAGGGTTACCCCGGTTTTCGGCTGTCGGTAAAGCAGGCGCCTTCCAAGAACGCAATGCGAAGCGCCGCGATCGCTGTAAAGGTGGAAACGGACGCAGACGGTTGGTATGAAGCCACCATGCCGCTCGGCTGGGTGTGTTTGCGGCTGCATAGTGCTCCGCGCGACTATCACGACGTGGATTACTTTCGGCCGAAGGGTGAAGCACTAAAGGATCCGCGAGAGATCCCCGCTGGCGCTAACGAGTTCACATTGCCGGATGTCGAACTTGTCCCCACCACGCAAGTAAATGGCCAACTCGTGGATAAGAACGACCGGCCATTGGGAGGTTGGGTGGTTTATGGCTACCCAGATCTCGATAACAACGCAATGAACAGTTTTGCCGGCGTACACACCAACCAGAATGGGGAGTTCAGCGGCCACGTGGCCGAGACACTCATCCCCAAACTATGGAAAGTCTCGTTCCGCGATTGGTCGGACGTCTACGATTTTGAGGACAAGGACTACTTCCCCAAAATCACTAGCGAACAGCCGTTGGTGCTGAAGGTTGACGTCGATGGTCGAGCCAACACGCGAGCGGAGAACACAGGTGCTGGCGACGCCAACATCATGCCCAAAGGCCTGGAGTTCCTCGCCGGCATCCCCGAGTTCGCCGAACTACGGCTCGAAATGACCGAGGAGCAGCTCAAGGAGATCATCGATCGGCACGAGCTGGACGTGCAAACCTCTCGTAACGACGAAGAGAACACCAGCAGCTACACGCTCACGACGCTTACTGGCAAGACGGTGATTGTGATGTTTGGCGACGGCAAGTGCGGTGGGATTCAGCGGATGCGAGATCAACTGGCTTGGGGTGAAGCGCTCGATGGCGTGCGAATCGCTCTGTCCCCGAAACAATCGCTCGCCTGGCTAATCGACCAACCGCTGAGGCCGATATTGACTCCGCTCGTGACCCAGGAAGGTCGTCACAGTTTGTTGTTATCCACCGCTCAGATGCCCGAAAGCCGACTAAAGGTCGACGGAATCTTCTATCGCCATCCTGGCGAAGATATCACGGGAGTAGCTTATCACCCCAGTTCGTTTTGGGTTGCTCAAGCAGGTGCCGGCCCAAAGATTGTGCTCGACGATCAATGGCGCAGTGTCGAAGGCAATCAACAGCTCCATATGAAGGCTGGCACGCATCGCGTCAGCTATGGCTGGGCAGGTTTTCATCCTAGTAAGGAAAATGCAAAGAAACCCGATGAAGACCGGCCCGTGCTGTTATGGAGCGGGGAAGTCGAAGTCGAGGTTAAGTTTGATGAGACAACAGTTGACGGTAATTCCCGATCGACGAATGTAGAAGGCAACACAGAAGGTGTAGCGGACATTGTCTGGGGCGAAGTTGTTGATGGTCTGCAGGCAGGCCTTGCATCTGCACATCCAGAAGGATCCTACAAAATCGGCCAAGACGTTCCGTTGCGGTTCCTGGTGCGGAACACCAGCAACAAGCCTATTACATTCACCCACCAGCGGGTGCCGGTGTTTATCAACTGGGATAACTATCGAAACACTCCGGGCACTCAGCTGTTCGGACCGCACGGCCAAGTGTTTCCGGCTTCTGGTGTCGGAGGCCAAGGAATGCCGGGCGAGATAACAAGGACGGTTAAGCCCGGCCAGATAATCTCGATGGCTTCCGTGCGGTTGCCTCTCCGGCCTGAAGGTTGGAAAGGAACCACGGTGAATGTGCTGACCTATTGTGTGAATCCAGGCAAGCATCGGGTTGCGCTATCACACAACATCAACGGCAAGATCGTGACTTCGGGCATGCTGGGCTTGGATGTCCACTCCAGCGATCAGGCGGTTCCACCTCTAACCGCCCCGTGGGGAGATGCCAATGAGGGTATCCGCTGTCGACTGCATGCCAATGAGATGGTTATCCAACAAGCCGAGCCACTCATCTTGTTCGTCGATCTTCAGAACCGGGGCAGCGAAACGGTTGAGCAGCTATGGCACGCTTTGGAGTTTAAGCTCGAAGTCGACGGCAAATGGACTGGCCGCCTTTCACCAGTCGAGGCATCCGGCCCTGTGAGTCCTCTCAAACCTGGGCAGGAATGGATAAACATCCCTATCGTGCTGGAAGAAGGCCAATATTCGATGGCCAAAACCGCTACAACGCCAGGAGGAGAAGCGAATTTCTCGAAACTTCTGGTGCCAGGGAAACACAAAGTTCGCGTCGACGTCGATGGTGTCATTAGTCAACCGATAGAGGTTGAAATTGCCACAGGAGGTACCGATAGCAAACCCCAACGGGCTAACAATGAACTCGTTGGCCAATGGGTTGGTGGTGGCGGAATCATGCAGGTGTATCATACCTTTGACGCCGATGGCGGCTACGAGCGGAGAATTGGTAACGAGCCACCCGAGCGGGGCACTTGGCGATTGGAAAACAACCGCTTGACCCGTCAGATCGCCGGGCAAGAACAAGCGACTCACCAGATCAAGTGGGTAAATCCCGACGTCTTTCGCGTGGATGCGCCAAACGGCAACTCATCGGGGTACTACCGCATCGATGAACAAACTGGAAGGGTGATCTTGTCGGGCGAAGCCGTCGACGATGGACAAACCGTCGAAGCCCTACTTGGAGATCCAAATCACAACTCCATTCCCGGTCTCTCGGCCCGTTTGCGATTGGTTTCGACGGAAGAGCCGGTGCGCATCAGCGATCTTGTGCATTATGAGTTGGTTGTCAAGAACGAAACCGACGAGCCGATAGAGTTCGATTGGGTCACGGGAAGTATGTGGCAACCGGTGGTCGACCAGCAAGCCCGGCGGATCAAATTAATGGGCATGTTTGTCGGTAGTGGCCGCGCCGAGATGCAACACGTCGTGGTTCCGCCAAAGCGGGAGAAAGTGCTGCATCATATTCGCCATCGCGTGCAGGCGAAGAATTCGGCCATCGGTGGGCTGCCGACACCCCTTTTTGTTGACGCAGGTGAGTATCAGGTAACCGCCGTGGGGGTATGGGGTAGCACGCCGGCGATGAACTTGACGGTTCTGCCTGCCGCACGTTTGCAATTCCGCATGCAAATGCCCCAAGGCGCCAAGCCGCGCGAAGATCAAGCCGACCGCGTAACGTGGAACGATGGCAATGGCGAGCAAGAAACACTCACGCTTTACAGGGAAGTTCACTTAGACGAAGACGATGTGCTGCTGGCAACACTCACCTCGGATGGCGACAGTTTTGGGATAGACCTGGATTTCGCCAAACAAGGCGCACAAAAAATGCGCGCCATCACTAAGCCTGCTGCAGCCGATGGACGCCGGTTGGTGATTTCACTCGACGGCGAAGTAATCGCGGCGCCAGTCGTTCGGTCAACTATTGCCAACAAATGTTCGATTTCAAGTTTGAAGCCGGGGGAAGCACAACAGCTTCACCAAGCGATTTTGACGACGCTTACGCGCAGGCTTTCGGAAACCAACGAGGAGCACAGACGCTTGTCTCCCCCCAACGGCATCTACCGCGTTCGCCCGGAGGATTCAGACGAACCGGGCATAGCGATGCAACGCAGCGACGCCGACGGCACCGTGGTGCTGTTGAATCAGCTAACCGATCAGTTCGGCCAGGTCGAGATGAAGTCGATGGCCAACGACAACACGCGATTCCGCGTTTACCTGAACGGAGCAGGGCCGTTCGGCAAGGGTGACGATATTGGCCGTTTCGCGCTTGTTGTCGACGGCGCGTGCGTGATGATCTGGGGGCACAGCGATCCGGACAAGCAGGGCCGCATGGACCTATCGGCGGAGGTCGCCAGCGTGAAGGCTGCACACAAGATCGCCGCCGGGCTCGGCATTGAGCCACGGCTCCGCGAACACCCAGGCCATCAGATGGAGGTGAGCTTTACGCCGACGGTTAAGGCGTTTCATCCGGGCGAGCCGGTGATTCTTACGATGGAGGTCAAGAACTCCGGCGACCAGCCGTTCTCATTCTACGATGGACGAAAGCAGCGCGGCGCAAGAAACAATCAGTTCGGCTTCAATGCGTTTCGTGACGCAGGCAATGGCCCGGAGGTGCCCGACACCGGCGACGCGAATCATCGCGGTGGGAAGGCCAGTCTGAAAACACTTGTACCAGGCGACGTGTTTCGAAAGGAAGTGGACATTACCAAGTGGTTCGACTTGTCAAGGCCCGATACCTACAAGATCAATGGCCGCTTCGAAATCGAGTTGCACGAACCCAACGCTGATGAGCGGTTTGTGCTGTGGGACGATGTCGCACGGGGTGATTGCATAGTGGTAATTGAATCAAAGCAAAGTGTACCTGCGACCGTTCGAGAGGAGGCGAAGCCGGAACCGCCGCGTACTGATTTCACCATAGTGATCGCCAAGAACCTAATGCTGCTTGACGGTACAGAGTTTATTACCTGGCAGGATTTGGAAGATCGAATTGCCAAGCTGCCCGATCCGAGCAAGGCACGCCTAAATTACCGAATAACGCATGCCGCTTCTGATGGGATCGGGCGAAAGATTCAGCGTGCCGAGCACACGCGCTTGGAGAAGAAGTTTGGCTTCGATGGCTATTCGATTGGCGGTATGTCGGCACGAGGATCCCACCGGTTCGACTCGCTCAAGACCGCGGCTGACTTGGTTAGGAACCCTGAACATGCCGCATCAGGACGCGTGGTGGGCACCGACGGCGAGCCAGTCGCCGGCGCCGAGGTCGTGTTTGCAAAGCCAGTCGACGACTCTGTTGGTTACAAAGGGCTCGACGTTTACTTTCAGGATGGCAAGTTGACCAACCATCTGAGCGACTTCGTGGCAGTTTCGAACGCCGACGGTGGGTTCATCATCTACCCAGACAGTGACGAGCTAAGGTACTACCTGTTAGTTCTCCACTCCGAACACGGTTTTGCGCTCGCCAAACGACACGGGCGCGATTTGAGCGAGCCCATCCAGCTCGAACCGTGGGCCAGCATCAAGAGCAACATCCTACCGCAGGAGGGCATGGAACAATCTGCGAGCCTTTCGACTCGAATTGCCGAAGGCGATGGGTGGCCAGAAGTCTCGATCAACACGCAGGTCCCCGACCGTCGGCCCAAGCCGAAGGCGGGCGAATTCAACTTCCCCTGCGTGCCGCCCAATCTGAAGTCGTACTATCGTCGGGGCATCATCAAAGCCGACGGCATGAGCATCTCATTGCCCACTAAGGAGTTCACGCTTAAGCCGGGCGAAGAGCTGGAGCTGACCCTCGGTGGACTCACGCCCGACGAAGTCGATCGGCTGGAGCTGCATGAGCGACTGATGGAGCGAAGGCAACCGTCGTCGGCGAAGGAAGTCACCGCCGCGTCGAGGGCACGCAAGAATCCCGACGCCATCATTAGCGCCAAAGTGGTAGACGCTGAAACCGGCGAGCCGATTGACAAGTTTATTGCCCTAGCCGGTACCAATCGTATGGAAGGTTATGGGTGGCAGTGGCAAACACATACGATCGCCGAATACACGAATGGTGAACTTGTTTGGCCACCCAAGGGTCGTCGTGGGTACCCGACGCAGGTGTTCCGGATTGAAGCGGAAGGTTACTTGCCTTTTACGACCGATGTGGTGCTGAGAGATGCACCGCGGCGCGACCTTACGATTCGCCTACAAAGTTCAGACGACATCGCCGGCACAGTATCGGATCCCGATGGAAATCCCGCCACTGATGCTAAGGTTGCCGTTGCCATGTGTCGTCGAGAGGTGCGTATCTCGGATGGAAGCATCAAAATCAAGTCGCTGGCGCCAGACGCCAGCCTGCGTGATCGATGGGAGCAACCGCGTACCACAACGACGAACGACGACGGAGCGTTCACCCTGCCCGACGAGTCGGCCCCTGCACTGCTTGTGGTTACGCATCCCACCGGCGTGGCCATGTTGAACCTGGAGTACGTGCGCGATCATCCCAGCATTCAGCTCGAGCCATGGGGCAAGATCGAAGGCCAGGTGTTGTGGGGCGGTAAGCCTGGAGCTGGCGAGTCGATTACGATGTCTGCCCGCGGCCGACGCGATCCTGACGGGCTGCAAACGATGCTCATGGTAAGTTGCGGCGGTGACGCGACAACCGACGACGATGGAAAGTTCGTGTTCGACATGGTTCCGCCGGGCGTGGTTCAGGTGTCAAGGCAAAGTGAGCCGCATGGCGAGAGCAAGATTCGGACGCTGCGGCCAGTTCAATTCGCGAACGTACTGCCTGGCGTGCCAACCTCCATGGTGTTTGGTGGTGGGCGGCCCGTGGTTGGTAAGCTGGTGGGGCGTGACGATTGGTCGGACGTGCGGATCCGCATTGCTCCCAATGCACCGCGGCCCGGCGACATGGGCACGCCGTATGACCCTTGGCCGGCGTACACGGCGTTTCTTGCCTCCGAAGCAGGCAAGAACTATGTGAAGAACAACGTCGTGGTGAATGCCGATGGTACATTTCGCATCGAAGACGTGCCGCCAGAGAACTACCAGATGTTCATTTCCCACGTACCTGCAGACGGTAAGGCGGAACGAATAGGGTACTCGGCGATTCGCGTGGAAACGGTGCTGCCGGGCGAGGAAGACAAGCCGCTGGAGATACAGGAGATAACTGTAAGCCGAACGCGCTAACGTCGGTCATTGCCGAAGAGGTCCAAGGTTGGCGGCTGCGGCTCATATCACCCAACCCGTCAGCTAGCGATATCGGGAGCACCAGATCAATCAAAACTGCAACCAGCCGCCAAGTTCCAGCATCGTTACGGTGAAGTTGTACAATCCGTGGCCGACGATCGCGATAAAGAACCACGGCATTCCAAGGCCGATAATCGGCCGATGCTGTTCGCGGATGCAGTTGTACCAGATGCGGGCCAGCCCAACGCCGGCGATAAAGGAACAATTCGTGTGCAGTCCCACGCAAACCGTCCATCTCCAGCGGGCGAGTGATGGCCCCGCGTCGGGGATGTAGACGTGCAGGTAAATCAAGTTTTCAATCGCGCCAAACAGCACGCCGCCGGCAGCCGCGCATAACAGAATCTGTGTGATCGACTTGAACCAGAACGGTCGTTTCTCGACCACCCACAGCGCGGCCGCAATCTTCATGACCTCTTCGGTCACCGGGGCGATCACCGTCACGGCAATCAGCGACACTGCCGAGGCGAGGTCCTGCTCGAAGGCCATGAAAAGCGTCGCCAGCACTGCGAACGGACCGGCAACCGCAGCGGTGACGAGCGTCAATATCCAGCTCTTCGTCCAGCTCGTGGCCGCGATGTTCTTGGCGAGCCAACTTGCGTAAGTGAGCTGTGACGGGTCGGGCTCGCCGGCGATGGGTGCGTGACGCGTGGGTTCGTCCCATACCACGTGATCCACGGCGTCGTGCTCCGTTTCGCGATTGCGATCGCGGGCGAGCACACGCTCGGCCGCCACCTCGCTGTCGTCCAAATCAAAGGTACCGGCCGCCAGGTGTGGCTCGTTCTCGATCGACGGGTCGTGATCTGGCGCTAGCATTACAGCAACGAGTTCAGGCCGAGCGATGATAAGCCGTGGCCGACGCAAGCATGGCCGCCATCACAGCTCCCTTTTTTGCGGTGGCCGTGTTGCCGCCGACGTCGGCGGTTTGAAATCTCACGTTACAAATGGCATTGTATCCGCCCGCTTGAGCTTGTTCGACGATGCGCTGCAGTGCTTCGCGGCGCGCGCGGACCAACAGCGATTGATAGCTCTTCACTTCGCCACCAAAAATATTCCGAAGCGAACCCAAGAACGACTTTAGGTAGTCGGTGGCGATTACCGCTTCGCCAATGAGGATCGTTGGCGGAGGGCCCGACTGCGACGCACCGGGAAAGGTCTTTACTTGAGTGATGAAGAATTCGCCATTGTTGGCCTCGCGCTCATCCAGTTTCCTGAAGTGCGAACTCTCGGTCCATCCGCCGACGAAGAACCCCAAGGCGAGCAGCAGTCCTACGACGGCCACACCAAAAATGAATTCCATCGGTTGAGCCTCCGATTGTCACGCGGACGGTTTCGCCAGTACCACAGCCGTGCCGTAAGCATAGAGCTCGGCGGCGCCGGCGGTGACGGCGCTGGTCGTGAATCGCACGTTGACAACGGCATTGGCTCCCAATTGTTGAGCTTGGGCCATCATCCGTTCGACCGCTTGGCGGCGCGATTCGGTGAGCAGCTCGGTGTAGCCCTTTAATTCCCCACCGACGAGATTTTTGAAACCCGCGGCAATATCGCGTCCTGCGTGCTTGGCCCGTACGGTGTTTCCTTGCACCAGGCCTTTGACACCGGCGATGACGAAGCCCGGCACGGTTTCGGTGTTCACCACAATCATGACGTCTTCCTGCAGTTTGGTCCTTGTTTGCCATTAAGAGGCGTTCGCATTGTGAGCCAGCTTCTTGCCGCTTGCAAGCAGCACGGGCGGAAAAGCGTTGCCTTTGGCCCGATAGCGCGGCCGCCCAATTCTTGGTAGAATCGAGCAACCCGTCGCCTTCAATCCACGAGCCGCTACTATGAAACCACCTAAGGACCTATTCGGCCGACTCCCGACTGTCGCTGATCTGCTGGAAAACCCGCGCATCAAGGGATTGGTCGATCGTGTGCAGGAAATGGAGATCACCACCGGCGTACGGCAGTTTGTCGATCGCATGCGCGAAGAGGTAAGCCGTCGCGCACTGGACGCGCCAATACCTTCGATTGGCGAGCTGGCCGATCGGGCGGCGAGATTCATCCTGCGGCGGCACGCCACGGACCGGCCACAGGCGATCAATGCTACGGGTCAGCTTTGGTCGTCCGGGCTCACTGGGCCGCCACTTGCCGACGAGGCGCTCGCGTCGTTAACCGCCATGGCTCAGCACTACCACCAGTCCGGCGACACGACTGCGGCGCGCCTGGTTGCCGAGTTGACAGGGGGGCAGGCCGCCTTACTGTTTTCGTCGCCGGCGGCAGCCGTACTGGCAACACTTGGGGCGGCTGCCAATGGGCGCGCGATTGTCGTCGCGCGGGGCGAACTTGGCACCACCGACGGTGTGCGACTTACGAGTCTTGCCCAACAGACGAGTGTGCAACTCATCGAAGTCGGAGCCGCCGATTCGGTTTCTATCGACGACTACCGTGAACCGCTCGAGTCAGGCGCGGCGGTTTTGCTTCGCAACGAAGCGATGCCTTATGCGTTGCGGGGACAGACTTGCCGTCCACCGGTTACTGAGCTGGTGAAGCTGGCCGACCAAAGCGGCTCGATGGTGATTCACAACATTGGGCGCGGACCACTGGCCCCACTGGCTGAGTCGGTGCCGCTCGACGTGGCCACGGTGGCGGAGAGTCTAGCCGCTGGCGTAGCACTAGTGATTGCGCGTGGCGATGGTTACACCGGAGGGCCACATTGCGGTATTGTTGTTGGTCGAAGCGAAGTGGTCGAACGACTAAAGCAATCGCCATTGACTGCCACCTTGATGCCCGACCCGCTGGTCCAAGCGGCCCTCGCAGGCACGCTATCGTTGTACCGCGATGCCGAGCGCGCCACTCTCGCCATTCCGGTGCTTGCGCGGCTTTCGACTCCGATCCTCAATTTGCAATCACGGGCCGAACGCATTGCGCCGCAAATCGAGGCAAGCAAAGGAGTCGTGTCGGCGACACCGGTGGAAATATCCGCCAGTGACGACCTAGGCGCCACGCGGCCCTTGCCCTCGTTCGGCGTGAACATCATTTGCCAAGCCGACCAGCAGGAGCAGTTACGGACTCAACTGCTGCAAGCTCGCCCACAACTTGTTGGAGTTTGGAGCGGCGACCGAGTGCTGCTCGACTTGCGCACCGTCGATCCCGAAGACGACATCGCACTTGTCTCGGCGTTTGAACCTGCTGGCAAAATGGGGCAGCAGCAGAACGAAGCCAACGAAGGTTGAGTTTGCGGATGCGGAATCTGGCAGTTGATTAGCCCATTTGGGTGGTGGCTTTCTCGACACAACTTCGCCAAGAACTTTTCCAGAAAATTCGAGTGGTGGCGCCGCGATTTGGTGTAGAATGACGTGCCTTATCGCGGGCGGACAACCCTCTTTCGATTCCGCAGCCTTGATTGACCTATTGGCGCCTTAAATCGACGAGTTCCTCGTTCGATCATAGCGTTGGACAGAGATCGTGGGCCACGTAACGTCCCTTGCTGCGGCAACGCAGCTTTCCATTCCTTTCACACGTGCTCAATTAGGTTGGAAGTAGTGGTAGGTGCGCGGAGGCGTTTACCACGACGCCAGTCTTAACGTGCTCGGCAAGGAGAGAACCATGTTAGTTCACGCCAAAGACTCGTCGCAGGTTAGTCAAAGCTGGATGGAACACCAGTCGCTCGAGCACATCAAACGAGCGTTGCGGGTAACTGTCAAATGGACCACACCCACCATCACTTACAATCGCAAGCTGTCGAGCGTGGCGTTTGCGATGGAGTGCTTTGCCCGACACCTGGAGCGATTGATGTCGATCGAAGAGGAAGACGGCTACATGCGCATCGTGGCGGACGCCAAACCGAACAAGGCCAAGAAGATTGCTGCTTTGCGCGCCGACCACACCCGCTTCCGCCAACAAGTAGCCGAGCTTTCTCTCGAGCTGGACGAGTTGGACGATTGGCAGGACGACGAACTCGATCGCATTTGCGCCGACATCGAGTGCTTGCTCGATCAGGTGGACGAGCACGATCGGGCCGAGGTCCGTCTGCTGCAGGATGCGATGCTACTGGACGAAGGTGTTGGCGATTAACCGCGGCGTGGTCCGATTACAAGGGCCCACCCTAGGTACATCGCGCGGATAGATGTCGAGATTTCCGGTTTTCTCCGCTCGCCCAAATGGGATGTCTTTGGGTAGAATTGGGGTAGTGGCTTCACGAAGCTGCTTGCCATTCCCAGACGATCCTGCTGCGATGAGTAAACCATGCCCAAACGGCCGGAACACCTCGACGACCTGTTTGACGATTGGCCTTACGAATTTGGCGAAGTGGTGGCCCGGAAGACTCGTGGGCGAGACGGACGCGAGGTGCTGCAATTGCGCATCGATCTTGGCGTCATGCAGCTCGAGACGACGGGCCGTCCGGATGGTGAGTTGCCCGGCGGGCACGCGACCTACCTCGACTATCTGGAGCAGCAGTTCGCGGACGATCAAGAAGGGTTTGAACTCGACGAGGTCCGTTGCGTCGAGATCGATCGCGAATTCGTGCAGTACTATCACCGCCGCATCGCCTGGTTGTCGCTAGGTCAATTCGAACAAGCGGTGGCCGACGCCGATCACACTTTGGCGTTGATGGACTTTTCGTCGCTGCACACCCCGCACTCCGAATGGGCGGAGATGCACGAACAATACCGTCCGTTTGTGCTTTTCCATCGGGTGCAGGCTGCCGCGCTGGCGGCGCTGGAAATGTTGAACCCCAAGGCCGCCGTGGTGGAGATAGAAGACGGGATGGAGCAGATCGAAGAAGCCTACCAACTGCTCGGGGCCGAAGACGCCGACTTGCGGGAAGACGAATTTCTCGTGCGACTCGGCGAGATGAAGCGTTCTCTCGAACAGCAATACGAAGTTGAGCCACCGCTAGCAAAGCAGTTGGCCGAAGCGATCGCCAGCGAGCAATACGAGCTAGCAGCCGAGCTCCGCGACCGCATCGCTGGTCATCGTGGCCCCAAGCGATAGTGCACGACGCCGTGCGTTATCGAGCTAGCGGCCGTAAACTCTGACCAGCCTGCCTCGTCGCGCACTGTAACGCACCCGTAATTACAACGTCTTGCATTCCCTACATGGAACGAACCGACGTGCTAGCTTCGCGATACTCAGGAATCGTAGGCACTTCAAGGTCAGGGCATGAAATTATCGGCTGAGCGACTGACCATTGGCATGGTTCGTGCGTATAACTTGCCGTGGGGAGCGGCGAGTGATTCAGCCATCGCTCTCGCAGATGGAGCTTGCGGAGCAAGCCAGCCCACAACCGGCAGCCACCGAACTGTGGGCGCCTTTTCTTAGCCATCAACCAAGGGAGTGACGAAGATGTTGGTTCTTACTCGCAAGTCGAACGAAAAGATTCGCATTGGCGATGACATCGTTATTACGGTGCTTCGCACCAAGGGCAAAGCTGTGCGACTAGGTATCGAGGCACCAAACGACATGCGTGTGTTGCGTGGCGAGATTGCGTTCGATCAGTCGGACGCCGAAGAAGCCGATTGCCATACCAAGAATCGTGTGGCTCACGCACGCATTCCTCGCGAGCAAGTTTCGCAAGTGATTCCGCAACTTGTGTCGAGTGACGGTCCGCTCAGCGGATTTGTCAATAGCGTTGCTTCAGGGATGGAGTGATTGGCGGCGATTGCTGAGTGGCGTGGCTGTGGGATTCGCCTTCGGTTAGTTGGGCCGACGCCATTTGCACGTCGGTCTCTGGCAGCGGGAATCGCTTGAGTTCGACCAGTTGCTCCATCAAGATGCGTCGCACTTCCAAGACGCTTTGTGGATGTCGATGGACCCCCAGGTGATCGGCCTCGACAACCAACTGCGAAGCGACGTTAGGCAGCCCGTCAAGCCGAGCACTCTCGAGCGATACGACTCCATCGCCGTCTTTGCTGAACCACTGCCGGAGTCCGCTGGATGTTTGCCGCCCCGCGATGTTGTGGAATCGCACCCAAGGCCCAGGTTCCGCCGAACGTAGCTTGTGGAGCAATACCGAATCGGGATCGAGCGAGTCGATGCTCGTGCGAATCTGTAGCGGGGCGTCAGGGCGAAAGTAACCCGGGTTGTTGGTCAGTAATGCCTGACGACGCGTAACTAACTTCATCGGCATGCGAATCAGGTTGTTGCCCACCCATTGCGTCACATCGTTGGCCAGCTTGCTGCCGCGGTGTGGCGTTCCGATAGTGACGACGCGCCGCACCGAAGGATTCGGCTGAAAGTAGAAAGCCTGCTCCAACTCGCGCTTCAGTTCGGGATCAGCCCGAAGTTCGCCGAACGGCCGGTCGCTCATCGTGGCCCAGAACTGGTTGCCGCTGTCGATGCTCTGCAACTTCGATACAAGTCCACCCATGCTGTGGCCGACAAGCACCGTTTGGTCGAGCGCTACTTGAGTAGCCGTTGGGTCGACGACGCGCCGCATGGCCTTCAGATCCCTTCGCATCTGGGAAGCGCTTATCCAGAAAGGTTGCCCAGTTGGGTAGAGGTAGAACCAGAACTGATAGTGCTCGCGGACGAAAGGGTCGCTGCGCAGGTCGTTGAACATTTCCATCCAAGTCACTGGGCTCGACCAAAGCCCGTGCACCATCACCACGGGCATCTTATTAGGATCAAATGGCTCGAGCATGTACAGGCCTTGCAAACGCTCGACCTCGCCGGGTGTGAAGAGTCCTGTGGTGGATACCTTTTCAATTTCGAAGTCGGGTTGATTCAGAAAGTAGGCTAGCGGAGTCGTTAAGTCCGATTCCAGCGGGACCCGGGTCTCACCCACGGTGAGCATTTGGCGATCGAGTGGGTCGTGCAATTCCAACACGAACTGCGGCGTCGACGCGTCGTCGGCCGAATTCCTCAACCCAACTTCATTTGGCCTGCGGTTGATCTTTAGGAACGCAGTGAGCGGAAACGTGAGCTTGTCGGGGTAGAACTTCTCAGCGCCCGTTTCGCCCTGGTGGCTACGCCGCTCCGCGATAATCGGCACACCGAGCCCGTAGGTGTGGTAGTGGTTCCGCAGCCCGGCGATCTGATAGTCGCTGACGAACTTAAAGTTGTCGAAGTCCTCGGCGTGCCAGCCCGAACTGTACAGCACGATGTCGAAAGTGCAGCGATGCCCGACGGTCTGCACGGTGCCTTGCATGCCGGGACGCAAGTTGCCATCGGCCTGTACGAGTCGCAACGTGCTCTCAAGCGACTGATTGTAAAGGTCGCACACCCCGCGAAATTGTGGGTCGTACGGGTTGAGAGTTTCGGCTTGCTGCTGATCGAACAAATAGTCGTAGGCGTACAGCAACGACGTACTGAAGTACGACATGGCCTCCGAACGGTCGCGGTCCTCGGCCCGCTTGCCCGCGATGTACGCAAGTTCGGCGATCGAGTACTGTAGCTCGCGATTCGGATCGCTCTCATACACCTGCGAGAGCCGTGTAATGGTGGCCGATAGATCGCGCTTGGCGAGGTCTTCCAGCGCGTATCGGCGAAGTACCTGGGCAGTCCGAGCGGATGGCTTGGGGCCTTCCTCGGAGAACAACTGCAGGTTCGACGCGAGCGGATTACGCGGCTGGGTGCGAACACTCATCCACTTGCCTCCGGTCGAAGCACATCCTACCGCCGAGAGCAAGAGCAGTCCGAGCCAGACCCTGCGCCCACGTTTTGCACCGAGATCGTCTTGGATTGAAGTGGGCAACATCCGTCAAGTCACGTACTTACGAAACGGTAACCGGACGCGTCGATGAGAAGGGTCCGCGGCGGCGGACCATAGAGATCTGACAGCATTGGGTCAACGCGAATGAACGACGAGTGCATGCTAGCGGGTGCTCGTAACTCGGCGTTGACCCGCACAGTCAATTATCTATACTCCGCCCGCTTGTCTTATCGGCGTCGACCAGGGGGCGTACTGTCGCGAATAGTGGAAGGGATGCGTGGGAGCCATGAGCACCGGATGGGTGGATATTCATTGTCATTTGACGCCGGGCATTGACGACGGCGCCAAGGACGAGGCCGACGCGCTCGCCATGGCCAGGTTAGCGGTGGCCGAGGGCACCGCCACCGTAATTTGCACGCCGCATCAGCTTGGCAACTACCGCCAAAATGAGGGCGCCGACATCCGTGGTCGGGTGCAGGCGCTGCAAGAGTTGCTCAATGCCAACGCGGTGTCGCTCGTAGTGCTGCCTGGCGCTGACGTGCGGATTGAAGACGACATGCCCCAGTTGCTTGACACTAGCGAGGTGCTGACGCTGGGTGACCACGGAAAGCACGTGCTGCTCGAGCTTCCCCACGAGATTTACTTTCCCCTCGAGCCAGTGCTCGACGCTCTTGCCAAACGTGGCATGGTAGGCGTGCTGTCGCATCCGGAACGCAACCTGGGCGTCATGCGAAAGCCACAGCTTGTCGAGCCACTCGTGGAGCGCGGTTGCTTGATGCAAGTGACCACCGGCAGCCTGACTGGTTCGTTCGGGCCCGACTGCCAGCAAATCGCAGAGCGCATCGTGGCACAGGGGCTGGTTCACTTTCTCGCCACCGACGCTCACGGCCCAAAGTCACGGCGGCCGCTGTTTCGTGAAGCGTTCGAGAGGGCCGCGCAGCTAGCCGGTGAGTCGGCCGCCATCGCGATGTGCCGCGACAATCCACGTTTGGTCGCCGAAGGCAAAGCCGTTGCCTGCGGGCCTATTGCAGTGAATCCTTCACGTCAGGGCTGGAAGTTTTGGAAAAGGGCCGGTTGATGCGAGTGGTTTCGCGACGCGCGTTTTGCAAGCAGGCGGTCGCCGCCGGCGCCATGGGGTTGGGCATGGCAACCTCGGCCTGGGCTGCGCCTGAATGGATCGATCAACGCCAGGTAGGGCCTTTCATTTGCCAAGCGGCGTTTCCGTTAGCTGGCCACGAAGCCATGTTGGCCGAGCTGTCGCCCCTCGAACAGGAACTTCGCCGCGTACTTGCCGTCCAGCCGTGCAAAGCGCCAATCTACCTGCATTTGATGGCCAACCGCGCGCAGCACACGGCCTACATTGCCGAGCGATTTCCGGAGGTACCTTACCGCCAAGCGCTGTTCATTAAGCAAGATGGGCGGTCGAGCGTGTTTGCCTACTTGAACGACGAACTCGACGTCGACGTGCGGCACGAGTGTACGCACGCACTACTGCACGCCGATCTGCCGATGGTACCACTATGGCTCGACGAAGGTATGGCTGAATATTTCGAGGTAGCCAAGCCGCTCCGCGGACGTCATCATCCGCACCTCCGTAAACTGAAACGGGGACTGAAGTTTGGCAGAATACCCAACATGCAAGCGCTCGAGCGCAAGGCAAGTCTCGAGGACCTGTCGGCCAGCGACTACAGGTTCGCTTGGGCTTGGACGCACTACATGTTGCATGGGCCGGTCGCCGCGCATGCGGAACTCGTGAACTTCCTCAACGACATTCGTACCAACACCGCGCCAGGGCTGCTTTCGGAGCGACTTGCGCGGGCTATTCCCAACGTCGAACAGCAACTGATCAACCATTTCCGGCACCTGTGATGCCGCCAGCTAGCACGCAGGCTTTTCCCAATCGTTAAAGTTCGTCAAAGTTCCCACGCGGGCTGAAGCGCCAGCATCCACCACACCGATATCCCAAAGGAGGACCCGCACCAACTTGGCCAGGCTGCGGCGATGCACGAAGCGAGCTTGGCGACACGCCCACTGGGCAAATGACTATTCCAGCAGGGGGACAGTGGATTGCGGTTGAAGAGATGCTCGCGTCGGTCGCAGACTACGGCGACTGGCGGTACTCTTCGCACCGAACCTTTTAAGGACAAGAGGTGATTGAAATGAAGCTTATCACATTGCAGCGTGCGGCTGCCGCGATCGCTTGCATCGGCATGATCGTACCGTCGACTGCACTATCGACCGAGCCGGGCCAATCGCCGGCTGCCAACGGTGTCGACATCGCACTATCCGATGGCGGGTTGTTCGTTGGCCAGATTGTCGACGCCCACGGCGCAGCGCAAGCTGAGTCGGAAGTCGTTGTGTTGTACCAAGGCAAGGAAGTGGTTCGCACCGTGACCGACGAGCGGGGGGTATTCGCCGCCAAAGGGTTACGCGGTGGTCAGTATGAAGTCATGACCGAAGGTTGCGCGGCGCCCTGTCGCTTGTGGACCGCTCAAACCGCTCCACCGGCAGCCCGTCCGGCCGCGTTGATCGTCACTAATGTGGATGTCGTGAACGGTCAGTACGGCAGCATTGCCCCTCCAGGTGGTGTGCTAGGATGGATGCAGTCGCATCCGTTGCTTGTCGCGGGTATCGTGGTGACGGCCATCGCGGTGCCGGTCGCCATCGCCGCGGACGACGACGATTCGTCAAGCTGATAGCAATCGAACCTGACTAGAGCACATCAACCCCGCAGGCCACTAGTTCGGCCAGCGGGGTTGCTCTTTTCTCGTGCCGCGAATCTCGTTAAAGTTCGCGCGCAAGGCCAGATTCCTTTGGCTCTCTTCGATCGCGTTTTAGGAGGCTCCTCATGTCGTGCTCGCTCCATTACCGACAGATCGTCGGTATGCTTACCGCCGTTTCGCTGCTTGTCGCGCAGAAGTCGATCGCGGCAGACGGATTGGCCGCAAAACCCGAGCCCGTGCCTACCATCAACACGGTGGACGTCATTCTTGGCGGCGGCGGAGTGATGCAGGGTTACGTGGTGGATGCTCAAGGGGTGCCTCAGGCGGACGTCGAGATCACGCTGACGACCGACAATCGGGAGCAAGTGACGAGTCGCTCCGACGAAAAAGGCCGGTTTGGCTATCGTGGGATTGAAGGTGGATCGTATCAATTGACCACCGAACACGGCGTGGTGCTCTGCCGAGCTTGGACCGCTACAACTGCGCCGCCTCGATCGGCGGCGACGATGCTGCTAGTACACGACCAGGATCTAGTCCGTGGTCAGTGGGCCGCGCCCGCTGGCGTAAATGGTGCCGTGAGTCGCATGAAGCGAGTGATGACCAACCCTTTCGCCGTTGCCGCGATTGTTGGTGCCGCGGTCGCCATTCCCGTGGCCGTGCATAATGCCAATCAGGACGACTCGGGCAGCTAGATACTGCCGCGCGTCGTTCCGCTAGCATGACGATCGTCCGTTTCGCTACATCTTATCGTTCTACGGCGGTCATCCTCGACGCCCGTACGAACCAGACTCGACTTCCTGCGCGTTGCGCGCCGATCGCTGTAGTAGGCGCAACATCTGTATTGTTCGCCCACGGACGATAGGCGACGCGAGGGATTGCGCGGCCGCCTGCATTTGAGAAGGGACTCGGGCATGGCGGCAATCGGGATGTTGGGCTACGCACGGCTGGTATTTCTCTCGCAGCCGAAGCACGAGCGGCAACTCTACCAGCAAGTTCGCCGTCGGAAAGTACAGCGCATGGTGGAAGTTGGCATCGGATCGGCGAAACGCGCCATCCATTTGATCGAAACCGCGCAGCGCTACTCGCGCGGCGAAGCGGTATCGTATACCGGCTTCGATTGGTTCGAGGAGCGGGAGAGCGGCGCCGAGCCGCTGCCGCTGATCCACGCGCACCGACAGTTGCAGCTCACCGGCGGACGTGTTCGCCTAGTGCCCGGCTTCCCACCAGCCACGCTTCCACAACTGGCCAACTCGCTCCAGCGGACTGACATGATCCTGCTATCGCATCGTGTGGACGACGACGCAATGCACCGCGCTTGGTACTATATGCCGCGAATGTGCCATTCCGAAACGCTCGTACTTCGCGAGGTGGCAATAGGCGACAACGAGTTTCGATTCGATGTGCTTTCGATCGCCGAGCTCGAACGCCGCAGCGCCGACCGCACTTCGCGACAAGCTGCATAGCACGGCATCTCTAGTGTGTGACGACCAACAGATCAAAAATCATAAGCAAGAGGGCGAAACGGCTCCGGAAATCCACTAGAAATCCAGGGTTTCCCAGCTTACTTGATCTGCCCATGCCCTTGCCTTAGAATCGGTTTGCCGCATTGCTCGTGATGAGCGTCTGCTTCGTCCGGCAACTGACGATTACGTTCGTTTCAGCTTTTCGGCATCCGCTACTAGTATCGACTGACTCCGCGATAGGTCGCACATGTCCCGTCTATCGTTCACAAGCCGAGCCTCGCTACGTCTCCCTTCCCCCCTTTTTCCCAGGCATTGAAGCTCATGATCAAGAATACCCAACCCTCGGTATCTGCCATGTTAATTCTCGTTCTCTCGGGCATTTCGTCGACGGCGATTGCTGGCCTGTTTCAGCCCGATGGTGCTACTGCCAGCTCTGAATTCAGTTCAAGCTACATCGCGGAGAACACGATCAATGGCACCGGCCTACCAGCAGGTTTCACTACCTCTGACGCCCATGACGACTATTCTCGAGGTAATCACTGGACGACTAGCGGGTCCGATAGCACTCGATCGATCACTTGGACTTTCAACACGCCCGCAACGTTGGGGCAGATCATCTTGTGGAATCACCGTTCGAACATTATCGCTTCCAACAGCGGTTATGAGCCCATCAACTTCGACTTGTTACTCTCTGGCGCAGGTATTGGCGCGGATGTATTGGTTCTCGACGACGCACCATTGATGCCCGACGTCGCGACAGGCCAAACCATCGGCCTCGGCAGTGTTTTTGAAGACGTCACTTCCGTTACATTTGTCGTCAACGAAACTCAAAACCCCGCTACGCCATTCACCGGTCTTGCGGAGGTTGCGTTCACAGCCATCCCAGAACCCACTGCGGTCGTACTGCTTGGAGCAGCGAGTGTCGCTTTGATAGTGTGGCGTCGCCGGATCTAACAACCGGCTGCGAGTTTCGTTGGTCGTAGAGTTGCAGATGCCACCCGGGCAATCCGCAACTCTACCGCTGCTGACCCAATTTCGGAAGGATTCTTACGCCGACGCTCAAAATCCAAGGCGTCTTTCTATCGTGCGATGCCATCGCCAGACATAGTTTTTGGGAGAGTGCGCTCGTAGTAGCTGCTTGCCGTTAAGACCTGTTCCATTGGTCGTCACGACCCCTTAGAACGTGTTTTGAAACTCCAATTTGCCGTCAAACCGGCCGATTTTTGGTGTGCCCGTGTCGGTCTCCATCGACGAATCTAGAAGATTCGCCTGCTTCGACCTCCTTGCCACACCAAAAACCGACTCGATCTGACTAGCAAAGCGATTTTCAAAACACGTTCTTAGAGTTCAAGCGACCAGTCGGTAAGCAGCCGAACACCGTTTTCGGTGACCAGGTAGTTCTGCTCCAGCCGAATACCCATGTTGAGGTCGTCGGAGTAGAGCCCCGGCTCGGCGGTGAAGAAGTCGCCCACGGCGAATGTCTCGTCCCAGTTCGGGTTAAGATGCGGGCCCTCATGCGGCGCGAGACCCACACCGTGGCCTAGGTGGTGATTAAAGGTGCCGAGGTCGGCTTCGTCGAGCATCGTTTGTACTTGGTCGAACAACGCCCGACAACTCGCGCCAGGCCGCGCCGTCGACTCGACCAGCGGAAACACCTCACACAGTTTTGCATGGGCTGCGAGTTGCACATCGGTCGGAGACTCACCGACTGCGAGCGTCCGCGCATTGTCGGAGTAGTAGCCGCGGTAGCCGACCCCCAGATCGAGGATGTAGAGCTCGCCGGCTTGCGCCTCGCGATCGCGTGGAGCTCCGCCTCGGGCGGCGGAGCGAAAGTCCTGGCCTAGGTAGGTCAGCGGCTCGCCTACGGCGTCGACCGCGATCGCGTGCAACGCGTTGTACAAGTCGAGTTCGTTCACACCTGGCTCGACGATTTGGCGAGCGCACTCGTACATCAGCCGATTCGCTTCGTTGGCGTGCGCCAGCATGGTCAACTCGTCATCGTGCTTCTTGCGACGCAACGCGAACAGCGTCGGCTCGATGTCGACCCAGTCGCGCGAGTTTGCCAGGTCGAAGTGCTTTGGGAATACCGAAAACTCCCCGCCGCATCGCTTTGCGGTAGCGCCCATCGCCTCGGCAAGCGCCGCCAAGCTTGCCTGCTGTTGGTCGTTACGCATCGTCGAGTGCCGCTTTGCTTCGTAACCGACTACCTTGTCGGCCACGGCCGGCGTATTGATCTTTCGATTGGGCAGGGCCAATGTCACATTGCCGTCGGAGTCGACCAGACACGTAGGGTCGAACAATGGGCCGAGGTACACACCGGTGAGCCAGTTGATCGACTCGCCACGTGTCAAAATGGCGGCCTCAAGCTGCTGCTCGTTCATCGCTGCGACAAGCTCTGCTTGGCGTGCGCGACAGCCGCTGGGGGTAAGAGATGGGCTAGTCATCAGATCCTCGGTATTTCGGTTAACCAGTGGGCTGTAGATGGTCGGCAGTTCGACAAACGGCCGCCGAAAACTGGCTTACGCTAGCGGTGTCGCCTGTCTCATTGGCAGACGCCGAGTCTCAAAACGGGAACGCTAGCGTGGCCCGTCCGAGAACTCCGATGCATAGATTCTCAACGGAATCTACAGAAAAACAAGGGCAAAAGTGCGATGTTCGCGATTATCGGTCGGTTTGGCATCCGTGTTGCTAACTGTCTTCTCCCGGCACACAACGCTGCCGCACTTTGCCGTAGCAGAGAACGCTTATCGCCACGCGATTTGGAAAGGAAGGACAATCATGCTAGTACTCAGCAGGAAGGCTGGACAACGAATACACATTGGCGACGATGTAGTCGTCGAAATTCGACGAGTGGCCGGTAATCGGGTCACCATCGCTTTGGAGGCGCCGCGGGATGTTCGCATCCTGCGAGGTGAACTCCAAAAGGCCGCGACTGAATTTGAAGATGCAGGCGACGACGAGCCTACCGGTACGTCGGCGAAACCGGTAAGCATCGAGTTGCCTGCGGCGGCCCTGCCGGATTTGGCCAGTCACCTACCGTCAGGAGAGATGGTTGGCTGAACTTCAACAAGTTACCGGAGCAACAGTTCCGTTTACGTGCGGGAGTAGTGTACAGTTGGATGATTTAGGCGGCCGTTGGGTATGGCGACATCCCGGCGGCCGCTGGTTTTTGGGAACGGCGCATTTGTATCGTGAGCCGCTAGCGTAGGGTGTTCCCGCGCAAATCCGAGGCTAGCGCCTGCCGTTCACACTTGGCCGCCGTCCACGTTCCCTTCGGCATGCACGACAAGTTCCGCGACCAATGGCAGGTGGTCGGAGGCTTCGCGGGCCAATTCGATGCGCCCTGCATAGGCATGATCGACGTTGCAATCGCCGCGAAGGTAGATGCTATCGAGAGGGCGAAAGGGAGCCCTGGCGGGAAATGTTCGGTGAGAGCGCGCTACTGGCGCGAAACCGGCGGGCGCCATGATGCGTTTGCCAATGGCTCCCCAAACGTCGTTAAAGTCACCACCAATCACGCATGGCGTATCGTGGTGGGTTCGGCTGATCGAGCTATCGCGGAGCAATCGCCGCAATTGGATACGCCGCTCGAAGCCTGCAAGTCCCAGATGCAAGTTAGCGACAACCAGCGTACGCTGATGACCGTTATACTGTAAGTGGATTCGTCCGACTTGCGCCCTGCGCCGCTTCTTTGGGCGAACAGTCAACTCGACGTCTTCGACGTCATGGATTGGGAACTGGCTAAGTATAGCGTTGCCATACGCTCCCTGGCGCAGCTCGACGTTTCGCTGGTAGATTGCATGGGAGAATCCGAGTTCTTGCCGAAGCTTGTCGACCTGACAGTCCTTGTGCGAGCGGGGGACGCCGTCGTCGACCTCCTGCAGAAGTGCGATGTCTGGGTCGTAGTGGCCGATGACCTCTACTATGCGGTGTAGACGATATCGCCGATCGATCCCTCCGATGCCCTTGTGAATATTGTAGGTGAGGATTTTCAAGTCAATCATCTGTAATCCGAGTCGCACTTCTCGATGGTGCGTGCTGCGTTGCGAGGATTGCTCACAACACCGGGCTCATCAATCGCAGACAGTTCTCCAACAGCTTGTGGTGCACCGGGCGTTGCCGCCATTGGTATGGGTCGAGCACATGACTTTGGTCGATATAGGTTTGTTGAAGGGCGCGAAGCTGTTCGCCAAAGGCAGCACCGTACACGAACGCGGATACTTCATAGTTGAGCCAGATGCTTCGCATGTCGAGGTTCACGGTTCCGAACATCGAGATCGATCGATCCGCGGTAATCGCCTTGGTATGCAGTAGTCCCCGTTGGTACAGGTGGATGCGGACGCCAAGCTCCAACAGTTCTTCATAGTACGAGCGACTGGCGTAACGGGTTAGTCGCGAGTCGACTTTTTCGGGCACAATCAGGTGCACGTCGACTCCACGTCCGGCAGCACCGCGTATCGCTCGCAGCAGCGACTCATCGGGCACGAAGTAGGGCGTCGTCATCACCAACTCTTCGTAGGCAGAGTTGATTAGAGCCAGGAGCATTTGTAGCAGACCGTCGGTGGTTTCGACCGGCCCGGAGGGAATGATCTGTACGTCGGCCGCACCTATCGGCTCCACGGTGCTTAAACTGGTGCTCTCAAGAATCTCATTGACCGACTCGCCTGACTCGACAATCCAATCGCCGATCACAATCATCGCCAGCGGCGCAACGATTGCTCCCTCGGCTCGCACCATGGCGTCAACCCACTCGCCTACGTTGGCATTCTGCTTGAAGTACCGAGGGTCGACCAGATTCATACTGCCGGTCCATGCGATTCGGCTATCGATCACAACGACTTTTCGGTGCATCCGCAAGTCGTTTCTCGAGAAGATGGCTTGCCAAATGCCAGCGGGAAAGGCCCGGAGCACCTTCACGCCGGCGCGGCGCAGCTCGCCCGGCTGTTTGCTTCTCCACCACGGTCCCGACCCAACCGCGTCGACCAGCACTCGGCACGACACGCCGCGCTTGGCGGCCCGTATGAGGGCTTCGACGACGCGATCGGCCGTTCCGCCGCGGCTCCATATGTAGAATTCCATCAACACGCTCGTCTGCGCCGAATCGATGTCGTCGGCGAGCTGCGCGAGTATCTCCTCGGAGTCGGTCACCAACTGGCCCGTACTCCCGGAAACGGTCGGCACGCCGACGAGCGCCGTGCCCAGCCGGTTCATTCCGCGCGCCGCGGCGCGGTGTTTCGACCAATCGACCTTGGTAATCGAGTCGTCGACGATCTTCTCGGCCAGCACCGAGTAGTCGGTGTGCAACTCGGCGATGCGATTGGCTCGCCGCTGGCCAACCCGTCGCTCGCCGACGAGCAAGTAGAATAGGGCGCCCACGAACGGAACGGCCACGACGAGCAACAGCCAAGACAGCGCGACTCCGACAGCCGGCTTCCGCATGATGACGCGAAACGCAATGATCCCGAACAACGTGAGATGAGCCGTAATGGGGATCCAGGGGTAGAGTACCTCGTGCATGTAATGGCTCCGAATTCACCGGCGCATCGCTGTTCGGGGGTTCAATCGTACCACAAACCACGAGCGTTGCAGGAGGAGCCAGTTGGTGGTCGATCACTACGGCTGGTAGTAGTGGCATATCGTTGCCTACAATTGGTGTTCCAACGGAGTTCGTCATGAACAAGAATCAGCAACGACCCTCGCAAGCGCCAGGTTGGGTGTATTGGTTTGCCGAGCGAGGCTTTGCGGCCATTGTAGCGATTGGCGTGGGTGCGGTTTTGGCCGTATCGATTGCCGCGTACTTCTTCGATCGCCGGCTTGAGAACCTCGAAGACCGCATCCAGCACAAACCGCCAAGAAGCTATACGCCGCCAGACCTCAGCGAGTATGCGGCGCCGCCAATCAGCGACGAGAAGGTGGTGCGAAGCCAGACGGTGTACGTGCCCGTCTATTCACACGTGTATTACGACGGCGGCCGCCCCTTGCTGCTCGAAGCCACGGTGAGCATCCGCAACACAAGTTCCTCGGATCAAGTCTACATTCGGTCGGTCCGCTACTTTGACACCGACGGAGCGCTGATTGACCAGTACGTCGACCAGCCGATCATGTTGAAACCGCTGCAGACCATCGACTTCGTCGTGCCCAAACGCGACAGCAGCGGAGGTTCCGGCGCGAACTTTCTTGTTGACTGGTTTGCGACCGAGCAAAACGTGGAACCACTCATCGAAGTGGTGATGATGGGGAACTCGGGATCATTCGCTACGAGCGTGCTGACTGAGGGTAAGAATGTTCCGTAGCAGTAGATCGAGCATGGATTTTGGCATGAGCCGAACGCGCTAGTGTCGGATTTCGCTAGTGACCAACCGAGACTTGTGCCTGCGGCTCGCCTGAAACGCCCAGCCTAGGTCCATGCTCGCTACTCGGTTTTTCCAAGGCGTTGGTAGGCGTCCGGCAATGGCTGAGTCATGGGCGCCAATTCCGGGGCGGCGCCTAGCACTTCGAACGCGGGGTCGCTGGGACGCGAGTCGGCGTAGACCCAGCGGCGGGCGCACAGCCGACTGCCGTCGACCTCACGACATAGTCCTCATATCGCTCCAGCAAGGCGACCTGGTAGCCTTGTCGGGTGGCTAGGGGTAGCACAGTGGTCGATTGGGCCGTGGCGCGTTGCCCGCTCGGATCATTTTCAAACAGCGACGCCGTGGTGAGACGCCGGGAAGCACAGTTGTTTGTGCATTTGTCCTAGGCCTCGGTTCTCTCGTGCTCGTGCAGCCCGCGCTCGCCGTACCCGAACACGCCCTAGTCGCTAACGCAGTTGGTCCAGCCTTCGATGTCGTGGCTATCGAGCGTGTGTGTAGCGGGCGTACAACTTGTGGATCTTCTGCTTGTCGACACAGGTTTCAAGTTCGTTCATGGTTGGACCCACTTGAATTTTGCCTTGCAATGGTGCTGGCCAGTCGATCGGCGTCAGGCGGACGCGCGTGGTGTGGTTCTTTTATCCTTCCAGGTTCGTTGGAGCGGTGGAACTCGATATCCACTTGTGCTGAAGCGCCGTCGCAATGGCTAGTAGGAGCATCAGCGGCGGCGAGGCAAGTATCCAGGAATGGTACTGGAATTGGGACACTTGAAACGCCTCATTCACAAAACAAACTAGGCAAATCGCCGAAAGTGCGAGCCCCGTAAAGCCGAGAATCCGTTGTCGCGATCGAATTGCCAGCCAATACGCGACGAAGCCGACCAGGAATGCAGCGATGTAGGTGCCGATGTCTAAGTTGCTGTAGGGAGAAACGTATTCCTGTCCAAACCCCTTGTTCCACCAGTACTGGTACAAATTCACGTTCCAAGTGGTGTATCCCAGCGGAAACGTCAGAACGGTGTAGGAAGTGCCGGCGAGCACTATCAGAACCGAATGAATGAGCAGCAAGATTCGCATGGAACTACCCCGTCTTCGTTCTTGCAAAACAGGATATTCGTAGACGGGACTCGAATCTTGGGCAATTGCTGTGGGAATCCTAGTTTGTTGACTCTTCAATGATATCGGCGCCACATGATTCACAACGGTCGTCAGAGTAGAGCACTTGGCCGCACTCTCCACATGCCCATACTGTTTCCATTTGAGGGCCCTGATCCGCCCCTCAAAGTCAAGGCCAGCAATGCACTTTTGGAGTCGAAGATGCTCAGCCAAGCAGCGCAGTAACAAATAGGAAACGAAAGTGCCCAACAGCGAAGAGACGAAACCAAATACGCTCAAAACTGAAAACGGTAAGAGAAAGACGATGCACGATGTCAAACATCCGCAGACAAGCACGACCACCGCGGTGATGTCCGTAAGCGTTTCGAGGCCCGATCCACTTTGAAGTCGCCGCTTTTCTACACGCGTTGCCGTGCTCGCCATGGCAGATCGGTGATTGGGAGTTTTATGGCGGTACCCGTCCGCCTACTCTAACAGAAAACCACCAGCTATCCGCAATAGCGTAGGAAATAGACAACAACAGCTGCGTCACCCGTAATTTCGACCTCGAATATAGCTAATCTCTTGTCAACGCACGGCGGTCCCGTCTGACCAAAAGAGACGTGCGGCTCCCCTTTTCTCACTCGAAGCACTAGGAGCTATCAACCTTGCGATGGGTGTCGATTTCTTGCGTCTTACCAGCGTTGTGGCAAACCATTGAAGGTCGTGGTGCTGTTAGTACATCCAGATTGAGTCTCAGCGGCAAAAAAGTCCATCAGCTTTTTCACCAATTCTTCACGGGTCTGTCCATTGACGTGCGCTAAGCGTCAACTATATCCTGGAGACAGTGAAGGCACGATGTAGCCTTCTGTGTTTCCACCAACACGGATCAGGCGCGATTCTGTTCGAGATTCGCCGTGGTATCTCGAACTCTGGATGCATCCCAAGAGTAGTATTGGACCGCTCGCTACCCCCCCCCAATGCAAGCGTGCCAGCTCTCCTACCGCCACCCGATGTAGGCTTAGGCCGGTCGCTTACCCAGACCTTTGATCAGTAAGGCTACCATCCTGCCATCGACAACAAGAGAGAGCAAGTTGCTCGAAACTCAATATGTGCATTCGTCTTTGAAGTCACTACCGTAACGAGTTTTTCGGAGAGACCAATGAGTCTTAAGCTGTCCGCCTTGCTAGTCCTATGGCTCTGTTGCCAATCCGCTTATGGAGACATGGTAACGAGAACCATCCAGACCGATAACAACGATGCCGAAGAGCACTTGAACGATCCAGTATTGTCGGGGCAGAGCGAGGCAAGAGGAAGCATGGAGTCCCTCACAAGCTCCGACTTAGAAACGTCCGAACAGATGGGCGGCCTCGACTGGCAAGCTCTTGGCGTTCAGTGGGACATGCTAGGCATCCCC
>JANQOF010000046.1 GCA_028279215.1 Pirellulales bacterium
TGAATGTGTGGGTTGCTCCGATCGACGACCCGGCCAACGCCAAGCCTGTAACCGACGACAAGCTTCGCGGCATTCGCAGTCACAGTTGGGCTTACAACAGCAAGCAGGTTCTTTACACCCAAGACATCGGCGGCGATGAGAACTGGCACGTCTATGCCACCGATGTAACCGATAACTCTACGATCGATCTGACGCCCATCGAAGGAGTAAACGCGCGATTGGCGGCACTGAGCGAAAAGTTTCCCGATGAAGTGCTCGTTGGACTCAACGATCGGGTTCCGCAGCTTCACGACATCTATCGCGTCGACCTCAAAAACGGCGAACGAAAACTGGTGCAGGAGAACCCTGGGCTTGCTGCGGTGATTCCGGACGACAACTACGAGATCCGCCTGGGATTTAACTTCACTCCCACTGGTGGCCAGGCTTGGTTGCAGCCCAAGGGCGAGGTAGGCGAAAACGGCTACGAAGACTTCGAGGTCATGGAGGAATTTGGCCCCGAAGATGCCATGACCAGTGGACCTGCAGGGTTCGACAAGACTGGCGATGTGTTGTATTTCGAGGACAGTCGCAATCGCAACACGGCGGCTTTGTTCGCTCGAAACCTCAAGTCGGGCGACACCAAACTTCTGGCCGAAGACGATCGGGCTGACGTTGGCGGCGTGCTCTCGCACCCGACCGAGAAGAACATACAAGCTGTAGCGTTCACCTACGCGCGGCGCGATTGGAAAGTGCTGGACGACGCGGTGCAAGAGGATATCGACTTCCTCACCGACTTCGCCGACGGTGAATTTGAAATCACCGGTCGCACGCTGGACGACAAGCTATGGACCGTCGCCTACATTTTGGACGACGGGCCCGTGAAGTACTACGTGTACGACCGCTCCGCTGATGGTGACGCGCGGATGCGGTACCTGTTCAGCAATCGCGACGACTTGGAGAAGTACCCGCTCGTGAAGATGCACTCGCCAGTAATAAAGAGCCGCGACGGACTCGACTTGGTGTGCTACCTTTCGTTACCTCCGGGGAGCGACAAAGACGGCGACGGGGTGCCGGAGGAGCCAGTTCCGATGGTGCTCGACGTGCATGGTGGTCCCTGGGCTCGAGACGAATGGGGCTACAACCCAAGCCATCAGTGGCTGGCCAATCGTGGCTATGCCGTGCTGAACGTGAATTACCGTGGCTCCACCGGATTCGGAAAGAACTTCATCAACGCGGCCAACGGCGAGTGGTCGCGAAAAATGCACGACGACCTGCTCGATGCAGTGAAGTGGGCGGTCGATAACGGCATCGCCATCGAAGACAAGGTGTGCATCATGGGTGGCAGCTACGGCGGCTACGCCACGTTAGTTGGGTTGACCTATACGCCCGAGGTGTTCGCCTGCGGCGTCGATATCGTCGGGCCTAGCAGCCTGGTGACGTTGCTGCAGAACATCCCACCTTACTGGGCTCCGTTCATGCCGGTGATGAAGATCCGGGTGGGCGATGTGGAGACTCCCGAAGGGCAAGCCGAGCTTCTGGAAATGTCGCCACTAACCAAAGTGGACGAAATTGCCCGGCCACTTTTGATTGGCCAGGGTGCAAACGATCCTCGCGTGACGCAGTTGGAAGCCGATCAGATCGTCGAGGCGATGACAGCTAAGGGCATTCCGGTTACCTACGTGCTGTACCCAGACGAGGGGCACGGCTTTGCTCGGCCAGAGAATCGCACCAGCTTCAACGCCGTGACCGAGGCGTTTCTCGCTGGCCAACTTGGTGGCCGATATGAGGAGATTGGCAGCGACTTCGATGGCTCAAGCATCCACGTTCCGACTGGGGCGGCCGATGTCCCCGGGCTGAAGGATGCTCTGACCGAGGAGCAGCTGGCGATGCCGGTGGCCGATGCTGTCCCCGCAACGACGGAGGGCACCTGATAGCAGTTTCCGTGGCGTCAAATGTTGAGGAATTCCCTTGCGTTCTTCTGCGGTAACGACGATACTAACATCTATGCAAAGCAAGTTCTGGTACTATTTCTGGTTTAGCTTTACCCACCCGGGTTCCGGGGTTGGAGGTTGTGCCTGACTGCTTTGCCGAACCAGCACAAAGAATCCAAAGCCCTGAGAACCCGATGGTTCTCGGGGCTTTTTTGGTTTTGCATAAGTAGTCGGTTTGCGGCATCTGCTGTCCAACTGACCACGAAGCGCCCTGACCCCTGAATCCTGACCCCCTATGAAACAGCCATGATCATCGTAATGAGGCGGAACGCAACCGAATCGGAGATTGAACACATGATTGCTGAAGTCGAAGGTGCAGGGCTAAAGCCTGCGACCCTGCGCGGGACCGAGCGGACGGTCATCGCCGCCATTGGCGACGAACGCAAGGCGGGCGACCTTCGCAAGCTTGAGAGTTCGCCTGGCGTCGACAACGTGATGCCGGTACTCGCGCCGTACAAACTGGCGAGCATCGAATCGCAACCCACGCGATCGGTGATCCAGGCGGGGTCATTCGCCGTCGGCGGTCCTGTAGTTGGCATGATTGCCGGGCCCTGCTCGGTGGAAAACGAGGAGCAAATCGTCGCCACTGCTAAGGCGGTAAAACAAGCAGGCGCAACAGCGCTACGTGGCGGCGCGTTTAAGCCGCGCACAAGCCCCTACAGTTTCCAAGGTCTCAAGGAAGACGGCCTCCAGATGCTCGCCACGGCACGTGATGAGACCGGCTTGGCGGTCGTTACGGAGGTTGTTTCGCCAGAAGACGTCGAACTGGTGAGCGAATATGCCGAAGTGCTTCAGATCGGTGCTCGAAACATGCAGAACTACCGGCTCTTGGAAGCGTGCGGTAAGAGTCATCGTGCTGTATTACTAAAACGAGGCCCCAGCGCAACGATCGACGAACTGCTGCTGGCCGCCGAATACATATTGGACGGTGGCAATCCCAGCGTCATGCTTTGCGAGCGGGGCATTCGCACGTACGAGGGGCACACGCGGTTCACACTGCCGTTGGCGTCGGTTCCCTACCTGCAATCTAAGACGCATCTGCCCGTCGTAATCGATCCGAGTCACGGCACAGGCCACGCGAGCTTGGTGCCAGCCATGGCGAGAGCAGCCATCGCGGCCGGCGCCGATGGCGTTATCGTCGAGGTGCATCCCGAGCCTGAACATGCGATGAGCGATGGTTATCAGACACTCGATTTTCCGGCGTTTGCCGAGATGATGGGGGAATGCCAACGAGTCGCCGAGGCGGTCGGCAGGAAGCTGTAAGGTCACTCGCGGCGCATGGTCCCACGTTCCTATGGCTGGGCTACCTCGTGCACTGCCCGATTGCCCCGGACTATGACGAATCGACCGGAGTCGTCGCCGGCGAGCTTGAAGGTTGTCAGATCATCAACGTCGCAACGCGCTTCGACTCGCTCGCGAACCGCCTCGGCTTTGGCCTTCGCGTAGAACTCAACCCAGGTGGTTGCGTTCGCTGCGTCGGATGTTGTGATTTGTAGCGTATTGCCATCGACGGGTGTCCAAGCCACGCCAAGCGGCGTGAGGCAAGCGTCGAGCGCCGCGGACCATGTGACATTGTTCACCGAGCCAGACATCGTCGACTGGGGACGCACGTCGAGGTCGGCCAGCCGTTGCCAATCAGCAAGCATCACGACGTTGCTCGATTGTTGCCAATGATCAAACACCTCGGTCAACGGTGTCCAGCCGACAAACGCAAATGTTGTGCTTCGCCCAAGTTTATTCGACAATTCGGCTAGGCGTGGTTCGACATCAATCAGTTTCGCTGGATACTTGCTGCGCGGAGTTAATCTCCGCGCCATTCGAAGTCGCTCGCAAAACAGTAGTATCTTATAGTGCACCACGAGTTGTTGGTTGACTTCGATTTCGCTGCCGACACTCTCGATGATTGCCCTGTTGCTTGCCCAGGCATCGGGCGTAGCGAACTCGCGAATGAGCGTGACCAGACCAGTCGCGTCTTGCCCACGCACCAGATCGTCTACATTGTAAGTTACGGTACGCCAGCCGTCGGACTTGCTCTTCTCAAACGCCAAACCGCCCGGCGTCCGAATCAATTCAAGTCGTACGGCATTGGCGATGGCCGACGCCAATTCGTGGACGCTGGCGTTCGACTGTTCGAGGGAGACTGGTTGCGTAGCGCGAATGGCTGCCATTCGCAGCACAAACGGATCGATGGTGATTGGCACGCTCGATAACTGGGATAGTTCGGCCGCCGCTTGGCAGAACGGCGCCTGACGCCAAGCCACTGCTGGTAACCTGACTTCCAGCCTCGAAGTGAGTTCGCCCTCGGCGAGTCCTTCCGCAAACGTTGGCCCTGGGCTGGCCGACCCGGGCTCGAATCGCAGCTTCGGAGCGGCCGGAGCGATGTCAGGGATCGCGGGCGTGGAAGCGGCTGTTTGCTCTTCTTGGATTGCGGGCGGCTGAGGTTGCGGAGTTGTCGCGCGGTCGGGGATCAGCAGCAGATCTAAATTGGCTGAATCGACCGAGAGCGGATCGAGTGGCATCAAATGTGGAGCAGACGCGAGTTCTTCCTCCTCGTCGACTGCGTCGCTAACCACCTCTGACGCCACCGGAGGCAACTCGGGAAGCGATGCGATAACGGGTGCATCTTCCGCCGCGGGCTCTTCGATGGTCGTTTCGACGACAGGTTTGCTGACTTCGACTTGTTCCATCGGAGAATCGGTTGCCGTTGGTTCGTCGGTTGAACTACCTTGGACTTCCGACTCGCTGGTGGAAGTGTCCCCCGCGACTACTGCTTGTGCGGGCACATCGGGATTGCCGGTCCACCACGCGGCGGCTAACAGCCCTAGGCTGAAGAACGCGACCGATCCCGCTACTCCCCAAACCATCAAGCCAGTTTGGCTTAAACCGGCTGACGTGGGCGCCGCCTCTGCAACTTGCTCCTCAGCAGGCGGCTGGTCGTACGTCAAGTCTGTGTCGGGCGAAGCGTTTGCGGTGTTGGGTTCGGTGGCCGTCGCTAATAGGTCATCGACTTCGGCGGCGAAGTCGGATGGAACGAGCGTTTCGCCTTCTGGTGGCGCGGGAGTTGGGACGGCTGCCGCCGCCGAGCTCTGGACGTCATTAGTCCAACTAGCCGGGGCCGCCACCATCACCATGCTGTCGCACTTGGGGCATGCATGAATCTGACCCACCGCCGCCGGGTCACGGACCTTGAGCTTGGCCCCACAGGTCTCGCAAAGAACAGGAAACGGCTCCATAGATGGGTCGACTACTGAGGCAGGAGATTGGCTGGCTGAGAACGATTCGGGCTGCGGTTGGCGGATTATTTCATTCTACCATACACCTCAGCGGGAGCGACCGGTGCGACTGGCATAAACCGGCACCAATCCGATTCAATCGGTGAACACGCTCGGTAGCGTCTCGCCTCGTTTTTCCGCCTGAGCGCGTGTAGTTACAACGATAGATGGTTCGCCAGTGCTGCGGTCGGGCCTAATCGCGTAGACCAGCTTTTGCTTCGGGTCGGCTGGGCCGCTAGCGGTCTTGTCTGGGTTCGCTAGTCGGAGTATGGCGACCAAGATTTCGCTGGCGGGTTTGTCTTGCTCATTCAACCCAAACGATTGGTTCTTGGTTATTCCATCGAGCTGCAGATCGCCCCCGAGTATCACGATATCCGCACCTATCTCCTCTGCGAGTAAAGCAACCGCCGTCTCCAGCGTGTCGCGGGTAAAGCTGAGACTCGTTCGCTGCGTGAGTCGCTGGGCCAACGACATCGGCCCGCTGGCTCCCGCGACCGCACTTTCAATCGCTGGATCTCGTTCCATCCGTTCGGCGAGTAGCAATTCGCCCGCCATTATCAAATTGTGTCCAGCCGGCGGGGGCAGGTAGATGCGTAATAACGCCTGGCTGTTGTCGACACCCATTCGTTGGTAGCGGCTGACCACGCGGAGCATGGCCGGCAGCCGGGCTACCACAGCGGCCGAATACGCGGACGCAGTTACTTGGGCGATCTCCCACTCGACCTGGGCTGGCCACGCGGCCACGCTGTTGGCCAATTGTTCAGCAAACCGCTGCGGACGAACGTCGAGCGTGGAGACCAACCGTAGCTCGGCGAAGAACTCGTCGCCCGCGTGAAGACTAAGTGCGGCGCCACGAGTGGCGTCGGGTAGCATCGCGAACAACGGATCGCGTAGTCCGGCAACCGAACCGTGCCACATCTTGCGTCCATCGCTGAACAAGAACGATGGTGCAACGATGACTGTCGCGTGGCGATCACGATCGGTGGTCGCCAACAGCGATTCCATTTCGCGGCGCAGTGGCGGGCTCGTCCCGTCGAGCTGCTTGATTTCGTCGAGAACTCTTCGCGGGGCGACTACAAAGGTGTCTGGAGCTAGCTCGTAACAATCGTCCGGGCGATCCGCGTGCGTGTCGACGCTCGGAGTCACCACAAGTGCGGGCTCAATCTCGAACTCGCTCGCCGGGCGCAGTCCGATCAACAGTCGGTCGATATCCGCAAGCTCCAAATTCGTGGCCGACTCAACGTACGCTTGACCCTTCTTACCCAGCGGACCCAATGCGGCCAAGAGCTTGTCGCCCTCGTCGGTTGCGAGCATCTCTGCCGGCCGCAGGGCGACGAACATTTCGCAACCGGTGGGAAGTCCACGCGGGTCGATCGCCTTGCCGGATGTTGGCGACATCCACATGGTGCGTCCATCGTCCGCAACCAAGGTTGGTTCTGAGGCCGCCGATGTCTTCGGCGTCTCCGCAGGCGTACCTGCCAATTGCCGATCTGGTTTTGCAGCACCCGTCTGCTCACTAATCGATTCAATGTCCTTAGGCGGCCGTTTCCAGCTGGTGGCTACGATTAAACCGACAAACGCCAGGCATGCGGCAACCGCAGCGGTAATGATCCACCGCGTCGTCTTGCGTTGCTTGCGAGCCGCGCGCTTTTCGGCGAGCGACGACGTGTTAGTCTGGATGTCGATATCTGCCATGGGAGCAGTGACGTACAATAGGGTAGGCTACCAACTTCAGCTTAAACCATCCTCGTATTTGGGCAACAGCTTGTTACTCATAGGGAGTCTCGATGAGAGCATTTGAAGCCGTTCAGCAATACTTCAACTCCGCCGCCGACGAACTGGAGCTGAACGACGAGTTGCGGACATTACTAACGATTCCGGAGCGGGAGATCACGGTTCAACTGCCAGTCGAGATGGACGATGGTCGTAAAGTGTCGCTGCTCGGCTACCGCGTACAGCACAACCGCGCCCGCGGACCGATGAAAGGTGGCTTGCGTTACCATCACGAAGTCGATCTCGACGAGGTGCGAAGTCTGGCGTCGCTCATGACTTGGAAGACCGCCGTTGTTAACCTCCCATACGGCGGCGCGAAGGGGGGCGTTGCCGTCGACAGCCGCGCCATCTCGTCGCGCGAGAAGGAGCGAATCACTCGCAAGTTCGTCGACGAGATTCACGAGTTGATTGGCCCCGACAAGGACATACCAGCACCCGACATGGGCACGGACCACGAAGTGATGGCCTGGTTCGTCAATCAATACAATAAGTATGCGGGGTTCAATCCGGCTGTGGTTACCGGCAAACCGGTTGAACACTACGGCATTCCAGGCCGGGAGGAAGCAACCGGACGCGGTGTTGGTATTCTGACCATCAAGGCCCTCGCCCGGTTGGGCCGCAAGGTCGCTGGCTCCACCGTTGCCATTCAGGGATTTGGTAACGTGGGTGCTCATGCCGCCAAGTTCCTCGCCGAATCCGAGTGCAAAGTCGTAGCTATCAGCGACGTGTCGGGCGGCTACTACAACGCCGATGGCGTCGACATCCTCAACGCTGCCCGCTTCGCTCGCGATCACCAAAATTCACTGGCGGGGTATCCCAATGCCGACCAGATTACCAACGAGCAGTTGTTGGAGCTCGATGTCACCGTACTTATACCTGCCGCGCTGGGTAGTGTGATCACGACGGATAATGCCGACCGGATCAAAGCCAAAATGATCATCGAAGCTGCCAACTCACCTGTCCGCCCCGAAGCCGACCAAATCCTCATCGACCGAGGGATTCCCATCCTCCCCGACGTGCTCGCGAATGCCGGCGGCGTGACTGTGAGCTATTTTGAATGGGCCCAAAACCGTCAGTTTTACCAATGGAACTTAAATCGTGTGCGTGGTGAGTTGGACCACCTGCTCACCACGGCGTTCGAGACCGTATGGGAGCTGGCGGCTCAGCGTAATGTCAGCTTGCGAACCGCGGCGTTCATGGTCGCCATTGAGCGCGTTGCTCGAGCGACAAAGCTGGCAGGGTTAGCGTAACTGGCCGACCAACGTTACAGCGCGTCGATCACCATTCGGCCAATCTCGTCGGTGCCAAATCCAGATCGGTCGAGGCTCTTTCCGGCAAACTTCGGCGTTACTGCTTTGACTGCCGCAGCAACTCGGTTGCCGCATTCCACCGCCGCGGTGTGTCCTTTGATGCGTCCAGTTTCTCGGAGCAACAGTCCCAGCGAATCAATCGTCGCGATTGGATTCGCGAGGTTCTGGCCTGCAATGTCAGGTGCCGACCCATGTACCGGCTCAAACATACTCGGCGCTACCCCATCGGGATTGAGGTTGCCGCTCGAGGCAATGCCCATGCCGCCTGCGATCGCCGCGCCCAAGTCGGTAATGATGTCGCCGAACATGTTCGGTACGACGATCACATCATAAACCTCCGGTTTGGCTACCATGTACATGCAACAGGCGTCGACATGGTGGTAGTCGGTCGAGACGTCGGGATACTCCTCGGCTACTTCCTTGAAGGTGCGATACCAGGTGTCTCCAGCAAACGTAAGGACGTTGGTCTTGTGTACGAGCGTGAGCAGCTTGCGCTGGCGAGTCTTCGCTAGCTCAAATGCATAGCGAATGCATCGCTCGGCCCCGAAGCGTGTGGCGACCATCGTTTGGTTGCTGACCTCCTGTGCTGTGCCTTTGCGAACAAATCCGCCGACGCCGCAATAAAGGTCCTCGGTGTTCTCGCGGACACAGATAAAGTCGATGTGTTCCGCCGCCTTATCCTTCAACGGGGTGTCGATTCCTGGATACAAAGTGACCGGTCGCAGATTGATGTACTGATCGAGGTCGAATCGAAGCTTCAGTAGGATGCCCTTTTCGATCACGCCACCGGCCAAGCGCGGGTCGTTGGGCAACCCGCCAACCGCCCCCAGAAAAATGGCGTCGAAGTTTCGCAGTTCGGCGACGTCTTCGTCGCTCAGCACGTGGCCCGTTTCCAGAAAGTGCGTCGCCGAAAACGGGAAATGCGTCGCGTCATACTGGTAGTCACACGCAGGTGCTACGGCTTCGAGCACGTTCATCGCGGCTCCAACCACTTCAGGCCCGATGCCGTCGCCGCCAAGGATCGCCAGTTGGAGTGGTGTGCTCATGATTGCTTAGGTTTCCTCATCGCGGAACTCGAAAATTTGACAAAACTGTCAGTGTATCAGGACGCACAGCGTCGGGGCAGACCGGGCAGAAACTCGCCCAATTGTTGCATAATGGCACTATGCCCACGCAGCGAAGCTTGGTTACACTTAGTCAAAGCGATTTGCCCTCCGTACAGTCGGTGCCAGCGGCTTCGGTCGGGCTGCTTTTCACACTCTGGTTGGGGAGATGTGGTTATGCGACTTGGTCCTTCATTAATCGGTGCGATCGTCGGCGGTGTGATTGGGGTAGCAGCGCAAATCGGTTTCGAGAGTTCACTTGGTCCCGAAGCTAGTTGGTTTGCAATCATCATCGGGCTACTAACTGGTTTGGGTGCACGGGCTATGGCTGGCGACGGTATCCGCAAGGCGAGTATCGCTCGGGCGGCTCTGGCAGGCATCATAGGATTGGGGGCCATCGTCGGCGGCAGCTACGCCGCTTCGGAGGTCGTCCGAAACAAGAACATCGACGCGTACGAATCTGCCGACGCTGCGCCGATCAAGTCCGCAGCCACTGCCGATAAGGACAAAGAAGAGTCGACTGACGACGCGAAGGACTCGGACGCCGCGTCTGCCGACGACGCCAGCGCCGACGACACTGCAAGCGACGATGCGGACAAGACCGATGAAGACAAGACCGATGAAGGCGACACGGCCAGCGACGCCGACGCTGAGGAGTCCGGTGATGCAAGCGACGATGCTGGATCGACCGACCCCGATTCGGCCGACGAAGACCAATCCGACGAACCAGCCGAGCCAGCGGAAAAGAAGACGCCGGTCTCCGTGGACCTATCGAAACTCAACGACGGCACGCCAGTCAACACGGAGTTGCCACCACCTTCGCCGTTGCAGTACGTATTCTTCGGCGTTGGGACATTGCTCGCTTACGAACTAGCACGCGGAAGCGACAAGAAGCCGATGGGTAACGCCTAGCCGTTTCGTCTCCGGTGGTCAGCCACCATGCTTCGCCGGCGTGTTACAACGTCGCGATGCGACTCGGGTAATTCCCCAATTGCCCCAGGTGGGGCTTTACTCGTCTGCGCAACTCGTTGCGGGCTAACACGTTGGAGTTTCGCTCCAGCGCCCGTTCGTGGAAACACGATCCGTTGGGGCAAAACTCGACTCTGGCTGGACGGAGACGATCTCCTAACCCGTTGCCCTCGTACAAGTTACGGGTTTAGGCGAGACCGAGCACCGCGGCGTTTTGCCACAGGTTTTGCCCCAATTGGGGCAAAACTCTCGGAGAGAGCCTTGCCACTACCTCTCGCCACTAGCACTACCAAGTTGTCAAACACCCACCGCTACATCGTACGGCAGTTCCATTAGATCAAATCAAGAATCGATTTCCACAACGTTTATTGGCCAGCTCCGCTGAGGCGAATTGCGTTCCTCGGCTTCACCGAGGCAGTTTCCCTAGCCTCACGATGTAATACAAAAACCCCGTCAGTGCGTCTGCCTATCGTTATTCAGGGGTTCACCCAACCCCAATGTTTCACCGGCGATAACACGGCCCATGCTCGCCCGATGATTTGATTGCGCCTGATGACGCCGTTGAAGCGACTGTCGTCGGAGTCGCGCGAATCGTCGCCCAGGACGTAGTAGCCTGCTTCGCATTCGTATCTCACCGACCCGGTGAGATTTCCGTAGGGGAAGTATCTGAGATCGGCGATTTCACTTGGTGGTTCCAAAGGCTTGCCGTCGATCACGACTTGGCGATCGCGGTTGATGGTGATGGTTTCGCCTGGCAGGCCAACTACCCGTTTCATAATTACCACACCGTTCGATGCGGGAAACGTAACGACTTCCCACCTACGTGGTTCGCGAAACTGGTAGCTGAGTTTCTCAGTGAGCACGAGGTCGCCGGTATCGTGGTTCGTGCCCCAAAGTGTTGGCGCCATCGATTCGCTTACCACGCGCGACGTATGGAAGCAGCAGTGATAGAACGTGAGCCCGATGCCCACCACCGCAAAGCCATTCCAAACACAGCGGACCGTGCGGCCGAACCAAACCGAGTAGCGGCGGCTAGCCATCGACACGATCCGCCAGATCGTCTTGCTGTTCTTGTTCGAGTATGCTGTCGATCGTTGCATTGCGATTCTGGAACTCAATGCGCGACGAACGGGTTGCACCCGCGCAGCTACTAGCTCGCATCAGAGGCAGAATCAAACCGAGTCCGACGCAACCGAGGCCGATGTTGGCCAGCCACGTTCGCAGGCTCACGGCACGTTTATTCGTGAAGGGCACCGGTGATACTGGTCCGGACGGATCAGGAACATCCTGTGCGCCATCGACCTCATCGGTGGCGAATTGATCGTCTGGGGATGGAAACTCCTTCGACATGACATCTCCTCGGCAAAAAGGTCAAACGGGAACGATTTGCGAACTCATATGTGCGCGCTGCTCGATCACTCGTAGCGTTTCTTGATAGCAAGTTTGGTCCAACAGGCAGAGCAGGCCATCCGGACGACGAACGTCTCCCGTGCGAATGAAGTTGCTGCATCGGCACGATGTGGAACACTGCGGTTGCAGTGCGCAGCCAGCGCAATCGGAGTGTATCGGCCCATCCGGCGACAACAGGTCGAGAAAATCATCGCCGACCAGAGCCGTTCCAGGTAGACGCGCGGTGTTACTGGGCAGGTCTGCACCAACGAGTCGCTCGCACGGGTAGAGATTCCCCGACGGCGCGACGGCAACTTGCCCGTCGCCAAACCCACATCGTCCCGTGCAGCTCGCAACCGGAAGGTCAGTAATTTGAGCCGCCTTCTCGTCAAACCAGCTTACCGAGAGTTCTGGCAACGCCTGCGACCAGATGTCGGCTGCCCGGGCAATCGCGTTGGCAAGCTCTCTTGCCTGTTTGCGCGACCAGGCGGACCAGACGTCGAGCGACGGGGTTACATGCCGCACACCTTTACTGTGGAGGTGCTGAAGTCCACCTGCCATGAATTGCGCCGTATCGGGGCGAACGACCATCACGACTCGTACCTCGACATCAGCAGCAACGAGCCGCTCTATCGTGTTCAGGACCACGTTCGACGTGCCCAGTCCGCGACGGTCGACGCGATGGCGATCGTGCACAGCTGGCAAACCGTCGTAACTGATGTGGAGTGCAAGATCGGGCCTGAGCATGATGCGCCACGCTGCTTCGTCTTGGGCGGTGCCGTTAGTCGTCATTCCCAAACGCAGGTGCATCCCTGCCGAGGCGCTTCGCTGGTGCGAATAGGCGATGAGATCGTGAATCAGGTACGCTTCAAGAAGCGGTTCACCGCCGAAGAAGTCGAGTTCCAACGTCCCGCCGGCTTCGAGTGACGCCAACCCTCGGTCGATGCTCCTGTAGCCGACCGCGTGTGGCATCGAGCGGTGGACCTTCGCGCCAGTGTAGCAATAGCGACACCTGAGGTTGCACGCATGGTTGACCACCAGCGTGAGATTTAGCGCAGGGTACATGAAGTGGGCCTCCGTCACCTACTGTGATCGCCCGCCTGGGCCGGCGCGGCGCCCCTGTTCCAAGCGGAGATTCGCCGTGCTCGACAGGGATTATTCCCACGGAGGCCTAGAATGGTTCTCCATGCTGCTCCCTCGCCCGTTTTGCGGGAGAAGGTTGGGGTGAGGGCAATTGCATTCGGGCTAAACGTTCGCCCCTCACCCAGCTTTCGGCCACCCTCTCCTCTCAGGGGAGAGGGATTTGCAACTGGCTCGAGTTGAAGTTAAGCGGCCGCGTTGCCCGGGCCTAATCGAGGGCGGCAACGCTTACCGCCCAGTGCTCTTCCACACCGGGTCGTGATGCGATTCGTCGACCTGCGGCCAGCGGGTGAGGGTAACCTTTTGGCGTGTGTAGAACTGCATGCCTTCGGTGCCCTGGATGTGCAAGTCGCCGAAGAACGAACGGTTCCAGCCCGTGAATGGGAACCACGCCATCGGCGCTGGGACGCCCACGTTGATGCCGATCATGCCGGCGTTGAAGTGTTGCTTGAACTCGCGGGCCGCGTAGCCACTACGAGTGAAGATCGCCGCACCGTTGCCGAACTCACAGTCGCGTCCCATCGCCAGCGCTTCGTCGAGCGTATCGACGCGGGCAACCGATAGCACGGGGCCGAAGATCTCTTCGCTTGCCACCCGCATCACCGGCTTTACTTGATCGACCACGCTCGGTCCCAGCAGGAACCCGTTGCCTGCGAAGTCGCGACGCCCATCGAGGGCGACGCTCGCCCCTTCGCCAGTGGCGATGTCGAGGTACCTGGCAACGCGCTGGCGGTGCTCGTCGCGAATCACCGGGCCCATGTCAACCTCTTCGTTCCCATCGCTGGGGCCTACGCGCAGCGTACCGGCGTAATCGACCAGGCCGTCCACCACTGGATCCCCTGCCCCGCCGACGGCAACCGCCAAGCTACCCGCCATGCACCGCTGGCCCGCACAGCCAAAGGCGCTTGCGGCAAGTTGCTTGACCGTTTGATCCATGTCGGCGTCGGGCATCACGATCAAGTGGTTCTTCGCCCCGCCGGCCGCTTGAACGCGTTTGCCATTGGCGGTTCCCGTCTCGTAGATGTACTTGGCGACTGGCGTCGAGCCGACGAACGACACAGCGGCCACTTTATCGTGAGTCAGAAGCGCGTCTACGCATTCTTTGTCGCCGTGCACGATATTCATCACGCCCGGCGGCAATCCGGCGTCCAGCAACAACTCGCCAAGTCGCACGGCCGACAGCGGTACTTTTTCGGACGGCTTGAGCACAAACGTGTTGCCGCAAGTAATGGCGACGGGAAACATCCACAGCGGAACCATGTTGGGGAAGTTGTACGGAGTGATTCCGACACAAACGCCTACTGGATGGCGGATCGCTTCGGCGTCGACGCCAGGTGCGACGTTCGGCAGTACGTCGCCGTTCAGTAAGCTTGGAATACTTGCGGCGAACTCCACCATCTCGACGCCGCGATTCACCTCGGCACGGGCTTCGGCCAGCGTCTTGCCATGTTCGCGCGTGACCAAGGCAGCTAGTTCCTCGAAATGCTGTTCCATCAAGCTCCGCAGGCGGAACATGACGCGCGCCCGCTCAACCACCGGCGTGTCGCTCCATGTGGCCAGCGCCGCCGCCGCGACTTCGATGACCTCGGCCGTTTGCTCGGCGGTGGCGAGCGGAGTTTGCGCAATGATCTCCCCAGTCGACGGGTTGTACACGTCGGTTAGGCGCGACGTTTCCGGTGCTTGCCATCGATCGCCGCAAAGCATGGGAACGGTCTGAGTTGCGGTTACTGCGGTCATGGCGGCTTACCCTCGCACTAGTAGGAAACGCTTCGCAATTCCGCTAGGATACCGTACGACTCAGGCGCGACCAAGCGATGCATCGCGCAATCTGGCCCGATAGTATCGGCTTCCCTTGTTCAAGCATGCGAGGATTCATGCCATGCCGCGACCCGTTCGAGGCGCACTCATTCAAGCCACGCTTTGCGAACCCACGACCTCGCCTGTGGAGAAGATCAAGCAAGCGATGATTGACAAGCACGTCGATTTGATCGCCCAAGCGGCCGACCAGGGCGCCCAAGTGGCATGCCTTCAGGAGATTTTCTACGGTCCCTACTTCTGCGCCGAGCAGGAGTGCAAGTGGTACGACACTACCGAACGGATTCCCGATGGCCCCACCACGAAGCTCATGCAAGAGCTGGCCAAGAAGCACGACATGGTGCTCGTGACGCCGATGTACGAGGAGGATATTACGGGCGTTTACTACAACACGGCGGCGGTGATCGACGCCAGCGGCGAGTACCTGGGAAAGTTCCGCAAGATTCACATTCCGCATTGCAACCCTGGCTTCTGGGAAAAGTTCTACTTCAAACCGGGCAATCTCGGCTATCCGGTGTTCGACACGCGCGTGGGTAAGGTGGGCGTCTACATCTGCTACGATCGCCATTTCCCCGACGGCGCGCGTTGCCTCGGCCTCAATGGCGCAGAGATCGTGTTCAACCCGTCGGCTACCGTTGCCGGACTAAGCGAATATCTGTGGAAACTCGAACAGCCAGCTCACGCGGTGGCCAACCAATACTTCGTCGGCGCCATCAACCGCCCCGGTTGGGAAGAACCTTGGCGCATCGGCGAATTCTACGGCCAGAGCTACTGGGTCGACCCGCGCGGCCAGTTCATCGCCCAAAGCGAGAAGCGCACCGAAGACGATATTGTCGTCGCCGACATGGACCTCGACATGATCCGCGAAGTTCGCAACACCTGGCAATTCTTCCGCGATCGGCGGCCGGAGACTTACGGGGCGATTACGGACTTGTGATTTTGGACGGGATGACTGGATGGGCTGGATTTACTGGACGGAGAAGAACTAGACGCGGATGAACGCGGACTGGGACGGGTACTCGCGGACAAGCGTATAGGTTGTGCTACAGCGGCACAACGTGGTGAGGCCCGGCTCGTTTGCCAACCTTCTCAAAATCCGTTCGCATCCGGCCAAATCCGCGACAATCCGGTCTAATCCACCTGCACTCCGTCAATCCCGCCCATCCAGTCCAACATCCCGTCCATCACCCCCCGTACCCACTGTACCGCTTGAACCCTCGGTGCATCGCGACGCGGCAGACGATCATGAAGAACACGACCCACGCGGCTTGCGCGATGAGTCCGAGAGTAAGGTCGGGGCCGCTGATCTTGCCAAGGAACACGGCGGCCGGGAAATAGGCCAGGTATTGCAGCGGTTGGAATTGGGCGATGGGCTGAGCCCAGTCGGGCAGGTAGGCGTTTAGGAAGTTGAGCGGGAACATGTGCCCAGAGAAGAAGAAGTTGAACAGCATGTAGACGAACAGCAGCGAGCTGACTTCCAGAAACCAAAAGCCAATCATGCCAATGGCTGCTTCAAGGAAGAAGCCCAAGAGAAACGCCATGAGCAGCGAGGCAACGAAGGCGGCGAACACTTCGGGCTCTGGCCAGCCGTCGGTGAAAAAGTCGCGGCACAAGAAGAACACCAGCGCAAACGGGCCGATCGCCACGGCATAGTACACCAATTTGTGTGCAATGCGAGCCAGCAGCAGAAAGCCTATCAAGTCGATGGGTTGGATCAGAAACTTTTTGATTTCGCCCTCGCGTATCTGTCTGGCGATTCCCGATGCTAAGCCCGGCATACTCGAGAACGCTCGGCCCACCATCGTCAGCAGGTAGTAGGCGATCACGTCGTCTTTAGTGAATCCACCAGGGAGCGTCTCGCGACTGGCGGCGGCGTAGACGGCGGTCCACAAAAAGATCTGGGTGATGATCGGCAGGAACCGCATCAACGTGCCGAGGGCAAAGTCACCACGGTACACCAACCGCTCTTCGATGCAGATGCGAAGAATCGTCCACCAAGTTTGCACGCGAGAGTACATTTTAGGAGAGGCTAGGGACGTCGGAGGAATCGATAGCTAGGCGTTCGCTGGTTCTGGCTCGTCGACGTCCGCAGCGTTGCTCGATTGGGTGAAGAGCTCGGCGATCACTTCTTCAAGCGGCGGGTCTTCGACGCTGACGTCTTCCAACGAGTAATCCGCAAGCACCGTGGACAGCACTCGCGAGATATCTGACCGGTCGACACGCAGTTTCACTTTGGGCGGAACGGTCTCGAGCAGCTCGCCATACTGGCCCAGGTTGCCTGGCACGTGATCGTCAACAAACTGCAGCGTCAGCACTTTGTGTGTGCTGAAACTGTCGACGATTCCCGCCAACGAACCATCGTACATGATTTGCCCTTTGGCAATGATCACCACCCGCTTACATAGGGCGGCAACATCTTTCATGTAATGACTTGTGAGCAAGATGGTAATCTTGCGATGTTCCTGATAGTGCTTCAGGAATCTTTGAATGTTGTGCTGCGCAATCACATCCAAGCCGATGGTCGGCTCGTCGAGAAACAGCACCTCGGGCGAGTGCAACAGCGCGGCGATAAGCTCCATCTTCATCCGCTCGCCCAGAGAGAGTTCGCGCACCGGTTGGTTGAGCAGCTTGCCAACGTCGAGCAGCTCGGTTAGCTCGGCGAGCGTACGATCGAACTCCTCGGGAGCGATGCGATAGATCTGTTGGTGTAATCGAAATGACTCGGAGGCCGGCAGATCCCACCATAGTTGGTTCTTCTGCCCCATTACCAAAGCGAAACGGCGGCGGTACTCGTTCGTCCGCTGCCACGGCACGAATCCCATCACGTGTGCTTCGCCGTCGGTTGGACTAATCACGCCTGAAAGCAGTTTGAGCGTGGTCGTTTTGCCCGCTCCGTTGGGGCCTAGAAAGGCGACGAACTCGCCCTCTTCAACGTCCAGGTCGATGCCACGCACGGCATGCACTTCGCGATACTCGCGGTGGAACAAGCCGGTGAGCGACGCCCAAAGCCCTTCCTGTTTTTGGTATATCCGATAGGACTTTTTCAGCCCACGTATTTCGATAACGGCCATGGCCTATGATTATAGGCGGGTACGAACTACCCGGGTAGAGACGCGACTCGCCCGCACTTTCGGGGTAGTCATCGACCGATTACGCTGGTGGATTGCGAACGAACGAACTATGCCCGAACCGACGGTCTGGCTCGATACGAATATGACGCTTCTCGACTGGCTTGAACGACGACTCTCGCCACTTGCCATTCCGCATCTCACGCTGATGCTGATCATCGGGCAAGTTGTCATCTATTTGGTAACGCAATCACAGCTAATGGCCGGACAACCCGCGCCACTCTTGGAGAACATCGCGTTGATACCGAGCCAGGTACTCAATGGAGAAGTCTGGAGGGTGTTTACCTACTTGCTTGATCCTCCGAGGACGAACCCCCTCTTCGCATTCTTTTTCTGGTACATTTTCTACTTGATGGGAACCGCGCTCGAAACGACTTGGGGCACGTTTCGATTCAACGTTTTCATGTTGGTCGGCTTCGTGGCCTCGGTGGCGGCGTCGTTTGTTCTTCCCGACGTGCGCGACGTGCCCGCCAGCAACTACTTCTTGTACGGCTCTGTTTTCCTTGCATTTGCCCGTTTCTATCCCGATTTTACACTGAACCTCTTCCTTGTTCTCCCCATCAAGATTAAGTGGCTCGCGCTGATTGCTTGGATCATCTACGCTATCAATTTCGTTACTGGGACCAATAGCGAGCGAGTGTTGATTGTCGCCGCACTAGCGAACTATTTTCTGTTTTTCTGGCGCGATCACTTGACGCGGCTAAAGGACCACAAACGACGATTGGATTACGCTGCCAAGATGAACGCCTCGGCTGGCAAGGGTCGCATAGTGCATACCTGCGCCGTTTGTGGACTCTCGAGCGCCGATGAACCAAGAACCGCTTTTCGCTACTGTTCACAGTGCGATGGGCAGCGATGCTACTGCCCCGAGCATATTCGCAATCACGAACATGTGGTAGAGCGCGTAAACGTGGAATAAACTAGATGTTGCCATCGATTCTCTAGCGTGACCACGTCCGCCAATTCGAGAGAGCAACCATGCTTTGGCCCGCACCCTGTCAGCTTGCCCAAGTTGGCCCTGCTGTTCCGCAGTCAGTTTCGATCCACCCAGTTTGGCTCGTGCTTCCCAGCTTGATTGCCTTGCTGGCCGTGGCTATCTGCACTTGGCTGGCGTGGCGGACACGCGTCCTGACGCGTGCGATTCGGCAGTTGCAAGACGGTAAGCACACCGCGTTGCCTGGAGCGTTTGGGTTCCTGCCACGTTTTCGTGTGCGGACGATGCTCGTGGCATTCACGATGACGATTGGGGTGCTCGGAATGTTCGCGGCTGAATTCAACCGCGCTCGACGACAGGGGGCAGCACTCGATGAGATGAGCGCTGCGGGAGCAACCGACCTAGGATACGGGACGCACTATCGGCTAGGAGTATTGGGCGAGAGCCAGACGGCCGGCTTGATCGCCGCGTGGGTGCATCCACACTTCGGTGCGAGGCTAACCCACTTAGCACTTAACTTCGAGGCTTACGGCGGCAATAGCGATGCACGGCAACCGCACGGAAACACACTTCGCAGCATTGGCACACTTCACGACCTGGAAGTTCTCGAAATTCGCAATTCACGACTCTCGACCGATCACATTGAGGCGATCGCCACATTATCGAAGCTCCGGCAGCTTTCGCTACGAGGATGCCGCTTGCCTGCCAACGCCGTGACCAGACTCTCTGGCCTCAAGCAACTGCACACGCTGTTGCTAAGCGATTGCCTGCTAACTGGCGATGATCTGGCCGAAATCGAAGAGCTTAAGGCGTTGGAGCATCTGTCGCTCGACGGCAACCTACTGGAAGATCACGATCTTCAAAGAATCAACGGTCTGAAGGCGCTGGCAGTGCTTGACCTGTCAGGCAACGACATCACAAACAATGGCCTGATCGAATTGATCCCGCTGGCGAACCTTTCCGATTTGCTACTGTGTGACACGTCAATCGATTCGTCGTGTGTTGAAACGCTGGCTAGCATGCCGTCGCTACGATACGTGAACTTCTACCGATCGTCGTGGTCTACCATCACGGAAGCGACTAAGGGACTCACGCGGATACGTGGCGAAGAGCGAATTAAGTTCGACTGGGAGTACCCCAACACTTCAGACGATTCTTGGGAGTTCTACGATAATCGACCGGAAGATCCAACATATCGTTACACCGGTGGATGGGGGTGTGTTGGTTCCGGTGGCGGGCAATTCTGACAACCTTTCAAGCGGCGCGGTTACCAAAGGTGGTGTCGGTCCCCAGCAACTCTTCTAACAGGTCCATGGTGCGAGCCGTCGCGCCGAGTTGCGTTGCCACGAACTCTTGAGCCCTACGGCCCAGCGCCCGAGCATACTCGGGTTCGTTCAGACACCGGGCCACGAACTCGCGAAGTTGATGTTCGTCGGCTACCACCTCAGCGGCATCGGCCGTCAGCAGCGACGCGACGATGTCGCGGAAGTTCCAAGTGTTGGGTCCAAAACAGGTGGCGACGCCGTAGGCTGCCGGCTCAATCATGTTCTGCCCGCCACGGCCGCCAAAGCTGCCGCCGACAAACCCAATCGTCGCCGTACCCCACCAAGAACCAAGTTCGCCAACAGTGTCGACCAGTAGTACAGAGTGCGGAAGGCGAAGCGCCGAATCGAGTTGCGTGCGACGACACCATTCGAGCTCCGAATCATCTAGCAACTTGGCCACTTCGCCGAAGCGTTCGGGATGACGGGGAACCATGACTAGCCGTAGGTTAGAGTGGTGCTGGCTGAGCGACGAGTAGATGCGAATCGCCATCTCTTCCTCGGGCGACTGTGTGCTGCCAACCAGCCACACCCGATCTTCGGGGCCAAAGCCTGCCAAGTTTCGCAGCGAGTTGGTCTTGGGGTTGCTCCTGTCGGTTTCGGCGCCATCGTACTTCAGCGACCCAGTCACCACGACCCGACCCAGTAGCGGGTCGGCGGTGCCGCGGCGCAAGGTGCGAAATCGCTCGGCCGTCGAATCGTCTTGAGCCGCAATCAAGTCAACCTGTCTTAGCACTCTTGAGACAAGCCAGCCGGTACGCCGATACCCGCGATAGCTGTTGTCGCTCAACCGACCATTGATGATTGCCACCCGAGCGCCGTGCTGCTTCGCCGCCGCGATCAGGTTGGGCCACAGCTCCAATTCGGCGAGCACCAGCAGGTCGGGCCGCACGCGTTGCATAGCCCGCGTTACCGCCCAACTGAAGTCGAGCGGGCAGTAGAACACGCTGTGCCCGTCGGCGTATTTGCGGCAGGCCAGTTCGTAGCCGGTTCTAGTAGTTGTCGAGATGACGATTTCGAAACCAGGGTGCCTCTTTGCAATCTCCTTGATCGTCGCGCCCAGTAGGTTCACCTCGCCTACACTTACCGCGTGCAACCAAATGCACGGGGCGTCGCCCTCGCGACGCGGAACCAAGCCAAGCAGCTTGGCGCGATAACCATCACGATACTTCCCTTTCGTGAAGGCTGCCCACACGATGAACGGCGCTGCAACGATGAGTAGCAGTAGATAGACCGCGTCAAACAGCCACATCATGGGGCGAATCACGAGGGGATTCCTTTCCCGGCTTTCGATTTCTGTCCAGTTGCGATCTCAGCGACTCAAGTGCTGTTGCTGCGGCGCCATGCCGTCCATCAACATTGCCTTCTCGACTCCCCACGGCACGCCAATGGTTGACCCCTGGTCGGAGGAGGGTACGTGTAACACGTTCGCGGTTGGCGCGTAGCCCATTATGTGCCGGCCGCGCGCCGCCGCCTCGAAATTCGCCAATTCGGCCTGCAACTCTGCGATTTGCAGTTGCTGCTCGGCGATACGCTGCTGCTGGCCAATCTGACGGATGTATAGACCACACAGTCCCAAGAAGACGGCAAAAATGCACAGCCCAATCAGCAGAGTTCGACTTCGAAATCGCATTGCTACCTACCTCCAACTCGTTGAGGGCCGCTGCCATGAATCGGTAGCAGACCTGCAAGCAGCATAGCACCTCGACGCACTAAATGCAGTAGCGTCTCCGTGCAAGTCGACACGCGAGCTTCTATCGGCCAGGTTAAGTTGCTGGCACCCCAGCTACTTCGGAAGAAAGCCCCCCGAATCGAACTGGGTGGAATCCAACTCCATATCGAATCCCTGCGATTCTCCAGGGAGAGGGAGTACATCGGACGTGCCGGGCCCCATTAGCGGCGAATCCAATTCCCAGGCGGAGCCAAGCACATTACCATCGTCGCCCATCGGCAGCCCGGTGGACTCCAGAAATGGGTCGCTGGGCGTCGATGCCAATGGGTCGGCGAGGTCAATGGTGCTAGCAACCGGAGTGACCGAGGGTGTCGTGGGCACCTGCAACGTCGATACGGGCGTACTTGGTGGCTGTTCCGAGCAACCAGCTAGGGTCAATAGACTCACCAATGAGCCCAAGAGTGAGAACTTCATCACGGCACCTAAAACTCACGTAGAACTGAGTGGCGCCTGTTCCCGAACGCACCGGAGCAAAAGCCAGTGCATAGCTGTAGTTTACACGCTGCCTTTCCGCATGCAACACTGTTTGAATTTTTTTCCGCTGCCGCACGGGCACGGGGCGTTTCGGCCGACCCGCTCGCCGCGGTTGCGAATAGGGTCGAGCTTGGCTTGGCCACCCGAAGCGTCGATGGCGGCCTGTTGTTGCTGCGAAATATCTGACTGGGGGGCTTCTTCGTGGATGGCGTTCGTTTCGGTCCAAGTGCTCTTCACGAACCGTTCGTCGAGTTGCTCCATTTTGAACACAAGGTCGGTGACGTAGGCTCCCACGGAGTCCCACATCTGCTCGAACATCCGCATGCCTTCACGTTTGTACTCGACCTTGGGATCGACCTGAGCGTACCCTCGTAAACCGACGCTCGACCGCAGGTGGTCCATCGCCAGCAAGTGCTCTTTCCAGGCGGTATCGAGGATCTGCAGCAGCAGCGCCCGTTCCATCTTACGCATTTCCGGGCGGTACTTATCCTCGACCTCACGTGTCACTCGCCGAATCGCCTCGTCGCGATCGAGTTTGGCGAGTTCTTCGGTTGTGATTTCGGAGTCGCACGAGTCTTTGAGCCAACCTGCCAAGTCGTTCAGTTTGCCATTGCCACCAGTTACGTGGCCCAAATGCGTGCCTGTGCCGTCGGTGCCGGCAAACAGAGTCTCGACCCTCTGTCGCGCTTCCTCGGCAAGTTGGTTGGCCTTGGCTGTCGACTTCTGGCTACACGCGACGAGCACCTTTTGGATTTCGTCGCGCTGCTTATTCTTGATGTCGTCGAGCGACAGGTCGGCCTCGAACCGGCGTTGCGCCCAGGCGATCAGATCCTCGCGACCTAATCCTGCCGCGCCGGCCGCCGGACCCGTGAAGCGATACAAGCCGGCCAACACAGGGTACTCCGACTCCCGAAGATCGTACGCTTCGCTAACCCGACGGTGGGCCGTGTCGATCAGTTCGGAGGTCGACATGTCGGTTGCCTCGTCGGGCGGCAACTCGATGCCAAACTTGTCCCGTAGCCAGGCGCATGCGCTCTGCACGGAATAGTCGGTGTCCAAGTATCGCTCGCAGGACGATAGGTCGATCTTGTCGATTGCCTCGTGGGCCCTTTCGATCAGGTGCTCGGCGATATTGTCGTTGCCGATCTTCTTCAAATCGCGTTCGCTGAAGTTGTAGCCCCAGCGAGCATTTGCCCATTTAGCCAGCGCGTTCCAATTCCAGTCGTCAGGTTCGTCCTCAGGTAGGTTCTCTTCGATGGCGTCAAACACCTGCGATTCGGCCATCCGCTGTGCTTCGTCGCGGGCGTTGCGTTGCGCCTCCTCGTACGACTGGTTGCGAAAGTCCCGTGGCTCGAGTTGCACGCCCAAGAGCCGCGACGCGGCGGCAGCGAACGATTCGACGCCGTAATTCGAATCGAGAAAGATGTTGAGGTGATGATCGATTTGCTCGCGGATCATATCAGTGATCAAGTCGCGACAATTCACACCGTCGAGGATTTGCTGGCGAAAGCTGTACACTCGCTTTCGCTGCTCGTCCATCACTTCGTCGTACTCGAGCAAGTTCTTTCGAATCTCGAAGTTGTATTCCTCCCGCTTCTTTTGGGCGCCTTCGATACGACGGCTTACCATTTTGCTCTCGATGGCTTCGCCTTCCTGCATGCCGAGCCGAGTGAGCATGTTCTTTACCCACTCGCCCGCGAAGATGCGCATCAGGTCGTCTTCGAGCGAGAGGTAGAAGCGGCTAGAACCGGGGTCGCCTTGACGACCGCAGCGGCCGCGGAGCTGCAAGTCGATGCGGCGAGCTTCGTGCCGTTCGGTGCCCACGATGTGCAGCCCACCGATTTGGCGGATTTCTTTGCCTTGCACACTCATGCCAAACTTCTGATCGTAGTCGTCGGATAGCCGTTTCCATTCCTCGTCAGGAACGTCGAGCCGGCTGTCGTACGTTTGTTGCAGCTCGGCCCAGGCCATGTTCTCAGGGTTGCCTCCGAGGATGATATCGGTACCACGGCCAGCCATGTTCGTAGCGATGGTGACCGCGCCCTTGCGACCCGCCTGTGCGACGATCTCCGCTTCGCGCTTATGCTGCTTAGCGTTCAGCACTTCGTGTTTGATGCCGCGGCCGTTGAGCAAATTCGAAAGTCGCTCACTTTTCTCGATCGAGACCGTTCCGACCAGTATCGGCCGCCCGGCCTTCTGGATTTCTTGAATTTTGTCACGCGGAATCTTCTCTCGCTTCTTGGTGTCTGCCGCCATGAAGGTGGTGTAGTCGTCTTGCTCCTGGAGCAGCTCGCCGCGGAGCACTTCACCCGAGTTGAGCATCACCTGATCGAATTTGATCAGCCCTTCGATTTCTTCGGCAATCGCTTCGTACTTTTCCTTCTCGGTACGATAAATGACATCGGGATGGCTGATTCGCTGAAGCGGCTTGTTGGTTGGGACGCCAATCACGTCGAGTTGGTAGATCTTCCAGAATTCGCCAGCCTCGGTGAGCGCGGTACCGGTCATGCCGGCGAGCTTGTCGTAAAGCTTGAAGAAGTTCTGCAGCGTAATCGTGGCGAGCGTTTGGTTTTCTTCCTTAATCGGCACGCCCTCTTTGGCCTCGACCGCCTGGTGCAGGCCGTCGCTCCACTGTCGCCCTTCCATTAATCGGCCGGTAAACTCGTCGACGATTATGATCTTGCCATCCTGGATTACATAGTTCACGTCGCGCTTGTAGAGATAATGGGCCTTCAGCGAGTTATCGATCAAGTGGGGCCACTGCATGTTGCCAGCCGTATAGAAGCTGTCGACGCCGGCTAACTTCTCCGCCTCGCGGACGCCTTCGTCGGTAAGGCTAACGGTATGTTCCTTCTCTTTGACTTCGAAATGGGTGTTCTTCTTCAGGCCGCGCGCAACCTTGTCGGCCCGTTGGTACTTGCTAATGTCATCTTCGGCCGGGCCCGAGATGATTAGCGGCGTTCGGGCTTCGTCGATCAGGATGTTATCCACCTCGTCGATGATGGCAAACGTAAGTGGGCCCTGAGCTTGTTGGTCGCGCTTCGGATAACGATCGTCGCCCAACGCGGCGATGCGCATATTGTCACGCAAGTAGTCGAAGCCAAACTCGTTGTTCGTGCCGTAGGTGATATCGCAAGCGTAAGCGTCTTGCCGCTCACTGGGATCCATGCCCGAGTAAATGGCCCCCACACGGAGGTCTAAGTTGGTGAAGATCGGACCCATCCACTCCATGTCGCGACGCGCCAGGTAGTCGTTCACAGTGATAACATGCACGCTGCCCGCTAGTGCGTTGAGATAAGCAGGTAGAGTAGCGACTAGCGTCTTGCCTTCACCGGTGACCATCTCGGCGATGTTGCCATCGTGCAGTATCATGCCACCCAACAACTGCACGTCGTAGTGCCGCATGCTGAGATTCCGCTTGCCCGACTCGCGGCAGACGGCGAAAGCCTCGACCAGGAGGTCGTCGAGTGTCTCACCCGCTTCGAGGCGCTCTCGGAATTTCGCCGTTTGCGCGGCGAGCTCCTCGTCGCTCATCGCCTCGTAGCGGTTCTCCAGCGCGTTAATCGCATCGACTTTTGGTTGGAGCCGGCGCAGATATCGCGCGTTGGCAGAACCAAAAAGCGAAGTGATGGTTCGCTCGAACTTGCCGAGCACCGTGTTGGCAAACGACGTCAGAAATTCCCAAATACGTTCCAGAAGTTCCATGACCGTTAACTACAACGTGTGTGATAGAATGTCAAAATGGCAGACGCATGCACGCCATCGGCAATCCAGATAGAGGAGGCAATAATGATGCCACCGGCCGGATGCCGCGCCCCCAGGGTCGCTATGCAGTGGTGCTTTGATTGTCGTAAGATACTACAGCATAAAAGTTTATAGCCGCTCAGAAAGTGGGTCAACTGTGGTTGTGTCGAGCAGCGGCGGAACTGCCATGCAGAAACCCGCTACCGCGTTCTCAGGTGCCATAGATTGCCTAAGTCCATCGCAACGACCGACATTCGTGGAACGATGATCCTGCTGGGGACCGGCACCAGTGTGGGGGTGCCGGCGGTAGGTTGTGGCTGCGATGTTTGCAAGTCGGACGACCCACACAATCAACGCACGCGAGCCAGCGCCATTGTTGGCTTACCGGAAGGCAATTTGCTGATAGATACGTCACCCGATCTTCGCCTGCAATTGCTGCGTGAGGGTATCGGCCTCGTCCATGCCGTGCTGTATACGCACGAACACGCCGACCATGTGTTTGGTCTCGATGACCTGCGGCTCATGCAGTTCTACTTGGACGGCCCCGTGCCGCTTTACTGTGAGCCGGTGGTGGAGCAACGGATTCGCCAATCGTTCGATTACGCGTTTACTCCGGGTCCATCGCCGAGTCTCGTTCCCCAACTTCAGCTGCATCGCATCGGAGTCGAGCCGTTCGAGCTGCTTGGCGCGCCGATTGTCCCCATTCGGCTTTACCATGGCCGCGAGTGCCTGGTGCTGGGATTTCGCTTCGGCGACGTCGCCTACTGCACTGACGTCAATCACATTCCCCCCGAGAGCGAAGAGCTACTCCAAGGGCTCGACGTGCTGGTGCTCGACGCGCTGCGTACGACGCCCAGCGCGACGCATTTTACGCTCGAAGCGGCAATCGAAGCCGCCACGCGGCTCATGCCAAAGCAAACCTACTTCACTCACGTCGCGCACGAATTGGACTACGCGCAGACCAACGCGTCGCTGCCGCCGACGATGCAATTGGCGTACGACGGGTTGCGAATTCCGCTCGCTTAATCAACCCCTTGTATCAACGGGCGATTGCGACACGGTTGTCTTTGAGCAGCTTGAGATAATCGACCACAATCGACAACGCTTCCTGATTGTAGTGGTCGTCCATATCGAAGACCGGTCGATCGTTGTTCACCGCTTCCTCGAACGCATCCTCTTGCTCCTTGTCGGCATCGAGCTCCGCTCGCTCGGCCAGGAACTGCTCTTGGTTGAGCGTGACCGTGGTGCGGTCCTTCTGCTCTTCGTACTTTTCGATCCGCCGCAGATCCTTGGCGAACTCGTCAGAGGAATTGATCCGTTGCTGAGACGCGGCACGCAATTGATTGATCAGGTTGGCGTCGATCATCTGGTACTCGTCGTGCTGTAGCCCTTCAATGCGATCGAATGGCAAGGCGTAGTCGAGATCAGACTCGCCGACGTCCAAGTGCGCCGTGAGCGAGGGAATGATCACGTCTGCGGCGACGCCGTGGTTTTGCGTGCTTTCGCCATCAGGACGGTAGAACTGCTGAATAGTCAGTTTCATCGCGCCCAGATTCATGTCGTTGCGAATGCGGAATAGCAACTGGGCCACGTCGTAGAGTTGTTGCACCGTGCCTTTGCCGTGCGTGGAGTCGTCGCCGACGATCAATCCACGATTGTAGTCTTGCATGGCTCCGGCAAAGATCTCACTGGCGCTCGCACTGAACTTATTCGTTAGCACCACAAGCGGACCCGACCAAATCATGCCGGCTTCCGGATCGACGAACGGTTGCGAACGGCCATTGTGACCTTTCACTTGAACCACCGGGCCCTTGTCGATGAACAGGCCAGTCATGTTCACCGCTTCGGTCAACGAACCACCACCGTTGAATCGCAGATCCACGAGCACGGCTTCCACGCCCTGGGCATTGAACTCCTTGAGCAAGCGTCGAACGTCGCGCGTCGTGCTCTTGTAGTTGGGGTCACCTTTCCGAGCGGCTTCCATGTCCATGTAGAAGCTTGGCAGCGAGATAACGCCTACCTTATACGGCTCTCCGTTGGGCTTCTGGCCCCAGTCGATTACCTCGCTGCGAGCTTCGCTCTCAGTTAGCTTGATTTCGTCGCGTACAATATCGTAAATCTGTCGATTCTTGGGATTCTCGGCAGGACGCACTTCCAATCGAACGATCGTGCCGCGCTTCCCGCGAATCTGCTCGACCACATCGTTCAGCTTCATGTCGACGATGTCGACCATTTCGCCATCGGTGCCTTGGCCGACACCGATAATCTCATCTCCCTCTTTCAAACGACCGTCTTGATCGGCTGCACCGCCCGCGATGATCTGGTGCACTTTCGTATAGCCGTCCTCACTGCGAAGCGACGCACCGATTCCATCGAGCTTCAGACGCATTTGGATTTCAAAATTGTCGAGCGTGCTTGGCGACATGTAGGTGGAGTGCGGGTCGAATCCCGTGGTAAGCGCGGTGAGGTACATTTCGAGCAACTCGTCGTTGCTCGTTTGGTCCCAGCGCTTGCGAATACTTGTATAGCGGCGTCGGAGCTTCTCGCGAGCTTCTTCCGGAGTGAGGTCGTCGGCCAGCTGGCTGAGCATTTCGAACTTCACTCTGCGGCGCCACTTCTCGTCGGCTTCTGTCTTGTTCTTCGCGTAATGGGCAGCATCCCCGTCGCGGACCATTTCCTCGTCGGCGGTGAAGTCGTGTTCTAACTCGACGTCTTGTAACGCGACGGTGATCCGCTCGTCTACCCGTTGCAGAAACCGGTCGAAGATGCGGTAGGCAATCCGGATGTCACCACGACGGACCATGTCGTCCAGTTGATGCTGGTTTGCTGCGAACTCGTCGACGTCACTTTGGTAGAAATACAACTTTAGTGGATCGAGCGATTTGAGCAGCGATGTCAGGCACCGTTCGCCGGCTTGGTCGTCGATCTTCTTCTGAGCCAAGTGCTGCTTCTCCATCAATAGCGACACGGCCAGCGCAATCTGGCGGTCGGTGGCGGACGGTTGCGTGGGCCGGCTAATCGCGGGTGTGGTGGCCAAGACGATGGCCAATGCAACTAGGAGCCCCGCGGCAATGCCGCGACGATTGATGAGAGCATGCTGCATGATGATCTATTCCTTCTACGAGAATTCCAGCGGGTAGCGATTGAGCAATCGGCCAATGCCCGCCAGTTAGCGTATATCGGTCGGTCCTGCATAGCCTCGACAGCGGCAAATGCCGCCTTGTCGGATGACACGCCGACTATCCGCGACGCGACCGCCCGCACGCCGTAAGTGGCCTTCATTTCAATACTTATCAAAATAATAGCTGCACCTTGCGTAATCAGCAAGATCGACGAAAAACCCCGGGATTTTCCAGCCGGCAAGCAGCGATCTGCACTTCGTTACGTCCCTCGTGGCCCGCAAGTTCGTAGTCGGATGGTGGTTCGGTGACAAATAGAACACTCCCGTCGATCGCCTCTACCGCTTCTCTAACCGCGCCCAGCCGTGCTCGCCCTTAGGTTTCTCGCCATGCAGCTAGCAGTTTATTGCGGTTTTCGGCCACAGCGACTCGATACTTCCGACTGTCCTACCGTTGGCGCCCATCCGCCGCCTACCGTTCCCGTACCCCGCAACAACTCGATCCGATGACTTCATTCCGTCCACGCCACGTCGCGCTGGCCGTCGCAGCAGCTTGCGCCTTGTTCACGTTCGCCGATCAGTCGGCAGCTGTTGGTCGCTGGAACATGCCGAGCAACTCCGCCCAGTACATGGGTGTTGGATTTGGCCCCGGCTACCACGCGCCCATGGTGCTCGGCAGGTGCTGGAAGGCGAAGCCGGCAAGCCCAGGCGTCGATCGCGTCCCCGCACCGCTCTGCGCGCCGTCCGGATTGGGCTACGTTGGATTGACTCCTAACTTTGGAACGACCGCCTTGCCATTCGCCAGTTGCTCGGGCAATCCGCAATCTAACCAACCTCGCGAAGCGCCGACGGACCCTCACTTGAACGTCGCTCCGCACCGTGCGTCCGAAAATTCCTTGTTCGCTCCTCCTCGCTTGCGCGAGCCACAACCGGCAAACTCCTCAGAGGCGTTGCCGATTCCTGGCACTTGATTCGCTCACGCCATGCACAGCGACATGCTGGTTGGCGGTAGGGCTGCGAGATACAATAGCCGCCATCGCCAATGCTTTGCCTACTTGAGGTTGCGGTGTACTGGTCGTTGTTCGTTGTACTTGTGTCTGTCATTGCTGCAGGGCTATGGATCTTGCGTGGCGTTCTTGGTCGGCGTCGCTGGCGGCGGCGATACCAGCGAGCTGCGACGGCGTTGCGGCGCCAGGCCAGCCAACTCGAGCAGCATTTCCTTGAGTCGGCCGCGGCTACCGGGAAGCCGCGCGGGTTGATTTGGAAGAGTTCGACCTTTCATGAGTCGGCGCAGCTAGTTCGCGATCGTGTGAGCGGCGACATCTATGCCCTCGTGGGAATCACCATTGCGTTTGAAGCCGTCGTCGGTGGCGACATGGAGCAAGTGGCCGCCGTGAGCAACCTGCGGTGTGCATCGGCTCTGCTCGAGTGGAAGCGCAATCGTTGGACCACGTCGGGCCGCGTGCTGTTCAATCTTGAGCCGGACGAAGCTATCGAGCGCTACTCGGAGAACCTCGATCCGGTGTGCCAAGTTGTGTTGTCGGGCGATGCGTAACGGCTACTCATTTCTCCCGAAGCAGGCCAGGCACATGTCGTCGCTTTGGGCAAAGTCGCCTACGAACTTACGCACGTCGGCCAGCACATGCCGCCCTAGTTGTTCGACGTCCGACTCACCGGCTTCGATTTGTTCCGCAAGCCGCTCCAAGCCGTAGAGGTCGCGCGACGAATTCATTGCCTCGCTGAAACCGTCGGTAAACAGCGTGAGCGAATCGCCTGGCGCGAGTTGCAAGTCGATCGACTCGTACTCAAAGTCGTCCATCACGCCAATCGGCAGCCCGGTAATCTCGTCGCCCACTTCCTTCACATCACCACATCGTTGACGAAGCAGCGGCGGCATGTGCCCAGCATTCACCAACGTTAACTGGTGCGAACTCGGATCCACCACCGCGACGATCATCGTTACAAATCGATCGGCCCAGTCGTGCTGCGCGAACGTATGGTTGGCGCGGCTCACCGCCGCGGCGGGCGATCGTTCGCTCGCCAGGCTGAATCGTACGTCGCTCGACAGCCGAGCCATCAGAATCGCCGCGCTGACGCCTTTGCCCGCCACGTCGCCCAGCACCACGGCAAATCGGCCATCGGCCAGCATCACGTAGTCGTAGTAGTCGCCGCCAACTTGCCGCGCCGACTCGTAGTAGTCGAAGAAGCGGTAACCGCCGACCTCCGGCGCCCGCGATGGCAGGAGAGCTCGTTGCATACGCGCCGCCAAGTCGAGATCGCGCTGCAACGCACGCTGCTCCACCGCAAACTCGTGCATGCGGGCGTTGTCGATTGCCACGGCGGCTTGGCTCGCCACGGCGGCCAGTACCTCAAGGTCTTCGTTCGCAAACTTGTTGCGTTGGTTGTTGGTGTCGACTTGGATCACGCCCAGCGCGTCGCCATCGGCATTGAGCATCGGGGCGCACATCATCGAGCGAATCTGAAAGTCTGAGATACTCTCGGCCATACCAAACCGCTCGTCCGTCGCCGCGTCGGCCGACAGGATTGCCTGCTTGCTGTCCATCGCCTGCTGCACGATCGTCCGACTGATGCGTGTCCGTTCGTCGCGCGACGCCTTGCGATACTTGTCGGCCATCGGTACCAACGGCGCATCTTCCTCGGGCCGCATGATTACAAACCCGCGATCCGCCTGTACAAACACCTTGAACAGGCTGTCGAGAATCTTCGGCAGGATTTCGTCTAGCTCGAGCGTCTTGCTCAAGTTGTTCGAGATTTCTACCAGCGCCGTCAGTTTGACTTCTGGTCGTGCCGACAGGCTAATGCTGGCCGACCCGCCTGAGACGTCGAGGGTCGCCATCACGCTGGCGGTGCCGGTATCGTCGAGCAGCCCGGCCAGCGAGGTCTCTTGCTTCGGCGCTTGGCCGCCGAGCCCCATTTCCTCGTCGGTGTGCAGCGATAGTAGTTGGTCGCAAATCAGTATGCGGTCGCCGTGCTTGAGCGGGGTGCGGCGGACCACCTGGGCGTCGTTCAAAAACGTGCCGTTACGGCTCTTCAGGTCTTCGACAAAGTACTGCCCGCCCTCTTCGATCAAGGCCGCATGTTGTCGGCTCACGGCAGCGACGTCGAGCGGAATGTCGCAATCGCTCGAACGCCCAATCACAGCGCGTCCGCTCGAGAGTTCAATCCTTCGCCCTGGATCTACGCCTTGTTCGATTTTCAGATAGGCCATGGCCATCTCTCACTCGCTCGCCGTTGTCCAATCTCCTCTCGCGAACCCCTAATCTTAAGCGGCCTCAATCGGATGCGGAAGTGAATAGTCGGCGACCACCCACGATGTCTTATCCTCTACGCCATTTTGTCCCGAATGCCGAAAAACGATTTTAGGCGACTTTATTCACCTCCTGTCTTCCTCGTTGACGTTCGTTTTCCTCTGTTTTTGCCGAGGTATGTTCATTTCGCCGGGGGCTTTGAAACCGCCCAATTGTCCCCTGCTGCGCCCACGAATGGACAATTGAAGCTGGAATGACGAATGCCGAAGTACCCAATGACCAATCAATCTCTCTGACCCCAAAACGTACGACGGGTGCTCGCAACCATCGCCGGTACGCACCATGAATCACCTACATTGAAGCATAGTGGGTGGCCCATTTTCAACAAGAAAGTTCATGAATTGCGGAGCGCGAACGTAGGCCGTTTCACCAATAGCCTACGTATTGCCACGCCGTCTCCGATTCCGAGTCGTACCAAAGTGTCGGGCCTCCCCAGTCGCCTTGATACGGACCTTCAAACTTCATGAACTCAGCATCCGGATTCATTCCGAGCGTGCGAAACTCAAGGTCCTTGTCGCCCGACGTCAGAGCCCCAAACGCGGCCTCGCTTCGCGGCATCGGAGAGTGCTGTCCAGCAATGTCCCAAAGCCCGTTCATCCACGTCACGAGTTGCGGTTGGGCGACCTGAAAACGCACGTGATGATGATGTGGCGTGGTGATCATCTCGATCTTCGATGCGCTCGTCGGAAGATACTTTCGAACCTGTTCTAGCCTTACCGATTCCGTATCAGGCGCCCGGAAGTGCCCGAATCTCAGCGGCGAGACGATCACGTTGATGAGCAGGCAGAGCGGCACAAAAGCCATCCCCGCAATCACCACGCCCATCATCGCACACAACGCACGACTAGCAATCTGGTGGCGAGCCACCATGTAAACGGCTGCAATCAGAACTGAGCTCAGGGCGACTGTTATCTGAAAGGGCAAGACGAGGGACCAGAGCATGGCGTGAAGTCCCCACAGCGGGAGGCCGTCGTTGGCGTGTTGTTGGCCCGGTTGGCGCATTCTCCAACAGGGCAGTCCCTTCTACGCCAATACTTGGCGGACGGTTCTTCAACGAAAGCGGCAAGAATCGAGTGCTGCCCACAACTCGTAGCGACCACGGGCTCCATCCACCTTGATTTTCCGAACCTAGCGGCCTAAGGTTGTGTCACTGAGAGCTCTGCCTTTCTTGCAAGTGGGCCGATTGGGGAGTGGTGTAATCGGTAGCACGACGGATTCTGATTCCGTTAGTCGGGGTTCAAGTCCCTGCTCCCCAGTTCTTGACGGTCGCTGAGTATCGACCAGTCGAATCATAATCCGCGTGTTGGGACAACAGATCGCTCGCCAGTCGCGACGGGGCGATAACCGCTGCGACCATTTTCTGCGTGCTTTGGCACTCTACGGGCAAGGCAACTATGCGTTGAAGAACGAGAATGCCTGGCTCAGCAATCGTCGTACAAGACGCTACCAATTGGCGTCAGGTGGACACCCCGTTACCTAGTTGCTCATCCGCACTTGGACTTTGAGTGCGAACACCGCGCGAGGTAGGCCAAGCCGTAACCCCACAATCGTGGACGGTAACGGGTCATTCAATGCCACCGAATGCAATGTAGAGCCGCTCCCGCGCAATCGGACACTGTTTGTCGCGGCATCGCATCTCCTTGCGCAACAGTAGTTTGTGGAATTGAGGCCGATCCTTCGATGTCCGTCACCTCCTACTTTGTTTATGGCAGTCTGGTGCACCTGCCCTCCGCTCGCGTGAGGTCTTCGATACCCCCAGTGATCGATCGGCTCGGCTCAATTTCCGAATAGCAGGCAAGTGCCAGCATGTTTGTGTCTCGCAATCGCTAAGGTAGAAAAAGTGCGGGCCGGCCATGTACGAAGGCGACTGAGTGCATGGCCCCCCTGCGGCCCGCTTCCCCGATAGTTCGATCATACCCAGACTATTGAGCGAGCTACACTGACAAGTTTTGACACCCATGGCGATCCGATACCCGAGCGCTATGTGCCAAGTCTAGGCAAACCTCGAGCAAACATTTGAGATCACGATGGAAAGAAGCCCAGTCGTGGCACGCATTGTCATCCCTCTCCCTGCATTGAATCTGCTGATCGCGCATTCGCAGGCTAGGCTGCACATATGGGGATTCCATTTTCAAGCAAGGTCCTGATTGCAGACAACGATCCGATCGCTCACGATGCGACGGTACAGGCGCTCACCGCCTGCAAGTTCCCTGACGAATCACGCGCTGCCGATCGGCGTCGCGATTCTACGAAATCGGCGGCAAATTTCCTCCGAGGCACCCGGCACTGATCTTCAAGCGGCGCCATGCGCAAGGAATGCTCTGGTGGCGAAGGTCAGGGCTGCGAAGACATCGGCACATACAGGCTTGCCGAAACTAGCAACGCGGAGTTAGTCGCACCTCACTTGTAGGTGTTGTTTGCATTTACCTGCTAAAACAGTTTAGCATATTTGCTGCACAAACTAGAAATGAAGGTCTACACTCTCATGTACAATCGACGCTTTAGATGGATACAAGGATTCTCCTTGGTTGAGCTATTAGTCGTTCTAGCAGTTGCGGGACTACTCATCGCATTGCTACTTCCGGCGCTGTTTGCCGCAAGGGAAGCGAGTCGCTCGACTGCCTGCAAGGCTAATCTTCGGCAGTTGTCACTTGGATTGAACGTCTATCACGACGTGCACGGATCGTTTCCGCATGGAGGTTGGGGGTTTACTTGGATAGGAATTGCAAGCCGAGGCTACGGAGAGGACCAACCGGGAGGATGGGCGTATTCACTACTTCCATTTATTGGTCAGGACGCGTTGCATTCTGTTGAGCGGAGCGTGTCTGCGTCGAGCGCTGCCCCGCTCAGGGCGATCCGTCTGTCTACTTCGTTATCGATCCACACCTGTCCTAGCCGCAGGGCGTCACGTCCATGGGCGGTCGCCGACGTCTACGTTGATTCGCCGACGATAACGCGACCACACCTGCGAGCACCACACCTCTCATCTACAGTCGCAGTAGTTGCTAGGAGCGACTACGCAGTCAATTCAGGATCGAAGTACGTTATCTCAAACGCCGGTCCCATAACCCTACGCCAAGGCGATTCCGTCGATTACAGGTGGCCAACACCAAAGCACTATGATGGAGTGTGTCACTTGCGGATGGGTGCCAAGTTACGCAGTGTCGTTGACGGACTCTCAAAGACGTATCTACTGGGCGAGAAATTTCTGGATCCTGATCACTATGTCGATGGGCTCGCGTTAGGTGACAATGAGACTTTGTATTCAGGTTATTCGTCGGATCTGCACCGCTTTACCCGCGAAGATCTTGCTCCTTTACGAGACCAGCGATTGGACCCGAGTGTCCTGGGAGACTGGAGATTCGGCAGTGCTCACCCGACTTCATTCAATGTCGCCATGGCCGACGGATCTGTCCACGCAGTTAACTACGACATTGCTCCTGAGGTGCACTGTGACAACGGCACTCGCAAGCCGCCGTTTGAACGGAAGCAAAAGCGGAGGTTCTGACAACAGGAGCGAGCACGGAAATGATGCAGGTAAGTTGATATGAGAGTATCGATCATGAACTTGGCCCTTAAGATTACCCACGTGGTCACTGTGCTTTGTGTGGTGAGTTGCCCGGCGATCGGCTCAACGCTTCGACTCTCTACACCGCAGATGGACGACGTGCTCGTTGTCGTGCCGGGGGCAACTGCATCAATACCGATCCAGTTGGAGAATATCGGCGTTAGTCCGGCAACTGTACTTACAACCATGGTCGGACTCAGCGCGGTGCAAGCTCCTCAGGCGGTGACGACCGGTCACCTAACAATCACGTCAATCACCGTTTCGAGTGAGCCATTCTTCGATCCTCCGATGCTCATCGTGTCCGAGGTGGAGGGAGTTCACATCATGCAAGACGCCAATCCTGTAGGCGAAGTACTACCGGCAAGCGTAAACTCTGAACTGGCTATCATGAACCTTCAGTTATCCGAGGATGCCGATGGCCTTTTTTTCGTATTGATAGAACCTATTGGCGATCAATTCGGTGGCTCTAAGTACCTTGAATTAGTAGGTGGTCCTCCAATGCCAGCACAGATGCCATTTTTGAACAAAGGTTCAGAGGTCTTGGGTGGTCGGAGTGTGTTGCTTGCTATCGGTACACGACCGCCGGTTGTCGGTGACTACGACTATGATGGCCTTACTGCACAGAGTGACTACGAGATATGGAGATCAATGTTTGGAAATGAGCCACCCTCCCCTGGGTTCGGCCCCGACGGAAACTCGGATGGGGTAGTGAGTATTGCCGACTACACGGTCTGGCGAGATCACGTTGGAACGTCGACACCATCATCTAGTTCACTAACTGCAGTGCTGGAAGTTCCTGAGCCACGGTACCTCGCAGTTATCGCCATCGCATGTTGGGCCATCTACGCACGGCGCAATACGCGATTTTGAAACTCTAGCTCTGTTAGTGGTAGAACTGACAATGGACCGGTACCTATCTTCGAGCAAAGTGCATGGGTAGTTTTCTGTTTCCCGACGGATAGCCGATCCCCGATCGATTCGACTAAGTCAAGGCCGACCACCGGAAACGCGATGGTTGAGTTGCCGTGGTATTCCGATTTGCCAAGAAACCACCATTGATTTTGGGTATGCACGAGTTGTAGAGGGAGAACACAAGTTGTTTGCGCTTGGTCAGATCTCTCCCTGTATTTGATCCACACCATTTGCTGTGCGCTGATTGCGTCAAAGAGTAGTTGGAGTTGTTTGGAGACGTTGGGCCGCTCGTCGGCGCTCGCAAAGTAAACCGAGTCAGTTAGATGGCGTACCTCGCGTTGCTTCGCGGGACAAATATGTGCTTGAAGGAGCGACTTGCAGTTTGCTAGGACCTTGCCAAAGGAGTCGAACTGGACCAAAGGCGAGGTCCGAACCGCAAGCAAGAGTGCGATTGCCTGCTCCTCATTCAAAGCCGATGGCGGCAGCACCGGTTCTCCGGAATACCTGATCACTCCTTCCGCTCTATCGTAGGAGGTATCGATGCAGGTATTGATTCTTAGACTCCTAAGATCTCGAAAAATCGTTCGCCGCGAGCATGACATCGACTTGGATAGGTCGTCGACGCGGACTGCTCCGCCCGCGAGCAGGGTTAATGCGATTTCCAATTGTCTTTGTAAAGTCTTGTGTGGCAATATGTTAACCAAGGCTGTACGGTGGCGTTGGAGCGGTTAAAATCGTAGGCGAAGTCGGACTCATCTGTATTTGTCTTGCGGTGAAGCACCTAAAGTGGACACACCGAACAACGAAGATTCTGCCAACGTCGCCGAAAGTGACGGACAATTGCCGTCCGAGAGTTTTCGAAGACTGATCTGCCAAATTGAGAATGGCTCGGAAGAAGCGATTTGGCGATTGGTCGAAGATCTGTCGCCACACGTCTATCGGGTAGTCAAGCGCCGCATGAGCAGTTCCCTAACCCGCCGTATCGGCGCATCCGACGTAGTCCAGGCGACTTGGGCATCTTTTCTGATTCGAAGAAGGGATCTGGCCAATTTCAATACGGAAGATGAGTTACGAGCCTACGTCGTTGGGATTGCGATGAACAAACTGCGCATGTCAGCGCGAGCACACTTACGTACGGAGGCAAGGGATTGCCGTCGTGAAGTCCCCATTGAAGTCAATACGGATGGGCTGCCTGTCGCTAAAGAGCCATCTCCTAGCGAAGTCGTTGGATTCCGAGAGAACTGGAATCTGTTCATGGAACAACAACCCGAGCACTACCAGGAAATCGTCAGGCTACGCGTCGAAGGTTGCAAGTTGGGGGAAATTGCGCAACGACTGCGAATCAATGAGCGTACGGTACGCAGGGTGCTGAACAAGCTCGCGGACACCTTGGTCGTTTAGCACGATGGAAACGAAATCTCTCAGAACATCGTCAACTACAAAGGTGGCGCGGCAAATCAACTTTCTTGCCAGGGTGGTCGAAGACGCCAAGTTGAGCTGGCGCAATGGAGTCATGCCCGACGCGCGCAAGGTGGTTGATGCCTACCCCGAATTACTCAATCAGAAGTCACTATTGTTTGACTTAGTACTTGAAGACTACGCGCAGCGTCGCACAGCCGGTACGCCGCTTGGTCCCTTGACCTATCGCGAACAGTTTGAGTCATTCGGTGCACCTCTGGCTCGGTCCATCGAACGATTGGTATCGGTTGAAGAGGCGATCGGCAACGGTATCGATGATCGAAATTCAGCTGCGTGGCCTGCACCGGGAGACGATCTTGGACATTTCGGGGTGCTGGAGGAACTCGGAAGAGGGAGTTTTTCACGCGTCTACCTGTGTACGGAAAAGGGAGTTGGTGATCGCCAAGTTGCCGTAAAGGTGACACGAAGAGGATTCGCTGAGGCCGATCGCTTGGGCAAGCTCAATCACTCGAACATCGTTCCAATACTGTCGGTAACCTACGATGCTTCGTATTCTGCCACACTCATTGCGATGCCAATTCTGGGTAGGAATACACTAGATGACCTAATCGCCATCGCATCGTCTGTCCCTCAGCATCTACAACTCGACGTAGTAAAGCGATGGTTCACCCAGTCATCGCGTGACTTAGTCAGCGATGAGCAACCTGATCTTCTAGCCGACTGCTCATCCTACTCGCAGCTCGTGGTTAGAATTGCTATCGATGTTTGCAAGGCGCTCGAATACGCGCATAGTCACAAGATCGCGCATTGCGATGTTAAGCCGTCAAACATTCTCTTAGACTCCCATCTCAAGCCTCTTCTCATCGACTTCAACTTGTCTTGCGCAATGGCATCGTCTAACGAGGTCTTGGGAGGGACTCTCGAATACATGCCCCCTGAATTCTGGGAGCAGGTCCTGGCGAAAGATGCAGAGAGTAGGGGTGTGGCTAGCACTCCAGCCACTCCCGGCGCCGATATCTATGCCGTGGCTCTAACGATGGCCGAGCTAGCATCAGGTCGTCGTCCGATATCGAACGAAGCTGTCGACCCACATTTGACCACTGACCAGGCGCACGGCCTGCAACGGGAACTGATCGAACATGCGCTCGATCACCTAGAGTCTCGTGATCAACTCCGGCGAACCTGGAGGCGATGCGTCAGCACCGACGTGGAACAGCGGCCAACTGCGAAAGAGCTTCGCGAAGCGTTCGAAGACGAACTCAAAGAGATAGACAGCGAAGGGGAACTTGAGCGCCAGTCGCGTCGGAGATTCATGATGGTCATTGGGGGGGTGGGGGCAGGCGGGCTCATTATTTGCACGGCACCATTGTACAACTACTTTGTCAACTCTTACGAGTATCATTCCGCTCGCGAATCGTTAGCGGTAGGAGACTTTGCCACGGCAGAATCCTCCTTTAGCAGAGTGATCGCCAGGGGAAGCTATGGCAACGATGCCATTTACTTACGCGCTTGGTCGCGTGCCGACCAGGGCAACTACGTCGATGCAGCTAGTGATTTCATTCAAGTCGATGCCGGCAGAAAAATACCGCATCTCACAGGTTGCATCGGGTACTGCAACGCAAAGCTGGGTCGGTTTTCCAACGCAATCTATTGGTACGAGTTCTCGGTGAATGGGTCCGAACAGGTCGATTGTAGTGTGGCGAACAACATCGGATGTGCCTATTGGCTGGGAAGGAATTCGTCGCACGAGCTAATGGATCCCAAGAAAATTCGTGGCTTGGCGTTCTATTGGCTGACAAAAGCAATTGATGCACACCCCAAGGCGCGTGAACCACACATCAATCGAATTCGATTCGCTACGGATGAACTGCTAAGCGAACCAGCATACCGAACCGGCGCAATTAGCTGCGATGGTGACTACCTCTATGGACTCGTACGTGATCTTCAATCAGTCGATTATTCAGCCGAAGGTCAACTCGTATCAGCAATTCTATTGTCACACCTTCCGCAGACATCGGAATCAGTTCAATCCTGGGCGGAAGAGTTATTTCATCTGGCAGTCACGGGTGACGTTGGTCCCTCTATGGACGAGTGGAGTACAGATGCGCTGTATGTGCCGCTGCGATCAATCGTGCAAGCTCCGAGGGCATGGAGTAGTCCCGGAAAGGGCAAGACGCGAGCAGGACCACTGATTATGAAGCACGACATGCAATTGCCTTCGGAACTCTTCTAGAGCACGCTTTGCATAAACGCAAAGCGACTTTTCTTGCTGCGCAATCTCAGCAGCTAGATTCTCCATTCTGCTGAGAATCTGTGTCCGGTTCGTTGTGATCCTCGCAACGGTCTTTTTGAACGCCAATTCTCTTGGCGCGTTTCACACGCATTAGGCGACCGCGTTGTTCGATCTGTGTTTGCGCAAGTCGCGCGCCGTACGCGGTTCGTTGTGCTCAACAAGGTAAGGAGCTACCGATATGCGCGCACAGTTCTTAAGGAGAGCAAGAAGTTCCCAGTCGCTAGGAATTGAATCGCTGGAAAGACGTTTTGCCCTTTCAGCAGCTCCTGCCGTGATGGCAGTCGAGCTAGGAAGCTCGAGTTGGAGCGAGGCGTTTTACGACTACCTGGGTGATGAAGGATATGGGCAATTTGCCTATCGCATTCCGGCCGGATCCTCTCAGGAACAAGCATTGCCGTGGACCAATCTTGATCGCGTCTACATGTCGTTTAGCGAAGATGTCAACGTCGATCGCGCCGACCTGGCGATTACTGGCACGAACGGGAAACAGTACAAAACGATCGATTTCTTTTACGATCCGCGACTGCTAACGGCGCGTTGGACGCTTGCGGAACCGCTAGGCGATGCCGATCGAGTGCTTCTCGATCTTGACGCGAACGGAATCAACCCAGTTACTGACCTGGACGGAAACGTGCTGGATGGAGAATGGGGCAACTCGACGAGCGGTTTTTCGTCTGGCGACGGAGTTGCCGGAGGTGACTTCGAGTTTCTAATCACAACACTTTCTGGAGATGTCAACGGTGACGACATCAGCTCGTACTTCGATTTTTTCGATGTCTACTATAGTGCTGGCGAATCGGCGAATGACCCAGGCTTCAATCCAAAATACGATGCGGACGGCAGCGGTGTCATTGATAGCGCGGACTACTATCAGATCCTTGCCAAACTCGGCGCCACCGTTCCGCTCTCTGCTCCTTTGGGCCTCAACGACGATGCCCCGACAGCGTTAGGGAAATCTGCTTTTGCGATCGACGATTCAGCGATCGACGAGTCTTTCGCTTTATCTACCTTTTTCGACGACAACGAAGATGAAATTGATGATTTGAGTTTTGAAATTGCGTCGAATTCGGCCCCAAGTTTATTCGACTCGGTGACTATCGATGAAGCGACGGGCGAATTGATCGTCAATACGGCCGCTGGCGCAAGTGGCCGAGCACTCATCGAACTCGAGGCCACGGACTCGAGCGGGCAGTCGGTGATACAATCTTTCGTCCTCGATGTCGACTATGCTAATCTGGCACCCCAGATCTCGCACTACCTAGCCGTTCAAGAGCAAGGGAATGTCTGGGCAATCAAGGCGTTGATAACTGATCCTGATGAAGACACTACGGGCTGGATCGTCGAGTTCTACGGCGTAGAGACCGCCCGCGGCACGGTTTATGAAGATGGATGGGTAGAGATAAGGGTTGAGCTGCCGCCAGGGGCATCTGGTTACGAGTGGTTGTTTGTGCACGATTCACAAAACACCTACGTCTGGGATTGGGCGTGGATCGGAATGACCTAGAATTGTCCATTCTGCATAACCATCGGGCCTTTGGGTCTATGACCAGTATTGAATTCTTGCACCACTTGTTATGAAGGCGACAGTGGGGGAACGCTTGGCTGCTGGAGCGGAGGCGCAGCCCAAGCCTCCGGCTGCGAAGCCTGATACTGCGTCGAAACCAACACGTCGATGCCGCCAACGGTACCGATAAAGCGGCCTGTATCGAAGTAGTGAGCGACCGCTACTCGATACTTGCTAGCGCTGAAAAATGCCTCGAACTCGCGCCCCAAAATCTGGTCTGGAAATTACTTGGAGAATATGGGATCACCGAATTTCGTAGCGACAACCTCGTCTCCGTGTACTCAGTAGAATTAGGGCACCGAAAGCCATCGAAACGTAGCTACCGGGCTCGGGAACGACTACGCTGCCGAATGGAGATGCGATTCCCGCAGCATCCAACGCATTGTGCAATAGCTTTGCGTCCCTCAGATTTGTCTGTCCACTAAGATCCAGATCGCCCAGCTTCACCTTATCGACATCATCTACGAGCGCCGAAGTGTCTGCCAACCATCCTGCAATAAAGGCGTCGATATCACTAGCATCCAGAGCACCATCCTGGTTGACATCCCCAGCTACTCCAGTCAGCCCGAGAGTAGCCTCTAGGCGAACTATATTGCCAGTAATCTGACTAAACACGTAGATCTCGCCATTCGAGTCTTGTCCAAAACGCATCAAAGTTCTAGACCCTGTACCGAGAGCTTCGCTAATTTCGATCGAGGCTCCGATCTCATTCTCGAATTGTAGTCGTAGCGGCTCTATGGGCGAGCCATCAGTATCGAGCGTGGAAGCATCCGCATAGGCCACAACATTACTTGACAGAAAACCAAACAGATAGTGGCCTTCTAGCTGTGGTACGAGCGTGCCGTTGTAGACGTATCCGCCCACTGCAGCCGTTGCCCCGTTGTTAGCGTTCTCGATGTGGTCGAGCTGTATCGCCGGGTAGGCAAAATCATCCCCGTTCCGTGGACCAACGGACTGCATTACCAGTCCGCTATCGGTCAGCACTTGAACCGATGTCGAACTATCGAGGGGCACTTCGAAGAGGCTTACATCCGCTTGTTGTCCGTTGCCGACAGATCGTTGGTCGAGATAAATATAAGTGCCTTCGTAATCGCCAAACCCGTAGTTGGCCCCCGCCTCGATAACGTTGACCTCTTCAAGATTGTTTTGACCGATATCGACGTTGATAATCTTACCATCCGTTGAATCAAACCCGATCGTCTGCGGATGCCTGAAGCCCTTAGCGTAGATTTCGCCTGGAATATTGGGGTCTTCGTTAACGCCGGCGAAGGGATTGTCGTTGGGAATGCCGAACGAAGTTGCCCCTGACTGCTGAATCGGATCTATTCGAATAATGGAACTAAGGGGTGACCTGAAGTCCTGGCCAACTTTGTTCTGATCCACGCCGGGACCTGGTGAGGCGGGGCCGCCACCGTCACCGATACCGGCGTATAGCAAGCCGTAATCCGATTCGCCTTGCTGCGAATGTGGATTGAACCCAATTTGCTGGAGCACATGGTCTCCATACGGAATCTGAATCCGGTACACATCTCGTCCAGGTCCGGGGGCAACCTCCGAGTTCTCGAAGTCATAATCCCACTCCACAATGACGCCATCTTGTCGGTTGCCGTCGCTTGCAAACGGTTGTCCCAACGAATTCAGAGTGGGGAGCGGCCTGTTGGCCGTGGCAGTTCCAAATGCCTCTTCATGCGCAGTGTAGAACTTGCCAAATCCTGCTGTGCCCGGGCTGTTGAAGTCGGGGTGAAACGCGAGGCCACGTAAACCCTGTCCAGAAACTGGACCGTTCTGCTGAAACGCCCCAAATCTCCGCCCAGCATCGTTGAGATTCAGAATAGAAGTAGCCGTTTGTGTGACTATGTCGAATTGCCGAACGTTACCATCGTTGTCCGAGAAGAACAGTGAATCCGGGAGAGCATCGGTGACGGCCATCTGCGTCAAGCCGCCCGACCCGGCATTTCCGAGCACTCGAGCGAACACCGTGAGGTCGCCATCCTGAATGTTGGGCGTGTCGACACGCTGAACCCCTAAACCAGGTCCAAGGTCTGGTCCAGGGCCACCGTTCTGAGCTTGAACAGGCAAACTCAAGTCAACGGTCACGAAGATACACGCAGAAAATACCAGGGTGAAGAATCTAAGTTTACAAGTCACTTTTTCTCGTCTGTGGGTTCGAACTCAAGGAAAACAAAACGGTCACAGCACCGGAGTCTGACCATACAAGCTAACGCTACGGGAACTACAACCATCTAATGAAATCGTCGCATTATCTCATGAAGTTGGTCGATTATTAGACAGCAAGTGCTGATTGGTTAGTCGACCGAATCAGCACTGTCATCAAGTGTGAGAAGAACTACCGACCTAAAACTCCAACTGCACGCGCGAGGCGTATTCCGAGTCATCCGCGATTTCACATCCCAGGGTACTTTTGGTACCGTTTGCCCGTTCAATCGTGACTTGGTAGAAACCCACCGCCAGACCTAACGTGGCTGGTTCGCTCTTCAGGAAGACCTCACCTGATTCGGTCGTCGTGCCCTGATAGATAGGAATAGTGCCCCTCATAAATTCCTCTGGCTCGAAGGTGACAGTGGCCTGCATTAGCGGGCGACCCTGCTTGTAGACCTTCACTTGGCCAGGAATGAATGTTGACAACGAGCTGTATTGTTCGAAGCGCCCAGCAATTTCCTCAGCAGTTAAACGTCCGTCTCGATCGCTATCTACCCGAGCCATCGCGCTAAGCAGTGCCGGACTCTGTTCTAGTTCTTCTGAATCTAGCGCACCATCACTATTCTTGTCATAGAGTTCCATCGCCTTGCTGGCCATCGATTGAGGATCCAATTTTGATTTCGACGTATCGATACGGTCGCCACAACCTGCGACTAGTAGCACGCTAAGTACCATGGCCGACACATTCGCAACGAAGGAGTCTTGCTTCATTCTCATCTGAGCAATCTTGCTGGGTTTCCATCTGTCAGTTGATTGTTCGTACCTATAGAACGCCACCACCACCTGGCGGGGGTGGAAGTTGACAAGGTTCGCCACCATCGTCGCGCGCCGCATAGCTCGAGAGCACTTGCATGTCAGTGTCATAGGTAAATGATGTAGTTGAACCATCGCAAAGCACGGCTTGAAACACTGATGCATGCGCACTACCAAAGCGGCGCGAGCATGCACTTGCGCTGTTGGGAGGCATCGCCGAGTCGATCTGCTCCGAATCGAACTCAGGATCAAACGGCCGAACCTTGTCGGGCGAGCTAGCACCGGAATCCATGTAATCTCTGACCCACCGAACGTTATCCCAGTCATAGCCGTTGTAGGCAGGATTATTGTCTGAACAGCTTGGAATTTGGGACTCCGATACATAGAACACTGGACTCACGTACTTCTCCGCCAATAGCAACGTATTGGAAGTGCCATCGGTGATGCGACGAAGCTCTACAGGGAATCGCGGCACAACGGCTCCGTTTAGTTGTTTGATTTTCGATCGATCACCGTAATCTCGCCATTCACTACATGCTGGATAGGTATCCAGACACTCAAGTTGCGGACCTTCTTCTAGCCCGCCTCGGGGTACAGCTATTCCGACATCCGCAGGAAAATAGCACCCTCCATTCGCCGCATAGTCAGTTTTGGAGAAAAAATCGCCGGGAGGACGACTCATGTTTCGGATGTCTTCATTTCCGCCGTAAGTGGTAATGGGGCCTCGGCGGCTGGGACAGTAAAACACTGGAACCGGCGTTGCGTTCAACTGCGCAAGCAGGTCCCTCTTTTCCTGGCTGGCTGCTGGCAAACCCCTCCCAACCGCTGCGGCGGTCTGCTGCTCAATGTAAGGCAGAATGCCGTATCCCCATCCACCCGGTTGCCGTTCCAGAGGCCCTGCGTCGGGATCGCCTACCCACCTCCAACCCCAACCACCAGAAGGCAAGGCACCGAATGCGCTTTCATGGTTCATGAACCCCAGTCCTAGTTGCTTCAGATGATTTAGACACTGGGTACGTCTTGCGGCTTCGCGCGCCGCTTGTACAGCTGGCAATAGGAGCGCAACTAGTATGCCGATGATTGCGATGACTACGAGCAACTCCACCAACGTGAAGGCTGAACGATGACGGCACACAACCAAACGAGGCTTGGCTATCGCCCGGATACGTTTTGAACTTGCAACCACGACTCAATTACTCCTTCTAAAGTGCTGAAGAATTAATCCATTCGAACACAGTTGGAATGAAACTAGGCAACCGACCGACGACGGATTGTCAGCAGTGCGGCTGCAGCAATGCAAGCCGGAGCCATGCTCATTGGCTCGGGAATCTCTGTCGCAGCACCACCGAGCAGTGCGAAATTCAAACTGCCTGCACCGGCGGCACCCAGGGCCCTGTTGAGGATGAACGCATCGGTTAGGTTCACAACTCCATCTAGGTTGAAGTCACCCAAGTCACGTGAGTTCAAGTCGCCGCCTACAAATTCGGAACCCGCTATTGGATTATACGAAGTCAGCCAGTTGGGGAGGAAAGCACTCACATCGTCGTCGTTGACGATACCGTCGTCAGTGAGGTCGCCTTGAGTCATTCCCGCTAGGGCGTCAGCAATAAACTCATTGTCGGTGGCCAAATCGAATGTGCCGTAGTTCATCGCTGTATCGGAACTCGTGCCCAGCACGAACATTTCTAGATCATCGAGCACGCCAGTGTAGAAATCGGCCATGCCCGGCATGTCGCCGCTGTTGGCACCTAGAATCAGTGGTGTATTGTCGGCCACCCCGTAATCACCGCCCGCAACCGCAACCACCTCGCCGTTCACGTACATCCGGGCTCCCCCTGCCCCACCAAAAGGCCTGACGACCATTACATGAGACCAGCTGTCGAACTGCACGCTTTGGCTCGATTCCACCTCCCCACCAGCATACTGCAGTACCCAGTTATTTGTTGCGCTGATTCTAACGCCATGTTGGAGCGTATCAGCAACTAAAGATTGTACGGTGCCACTTCCACCACTTCCGGGACGAGCCCACAGTTGGAAGCCGCGATTTGCGATACCGCTGTAATCGATTGGACCCGGCGGGTCACCGCCGTTGGCAGACGACGAAACGGACGTTTCTGGAAACCCCAACCGTAGTCCACTGAGATACTGGCTCGAAGATGCATCAAATTGTACACCTGTATCTCCGGGACTTGTTCCAGGCCGTGCAAAGATCCCGGAATTAACGTTGACATATTGGGGGTTGCCGAACTGTTCCAACGCGACATAGGTGCCGCTTGTGGCGGGTTCTCCAGCACTATCAAGTGCATCAATTCCGGCCGGTACCGACCCGCCGGTCGCTGATACGTTGGCCCCCACAACGGCACCCGCGGAGCCATTCTCGCTCACGTCGCCAATTCCGGTGCCAAGTGACGCTCCTTCTCCGAGTAGGTACTCGCGGTCGAGAGTAAACGCCGCCTGGGCGGTGCTGCCCATTACCGCCCAAGCGACGCAACAGATCGCAGCACTCTTCAAGCAGCTGCGAGATGCTTCCGAGGTTTGACGCAAATATTGGGCACCAACAATCCCACGTCTTCCACTTCGCACCAAGGTTAGCGAACCCAAACAGGCGCAAAACAGCAGGATAACTGACGTTGGCTCAGGTACTGTTTGAGCACCGACTAGAGCGCCAGACGTCGCAGTCTGGCCAAAGTTCAGCTTCCACAGATCGTAGTGGGCAGTGGAGATTGGAGTGCCAAGGTCGTTATCGTTAGGCAGCGCCGAGTCGCCGCCAAGATTGTCGCGCCACACCGTGTAATCGGCCAGGTTCACGACATCGTCGCCATTGAAGTCGCCGGCTACACCCGTGGGGGATGTGCCCTCGTAGGCGACAAGTCCCGAAAAGATCGAGCCGGTCATCGCATCACGGTAGGTAAACAGCAAGTCTCGATCAACTGACGTCTCGTCGAAACCCGCCCCCAGGCTGATTGACTGATCGACGGCGATGCTCGACTCATTGCCTTCGTCGTCGAGATACCATTCTACCAACTCGCCGTCGTTAACACTCGGTCCCGATTCCCAGCCGTTGCCACTCCCCGTTCCCTGAGGAAAGCCAGCAAGCGGGACACTGCGGTCAGCGAAGCTCTCCCAGCCAGTGAAGTCGAGAGAATCGGATGCGCTGGCAATTTGATAAGAGTCGATCATCACCGGGTTGGCCGTGCCGTTGCTGATCGTCAAGTCTCCGTTTTCTGTATTGGCGGTCAGCGTGAGCACCAAGTCGGGCGGGATAATGTCGGTCTGCCGGACTTGATACGCGGCCATTTCAAAGCCAGTTGCCCCGTTACTCAGTTGCGTGAAGAATGTTTGGCTATCAGCATCGGCCGTGAACGAACCCGTGAACAACACTCCTCCGGAGACCGATACCGGTGTCGTTTGCGTGCCATTTGCTGCCAGCGTGCCAGCAGCCACTTCTCTACCGCTGCAGCAGCCACGGTCGTCGCCGAAAAGCACTTGCACCAAATAGTCCTCGCCAATGCTGAGGCCCGAAACCGCAATCTCGCCAACCGCGGCATCGGCGGTATAGCCAAAGCTCTGATAAAGCGTGTCGAGGTCCACATCTCCAGTTGCTACTAAGGAGTCGATCCCGGCATAGCCGTTGCCAAACAAGTTGGCATTGGTGAAATCGATTCCACTCACGGTGGTCACACCAGTAGCCAAGCTGTCGTCTGAGACGAGGTTCACTGCTTCGATCAGCATTCCGTCTGTCGAAAGGCTGGCCGATAGAGGCATCTCGTCAGGAATTTGCCAGGAGATGTCCGCCGCATCCACGTCGCATGCCAGTAGTGCGGAAGCTGCGGCGGCAGCCGCGGCAAGCCGTTTGACTTGTGTCATCCGTTGCTTGACGAACCGAGCTAAACCCACTCGTTCGAGCAAACGTCCGATATTGAGGGAGATTTTCATTGCTGTATTGCTCCGATTGCGTTGGCTTCAAGTTTTTATGAAATGTAAGAAATCACCTTCGGAATTTGGAGTTAGCCACAAAGTTAGCCATCCGTCGATCTCGCGTTACGTTGCCACGAAAACACGGTAATCAGCAACACGCTACCGAACGCAATCGCAACAGAGGAGGGTTCGGGAACGGTTGACACGAGCGCCGCGAAGGCACCTGCCCCGTTGTCGTTGTCAAACGCCGTCGCAAAAAGATCGAAGTCAAACAGGTCGTGGTCTCCGTCAGCGTCTAGATCCCCAAGTTGGTAGCCTTCGACTGCTGTCAGTCCGGTGAAATCAGACCCTTGACCGGCTTTGAAGAGATTCCAGTCAGCCACGTTGACTTGGCCATTTCCGTCGATGTCTCCGAGAACAGCAGCAGCGTTGAGGTAAGCTACACCGATGGTCTCAATAGCCCCCTCTTCCGATCCGTCGTCAATAAGAATCTGGGCAACGACATCCTCAAAGGGTGAAACTTCCCATACGTTTCCGAGGGAAAAACTAGCCCCGGGTGTGAGGACTCCACCGTCGTTCGGGTTGGCTTGAAACTCCAATTGTGCTTCGCTGAGATCGGTGGTCACACCGGCTTGAGTTAGCTCGACCCAGTTGTCGTCGCTATCAAATGTGCCGCCATCGGGGCCTGGTGCATCAGCGTCGTACGTGTCGGCAATCGACGTCCAGCCACTTTGATCAAACGATCCAGCTACAGATGTGAATGAGTAACCAATGATCCGGCCGGACGATGAATTGCCAGTGTTCTGCAATATGATCTCACCTGTGCTACGATCTACCGTGATTCCGACGGAAGCCGCGCTTAGAGGATCGTCGATAGCTCGCAATTGGTAACCGGAGAACTCTGTTCCGGTACCGCCGCTACCAAGTGTCGCCACAAAATTCTGAGTGGCGGCGTCGGCGGTGAATCCACCCAGGATAGAAGTAGCTTGAATCGAGACGCCATTATCCGAATACTGATAAGTGACGTCATTCGACGTATCGGCGTCGCCATCACCCACCGTGATGGTACGTCCGGAACAACACGCTCGGGTATCGCCGATAAAAATCTGCAGCGCGTAGTTCTGCCCCGGAGTGAGTCCGGTGAGTTCAACTAGCGGCGGCCCCGCAAAGGTGACCGAACCGACAAGATCGTCAATGCCAGGATCACCGGTACTAACAATGCCAACAGCCCCGGCATAAACACCCTCGAATAGGTGCGTGTCGATGAATTCAACGCCGTTGACAGTTACCGAGCCATCCGCCAACTCCGGAGCCGGCACACCATTGATCGCCTCTACCAGCGTGCCATCAGTAAACACATCGGCGGGCACCGTAACAAGATCGGGGCTTAGCCAGTTAATCGGCGCAGCGTCTGCGTTGCCTGCCAGCAAGGAGCCAGCCACTGTAGCGGCCGCCCCTATGCGACGGAGGCGAGAAGCCCGTTTCTTGCTAGACTTTGATTGCAACGAAGTGAACATGCGGCTAAATCGGGGGGGCATTTTCATTGGTGTTAGGCTCCAATCGCGGAACAGAGAGTGTTGAAAATATATTTGTAAGGAGGCGGTGAAACAGCAGGCTGACAAAATTAGCCTGTGCAGTCAATTCAAAAAGCGAAAACTTAGTGCTGTGCAGTTCTACTCAAACATAACCAAAGGCCTTGACGAATGGCTCTAATCTATCCTTAAAGGGCTCTAGCTGATTCGCATAGTTTCTCCATCGGCCAATCGACGAGTTGTAAACTGGCTTAGATACGTCGCCATAGGTTGGCGAAAACACCGCCTTGGTTTCTACGTGCCGATGAGTGTGGCGAAGATCGTCTCGCCATTCAATTCCGAGGAAATCGAATACACGCCGCCCTGCTACTGAAAGGTCGTCTACGCAATCTTCGTAACGCACCTCGATGGACTCAAAGCCTCCCCAATCCCGCAGTCTCAGCCAGTTGTCCATCGCCAGTACGTACATCTCGACGGTGCTTTCCAGCGTGAGCCAGTTGGCACTCCAGTTCGTCAGTTCAACGCGCTGCATGTACGCACTGATACAAACGTCGCGCGGATCGCGGAGAGCGACGATGAGCTTGGCGTCTGGGAAAACCCTCAACACCGGCAGTAATTGCAAGGTTAGAGCCGGGTTCTTGTCGAGCCAGATTCGCTCATGCCCCGAGACTCCTATCTCGAACTGCAGATGCCTGAAGTAGTCGTCTCGCATGGAGTGCGTGGTGTCGACGGGTAAATCCACCAGGAGTCGATAGAGCTGGTTGTCGTATTCTCTACCCGCTTCCATGGACAATGGAAACCACACAGTGTCGTGAAAGCAACCAGTTTCATCCGCGTCACCTACTTCATCATGCGCTGCCAGAACCTGTTCAAGCAGCGTGGTGCCACTCCGTGGATGGCCGAGCAAGAAGGAAACACGATGTTGTCGTTCCGGAAGTTGGCTCGCAGACTTAAGCCAAGCGTGCACATCGTCTGCACTGGCATCCCCAAGGGCCCTAACAGCCATGTCGCGTGCAGCCCGGAAGCCTCGCAGAGCAATCGCCGTTTCCTGCGACTGAGACTGCGACCTCTTGACTCGATGGAGCACCTCCATCGCTTCGTTCCATCCACCCTGTTTGTCAAGACAACTAGCCAGCAGGTACGAGGCGTTGTGGACAGTTTTCTTGTCTTTGCAGTTGACGAGCGATCGAAGCAGCCGTTCGGCTTTCTCATACTCTGCTAGACGGCTGAAGAGCTGCGCTTGCATCAGCCGCACCGCAGGCTGACGCTGAGCAGAGAAGGCGATCTCGCTCATCACCGCCTGCGACTTGTCGAGTTGATTGAGCCGCTCGTAAATGCTTGCCAATCCAACCTGAGCTGCGACGCGGCAGCGACGTTGCTTTAGCAACCGCTCGTAGGTGGCCCGCGCTTCATCGAGATCTCGCATCTGCTCACAAGCCTTCGCGTAGGCAAGGCTAACCACTGGATCGCGCTTGGCGAGTCGCTTGGCACGATCCAAGGCCGACCTCATGCGATCGACTTGTTGGATGCGACGAGAGCACTTCGCTAACTCGAGCAAGATGAAAGGATCTTGTGGGTCGCGGGACGACGCTTCGCTAAACAACTCGACAGCCAACCGGGGTTGGTTGGTGTTGGCTGCAACAAACGCCTGCGTCAAGAGTTCAGAACTCGACAACGGGCGAGACTGATCAGCAACCGATTTGTGACCTCGACGCTTCATTGGGCTAGCAAAGTTCAACCAACAAGAAACGGGGGAGTTCGATAATGTAAGACTCCGGCTTTGTCGGGTGAACTCCACCCAACAAAGCCGGAGCAATTGCGACTACTTCAGCCATCGACCGGCGACTAGTAGGCCAGCTCCTGCCATCGCTAATAGCGACAGTGTGGCAGGCTCCGGTATTGCGCGGACTTGGTATCCCGAGAGTTCGGTGCCGAGCGGAGCTCCAGCAGCGTCAGCCAGCTGCGTGAAAAAGGTCTGGCTGGTAGCGTCCGCAGTAAAGGTGCCGGTGAATATTACACCGTTGTTTACTGGGACACCGCCAACATCGATGCCACCAACCTCCGAGGTTCCTACGCCAATGGTTCGAGTGCTGCAGCAACCACGATTGTCACCGTAGAACAATTGGATTTCGTAAGGAGTTCCAATGTCCAGGCCGGTGATGGTAATATCCTGGGGATCACCATAACCAAAGTGGGAGTAGAGCTCGTCGAGTCCAGCATCTCCAAAACTCGGGAGACTTGGGTTGAGCGCGGCATAGTTATTGCCAAGCAGGTTCACCGAAGTAAACGTAACTCCGTTTACATCGAAAGGAGGGCCAACCTGAGAATCGGCCGTCACTACATCAAAGGCTTCATGCAGGGTGCCTGACGTACTCACCTCCCCGACGGTCGGGGTAGTGTCGCCAGCCCCCCAGTTAATCGTAGCGGCATCCGCGCTACCCGCCATGATGGCAGCAGCCGTGGCCATGGCACTCGCCGTTTTGGCAAGGCGCTTCCGCATCTTGTTGCGGGCGGACGCCACACGACGTTCGAACCAGCTACGTAGATCGACAACCATCAGAAAAACCCTCCCAGATGAAAAAGAAAAGTTGCCCAAAGCCCGAAACACAATCGCCCATTGTACCGCAACGACATGGTCTGCGCCGCGGATATCTACCAAAAACTACGGTTTTCCCTTCTCAACCAAACGCACGATCTCTTGCTGGTTCATTGCTCTACCAACCATCAAAACCTCGTCAACTTTGCCACGTAAGTCATGAAAAGTCACTCCGGGAAAACGCGTGCTATTAAGCCAACTACCCAAGCAAACGTCCTCCAACCTAAGTAATCCGGGCGTCAACCCTTGCTGAGAATCAGGGTCCGCCACCATATCGACACTCATTCCATCCATATAGCAATCGACCTCGCCACTTTCCTGTATCACGAGTGCAATATGCATCCATGTCCTAAGCTGATGCGGTTCGACTCGCTTAGACGATTCCCAGGCCACCTGCGCCTCTAAGCCACCGTCTTGAAGAAACCCCAGGTGAAACTGGCCATTCTTCCGCAACTGCCAATGAAAATCGCCCGCGCCTTCGTAGTCGGCACACATAAACAGACTGACATAGTCGCCCAGTAGCTCGTCGATTTGCACCCACGCGGCGATCGTTAATGCATCGTGTTTTCCAGGGATTCGAAAATGGACGTAGTTGTTAGCACCATTTGCAGTGGCGACACCTTCAAACCTAAGCGACTGCTTGAAAGACCATCTACCAGACTCCCAAGTTGCACCCTTAATGTTTCCGTGAAGCGACTGACCGTCATTAGCTCGCTCAAGGAGCAGTGAGTCGTTTGGTTCTTGGTTGTCGAAGGTATAGTGGGCCAAAACATCGTCATCCTCAGCCAGTTGCTTGCAGTGCTCCATCCATCGCTCATACGCCTGCTTTCTCGCTAACGTGCTCGGGTCTGGTACTTCGCGAAAGAAGCGATCGTCATTCACCACGGCATCAAGAAACTCGCCCTCTTGATTAACTCTCGCAGACTCGTTGACCTCAAGCCGCCTCCGGCCGAGTACACCCGCCCCATCCGACACTGATGCTACTACCTCTACTTCTCCGTCGAAGACGGTTACCCCAACCGTCTCGTCCATCGAGACTTCGACGCCGAACTCAGTGCCTAGATCGACAATCGCCGCATACGGTGTTTCTATCGTAAAACCAATTGAATCTGGCGACACATTTCCTACTAGCCGACCGCGCTCGACCCGAATACGGTCTTCAGAGACCAGTGCATACGCAGCCGGGCCCTCAATCAGCACCTTTACACCCGAGCGCATCTCTAACTCGATTACACCACGATCAAGAGAGTAGGCTCCCGCCCTGTATCCGGCATGAGGCTTCATCGGAACAACTGTCGGTGGCGAATCACCATCGTCAACATACAACTCGGCTTCTACCGAATCGGATAACACAGCCAGAACCGGCTCAACAACCACTTCCGGCGCGACCTCTTCAGCGGTCGCCCTATCTGCGGCGACCGCTGTGACCAATTCCTCCCGCGACGCGAAGTGGACGAAAACCATAAACAAACAAGCGGCCATTGCGGCCGCACCTAAATAGACAACACTAACCGGTATCTCAATCGGTTGTGGACGGCGACGGCGGCTTTGCTCCAACTCTTCTTCAAGTCGTCGTTTCTCGGCCTCGGCACGCTCTATCAACCGAGCTCTCTCTGCCGCCTCGCGCTCCACCTGTCGGCGCGCTTCGCGCTCGGCTTCCGCCAACAACTCTGCCACCGCAATCGGATCGATCCCGTTTAGGCACCTGCGCGCTCCCATGCCCCTATTCCAGAGCAGCATTCCATGAACCACAGCCTGTCGCCGATACAGCGCAGGAAACTCCGCATTGCCGATCATCAGTTCTCGAAAACGCGCCTTTTTTTCCGCGGACAGTTGCCCTTCAAGACACAAAGTCACCAACTCTTGGAACTCATACTCGATCCGCTGATTGTCGTTCACGCGGGTCCCTCCTCGCCGATCAGCTTACGCTCAATACAATCCGCGAGCACCTTGCGGGCTCTGAATAGTGCCACTTTTACGGAACTCAAGCTCATTTCACACTGCTCTGCAATGGCAGTCAGTGACAACTCTTGGTGGTAACGCAGTTGAACAAGCCTTGTCGCCCGAGACTCCAGCCGTTTCAAGCACTTCGCCAGAGCATCCCGTCGATCGCTCACATGATTATCTACCTCGAATCCCCCAGCTACTCGGTCGACCAAATCGTCATCGAACAGTAGGCGATCACTCCGGACGCGCTTACGATATGCCAGAACCTGGAGGTACGAAATCTTATAGGCCCAAGGATGAAACGGCCGGCTTGGGTCATAGTCCGACTCCTTCTCCCAGAGCACCAGATTGGTTTCCTGCAGAATGTCGTTAGCTGCCTCAGGATCACCAATAAGGGAAAAGATGAACGCAAACAGCGAACTCTGTATCTCCGTAACCAGCTGATTGTACGAACTCGCCACAGAGCACCCACAACTGGTTCAGGGTAACGCCTGTCAGATCTCCGCCATCGCTAAGTAATTAGTAGAAACTTGGGAGAGGTTACCATAATATCCCGAACAATCGAGAATTTGCAGTTCGGCCCCCCCCTGTAGTAGTATTGCCAGACCCTTCGGACCGATGGGTGCCAGTTTTGGAGCACGCCACTGCCGAAGGTCGGCAGGCAGCAGAAGGCACATGCTCCAGCGAGCTGATCACCTACATCGCCATGATTAGTCTTGTGTCAAAAAGGCTGGCCAAGGCTCAAGACTGACTTGCAAACACGTTCTAAGTACAAAGGAGGCCTCCGCTTTCGGAATCCACCGCACAGATTCTTCCGCTCCATACGGGTTGAGGTGTTCTAGCTTATTGTTTGCGAGTGCCCTAGTATGCCGCAGTTCACAGGTCTTCCAGGCGACTGCCACCGATTCCGAACGCATTCATAGGAAGAGCAAGAAAGTTACGCCGGCCTACCTTCGGGCAGTGATCGAAGAGGCAGTTGCGACTAAACAACATCATTCTTCGATCGCTGGCGACTTTCGAGGAGGATAAGAGTGGCTTAAGCTGTTCCGCGAATCACTGCATACAGCTCAGGAAGTCAGTATCGGTAGGTTGTATCGGCGTTCTGGCTGTAGCTTGGATCTGGCGCAGACACTCAACAGATCGTTGAAGTGATGCACGGAACAATCCTTCAAGCATCAAATCTCAGAATGACTATCAGATGTACGTGGCCTATGGTGAGAAAACAGACATTTCCGTAGCGACTTCGATCTTCAAGGCGACCAATTACGGCAGTACATTACGTCGTTCACGATCGGCGCCGCCAAGCAGACGATCCATGCTTTCAAGCTGTTTGAGTGGCGGATCGACAGCGATACGTCTGCGGACGATGACGGGGTAGTCGTTGCGGAGTGCGAAGCATTCGTCAAGAACCCACAACTCGACCCTGCCGCCCGTTTGGCGGGAGTTCTCGGCACTTGAGGTTTGCAGTGTCCATTCTACTTAGAAACTGTTCTTGCTGCGCTGACCTGCATCGGTTGTTGCGGCGATGCCGAGCGGTGCCAAGTTGACCGGTCGTTCGAAAGTTGTGTTGACGGCGATTAACGAGGCAACCCACCGGCCGCTATATCCACGACGCGCAGTGGATGGCGAACGAACGGGTAGCCAATAAGGTTCCCGCCGCTGCCCGGCCGCGGCGGCCAATGGGTCGAGTCACGGAGTCAGTGTGAAACCTCGGTGGACTCCTGCGCGACCATGGGGGGTGAAGCTCGCCAGTCAAGATGAAAAAACCCTCAGCGGCTACCGGCGTTTTTCAAGCACACCCCGCAGGATTCGAACCTGCAACCTTCGGATTCGTAGTCCGATGCTCTATCCAGTTGAGCTAGGGGTGCGTGGGGTTGGGACGGCCGTGTCGCGAACAAGGTTCGCGACCTTTTGCGAGACCAAGAAGTGTAGCAAATGCGGCATTCTGGGCGAAGGGGGATCGATGCACGCCAGCGGGCTGTTGAACACGCGGGGCGATTCATGCTAGGAAAACGGCTATGAACAGCGCCCTTGAATTACTGACTACCGACGCCTTGCCCGACTGCGGGCCGCTGGCGGTGGTGTTTGGTGACGATGACTACCTGAAGCGCGAAGTGTTATTGAAGCTGCGGGCTGGTGAGGCAGTCGATGCGTATGGGGGGCGAGAGGTTGAGTGGCGCGACGTGCATGACGCGCTTACCATGACATCATTGTTCGGCGACGGCGCCCAGGTAGTGGTGATCGAAGAGGCCGATCCGTTTGTCAAAGAGTACCGCGACAAGCTTGAGCATTGGGTGGATGGTGCCCGTGCATCGCGAACACTGGTTCTGGAAGTGAAGTCCTGGCCAAAAACAACGCGCCTTGCGAAGGCTGTGGAGAAGGTGGGCCTGGCCGTGGAGTGCGCGGTACCAACCGACAATAAAGGGGGACGTCAATCCAAGTTCGTGGCGGGCGCTAAGAAGTGGCTGGCACAACGGGCAAAAAAGGCGCATCAGGTTGCCATTGAACGCGCCGCGTGCGACGAACTATTTGAACTACTGCCGTTATCGCTCGGCTTAATGGACCAGGAAGTAGCCAAACTCTCACTACTAGCGGGCGACAAGATCGATGTGTCGCTCGTGCAAGCGAACGTAGGCGACTGGCGGACGCGGCAAACGTGGGACATGATCGATGCAATGGTCGAAGGGCGGGCGGCAGACGCCTTGGGGCAACTTGATCGGTTACTGGCCGCCGGCGAGCAACCCATCGCGATTCTTGCCCAGGCGGCTTATACGCTACGGAAGTTCGCCACTGCGGCGCGATTGGTCGAACAGGCCGAGGAGGGTGGCAAGCGGGTGACGCTACCACAAGTGGTTGCCACTGCTGGATTTTGGAAGAACAAGGTTGCCGACGCCGTTCGGCAACTCAGGTTAATCGGCCGTGGCCGCGCCGAACAGTTGACCAACTGGCTGCTAGCGGCCGATCTGGCGATGAAGGATCACAACAGCGCACCGGAGGCGGCGCGGCTGGAACTCGAGCAGCTGATTGTGCGACTCTCCAAAGCGTTTTCGCCGGGCGGCGGGCCGGCAAGCGCCGACCGCTAGCACCTCTTTATAATCGACTTGATTGGAAGCTGGCGTTCTCCTACTATCCACGCCGCAAGTGCTATCGACCGCTTGGGTCGAGTGGTGGGGACATCGTTTGTACACGAAGCTTCCGAGTCTATGGTTCGAATCGTTTCATTGTGTGTCGCGACTGGGGCCCTGATCGTTGCCGGGTGCAACTCTGGCCCGTGGATGCAATCGGCATTGAAGTCAGGCAAGCAAGATGCGTCCGGTGAGCCGGTGCTGGCGCAGCCGCGGGAAGGAACTGGCCTGGCGACCGACCCTGTTCAGCAGGCCGGGGCCGTCACGACTCCCCAGTTGGCTGTTCAGAACGCGAGCACCGCGAGCACCAAGATCACCCCGCTAACGACCAGCGAACTTGATCATGACGACGCGGTACTACGCGAATTGCAAATGATCGGCGCGGTCGATCCCTTGGCAGCGCAGCAACTGGTTGCGCAACTTGGCAACGTCAAACCATCGTTGCGTCCTCTTGTTGCACGTCAGTTTCGGACTTCGTGGGAGTACCATCGACAACTAACGGGCGACGCTGATAGCTCAATGCTCACGAATGCCCAGCATCCACCCGGTGCCCGACGTGTTGCCCAAATGCCCACCGAATACCAACCTGCTGTGGCGCCGCCGCAAGTCGAGCCGCCGGCTACACGCACGCCGGTCGCGGCGCCGCAACCTGCCGAGCCGACGGTGCCAGATGTAACGGCTACGCCGGTTTCCCCGTCCGTGAATCCAGCGGCCGACGTTACTGAACCGCAGGCAAGTAGAGACGCGACAATAGAAGTCGATTCGGAAGTGGCTCCGGCGAAGTTCGAAGCGGAACCCAGGCTCATGCCAGCGGTCGACGAGCAAATGATCGCGCACGTGCCGATGGTTGATGAGCCGCGTGATTGGCAGGACGTGCTATCGCAAACTATCGATCGCCTCGATGGTGATTTGTCGGACGATCCGCGCAACACGAGCGAAGCGTATCAGCACGTGCGAATGCGATTGCTGCAGCTGGCAGCCGGCAACCGCAACTTGGCGCTTGCTCCCATTCCGGGGCTGACTCCCACCGAACAAACCTACTGGTCAAACCAACTGTTCGCGATCGCCACCTTGCTCGATCATGAGGGCCAGCCGGACGATCAGCGACGCGCGAACTTAGCCACCGATCAGCTTGCCGAAGCCTCCGCGAAGTTGGGCGAACTGTCGAGCTTGTCGATCAGCAGCTTGGTATTTTGCAAACAGGTGTACGGATTCGGCGACTACGAGGAACCCGATTCCCCAGGATTCGCGCCAGGGCAATCGGTGACCCTCTACGCGGAGATCGACAACTTTCGTAGTGAATCGACCGAGCGGGGCTACCACACGTCGCTCGCCACGAGCTACGAAGTACTTGATCAGGCCGGAAACCGTGTCGAGGGGGGCGAGTTCGCCAACGTCGACGACTTCTGTCGCAACAAGAGAAACGATTTCTACATCGAATACACGTTTCAACTCCCCAGCCGCATCTACGCGAGCAATTATCAACTCCGGTTGCTGATTCGTGACCGCCTAAGTGGTAAAATTGGCAATGCGACCGCCGATTTCGAAATCCACGAGTGACGCCCGGCACTTCGGACGAATGCCCACGGCGTGCGAACCCGCACCTTGGCGCGATGCAGCAATACGACACCATTGTGGTTGGCGTGGGAGGCGTGGGCAGCGCGGCCACGGCATCGCTCGCCCGACGGGGCAACCGTGTACTGGGCATCGACCGCTTTCGCCCGCCACATGCTCGCGGAAGTTCCCACGGTGAAACACGCGTCATCCGTCAGGCATACTTCGAGCACGCAGACTACGTTCCCCTGTTGCGACACACCTACGACTTGTGGCGCGAATTGGAATCGCGGCAAGAAGTTACGCTGTTCCAGCAATGTGGCCTGCTCGAGGTGGGCCCACACGACGGAGAAGTGGTGCCCGGTGTGCTGAAGGCCGCCAGCGAGCACCAGTTGCCGGTGGAGACGTTGTCGGCCCGCGAAGCGGCCACACGGTGGCCTGCTTTGGCGATTCCGGATGGTTTGGACGTCGTGTATGAACCCACGGCTGGATATCTTCGTGTCGAACAGTGCGTTACCGCTATGCTTGCCGACGCTAAGGAGCACGGTGCGCAGCTCGTCACCGATTGCGAAGTGCTCGGTTGGGACGCAAGCGAAGATGGAGTGGAGGTGCGAACCACTGAGGGTGTGTACAAGGCAGCGTCGATGGTCATCTCCGCCGGAGCGTGGTCGGGACAACTGCTGGCCGCGTTGGGAATTCCGCTTACGCTGCTGCGTAAGAGCCTGTTTTGGTTCGAGTCGCCTGGCGCGGCCGAGGCCCCTGCCCTGCCGGTGTTCTTGTTCGAGCTCGGTTACGGAGTTCCGTATGGGTTTCCCTCGCTCGACGGCAAACGGTTGAAAGTGGCGGTACATTCAGGCGGCACGCCAATCGCTGATCCGTCGCTGCTAGACGACGCCGTGGATGCCAATGAGCAACAAATCGTGGACCGCTTCCTGTCAGAATGCCTGCCAGCGATTGCCGGCCCACCGGTTGACATGGCGACGTGCATGTACACGATGACACCGGATGGTCACTTTGTGATCGATCGCCACCCAGAGCACGCGAACGTCGTGATCGCCGTCGGGTTCTCTGGGCACGGATTCAAGTTTGTGCCCGTGCTTGGTGAAGCGCTGGCGGACTTGGCCATGACCGGATCGACGCCGTTGCCGATTGAGTTTTTGTCGCTAGCACGGTTCGCAACAGAGTTTTGATGCTGCGTTCGGGATCAGCCGACCGACGTCAGTTGCCCGAACTGGGCCAAGGCTGCTACTCGTCATCATCGACACCCAGCGCGAATCTGGCGAGCGTGTCTTGGTATCGGGCTTTACCTTCTTCCACCACTCGGCGAATCTCCCGCGCGTTTTCTTCGCTCTCTTTGCGCAACTCGGCAATCATCTTTAGCGACTCGACCTGATAGTCGGAGATCGCCGTGACTAGCTTTTCGAGCGACTCGGGGCTGATCGTAGAACCGTAACCGGCCTTCAACGCCGCACGTTCCAACTCGCGGCCCAAGTCGGCCACGTCTTCGAGGCTCTTGTTCACGCCTTCCTTTAGTGCTTCGGTCGACTGCGTCGCTTCGTGCAACCCTTGTTGCGAGGTGTAGACCGTTCCCAGGATCGTAAAGACGTGCTCGTTGGTGGTGAAGAACGTAACGGCTCGACGGTACACTTGGTCCTTGACATTGTGCGTTTGTCGCAACTTGGTTACGAGCGTTTCGCCTACGTCGTAGCCGATGGCGAGGTTCTCGGCAATGTCTTTGCACAGTTGGTAGACTCGGTCTTCCTTCTTGTAGCGATCGTGCGCCTCGTCGCGCTGAAGCTCCAACCGCGATTGCTGCGTTTCGTCGTCGCCCTTGTAATCGTTCACCGCCTGTTGGGCCTCGGCGAGGGACTGCTTGGCGGCTTCGAGGTTTGGCAATTGCTTTTCGAGCAATTCGCGCGACAGAATTTCGGCTTCCTTCAGCGCAAAGCGGAAGTCGATGTAGCCGTCCATGATTACCTGCTCGCGTTCGAGCTGGTCTTTGGTGTCCTTGCAAACTTCTTGGTACACGTCGACGATTTTCTCGAACCGCGCGTGTGGCGTGCCACGGCGGATCTTCATCCACACGTTCGACATTTTCTCGCCCAGGCCGATCTTACCGTCGTCGAGTTGGGCGATCAGTCGCTTAGAGTCTTCCCGGATCGAGTCGAACATCTGGCTGATCTCGAGGTATCGATTGCCAACGTTGATATCCTCCACATTCTCGCGAACCAATTGATTGAAATCGCTCATGTATTTCACCACGTTCGCAATCGCCAAAGCCCGGCCTTCGTCCACGTGACGAACCTCTTCGAGCAAGCGTATCAACTCGTTCTGCGCATCCTTTCCGGTTGCGATGCCGAATTTCTCCAGCACGTCGAGGGCGCGGTCCATGTACTTCTGAGCCGAACCAGTCATTTTGGAATTGCTGGAATGCGGCTTTGTTTGCTGGACGGTTTGCTGCGCCATCGATACTCCCCTCTATCGAGCGATAAGTAAGGTGAATTGCCGCGATTGGACCACGTCGCGAACCGTCGGCGAAGCGCTTGGCGACTAACCCTCAGTAAACAATAATTGTCATCAACTGACAAGCTTCGGCGGAGATCCATGCTCCCAGCAAAAAGGATCATTGCCGCGGTCACACTCTTGGGGCCATTTGATGAGCCAATCAGCACAACAGACGGCCAACGCACCCCCACCTGGTGACGCAAACGATGTGGCCGCCCCGCCGCTAACGTTAGACGAATTGACTCGAGTGATGGATGTCGCGCGCACCTTACGCAAAGAACGGTCGATCGCCGAGCAAGAGTTGAATCGTGAGGAGACGATAAAGTTGTTGCGAGAGAAGCTGCGTGAAGCTGCCGATCTTGCGGGTGATCCCGTTACCGACGGACAGATCGACGCGGCGATTGAAAATTACTTCGACAACCTGCACGAGTTCGAGTCGCCGGAGCCTGGACTGGAGACCACACTGGCAAGCGCGTACGTGCGGCGGAAGCTAATCGCCGGCTGGCTCCTAGCGCTGGCGGCCGCCGCGGTTGTGACTTGGGGCATCTGGTTCGGAGGCCTGATACCTGGCAAGCGGCAGACCGAGTTGCAGTCCCACCAGATGTACGCCCAGGTGGAAGAAACGGCCAGCGCTATCAAGGCCCTGACGACGAATTCCGAACTGGCAGCAGGCATCCAGGCGGCGCGCGTCGAGGCGGCCGCCTATCGAGATCGCGGCGAATTCTCCGCGCTCGAACAACTCCGTGACAAGCTGCTTCAGCAGGAATCGGTGCTCAAGCAGGAGTACCGACTGATGGTTGTGAGCGATAGCCAGTCGGGTGTCGACACCTACGGCCCCGAGGGCCAACTCTCTGGATACTATCTGATTGTCGAAGCCGTGGACGGCAACGGCCTAGCGGTGCCCGTCCGCATTCGTAACGCGGAAACGGGGGATTTTGAGGTCGTCAGCAAATGGGCCGAGCAAGTTCCACCGCAGGTCTTCGAGCGCGTCAAGCAGGACAAGCAGGAGGATGGCATCGTCGACGCGCGCGAATTTGGCGTGAAGCGCAAGGGCGAGTCCGACGTCGAAATCACCATGGCCGATACGGACGGCACGCCGCTTGAACGGGGAAGGCAAATCACGGAGTGGTAGCGAATCTTACTGCCGGCCGAGACGTGTTTCGCTCGTTGGAGTGCGCCATTCGCGATGCGCGTCACCGGGCGGAAGCGGTCCGCGCCAATCTCGACAAGCTCGACCAATTCATCGACGCGATGATAGCCAACCGCGGCCATTCCCTGGTCGAGCTTGCGGAGCATTACTTTCCCGAGATGTCGGCAGGCACTGTTTCCCGTCAGTTCGTCGAAGTGCGGAGCCACCTTCAGCGGCTGTTGCGAAAGAAACAAGAGCACGAAGAGACGTTGCAACGGTCGTGGGACGAGAACCTGGATCGGCGAAGTCAACTTGAAGCGGACGTCGACGAGTTAACGGGACGATTGGACGAACTTGTGCGAGAGCGCGACGCGTTGCAAGGTGTACTTGCTGGCCGACTCAAGGAACATGACGATTTTCAGCAACTCAGCCGGCAAGTGCTAGCGGCAGAGAACGAACTGAAACGCAACGAGGTGCGCGTCGCCGAGATGCGTGTGGAAGTCGCCGCGAAACTACCGAAGTACGAAGACAGCCGCATGTTCCAGTATCTGTTTCGCCGTGGATTCGGAACGCCCGAATACAGAGCCAGAGGTATCATCCGACGGCTGGACCGCTGGGTCGCTAGGCTCGTGAACTTCAACAAGAACCGTCAAAGCTACAATTTCTTACGGGCCACACCCGAGTTGATGTCAGCGGAGGTTGAACGGCGGCGCGAGCGGTTCAACACGCTTATGAGGGCAATCGAAGCAATCGAAGACGCGATCGCCGATGAGGTCGGGCTGACCGCCATCCTACGCCAGGGCAACGAGGTGGGCGACAGGCGTGGAGCAACCCTCAAGACCATCAGCGAAGTGGAATCGGACCGAACTAGAATCGAAAACGAGCTGTCGAGTCTCGAGGAACAGGAGAACGAATACTACGTAGCCGGCGTGAACCGCCTTACGGAGTTCCTTGGTTCGATGGAAGAGTCGGCGCTGGCAGTTCGCACCCGGGCAACTCCCCAGCAGAAGGACGACGCGATCTTTCGCGAGATCCAGTCGTGCAATCAGCAACTCCGCGATGCGCGTCAGCAAAGCCGTGAAGATCGAGAGACGCTCGACCTATGGCACGAAAAGATCTCGGGTCTCGACGACGTTGCCCGCCAGTTCCGCTCGGCTGAGTTCGACTCGAGAAGATCTTTCTTCTCTCGACGACTGAACGTCGAGGAGGAAATTGATCGCTATCTTCAAGGGCAGAACAGTGTTCAAGGACTATGGTTGGCATTGCGGCAAGCGCAGCGATTCATCCAGCCGCAGTTCGACGATTCGTGGGACGACCTGGGCGGCGTGTTCAACAGCGACGTTTCTCAGGTGTTAGGCAAGGTACTCATCGAAGTTGCCGGCGAGGCGATGCGCCATGCAGCCCGTCGCGGCGTCCACCGCCGAGGTCCAGCGCGGCAGACCTCGCGCCGCGCGGCGGGCCGCCCTCCGTTCCGAAGACGGGGCGGATTCACGAGCGGCAAGGGGTTCTAGGCCACTTGGCGCGTGACCGTTATGGCTATGACGAGGCCCATTTCGAGCCGAAAATCGGAGCTAGTTGCTTGCCGACTTGTCCTGTACGAATTAACCTAGAGGTAGGTGCAACCGGAGGTTGTCCCCTGATCTGCAACTGCCACCTTGTTCTGTTCATCGACGCTCGTGAATTAGAGTTGCCACTACTCAATTCCTAATTGGGTTGTCGATGCTGGTGGACATTCAGTTGCACAAAGGTGCGCAAGGGCGTACCTATACCACCCGCTCGTTGTGCATTCTCTATTGCGAACGTGCTACGAACAGTTTCCGGTGCCACACTAGATTAGGTAAGAGTCGCAGACCTCTGCTCCACCTTCCTCTTGCGCCGCACACCTGAAGAATCCTAGCGCAGCCCTGCCCTGCGCATCACTCCAGCGCGAGAAGTGCAGCCAATGACGCGACGTATAGTGTTTGCTTGTATGCTCCTCGGATGTACTCCAGTTGGCTGGTGGGACTACACCGCGATGCGGGTCGACGGACACGATTTGGCTGGCCACGAGCACCACCACCATGACCACGATCATGGTCACGACCACGAACCAGCTGCATATCGCACGCGCGGCAGCGGTTGGTCGTCCACGTCCTCGGGCACTTCCGGCCTCGGTGGTCCCGCCGTATTGACTTGGAGTATTGTGCCCGATGGCACGACTTTGCCGCGAGGACTGGGCGAGCCGGCGTCGCCGAGCAATCTAGTCGCCTTCCTCGATAGTTTGTTCTACGACGAACAACCTCCGACCGATAGCGACCTGATGCAGCGCGAATGGTGGACCCTTTTCAACAGCTCGTACGAGCGATGGGAGCAAGTCGCCGGCATCACCTTTACTTTCGAACCAGTCGACGACATGGCGACGGTCTCTTCGTCGTTCAATAGCCGCGGAGTGCTGGGAGAACGTGGAGACCACCGCATTGGCGGGCACAACATCGACGGCGATGGCCGACCGAGCGTTCTCGGGTACAGTTTCTTCCCTAGCTATTCCGACATGGTGATCGACACCTCCGAGGCGACCATTTTTGGAAATCCGGAAGGCAACTACATACGACTGCGAAACATGCTGATGCACGAAACCGGACACGGTTTGGGACTAGACCACGTCGAGTCCGACGACGTGTCGGCGGCCGATGGACATCAATTCGGTAGCTTCTTGATGGAGCCGTTTCTATCCACCCAGTTCGACGGTCCGCAGTTTGATGACATCCTCGGCGCTCACAGGCTGTATGGCGACGTAAACGAGAAGGGGGCAGGCAACCAAACCTACCAAACCGCCACCGACCTTGGCGTGCTTGGTCACCTTCAGTCGTTGATAATAGGAACCGACGCCGATGATAAGTTGGTGGAGTTCACGGACGTCGATTTTGTGAGCATCGACGACAACTCCGATATTGACTACTTCAGTTTTACGATCCACCAACCCACAACCGTCAATTTGACGCTTACGCCGATGGGGCCTGAGTACCTCGAGGGAGCCCAAGGTAGCGCTGCGGCCAACCGTCAGAGTCTATACGACGCCTCGGCTCTAGGCGATCTGAACCTCACTTTGTACGATATCAATGGCACAACCAATCTGGGTGCCTCTTTTACTCCCGGACTAGGTGTCAGCGAACAGGTGCTCATGACCAAGCTGAGCAAACCGGGTGAGTACTTCGTGCGTGTTGGCGGCGTGTCTAACGACGTGCAGATGTTCCAACTGCAAGTGACTAGCGTCCCCGAGCCGACCGCAGCGGCGCTACTGGCGGGATTGGTGATCGCCGGGCTGGCGGCTCGATGGTGGTAGTCGACGCGGCAAATCCATCGTTTCATTCCAGGATGCGGCTCAATTTGTGACGTATCTCACCACCGCGATCGTGCCAAATGCGATTGGGGATGCCGGAACCTCTTCCTGGCGTACAATAGGTTGTGATGCTGAATGTTCCCCCCTGACACGACGGAGGCAGATTTGCTGACGACACAGCGATGCAGTCCTTGGATGCTCGGAGTTATGGTGTTGCTAGCCTATGCAAGTGGCTGCAGCGAGCGGACCGCGATTGGCGAAGAGAAGCTAGTTTCTAACCCACCCGTAGGAAAGAACCATCGACCCATGGACGATCAAGCGCTGGCGACATTTGGCGGAGGATGCTTCTGGTGTACCGAAGCGGTGTTTCTGGAACTCAATGGCGTGGAGAGAGTGCTGAGCGGTTACAGCGGTGGGCACGACGAGAATCCCACGTATCGGGCCGTCTGCAGCGGAACGACCGGTCACGCCGAGGTGATTCACATTGAGTATGGCCCTGCAAAGGTAACCTACGCGCAATTGCTTGAGGTGTTCTTCAAGACCCACGATCCGACAACGCTAAACCGTCAGGGCAACGATATTGGCACCCAGTACCGCTCGGTTGTTTTCTATCACGACGATGAGCAGAAGAGAATTGCCGTGGACGTCATCAAGAAGCTAGATGCCTCCGGGGCGTACGACAATCCGATTGTGACAGAGGTCGCAAAGTTCGAAAAATTCTACCCTGCCGAAGACTACCACCAGAACTACTATGCCTTGAATGGAGCGCAGCCATATTGCCAGCTCATCGTACGTCCCAAGGTGGAGAAGGTTCGCAAGGTGTTCGCCGACATGCTCAAGGAGTCGCAGCGCCTAGCGGAATAGGAGTCTAGATTTCGTAGCCTAGATTCGGAGAGAGCCAACGCTCTACCTCGCCTACCGACATGCCCTTGCGGCGTGCGTAGTCTTCAACTTGGTCCCTCGTGATCCGGTCGACGGCAAAATAGCGTGCCGCCGGGTGAGCGAAGTACAGGCCGCTCACACTTGCCGCGGGATGCATGGCGAAGCTCTTGGTGAGCGAGATGCCTGTTTTCTCCTCGGCTTCCAATAAGCGGAACAACGCCTGCTTCTCCGTGTGGTCCGGTTGGGCTGGGTAGCCAGGAGCAGGGCGTATCCCGCGGTAATGCTCGGCGATCAGCTCATCGTTGGTGAACTCCTCACCCCCTCCGTATCCCCACTCACGCCGGACGCGGGCGTGCAACGACTCGGCAAATGCCTCGGCTAGGCGGTCGGCCACCGCTTTGATCATAATCGAGTTATAATCGTCGTGCTCTGTGTCGAACTTGCTGGCAAGTTCATCGCAGCCGATGCCGGCTGTTACAGCGAAACCGCCGACATAGTCGCGCCGCCCACTTTCGGCCGGGGCAATGAAGTCGGCCAGCGAGTAGAATACCTTCTGCCCTTTCCGCTCCCACTGCTGCCGCAGCGCGTGAAGCCGACACTGTTCGGCGCTTCGCGAGTCGTCCTCGTAAACGATGATGTCGTCGCCTTGGCTGTTGGCCGGCCAGAAGCCGTAGACGCCGCGCGCCGTGAGTAGCCCATCGTCGATCACTCGATCGAGCAGTTCGTTGGCGTCGCCGTACAGTTTGCGGGCTTCGCTTCCAAGGTCCGGGTCGTCGAAGATCTTTGGGTACTTCCCCTTCAGTTCCCATGTCAGGAAGAACGGCGACCAATCGATGAAGTCGCGCAGCTCGTCAAGCGGTTGCTCGGTGGTTCGCACGCCCGTGAATTCGGGCGTGGGGATGTCGACCGTGTCCCACTCGCTCTCGAATCGCCTAGCACATGCTTCCGAGTAAGATACGAGGGTGACGGCTTGACGGCGTTCGTAGCTGGCTTTCAAATCCGCCTGTAGCTTGGCGTTTTCCTCGACCAGTTGTGGGCGGAGGTCGGGACTCATCACCTTTTCCACCACGCCAACCGAACGCGACGCGTCCATCACATGTATGACCGGATGCGTGTAACCCGGCGCGATCTTTACAGCCGTGTGCTTGGCGCTGGTCGTCGCTCCCCCAATCAACAGCGGGAGATTGAAGTCTAAGCGCTCCATTTCTCGCGCGACGTGCACCATTTCGTCCAAGCTCGGTGTGATCAGCCCCGAAAGGCCGATCATGTCGACCCCTTCGGCGCGAGCAGTTTCAAGCACCTTCTCGCACGGGCACATTACACCCAGGTCGATCACCTCGAAGTTGTTGCAACCTAGCACCACGCCGACAATGTTCTTGCCGATGTCATGCACGTCGCCCTTTACAGTGGCCATGAGTACCTTGCCGCGGCTCTTTGCGGCGTCGCCAGCAGCGGCCTTCTCGGCCTCCATGAATGGCGTCAGATAGGCGACCGCCTTCTTCATTACGCGGGCCGACTTCACGACCTGTGGCAAGAACATCTTGCCGGCGCCAAACAAGTCGCCCACGGTGCTCATGCCGTCCATCAATGGACCTTCGATGATATGCAGGCACTTGTCGTATTTCTGCCGAGCCTCCTCAGTATCTTTATCAATGTGTTTGACGATGCCCTTGAGAAGCGCGTACTTCAGCCGCTCTTCAACCGACCCGCTTCGCCATTCTTGTTCAGCGCTTTGCGACGAACCCTTGTCGGCAGATTCGATCGATTCGGCAAAGTCAACCAGGCGTTCCGTGGCGTCTGGCCGACGGTTGAGAATCACGTCCTCTACCAACTTTTTGAGGTGGGGATCGATGTCGTCGTAAATGACCAACTGCCCGGCGTTCACAATGCCCATGTCCATACCGGCAGCAACCGCGTGGAACAAGAACACGCTGTGAATCGCCTCCCGCACGGGGTTGTTTCCGCGAAACGAGAAGGAGACGTTTGACACCCCGCCCGATACCTTCGCGCCCGAGCAATCCTGCTTGATGCGGCGCGTGGCATTGATGAAGTCGAGGGCGTAGTTATTGTGCTCTTCGATGCCCGTGGCGACGGTGAGAATGTTGGGGTCAAAGATAATGTCTTCGGCCGGAAAATCGATCTCGGCGGTCAGCAGATCGAACGCCCGTTTGCAGATGCGGACCTTGTCGTCCTCAGTGGCCGCCTGGCCTTGTTCGTCGAATGCCATTACCACGACTGCCGCCCCATATTGCCGACACAATCGGGCACGCCGCAGGAACTCGTCTTCGCCGTCCTTGAGGCTAATGGAATTGACGATGGCCTTGCCCTGCACCACCTGCAGTCCTGCTTCGATGACTTCCCATTTGCTGCTATCGATCATCACCGGGACTGCGGCTATGTCCGTCTCACCCGCCAACAGCCTCAGATAGCGGACCATCACCGCTTCGCTGTCGAGCAGGCCTTCGTCCATGTTGACGTCGATGACGTTGGCCCCACCTTCGATCTGACCACGGGCCACTTCAATCGCTTCGTCGTAGTTTTCCTCTTTGATCAATCGGGCAAACTTGCGACTGCCGGTGACGTTTGTACGCTCGCCGATCATCAAGAAGTTGCTCTCGGGGCGGAGCTCAAGCGGCTGCGTGCCGCTGAGCCGCAACCGCGGCGCGATGGTAGTTCGCCTGTGCGGGTGGAAGTCTCTGAGATCATGCACCATCGCCGCAATGTGATCGGGCGTGGTGCCGCAACAACCACCGAGGATGTTCACCCAGCCGCCTTCGACATACTCGCCGACCATGGATGCCATCTTTGCTGGGCCCAGATCGAACTGACCCATTTCGTTCGGCAAGCCCGCGTTAGGGTGGCAACTGATGTAAGGCGTGGCTACGCTCTGCAGCACCTCGATGTGGGGCCGCATGATGTCTGGGCCCAAGGCGCAATTCATGCCGACCGACAACATGGGGAAGTGCGATATGGCGTTCCAGAATCCGTCGATCGATTGACCGGAGACGAATGTTCCACCGCCCTTGTCGAACGTACCCGATACCATCACCGGAACGCGGTTGCCGCTGTCGCGGAAGTAAGTGTCGATGGCGTACAGGCACGCTTTTAAGTTCAGCGTGTCGATCACTGTTTCGGGGAAGAGAATATCGATTCCCGCTTCCACCATCGCCGCGACTTGCACGTAGTACGATTCGACCATTTGGAAAAACGCAACGTCGCGGTAACCCGGATCCTCCACATTCGTCGAGATGGCCATCTGCTTCGACGTTGGCCCAATCGAGCCCGCGACGAACCGCGGCTTATCGGGCGTCTTCTCGGTGAATTCTTCGCACGCCTGTTTGGCGAGATGAACGGCCGCAGTGTTGAGTTCGCGGGCGAGCCCCGCAGGGTCGTTGAACTCAAAGTCGCTCATCCCGACGGGGCTGGCCCCGAACGTGTTCGTCTCGACGATGTCCGCACCAGCCGCCAGGTAGTTTCGATGGATCGTGAGTTGCGCTTCTGGCTTTGTCAGACAGATGAGGTCAGCAAAGTTCTTTAGGTCTTTGTGGTGGTCGGCGAATCGCTCGCCACGGACTGCCGCCTCGTCGATTCCCAATGCTTGGACCTGGGTGCCGGTTGCGCCATCGAGAAACAGAACTCGGCGGTCCAGCAGGTCTTTGAGTTCGTCGGTGCGATCGGTAACGGCGGTGGTGAGCATAGATGTACCAGGCTGGCGGTCGGCCAGGGGCGGTTCTGTACTGATTCGGGACGTCTGACGCAGGTGTCTAAACTGGCTATGATACCATGAATAGAAGCGATCGCCCTATCCCGCGAAGTATCCTGTTAGTGACACTATGAAGCTGTTTCACGTTCGGCAACAACTTGCCTCGAATCCTATCGGCGACGTCCAGGCGGCAGTCGGAGCTGTATTGGAGCGGCTAGATCGCGACGTTCCGCAAGGACCAGTGGCCATCACCGCAGGGAGCCGTGGCATATCCAACATTGCGGCGATCACGAAGGCGGCGGGCGACTGGCTGCGAGGCCGCGGTGCGGAGCCGTTTGTGGTCCCCTGCATGGGTTCCCACAACGGGGCGACGGCCGAAGGGCAGCAGGCAATGATCGAATCGCTTGGCATCACCGAGGAAGCGATGGGCATGCCGATTCGCGCGTCTATGAATGTCGTGGAGATTGGCGAGACATTTACCGGACCAATCACAGTGGATCGGAATTGCTACGACGCAGCCGGCGTGCTCGTGCTGAACCGAATCAAGCTGCATACGTGTTTCGTCGGGCCAATCCAAAGCGGGCTGATGAAAATGATGACCATCGGAATGGGAAAGATCAACGGTGCCCGAACATTCCACAAAGTGCCGACCGAGCAAAAAGCCGATGCCATCATTGCCATGGGCGAAGCCATTGTAGGCACTGGGAAGATCTACGCAGGGCTCGGCATTATCGAAGATGGGTTCGACCAAACGTCCGAGTTGTACGCCCTTGGGCCGGAAGACTTTGTGGTGGAGGAGCCGAAACTGCTCGACCATTACACACGCGACTATTTTCCACGTTTGCCGGTTGACGAACTGGACGTGTTGATCGTCGACGAAATCGGCAAGGTATTCAGCGGGCTAGGCATGGACCCCAATGTGATCGGCCGACGTGGCATCCGCGGAGTACCCGACTTCCCCTCGCCAAGAATTGGCAGTATTGCTGCCTTGGAGCTTACGCCTGCTTCGAAAGGCAACGCACTGGGCTTTGGCCTGGGCGATTGCATCACGCAGCGGCTGCACGACGCAATCGACTTCGAGAAAACCCGGATCAATGCTGAGACGACTGGCGACATGGACCGCATCAAAATGTGCCACGTCGCGACCGACGACGAAGACGCCTTGCGATGGTGTGCCGAGCGATCGGGCAAGGAGCGCTGGCTTGTGATCTCAAACACGCTCCATTTAGGGTCGATCTTCGCCAGCGAGAGCGTGGCAGACGAACTCGCTGACCATCCAAAGTGTGAGGTGGAAAGGGAAACGGTCGAGCCAACATTCGAGAATGGGCGAATGCAGCTTCCGTTCGCCTAACTCTGGCCCATGGCTCGTTGTAGAGCTGTTCCCATATCGGCTGGGCTTTCGGCCACCTCGATGCCGGCAGCTTTCAGGGCGGCGATTTTGTCGTCGGCGGTGCCCTTGCCCCCGGAGATAATCGCTCCGGCGTGTCCCATCCGCTTGCCGGGAGGGGCGGTACGTCCCGCGATGAATGCGGCAACTGGCTTCGTCACGTGCTCTTTGACGTACTCGGCGGCCTCTTCTTCGGCTGTGCCGCCGATCTCGCCCATCATGAGAATTGCTTCGGTCTTAGCATCCGCCTGGAACATTCTTAGCAGATCGATAAAGCCTGTGCCGACGATGGGGTCGCCGCCCAGGCCAACGCACGTGCTTTGACCTAACCCGAGGTTCGTAAGCTGCCAGACGGCTTCGTAGGTAAGCGTGCCGCTACGACTCATCACGCCCACGGGGCCGGCCGTGTGGATGTAACCAGGCATAATGCCGATCTTGCACTCGCCGGGTGTGATAACGCCAGGGCAGTTGGGGCCAACGAGTCGCACACCGGGGTAGTCGTTTTTTAGTGTGTTGTAGACGCGCGCCATGTCGAGCACCGGCACACCTTCGGTGATCGCAACGATGGTCTCGACTCCGGCATCGGCGGCTTCGAGGATGGCGTCGCCTGTGAACGCCGGCGGCACGAAGATCATTGCCGCGTTTGCCCCCTCTTTTTCGACCGCTTCGACCACCGTATCGAACACGGGCCGATCGAGCACCGTTTGGCCACCCTTGCCAGGCGTCACGCCCGCGACCAATTGGGTGCCATACTCAATGCAGTTTTTGGAATGAAATTCCCCTGCCCGCCCAGTAATGCCTTGGCAAACAACACGGGTAGATTTGTCGATTAGAATGCTCATAGCGTTCTATGCTCTGACTAGTATTTTATGAGGTGAATGGCTGGCAGCACCTATAAAGCAGCCTGCACCACTTTTTGTGCCGCATCGGTTAGTCCCTCGGCCGTAATGATGTCGACGTCGCTTTCGGCGAGGATCTTCCGGCCCTCTTCCACTTCCGTGCCTTCCAGGCGGACGACGAGCGGGACATTGAAACCAACTGTCTTGTAGGATTCGAGCACTGCGTTGGCGATGGTGGTGCACTGCATGATGCCGCCGAAGATATTCACCAGCACGGCTTTGACGTTTTTGTCGCCTAGCAGGATGCGAAACGCTTCGGTGACTTGCTCGGTGTTGGCGCCGCCGCCCACATCGAGGAAGTTGGCGGGTTCGCCACCGTGTAGCTTTATGAGGTCCATCGTGCTCATCGCCAGCCCCGCCCCGTTAACTAGACAGCCGATGTTGCCTTCGAGCTGCACATAGCTGAGTCCAGCTTCGGTTGCGCGAAGCTCGTTCGGTTCCTCCTCCGATGTGTCGCGCAATGCAGCAATCTCTGGGTGCCTAAACAAGGCGTTCCCATCGAAGTTCAATTTGGCGTCCAGCGCCATGAGTTCACCGGTGCCGGTAACTACCAACGGGTTGATTTCGGCAAGGCTGCAATCCAAGTCGACGAACAGTCTACAAATCGAGCGAAACAACTTGTCCGCCGAACGTACGCTCGAGCCGGAAAGGCCGAGCTTCTGGGCGAGCAACCTCGATTGGTAGGGTTGCAGCCCTCGGTCGGGATCGAACGCAGCTTTGAAGATAAGCTCAGGTGTTTCTTCGGCCACCTCTTCGATGTTCATACCGCCTTCGGTCGACACCATCAGTACGGGTAACGCGCAGCCACGGTCGACGACGACGCCTAGGTACAACTCCCGGGCGATATCGCAGCCTTCTTCAACAAATACGCGATGGACCGTTTGTCCTTCGGGTCCGGTCTGGACGGTGACGAGCGGGTTGCCCAACATAGCAGTGGCTGCCTTCTCCGCTTCTTCAGCCGACCTGACCAATTCGACGCCGTGCTGGCTGGGACTATCCTTGATAGTGCCCTTGCCGCGGCCTCCGGCGTGGATTTGAGCTTTCACGACGGCCAACCCGCTACCCAGTTCGCTATAAGCGGCCGCGGCAGCTCGAGGCGAGTCGGCGACAATACCTCGCGGAACAGCAATCCCCGCGTCGCGAAACAGCTGCTTACCTTGAAACTCGTGAATATTCATCGCCCACGTGCCCTCAATCCGCGTAGCCTAGTACCAAGAATGTGGAGTATAGCGCCGCGGTCGGTGCGCTTCAACGGGTGTGCGATTTCGCCACATCATCTTATTGGAGATTTCAGAGCCTGACGGCTCTTACGGGCGATGGCGAAGATGTTAGAGACGACATGCTTGTCTCCAATGCATCAATCGTTACTAGAAGCTTCCGTCTGCTGTTTAGTCGCGGCCTCCGCAGCCTCTTGTAGCTTTGCTACGGTCGTCAGTGTGACATCGACGGTGTGCCGCTCTTCACCGCGCTCGTAGGCGACCTGAATCGTGTCGCCCGCGTAGTGAGGTGTGACCGCGAACTTCAAATCGTTTTGGGTTGCGATGGCGTTTTCGTTAATCGCGACGATTAGGTCGCCCGGTTCAAGCCCGGCTTGAGCGACCGGACCGGCTGGCAACACGCTCTTCACGGTTGGCGTCGTCTCGCGCGGGACGCCGTCGGCTAGTCCGACACCTAGATAGCCTCGTTCGAGGTCCTTGCCATTTCTTAGTCGTTCAAAGGCCGATTGCCACCCTGCGAGCGGAACGGCAAAGCCAATACCTGAGTCGTACCAGTCGACGCCTGCGATCGTTGATTCGGAGCTTGGCGACATGGGCGACAAAACACCCATCACACGGCCCTGGATGTCGACCATGGGGCCGCCGTAATTCGCTGGCGAAACAGCGGCATCGGTTTGCAACGCGCGGCCAAAGATGCGATCGGTAGCGCTAACCACTCCGACCGAGACGTTGGGGCGATCGGCGCGATAGGTGCGCCCAACTGCGATTGCCCAATTGCCAACACGAATGCTGTCGTCCGGCGCAATCTCAATCGCGGGAAGATCGGTCGCCCCTTCCAGCTTCAGCAGTACGAGTTTGCGGCTGTAGTCGTGAGCAACGATCGCCGACGCGAACTGACGACCGTCGGCGAGAATGGCGACCACGGAGGCAGGTGCGGGATCGAATCGGTAGCGACTGGTTACTACGTATCCATCGCCCGAGAGAATCAACCCGGTGGCTGGACCGCTTGCGAGGTCGACATTCTCCACTCGGTCCGCGCCGCCGATGATTTGCAATTGCACTACCGCAGGGCTCACGCGATCGACCGCTTCGCGAATCGCTTGCTGCTGTAGTTGTTCGAGTGTCTGCGCTCGCACGCCGATCCAAGCAACGGACGGGACCCACATAAAGGCAAGCCACAAAACATGTTTGCCGGCTACATTGATCATTGCGAGCCTTCCACGATTGGCATTAGCTCGACATCGACCAGTCGGTTGCCGCGTAGCAGTGTGATCCGCACGGGCTCGTCAATCGGCGTGCGCAACAGTGCCTGTTCGACATCGTTATGTGTGCCGGTTCGCATGTCGCCGACTGCGATGACCAGATCGTCGGGTTCCAGCATTGCAGTTTCGGCAGGAGAGTCAGGCAAGACGGAATCGATGTACGGCGGCGTGCGTGGTACTACATTCGGTACCAGGCGAATGCCAAGTGACGCGAACGTCGCCGACCGTTCGGGTAGGTCGGTAGTTGAATCGATCGACGCGCCAAGCCGCCCACTGATGATGCGGTCGACCCCTTCGGCGACACGGTCCCAAGGCAAGGCGTAATTTAGCCATGCACCCGATAGCTGGCTGCGGACCTCCTTGCCGATCATGCCAATCGGTTGGCCGGAAAGATCGACAACGATACCGCCTGCGGCTCCAGGGTTGTTGATCGACGCATCGACAATGTACACCTCATCGCGATAGCGAGTGCTAAACGATCCGCGGCGCGCCTCTAGCGGGGCGACCGCCGTGAGTACACCATGCAGTACGCTTACCGGTTCATCGCCGGTCGCAACGTTGTATAGGTTGCAGAATGCCAGGAGTTGCATGCTCTCGTATGGCATCGATTGGTGTTGTAAGTCGTAGTAGGGGAACTCGGCGTCCTCGCCATCGAGTTTAACAACTGCAATGTCCAACAACGGATCAACTCCAACCACCTCACCACGAAGGCGGCGCGAGTCGCTGAGGTGAACGATCACCCAGTCTTGGTCAAGCACGACACTTGCCATCGTAGCCACATGGCCATCGGCAGAGACCAACACGCCTGATTGGTACGCTTCGAGTTGTCGTAGCCCGCCGGCGCCATAGATCTTCACTGATCGCTGCTGGGCGTACTGATTCACGTCGGCGAACGATCTGCCGACCAAGGCGACTTGGGCGCCGCAAATCGGTGCCAAAGCGGATGCGACTATGGCGACCGTCGGCGCAACTACGATTTGGAGTCTATTCATCCACTGACTCCTCAAGCGGGACTTGCTGGTAATGGTCGACCGTGAACTCGGCGTACGCATTCTCGCCGAATCGGACGACCCACATGAGCGGCAGCTCGGCCGAGTCCCATGGTTGGAAATTGCTGAAACGGACCGTACAAGGATCACGATCGTCGGCGGTGAAGTGCTCGAGGCCTGCGACATGGCATGTTTGCCGATTGAAGTAGAAATAGGTGGGCAGCCCATTGCGAATGGTTACCAGGCAGTCATGGCGACTCTGCCCGAGTCCGAATGGTAACTGCCCCATATAGTGCGCCTCGTCAAAGCCTTCGAGGCCACGGGAAAGTAGCGTTTGCCACTCACGGATCGCAGCCATTAGTCCTCCCGATCCGGGTGGGCCATCGTTGGGGACGTTTGGGTCGCTGAAGTTGGCAAAGAACTGGCCCCGTACAGAGCGGAAGCTACCCATCTGTTCGGTGGATTCAATGGCGACCTCATGGCCACGCGAGTCGACGCCACTAATCTCCAACCGCTGGTCGGCAGAAAATGCGCGCCACCCCGGACACTTCTCTGCCAGACGCTGTTGATGCAAGTCGTTGAAATAGTAATTGGCAAAGCCAGCTCGCGCTTGGTAAACCTTGTTGACCTCTTCGGGAAGCTCTGGAACTCTGGCACCGGCTGCCAGATCGCGGATATTTGGTATCTTAGGTTGAGGTTCGTCCTCGCCGTCTTTCGGGCCCGGCGGTTGGATCGGAACGGGCTTATTGGCCTGCGCTTCAATGAGCGACTCCAACTCGCCTTGTCCGTGCAGCGACGCAAGTCGGACGTTTGCCGCCATCACGTCGCCATCGCGTACAAACTCGATAGGAACGGTCCAGCCCGCGGGATAGATTCCCAGCACGTTCTTCAGGGCGTTGGCGGTGGTGATGTTGCGCCCTGCAAAGCTTGTCAAATAGTCTCCATAGCGAAGGCCACGGCGGTAGGCGTCGCTCTCTTCAAGCAAGTCGTCGACCGCAACACGCCCATCGTCGAGCGTGGTGACCGTGGCTCCGAGTGTGGCATGATCGACTACACGGCCCGCCTTCAAGTGGCTGAGAAAGAGCTTGATTTGATTGATCGATATCGCATAACCGACCCCTACATTTACTCGGCCTCGTTTTTCGAACGAGCCGCGACCGTTGATGCCGATCAGCTTACCAGCGGCGTTGAACAACGGACCGCCCGAATTGCCGGGGTTGATTGCGGCATCGGTTTGAAGGCAGTCGGCGTACTCCAGCAGCGTACCCGCAGGGTATTGGTAACGATGCGTACCCGAGAGGATGCCGTAGGTAACCGTTGGCCGGAAGTCTTCGGCCAACAGGAATGGATTCCCGGCTACCAGAACACGATCACCAACCTGGACCACGTCGCTGTCGCCCAACTCAGCGGCAGGAAAGTCGTTTCTTCCTAGCAGTTTTATGAGCGCGACGTCGCCGGGCGGATCGAGTCCTACCAGCACTGCGTCGTACAAGCGACCGTCATTCATCCCGCACCGCATGGCAGGTCCGCAGGGAGCGGTGACGTGAAAGTTCGTCAACGCATACCCATCGGAAGAGATGATCACGCCCGATCCACCCCCCTGCCCTCGACTATCGAAGATGGCGATGGTTGATCGCGAAACGCGCTCAATCACGCGCACTCGCTTAGCTTCGGCTTCAAGCACTTCGGGCGCAACGGACGCCGCACTGGCTTGCGAACCAATGAAGACAAGGATGACAGAAAGCAGTCGCAGCATTTATTTGGTAAACCTCGCTCCCCCTACGTGTAGCGTGCTGCCGGACCTGCTCGTGAAACCTGCCTCGGAACTGAAGTCGACTACAATCGCCAAGTCTCGGATACGATCGACATTACATTGTATCTCAGTGGGTGGGGCGGTACCGACAATCGTCCGATTCCAGATGGGCTGGCCGTCGCCTAAGATCACCAACTGCACCGCCCCAGTAGCGCTAGAGCGCGGGTCGATTCCGACGGTCGCGCGAAAGAGGGGAAACCCGCGAGGTACTCGATAGGCGACTTCCGTGCGGCTGCGTAGTGCGAGACCCTTGGCGAATGGAATGCGTCGCACGAGTCCTGACGATCCAACTTCTTCAGGGGGCAGTGAGTCGGCTGGGTAGTCTAACTCCAACTGCGGAGCGAAGAAACTACGGTCGCGGGCAAGCTGAGAAAACACCGGCGATACGATGTCTTCTCCTGGTGCGGCCATCCACTCGAAACGGAGTGGCCGCAAGTCACTCAGGTATTGCAGTCGACCGACCGAGTAGTCAATCGATTGCCCCGCTGCGAGCGGCAGGCGAACTTCACCGAGATGAGCCGTAGAGACTCGCACCGACGCCAGCTCGGGAGACACCTCCAGCGCGGGTAGATAGATTCCCGGGCCAGAGACGATCGCAGCAGTGCCGTGCTGGCCGGCAGCGCTGATATCGCGGTAGTATATGAGTCCGAAAACCTTGTCGCGATTCACGTCGATTGTCTGGCCGTCGAGGATGAACTCAACTGTGTCGGACGTGACATTTCCAATCGTCCCCTCGACGAAGTTCAAGCTCTTGGCACCCTTCTTGCGGACGACAATCATGTCGCCAGCAGGATTCATCGCCATAAGTTCTCGCCACTCATTGGCGATCTCTGGGCTTGAGGCGGGCACCTCCATGAGCCGAACGGTGTGAACCGCATTCAATAGAGGCTCTAGTCGTGCTTTGCGAGCCGACTCCGCAAGATTTCCATGAATCGTTGCGATCCGTTCTGTCGATTCAAAATCGGTCGCGGCGACTCGCGATCCATCGACCAACACAACCTCTACCGCGGGAATCGGTAGTGTCGCGGCGCCGTTGTTCAGAATGTCCACACGTAACAAATCGCCGGACGACAGAGTTTCGGCACTGTTTTTGTCGCCAAGGGTCAGTTGGTCGCGGTTCCACTCATTCACTGTGCCTTTGTAGACACGCTCGTCGACCGTCGTCACACGGACTTGTACGGCCGTCTGACCAGTAACGAGCAATGGTAGGACTAACAACAGGTTCACAGCGATGCTTTGGATGCGGGGTGAGGCGCAGCACGTTCTAGGGCTCTTGCTCTTCGCGCTCATCGGTAGCCAGCCGCTTGAGATACTCTTCCATTAAGTCGCGGTAGTGGCCGGGGAACTCGCGTCCGATTTGCTGCAGCACGCGCTCACGTTCACGCGGTGAGAGGTCACCCCAGCCCGCCTGATCGCCAATGTCTTTGATGTCAACCTTGCCTTCACCCTTCTGTTCAGCGATTCGGCTATCTTCCATTGGCTGATTGCTGGGGCTGCCGCCGGAAGCTTGCTGCTGTTGCTGTTGTTGCTTCCGCTGTTCTTCCAGCTTGTTGATCATCTTGTCGAGCGACGCCAGAATTCCACGCTCAACCTCCTGCGCTTTCTGGTTGGCCTCGCCAAGATCGAGACGACGATGGACATCCGACATGCGGCGAGCAATGTGGTCGAGCGAATCGGTCTTCACGTTGGCGATGTCGGCCTTCATTAACCGAGCGACTTGAACGAATCGTTCCGGCAACGGCTGCTCGGCGTCAAGTAGTAGGGCCAACGTCTCGTTGGCTTCGTCGACACGCACCAATTGGTGTTCGGCGACGGCGCGGTAGAACAACAGGCCAGCCGGATCGAATACGTCGGTCACGCCGATGCCTGTGAGCGTGTCCAATGCTTGTTCGTAATACTGAACTCTTACCAACTCGCGACCGACATAAAGACGTACGTTTGCGCGCATCCAATAAGGAATCTCTTCGGAGTCTAGCCAGTCGAGCGATCCCACTTCAAGAGGCGACTCGTTGCAGGCGGACACAACCCGCGCAATGGCCGGTGATCCCACGGCTAGCGCCTTAACTACTTGGTCCAGGCGATCGGCGTCGCCGTACAAACCCTCAAGCGCCGGACGAACCGCAACCTCGCGCACTTGTGCTTGCCGCTCCGTGTCTGCGGATTGGACCAACCACTCTAGGATCGCGTTTTCCACTGTTACAGCCGAAGGTGCCGACCACACGGCGGACGGAGTCGACGGGTTCGGCTTAGCGTTGCCGAGCGCGGACATACCGGGAATCAGAACCGCGACAGCAATGCCGTGGAGCAACGCCGACGGAACGCATTGGGAGAACTGCACGATAGTGGGGCCTTGTGCTTAGCGAACGCCTGTTCTGTTCACATTCACTATAGTATCGGCAATACTGGCGAATCGGACAACGCTTATATGGGCGTGCCAGCGGTTTTCCGTTGTCTTCAACGGTTTTGATCCGTATCCAAGTCACGCGTGGCCTCAAATATCCGCTCTTGTCGCTCTGCGAGTTTGTCTATCTCGCCCTTAAGATCGGCGGGATCGATATCTGGTTTATCCGCCAAATCGCCAAGGTCGATCGTGCGCTTATAAACTCGCGCCTGCAGCGTACGTATCATGCGCAACTCGGCAATCTTTGGCACCAGCGGCGCTTCGCCAGGGCTTGCGCCGCCGCCCGATGGCCCTCCGGGTTGTTTTTGCGCCAACTCATCTCGGGCCTGATCGAGTGACTCGATCATGTCTTCCAGCGCCGCAATGATGTCGAGTTCAACGGTTTGTGTGATGGATCCCACATCTGCCGTAGCCAAGCGCGCGGCGACACCGCGCATGTCTTCCGCGATTTGTTCGGTGGTTTCCGGAAAGGCAATGGAGGTGCCATCTTCGCGCAATAGAGTAAGCGCCTTTTCGGCATCACGGACCAACTCCGATTCACGTCGCGACAGGCGAATCGACCGCAGCAAGAGATTGCGTGATGGCGCTTCGCCAACCTGGGAAGCTACTTCGCACGTGTCGTCGTAGATGCTCCGTTGCTTAGCGAGCATTTCGCGGAATCGCGCGGCTAGTTTCGCCAGCAGGCGTTCCATTTCTTCTTCGCGAAGTTGTCGAAGTATCCGCTCTAGTTCGGCCCGTGCCGCCTCGAGTTCACGCTGCGCTTGGCGCTGCTCTTCTTCGGCACCCCGCCTCATCGCCTCGTGGAGTTTTTGCTCCGCTTGCTGCATAGCACGACGCGCCTCCGCCACACGCTGGGCGGCTCGCTGAATCGGATCGCTCGGCGGCTGCGCATCACCCGTTTCAGCTGTTTCGCCCGGCTGTGATTCACCAGGTTGACTTTCGCCGCTATTGGGTTGGCCTTGTTGTGGCTCTCTTTGCTGTGGATCCCCGTCGGGTGGCGCCGAGTCGGGTTGTCCACCATTGGGCTCAGCGTTTTCGGTAGCCTCGCTTAGCGCTTCTTGTACCTCGCCAGATTGATCGCTCAACTCGCTTTGTTTGTCCGCGATTCGATCGGCATCCAGTCCCTGTTGCGATTGATTTCGCAGCGAGCGTTGCTGGCGAATAAGCTTGCTTAGCTCACGAATTTGTGCCTTCAAGAAACGCTTCATGGCTTCCCGCTCACTATCGCCGGGATCTTCCAGCAGCACCTGTAGCAGCAGTTCCAACTCCGCTTGCAGTTCGCGCTGGTCGCGGGCTGCGGCCGACAATCGCTGCGACTCGAGCAGCCCAACGATCGTGTTGAATCGCTCTGCGACACCCTTCTCGCGGCTTGCCTTGATTGTGCGGCGAAGTTGTTCAGCCCGCTCCGGTTCACTTTTTTCGGCCAACTCAGCAAGCCGGGCGGCCACTGCCTCAAGCCGCGCGAATCGGCTCGCAAGGCGCTGTTGTTCGAGACTTAGACCGGACGGTGCGGTCTGGTCGTCTTGGGCGTTTGCGTACACGGCTAGCATCCCAAGCCCTAGTAGCGCGGCGAACACGTGCGACGCAGCGTAAGTGTGGCGTTTCATGCCAAATTCCTTGTTTGACAAGCGAGGCATCGTGACAACTCTAATCGAGGAGCAAGTCGCGCAACTCGCTCTTCTGCTGTTCTGTCGTCTTGGCGTTGATTTGTTTCTGTTGCCGAATAATGTCGCGGAGCATCGCGATCACTTCATTATAGCTCTCCAGGCCCTGCATCTCGCGCAACAAGTGTTCGACCTCAACAATTGCCTGGCGAGTTTCGATCTTGGCAGCCGAGGTGGCCCGTCCATCCTTGGCGATATCGGAAATTCTGTCCGCAACGCTTGTCATTCGCATGCCCCCCAACTCGCGAAGCGGCGTCGCAATGCGGTTGCCGATGCGATCAGACAGTTCGCTGTTCACGATCCGATTGTTGTCGAGTTGTGCGTGAATGTCTTCGAAACCAGTCGCGATTCCAAGCACTTCATCGCCGATTTGAAGCGCTGTCTCTGAGAGACGGCCAGACTCCCTGTCGAGCAGGTCAGCATCGACGTCGTTTGCGTTCTTGTCTTGTGTGTCGACGACCAGAAAGTCAGCCTCTACATCGGTAGCTGCCGATTGCGCGTTTGTTTCTAGCTTTTCGAGCGAGTCGTACAAAAGCAACAGTTTGTCGGCCACCGATTCAAACGTCTGGCGCAAGTTCTGCTCAGCACTGGCGAGCCGCGACATTAGTTCGTCTTCAGTTACGATTTCGAACGATAGCGCCCGGGCGGAAGCCGTCCGCGAGTTGTCATCGAGATCATACCTATCGTCGGCGGCCGCGGTGATCGTGATCCTTTGGCCTGCCGCGAAACGATACTGCGGATCGTCCGGGTGAGCAGCAGCTAGTTCGCGCAAGTCGATCGAAGCGACGGCCAGGACTTCGCGGCCGAAACTAGTCGGCAATTCGACGTCAATCGTCTGGAGCGACTCGTTATCGAGGTTCATTTCGCACCACGCAGATCCGATAGCGTGGTCATCTTCGATTTCGACCTCCATTGGTAAGCGAGCGTTGGCGGTGACGGCTGAACCAATTCCACTTCGCGTGGCAGTAACTTGCGGTTTCTGATCGCGCCGGGCCGCTACCGCCACCCGAAACGGCTCTGCTGATACGATCCCGTCGATATCCAATAGCTCCAATTCCACCTCTAAGTCGTTGACGTCGAGATTGAACGTGGAGTTGAAGTCGGTCGTGGTTGTGTCCGTCCTTAGCGGGGCGTCATCCGTCTGAACCACCTGACGCCACCGGATCGACTTTAGCGGCTTGTTCGCCCGCCCGTTGACCGCGACCTGTGTTCCCTCGGGAAGCTCTACACGCGGGCCGACGGAGATTTCTCGCGACGATCTCTCCAGGTACCCAGGATACCGGCAGACAAACTTGAGTTCGGTTACTTTGGGACGCTCGACCACGATCAAGCGTAGGCGCTCAATACGATCGTCGCCGCCGCGGATGGCGAATTCCACATCGCCCGAGATGCGTTCGAATAGGTACTCGTACCTTTGGCTTGAGTCGTGACCAGGCACGGCGTCGCCAATGCGTACCAGGTCGTCGCGTCCGCGGCGTCCCTCCTGCCAGCGATAGCGAATGGTGACTCGGTCCGGCGCCTGCTTTCCTCCTTCGAGCTCTGCAAGCACCACAACGGGGACGTTGGAGTTTCGGGCAACCTTCCTGACCCACCCACCGGCTCCGTCTGGTTCGAATCCTTGTACGGTCAAATTGACTTTTCGCGGCCAGGCGGCCGGTGAGAGTGCGATACGATCGGCGTAGGTCGCCCAGACGCTTGGCACTGCGATGGCCAACAGCACTACCGACAGCCCTAGTCCGGCCGCCGACAGCGCAAACCGGTTTAGCCGCAATTGGTTGGTCAAGGAGTCGGGATCGATTCGACTTGCAGCCTCGGCAGCCACTTTGAGGGTGCGGCGCGCCAATTCAGGATGCAACGCTGCGCCTGCGGCGGCTTGTGCGCGCAAATCGACGGCGGCCGAAAGTGAGTCCGCCAGTTCGGCGTGCTTCCGTTCGACCACCAGGGCCAGGCTTTGATCGGATAGTGCCACCATCCATCGCCGAAGTCCCCACCACACGAGAACGAACAATAAGACGATTACAACGAGTACATGCACGACTATTCGCACCTGCGGCGAAGGTTCGAACATCCAGTCGACTAACAACCCGCCCCAAAACACGGCGCCCAGAACCACCAGAGCCATAAGCACGGCTTCGATCAATACGAACTGACGAATTCGCCGCCTTAAGCCGGTCAGCAGTTCGCTGACGACGCGGTAATCGTTCGAGTTGTCGTTTGAATCGGTCATCGTGCGATTAGGCGAGGTAATTCAAGCGTCGTACTATCCACTCCAAACTAAGCGCGCCCGCGACCAGTGCCAGCAGAACCAACGATTGGTGGCGATCAAACGCCCGATCCACTGCGCCAATCACGCGCTTCGACCGCGATTGACTAGGCGTGGCGGCGAGAATCGATGGCCGTGAGTCGCTGCCTGTGACGGCGTCGCTTGGCATCGAGAAGTAATGTCCGCCAGTTGCAGCGGCTAGCGCCTCGAGGGCCTCGCTGTTCCGAGTTGTTTGACCAGCTTCCAGTTGTGGAGTCGTGACACGTAAATTGCGAGATAGCTGATCGGACGAGTCCGGCACTTGCAGCGTCATGTGATAAGCCCCCGGCGCCAGCACGCGAAACTCGCCCGCAAACGTGCCTACCCGCGACGTATCGGCGGTTAGCACGAGTTGAGAGGAGCGTCCCCCAGGCATCTCCAGTTCGAGTGGAAGACTGTCGGCAACCAATGGTTCCATTTGCTGGTCGAGCATCACCGCGCGAACCGGCACCGTGGCACCCACTTCGTAACGGTCTTGGGCCACCAGTAGCTTGCCTCGGGGCGAGCCTTGCAGCAGACGGGCCTGACTGGTGTGCCGAAGCAGTGAAGTCCAAATCCGTTCGTAGTACTCGGCGCCGAGTTTGCGCAGGCGCCACAGCTCGCCGCTACCGATCAGCAACACTTGGCCGGCACCATAGTAGTGCCCGACGATATACTCGAGCCCATTCTTGTCGTCGGCATTGCCAGCCAGCCGGGCGTAAATGGTTGCACCGGCCTTCGGTCCTTGGTGCTTAAGCACCGCATAGACGCCATCGAACGAATCCCAGACCTCAAGATTTTCTTCTCGATTGTCGGTAAGCCATAGGAACTCGGCGTCGCGGCCCTCGGGCGTGACGTCAATTCGACTCACCACGTCGAGGTCATCGGCGTCGGATCGCCGGTCGAGCAACTGGTTGGGCAGGCGAACCGGATAGAGGCCGCGAATCGTCCGCATCCGCGCGTCGATGCTCCACCGCGGCGTATTTACACGGCCCGGCACGACTACCAGGCCGCCAGCCTGTCGTGCCACCCACGCCTCAACCAAGCGAACCTTGTCAGCAGATAATGCCGACCAATCGGGATCGAACGCCACGATCGCGTCGTACTTCGATAGCTGCTCGGCAGTTGCCGGGAACTCGTTAAGGATCTCGTTGGCATCTTGCGAGATACCAGGCGCCGCGGTGCCAAGCAGCACGTCGACGACAAAACTCTGGTCCCGACGCAGTTGATTGCGTACGAACCGATAGTCGCGTGTCGGTCCGCCAGCGTAAAGCAGCACGTTTGTCTTTCGATCAATCACCGCTACCTGGGCTCGCTGTGAGTTGTCATCGTTAAGGACCTCGCGGCGGGACGGAATCGCGCGAACCTCGTAGGTGTACTCGCCCACTTCGCCGGGATTCGTTTCGAAACGAACTGTTTCCAACGTGTCGTCTGCCGATGCCGACACGGCACGAGTTTCCAAGAGTTCCCAAGCTTCAGGTGCGTCGCTGTCGCCGGCCGGCCGGCGGGATAGCTGAAGCTCGACCTTTTGCCCTGCCAAGTCCTGCGCATGGACGATTGCTTGCAGCGTGAATTTGTCACCAGGATAAGCCCGCTCAGGCGCAATTAGCTCGCGTATATCGACATTTGCGGGTGCCGTCGTTGGGCCAAAGCCGATGGAATGAATCTTGGCACGCACAGCCGCAGCAGCGTCGGCTGCAGCAGGCAACTCTAATCCGCGGTTTTGCCCACCATCGGTTAGCACAACGATGCCCGCCAACGGCAAACCTCGATAACGTTCCAGCGTCGTGGCAATTGCGTCGCCTAAACGAGTCTCATGACCATACGCGTCGAAGTCGCGCGCAATCCTAGCTTGTCCAAGACGTTCTTCATTCTCGCCGACGTCCGGCGATGGCTGCTCGCCCTCAGCGTCCTGGTGTTGTTGCAAATAGGTTACCGGGCGCGTCGCATCGCCAAATGCTACGAGGTCGACATCGTGTTCGGTGCGTAAGTCTTCGATCAACCTGGAGTCGGCAAGTAGTTGCTGCGCTGCGGCGGCTCGCGAAACTGCGCCGTCGCCCGCAGTTGGATCGTCGGACGGAAGGCTCATGCTAAGGCTAGTGTCGACCAGTACGACCACCCTCGATGGCTCAACTACTAGCGTGCTGGTCCGACGCTCTAATCCCAGGAAGAAAGCCACTAGCCCAGCGATGGCCGTGGTCCGCAGCAGCGCCAACACGACGGCTCTAGACATGGTGACGGTTCGTGCTTCGCGACGATACACCAGCCACACGTATGCCAGTAGCAGCACGAGTGCACCCAGTCCGGCCCACCATTCCCACGATGAGTCGCCCAGTGATTCAAGCCGCGAAAAGCCATACACCGCTTCGCTGGCAAGCTCGGTGGCCGCCAGCGGAAGGCAAATAGACGGCAGCAGGGATAGGAGGACGTTGTACAAGGTAAATTGCGCTGGTTATTCGTGAAAACTACAGACATACGCGAGCGCTTGCTCGGCAACTAGCACGAGCACGACTGCAATTAGGAGTAGTTCCGCCCAGGTCGACTCGCTCGCGTTCGCTTCGGTCGAAATTTGATCGGCGTATCGCAATGCAAACGACTCGCTGGCGAGCTTCTGCCGCAGGGTCGAGTCGGCCACGAGTTGGAGGTTGCCCTCACCCACGGCAGGATTCACCGCCAAATAACGGTCGTCGGTACCGCCTCCTAAGTATCCGAGCGACACTTGATGCAAGCCAGCCCGATTGAGCGGACTTGATGTGAGTTCCAGGTGTTCCACACTCGGATCACCAGAGAGCGTGGCTTGAAACGGCACGCCCTCGCCAATGTGTTGGATAGAACCGGTAGGAGCGAATTGGTTGCCATCGATCGCCAGGTGCAGAACGTCACCGACCGCCAGCAACTGGTCGGCACCTTCGCCACGCGCCAAGTAACCGAATAGTTCGTTGGCTAACACGACGAACGCCGGATTGGGTCCCAGGTTCGACCAACTGCCAAGTGTGCCTTCGATGGGCGAAATTTTGGTCAGTTGCATCACCACCTTGCCACTGCCGTATCGCTGTTCGATCACTAGCGGCGCTTTTTCCGCCAATGTGGCAATGACGCGAGTGTTGGGCGACTGCACGCTTTGCCATCCTGCCGCCAACGAGTAGTAGTAGTTCACTCGCATCAGCGCCAACATACTGTTGCGTTCGCCCCGAAACACAGCGAAAACGGGGTGATCGGTCACGCATAGATCACTGGCTGCAGTTTCGCTTTCGCGGATCTTTTCCACCCATTGGGTTGGCAAATGTGGCGGCGCGGGCACGAGTCCCATGCCTTCCGCGAATCCCTCTTTGGCATAGAACGATCGGTCGATCGATTCGCCAAGCGCTATGAACAGCCCGCCTCCTTGCTCGACGTAGTTACTGAGAAGAACAAGGTTCTCTTCGCTCAAGCGAGGAACATCTAGTAGGGCCACAGCGGCGTACGAGGCAAGCGCGCCTGCGCTGGAGAAATCATCGACGCCGACAATCACAGGCTCCCAACCGCTCTTGGCAGTGCCACCTGGCGCCAGCGCTGTACCGAGATAGTACGAGTCCCACTTTCCCGGCGATCCGTCGACTAACAGCACCTTCTGCGCTTCGGGCAACAGCGTGGCGTACACGCGGCGGTTGTCGATCTCGACCGCGTCGGCATCGATCTCCGCCGCCAGATGGTGTGGTCCGGCGCCAGCGAACGTCGTACGAAATCGGCGCTGCACAGTTTCCCCCGCGGGCACGTCGCCCAGCGGAACGGCGACGAGCGGAGCGCCATCTTGTTCCAGGTCGATCACAACATCTGTGGCATTCGTGGCGCCGTAATTCTCGACGGCCACTTGCATCCAGACTTC
>JANQOF010000070.1 GCA_028279215.1 Pirellulales bacterium
CTTGCAGGCAGACCATGTCGTCGACGACGACCGGCGAGGCAGCGAAGCCATGCCCGCCGCAGAACTCGCCGAGACTCGTGCGCCAAACTTCGTCGCCCGAGTGGCTATACGCAATCAGCCCCACGGCGCCGGGCGTGTAGTAGGACACATAAACCTGGTTGGCATCCACCGCAGACGTGGTCGAGGCATAGTTATTCGCGGCGTGCATGCGGTAAGAGCTGAGCGGCACCGCCTTGCGCCACTTGCGAGCGCCGGTGGTCGCGTCGTATGCATCGACGTACAGATTGCCCGATGGACCGTCGGCGCTGGTGATGTAGACCTGATTGCTGGCGACCACTGGGGAGCTATGCCCTGTGCCCGGCAAGTCGACCGTCCATGCGTAATCCGCGGCGGTCCAATCGTTCGGCACCGCAATCGCCGGAGCAATGCCAGTACCATTGGGCCCACGAAATCGCGTCCACTGGTCGGCCGACGCGACAGGGATCAACACCACAGATACGAGGATCGAAGCAACTCGGTATCGCACACTAGGTCCTTGCCCTTGAAACGTGATGGACGGCGAACAGCAAATCTGGCCGCGTTGTCACCGCTCGATCTTGTACTGCTCGATCTTACGATACAGTGTGGCGCGCCCAATGCCAAGCAACTTGGCGGCCTCGGGCACGCTGTCGCCGGTGCGGTGCAGGGCTTCGATAATGAGCTTTCGCTCCCATTGATCGATCTCCAGCGTATCGAGCGTATCGCTGCCGGTATCGCGGAGGGCCAAATCGGACGGCTCAATCGCATCGCCATCGGCCAGCACCACGGCGCTATCTATCACGTTGCGCAATTGTCGGACGTTGCCAGGCCAACGATAGCTGCGAAGCTTGTTGCGCGCCGCATCGCTCAACTCTAAGTCGGGCCGGCCATGTTCGCGCCGGAAATGAGTGAGGAAGTGCTCGACCAACAAATCGATGTCGTCTTCGCGCTCGCGCAGCGGCGGCAAGTACAATTCGAACACGCTGAGCCGATAGAAAAGATCTTCGCGAAACTTGCCCTCGCCCACGTAGGTTTGCAGGTCGCGATTCGTCGCGGCCACGACGCGAACGTCGACGCTCACCTCGTCCGTAGCCCCGACCGGTAAGAAAGGATGCCCTTCGAGAATCCTCAGCAGCTTGGCTTGCCCTTCGAGCGTCAGCTCGCCCACTTCGTCGAGGAACAACGTGCCGAGATCAGCTTGTTGAAAGAAACCGGAGTGATCGCGATCGGCGCCGGTGAACGCGCCCGCTTTGTGGCCGAACAGTTGGCTCTCCATCAGGTCGGCGGGAATCGCCGCGCAATTGACGCTCACCATGGCTTGATCGGCGCGATTGCTGGCGCGGTGGATCGCTCGTGCTACCAACTCTTTACCAGCACCGCTTTCGCCGCGCACCAAGACGCACCCGCTCGCCTTGCTCACACGAGCGATCTTGCCTTTGAGCGCCAGCATTGCTTTGCTTTCGCCCAATAACTCATCGGTGCCAGCGCTGGCTTCCCTCAGCCGCTGATAGTCCTTCTGCAAACTGGTTATCTCGCGTGCGCGCACCAGAGCAATGGTCACCAGATTGGCAACCGTAATGATGAAATCGAAATCCGATTGCCGGAATCGGCCATCCTCGATGTATACGTGGATGGCTCCCAAAGTGTTTCGCTCGCCGTTGGAGTCGCGCCGCACTAAGGGAGCACAGATAGCGTCGGCGAAGTGGTCGACGTTCGAACCTTCCTCGGTTTGATTGGCCACCCAAACCGCATGGTTTCGCTCAGTTACCAACTTAGTGAGTGAAGGGCTCAACGTCGCCCGCTCTAGCGCGTCGGTTGGCAGCACGGCCTTGGGTTTAAGCGTGCCGTCGTCGCTCCTCCATAGAAAACCTACGACCGACGCACCCGTCCGCTTGTGCAACAGTTCGAGCGACGTTTGCACCACCCGGTCGGGCTCCTCGCTGCCCAACAGCCGAATGCACAATTGATACAACAGCATCAACTCCTTCACCTGCTCGGCGTCGGGCAAGCCGGTGAACGAATCGCCATGGTGACTCTTCGAGGTCACCGAGACGTCCTGCACAATGGTTTGCTTGAGATTCGTATTGCCATTCGCGCCGGCAGTGGGCGGCTCTTCGGAGACCTGAAACTCGAACTCCGATTCGCCCAGACGCACCACGTGACCGGGCGACAGAATGGCCTCGTCGATCTTTTGCCCGTTGACGAACGTGCCGTTGCGACTTTGTGCATCACGCAGCAGCCAGCCATCTTCGCACGCGACTAGCCGGGCGTGCACGCGAGAGCAGAGCGCGTCGGCCAGCGGAATCTGGCAGTTGAGCCCTCGCCCCATGAGCGTTTCGGCAGCGGGGTCGAGAGCGAAATTCGTGCCGGCCTTGTCGCCGGAAAGCATCGTTAGATACGCGTACACTGCGAGTCCCAATTGCGCGCCGCCCTTGCCCCAATGTCCATTATCGCCGGAAACCGTGAGGAATGCTACGGCAGTGCTCGCCCGTGCGGCTGAGCGCGCGGCGGCAAGTCACACTCCCCACGGAACTAACGCGTCGGGCATCAACTGGCATCGGGTCTGTCCGTAACCTAGAATTGAGTTTCTCACCTACCCGACTCTCCCTCTTAGCCCCCGCCTTTGTCATGCACCTACCAATGCGCCTGTTGTTGTTGCTTGTTGTCGCCGCGCCACTCGCCGTCGCCCAAGATAAAAACGACGCCAAGAAAGACGAAAAGAAAAAGGGCGAACCCGCGCCCCCATCAGTCACCGAGCACGAGATCACGCTCGGCGGCGACACGTTCAAGTACACTGCGACGGCTGGCAAGATGCAGATGAAGGACGACTCGGGCGACGTGAAGGCCGAAATCTTCTCCATCGCCTACACCCGCGACGACTCCGACGTCACCAAGCGGCCCGTCACCTTCTGCTTCAACGGCGGCCCCGGCTCGGCAAGCGTGTGGTTGCACATGGGCATGCTTGGCCCGCAGCGAGTTCGCGTTCCCGACGACGCCACCACACCCGCACCGCCCTACACTACTGAGCACAATCCGCACTCACTACTCGATGTGACCGACCTCGTATTCATCGACCCCGTGAGCACCGGCTACAGTCGCCCGGCCGAAGGCGAAGACACCAAGCAGTTTCACGGGTACCAAGAAGACCTGAGGAGCGTCGGCCAGTTCATTCATGACTGGATCACGCAATACAATCGCTGGACTTCGCCCAAGTTTGTGCTTGGTGAGAGTTATGGCGGCGTTCGCTCGGCCGGGCTAAGCGGCGTGCTGCAAGACCGTTACCGCATGTACCTCAACGGCATCGTGATGATCTCGCCGGTGGTCGACTTTGCCACTATCCGCTTCGCCGAAAACAACGAGCTGCCGTACATCCTGTTCCTGCCCAGTTACACCTCGACCGCCTGGTATCACAAACGACTCGACGACGAATTGCAGGATCTCACGCTCGAAGAAGTGGTCGAAAGGTCCGAGAAGTTTGCCTACGGCAAGTACGCCCGGGCGCTGCTCCTCGGCACTTCGCTGCCGAAGAAGCAGATGGACAAAGTAGTCGCTCAATACGCCAGCCTCACCGGGCTCGAAGAAGAGTACGTCCGCGACGCCAACCTGCGGGTCTCGATGTCGCGGTTTGCCAAAGAGTTGTTGCGCGACGAGGGCAAAACGGTCGGGCGTTTCGACAGCCGCTTTGTCGGCATCGATCGCGACAACGCCAGCGAACGCTACAGCTACGACGCCAGCGGCGCGGCGATGACTGGCGTGTTCGGCGCTGGAATGAACGACTACCTCCGCCGCGTGCTCAACTACGAGGATGAGCGGGTGTACGAGTTGAGCGGCCAGGTCCGCCGCTGGAACTACAGCCAGTTCGAGAACCGCTACGTCGACGCCAGCGAAACCCTCCGCGGCCAGATGAGCCGCAACCCCCACCTAAAACTGTTCGTCGCTTGTGGCTACTACGACCTGGCGACCCCGCAATTCGCCTTCCGCTACACCATCGACCACATGATGCTGGTCCCCGAATACCGCGACCGCATCGAAGTCGGCCACTACGCCGCCGGCCACATGATGTACATCCTCGACCCCGCGGCGAAGAAGCTGCGAGAGGATTTGGTGGAGTGGTATCAGGAGGCGTTTTAGGTTTGCGAATACACTTTCGAGCCTAAGCGTCTTGGCTCTGCAAAATCAATCGTATTCCGAGTAGTCCACGCCAGGCTCGGTCAACCAATCGTCGTTGTCGTCATCGCCGAAATTGATGTTGCCCGGCCTGGGATCGAGCTAGTGGATTCCATAGTTCTTTCTGAGGATGTACCGGGCGGCGTTCACGTCTGGCCACCTCGAGCCGAATAGGTCGCGCCAAGTAGATTGAGCGTTTGCCAGTTTTTGTTTGTCATAGAAGTCGCTTGGTGGACGGTCGAGACGCACCTTGCCAAAGTCGAGGAAGAAAGGTGGCTGCACAAAGGTAATCTCTATCACTTTCGAGGAGTGGTTGAATCCCTCAAGAACTGGCACATTGAGACCGTTGATCTTCTCGACACCGTTGGCCTTCAGACGGTTGTAGCATTCAAGCTCTACTTCGTAGGTCTCTTGGCGGTCAAATGCCTTGACTGCCGATGGAACCGAAGTCTTCCACACCGAACCATCGCTCCCGTGCCCGAGTCTATCTTAACGCAAAACCTGTCTACTGATAGACGTTAGTGTAATCTGTCGCGTTACGAAACAACACGTTGTCGTCTCCAAGCATGGCATCCAGCAGCTACTCGTCGCGTGTTGGCCTAACACTCATCATTGATGGCTTGCAGCTAGCGGTTTCTCACGTTGGCAATTCGGGCCTAATGATTAGCGGGCCCTGCCAGCCCGTTCCCTCGGGCGAGGCCGAGTTGATTGTATCAATCGACGAACGACATGAGACCCACAAGATTTTCTTGCCAGATGGCATTCCTGGTCCAGATCGCTTCGTCAGTTTCTTTTGAAGTCTGCAACTAGGCGGCCACTGCAGCACTGTTGCCAGTGTAACTATTTGTAACCCGAAGATCACCCAATGGGTGGAGTTCACCGGCGCACCGCCAAAGGGTCTGTGGAAATTCGGTGAGTAAGGGCGTGGCTTTGCGGGTACATTTACGCTATCATCCGAAAGGCGTTGCGAATTTGTGTCCGAGGGCGGATGCGAAATGGCTACGAAGTTGTCAGCAACGATGGTGGATTCGCGTTAGTCTGCTGCTGTGCCATGTCGCCGCGTTGACTGAACTGATCGTCTACGACCGCCGAGCGCTGAGTGCGGTTGTCGGGGATTTCGATGGCAAAGAAATCCAAGGGGGAGATTCACGCAGAACTGTACTATGAGTGCTGCGCCAGGTTTGTGGAGCAAGCGCGGCGGGGCGAATATGACGAGGCTATCGACACCGCGTTAGAATCTCTGGAATTCGTCCCCGTGGTAGCAACTTACCTCGGCAAAACTGCTGGCGAAGTACCACGCTTTGAGTCAATCGACTTTATCCTGAAGTATAGCCCACTGTTCTTGCATCAGCGGTCTCTCGACATTCTGTCCGACTTCCTAAAGAGCAAGCGATCCGTCGCACGAAAACTCCCCCACGACGCGCTCGGAGAATTGGAGTTGGCGTGCTGTCAAATCTTAGACGCTCATCGTGCGTGGAACTACTTGGTCACACGAGAGTCGGTGTCGGAGTCCGAACTTTGCCAGGCTCTGGGGGAACCGCGTGATCAATGGACGTGGGTGACCTCAAACTGGGAACAACTGGGGCTGCTGCTGCGCGACAGTGAATCGCAGCCGAATAGATTGAGGCTGATTGGGTCATTCTCGCAAAGAGTGCGTGGCAAATGTCCATTCTGCGGCGCGATGGGCACCGGTGGACTGTACAAGCTCTTGGCAGAGATCAAGTGCCCAAGGTGCCAGAGGCCGTCAAGGTATGTGATCGTCAGTTTACAAGCCTAAAAGTGGTCAGTGCCATGGGATATGCAATTGTTGGACTATTCGCATTCGTAGTTGGTGGTCTCTTGGTATTCGTTCTCACCGAACGGAAACGGAATGACTACAACAAACGGGCAGCGGACGTTGCCGTTGATGGCGCGCGTGTCAAGCAGGAGCGCTCTGAAGTGGTGGCGCTTCGCAATGCCAACGAACGAGAGTTACAAGAAGAGAGAGATCGCTTGGCACAACTGGCAGCCGACTTGGAAGGCCGTACCATCGCGTACTCCGAACTTGAGGCAGAAAACAGCAACCTAAAGAGCATTCAAATAGCGCTAGCACAAAATGTGCGAAAGAACCACCTGGATATACAGAAGCAAGATGAGGTGGTGGCGAACCAAGCTCAGAGGTCCAAGGAACTGGGTAAACGCTACTTAAACGAAAACGTTAAGTGGATTGGCAAGGGAATCGATGCGAATAACTACGCATCCAGTAAACAGAAGCTGGTGACCGTCATTGAGCGGTGTAGAAGCATTGGTTTTGAAGTAAGTGCAGAAGAAGAATCGGTCCTACTAGATGATCTCAAGAGCGAGTTTGAGAAGGCCGTCCGTTCTGCCCTCGAACGTGAGGAACAAGCAAGACTAAAGGCGCAGATCAGGGAAGAGCAACAGCGCGAGAAGGAAATACAGCGTGAGCTTGATCGGATCCAAAGAGAAAAAGAAGCAATTGAAGGAGCTCTCGCCGTGGCATTGGCGCAGGCGCGTGATGAGCATGACGCAGAAGTCGCAAGCCTGCGAGCCCGATTGGCGGAAGCGGAAGAATCGCAGCGCGCAGTCTCGCAAGCTCAATTGACCAAAGCGGGTTACGTATATGTCATTTCGAACATTGGTTCCTTTGGAGAAGGTGTATACAAGATTGGAATGACGCGCCGGCGAACGCCTCTCGATCGCGTAAGAGAACTGGGCGATGCTTCCGTCCCATTTCCCTTCGATGTCCACATGATGATATCGGCCAACAACGCGCCCCAATTGGAACACACACTGCACAAAGCATTTCAAAAAATGCAAGTCAACCGCGTCAACCCGAGAAAGGAGTTCTTTCGTGTCGATCTTCACGAAATTGCTGACGTAGTGCGCGAACATCATGGCGACATTGAGTATGAGGCGGATGCAGAAGCGCTGCAGTATCGTCAGAGCATCTCAATGTCTGACGACGATCAGGAGTACATTGAAAGCGTCTACGACGAGTTTGACGACGAAGTGGCGGAGAACCTGAGTTCCGACATACGTGAAGAATGAACGGCGCCGCACACCCAATCTGAACGCGCGACCAGTCCGTAGATGTAGTGGTTGTATGGCAAGGAGCAGGCAACCTAGTCCTGATTCGCCATCTGTCATCTCTTACCTACCGCCCAACAGCAAAGATCAGGCCGACTATGCCATTCGTGATCCACGTCGCGCATGAGCAAAGCGCAGTCGAACTCGACTGAGCCGCTTGGAAACCGTGTGGGATCCTCGAAGTAACTTGATTCGACGGCATCCACCTGCAACGCTTCGACGCGCCAGTTCTGGCATTCGAGTTCCAGGCCATCGAACTTACCGTCGGTCTTAGTGTCGGAATAACCAAGTGATCCTCGCTCAAAGAACTCCGACGCCGACTCGACCGATGCGAAAACCGATGAGGTTGGAATCGATGGCGCGACGGCACCCGTCACATGGACCTTCGCGGCGCCGTCGCTGCTTTCCATCGTGACGGAATACTGTTCGCCCTGCTCTGCAACGGAGAATTGTGAATGATGGTGGATGCCGGGAAATAGCCTGCCGCCGACCAGCGAATTCAATTTTGAATTGGTATCGCGGCGTGGGATGTAGACTCCCTGCATCGCTTGCCCATTCGAATCCCACTCCACGGCAATTCGGTGTGCGGCGTTCTCCGAGCCGAATCCCCACGAAGCTGGAAACCATCGTGGTCGAATCTGCTTCAGTCGGATGAGACAGATGCCACCGATGGCGTATCCGTCGACCACTTGCGGCCGAAACGGAGCCGGCAACACGGTGGCCATCGAGTCGGGATCGACCCGATAGTTGGCCAGAATCCGCCGATCAATGATGCCGGTTATTGCTGGTAGACGCATTGGATCGAGGGATTGAAAGTGCGTCGTTCATCGTCGTGGTGAGGTAAACCTCGCGCCGTGTTGACGGCACCATTATTGTAGCCTGTCTGTGGTTTGAGCGCTCGGCGGCGCCTCGCGGCTAACGGGGGCAATTCTCTCAACTTTTCGATTGAAAGTAGGCCACCACCTGTGTTAGTGTACACATGCTAACCGGTCGGTTGGTCGCGCTCGCCCGTTGGGGCGGAGTGTTTGGTGCCGCATGTGTTTGTGGGATGTGCTTAGCTAGCGAAGCTGCGGGGTTGTCGCCGCGGCGAAATTCCGGATGCATCCTTCCACCCGCCAGACAACACTCACCCAGCGGTGGTACCCGTGCGCGCCGCCGGCGGACGTCCGTCGTTTTTGTTAGGGGTGAGGGGTCGGGGGCCAGGGGGCAGGGAACCTTGGTCATCGGTACTTCGTCATTGGTCATTCCCAGTCCAATTGTCCTTTCTTGCGCGCATCAGTGGACAATTGGCATTCAATCGAGCCTATTGCGAAATGAAAACATGCCGAGAAAAAAAGTGGAATACGAACACCAGCAGAGACGACACGAAGTGAATAAAGTCGCCTAGAATCGTTTTCCGGTATCCGGGACAGAATGGACTATTAGTAGTGACAAGTACGAGTGGCGAGTGAAGATATTCGCCGCTCACTCACCACCAACCGCCTACCCCAAAAACCATGCCTTCCTACGCTTACGACTCGCGGGCCAGACCCAAGCCGAACAGTTTTTACGCGCCTAAGCCGAATCGGTTGGTGATCGACCTAGTGCAGCGGAACATTCGTGGCGCCATTTGGAGGAAGCTGAAGGTTTCGGATGTGGAAATCTCCGACGACGACCTGAAGCGATTACGCAAGCTGGCGAGCGAGCGATGCTTGTTGACGCCGAGTCACTCGGGTGGGTTTGAGCCGCATGTGTTGATGTGGCTGTCGCGCGAGTTAAACACATACTTCAATTTCCTGGCCGCCATCGAAGTATTCGAGCAGTCACCGGCGAATCGCTGGTGCATGCCGCGGCTGGGGTGCTACTCGATCCACCGTGGGATGATCGATCGTCAGTCGTTCGCGATGACACGCAAGCTGCTGGCCGCGGGCGAGCGCCCGGTGGTGATCTTCCCCGAGGGCGAGGCGATTTGGCAGAACAGCACGTTGGTGCCGTTTCAGCCGGGCGTGTTTCAATTGGCATTCAAAGCAATGGAGGATGCAAGCGATTCGGAAGACATCGCCCACTTGAAGTGCGTGCCGATGGCGATCAAGTACGTGTTCACCGCCGACATGCAACAGGAAATGAATGCGTCGCTCGCGCGGCTCGAATCGCATTTGGAGTTGCCTGCCGGCGACGCCCCGACGAATGCACTCTCGCGCTTGCACCGCGTGGCGCTCACCGTGCTCGAAGCGAACGAAGTGGCGCAAGGCATGCGACCGAGCAGCGACGCGACGCTCGACGACCGCATTCAAACGATCAAGCTCTCGGTGATTTCAAAGCTCGAGCATCAGTTCGACATCCGTCCGCGCAACACCGAGTCGCAACTCGACCGAATTCGGGCTCTGTTCAACGCGGTGGATCGCATCGTCCATCAAGACTCACCCGCCACGCCGTACGCGCATCGTCTGGCGACCGAGCGGGTCCACATGGCGCAAACAATCTACGGCGAGTTATGGCGGCTGCTTGAGTTTGTTGGCGTGTACGATGGTTACGTGAGCGAGGCGATGACGGTCGAACGGCTGATGGATATCTTGTGCCTGCTCGAAAACGAAGTGCTTGGCAAACGGCGGGTGTGGGGACCACGCAAAGCGATCGTGCGCGTCGGCCAGCCGGTGGACCTTCGCGACCACTACGAGGAGTACACGCGCGACAAACGCAAGACGGTGCACGAGCTGACGGTGGCAATCGAAAACGAAGTCCACACGATGCTCACCGAACTCGGCAACGAACACGACACACCAATGCCTGCCGAGGCACCGGCGCCCGCGTGACGCGAGATACGCCCAGAGATCGGAGGCTAGAATCAACGAACCTTGCGGCGGCGAAAACCGTCTGATACGCTACAACGTCGGTCGCGGCACATTTTTTCGTCGCCCCTCGGGCTGTAGCTCAGCTTGGCTAGAGCGCTGCGTTCGGGACGCAGAGGTCGAAGGTTCAAATCCTTTCAGCCCGACTCTACAATACTAGAGCACATTGCGTTCTTGAAACGACCGGTCGACCCGCAGTACCCACAATTCTACCCGGAATCCTCGGGCTGCGGGCCGACCGATACGGACGTTCCAAACTTTGTTCACAAGGTTCTTGGGAGGTCCGAATATGGCTCGCCGTTCTTCTGGCAAACCGTGGCTGCACGAAAAGTCTGGCTACTGGTGCAGCACCGTTAGCGGTAAACGCGTCTATCTCGACAAAGAC
>JANQOF010000020.1 GCA_028279215.1 Pirellulales bacterium
GCCGGCCAGCAAGCTGTGTAGCGTGAGTCCGATGGCCGCGCCAGACCAGGTGATGTCGCGCACGTGGTCGGAGTGTGGATGGTGCGAACATTCGGGGCCATGCTCGTGGTGTTGGTCGAACAGATGCTCCTCGTCGGCCGGCGCTTCGTGGTGGTGAAAACAAAAGAACCGCTCGATTAGGAACATGGCCAGGAATCCGGTGACGAACCATAACATTAGGTCGATGATTGCCGCGTGTATGTCGAGAGGTTCGCTTTGCAACTCAGAAACGATGGCATGTGGAAGCATATGTAGTACGGCAACGCCAAAGATGATTCCGGCCACGAAGCTTACGGCCATCTCCATCCAGCGGTGCGTCAGATTCCACCACACGGGAATCATACCGCCAAACACGGATGCCAGTAGAATCAGCAGGCAATAGAATGCGAGAAGAGGAAGTGGGACAACCATTAGCGAGCCGAACCTTGCGTAGTCATTGCTGGATCGTCCAGCAGGCGGGCATCATAGCATCGCGACGCCCAAGCGCGTTAGTATGTTCGTTATCGCCGCAACTAGCAACGGACCACGGACGAATCGATGCGAGCTTTAGTACAACGCGTTTCGGAGGCCAAGGTCACCGTCGCAGGTGAAGTTACGGGAGAAATTAGTCGCGGGCTACTGGTGTTGCTGGGAGTTGGGCACGACGATACCGAGCACCAAGTCGATTGGATGGCCGAGAAGCTAGTGGGCTTGCGCATCTTCGAAGATGAAGCGGGCAAGATGAATCTCTCGCTCGAAGACGTCGGCGGAGCGATGTTGGTAGTGAGCCAGTTCACGCTGTTCGGCGACTGCCGCAAGGGGAAGCGACCCAGCTTTGTCGCCGCCGCGCCGCCGCAACTGGCGGTTGATTTGTACGAGAAGTTCGTCCAGCGGGTGCGCGACAAGGGCATCGAAATTGGCACCGGAAAGTTTCGCGAGCACATGGACGTCGCGCTTGTGAACGACGGGCCCGTTACCCTGTGGATTGAATCGTCGTAAAGAGAATGAATGCCGCTATCGAGGAGCGAAACTGTTGGCGTCCGCCCGATACACGGGGTTGGCCCTGCCCAATTCGGCCCTTCCGGCGTTGGGTGTAAAACCACCGGGTGTGGGTGTCGTAGTTGGTGACGTGTCGAGCGGAAATCCCGTACCGGTGCCTCGCGGCCAGTCACGAAGTGTTGACTGTGGGTGGTCCGGTACAGGCTGTTCGGCGTTCGGCGTATCGTTTGCCGCAATTGGTCCGCGGATGGGAATCACGCGATCGCGGACGGCGTCGAAGATTTGTTCCTGGGCGTCTTTCACTCGTTGGATGTCGCTGGCAATTTCAGGGTGACGCTCTTCGAAGTGTTGCATCACACTAGATTCACTTGCCACCATGATTCCAACGACAACAAGCTTGGCGTACGCACTAAAATTGGCCCACCCATTCTTGCCCCAGAGTTTAACTGCAGTGCCAAACGATCGCTTCAATCGCAAGCGGCCGCCTTTCCACTCAATGCTGTAGAGCTCGTCGAGAAGCAGATGCGACATGACTCCAAAGAACACGGCACCGGCCTTGAGGTATCGAATGCGTTCATCGTCCGCTGGGCCGCAGAGCAAGAATGCGGCGCCTGCAAACGTAAGCGCTGCGGGGATGCTGTGGAACATCCCTCGGTGGACCGAGAACCGGCCAAGCAACGATGCGCCAGCGAATCGAATTAAGAAGTAAAGCACGGCGGCAACGAGCACAATTTGATCGTGCTCCATGCCTATTGCTCGAAACCGCTCGACTAACAGCATCGGTACGATGCCAGCGGCGAACCCCATCGACTCGCGTATGGGAATACCGGTGTCGCTATCCAAGTCGGGCAACATGCCCGACACGCCGCACAGTCCGCCGGCCACGAGCGACGACTCGATGGGAAACCCCATGGCGATTCCCATGCCGGCGTAGCCGACGCCGAGGACGGAACTCGTCGTCACGTGGGTACGAAAGTCGGCCATTGTGTTTAGTGAGCGGTGAGCGATAGGCAGTGGGCAGGAGAAGAGTACGGGTTGCGGCGCGGTCGCTGCAAGTGCAGTGTAGTGGCGAGTGGCAGAGTGAAAGTTTGTGCCACCTCCTGGCTGCTAGCATCGCTTGTGGCCACCAGCCACTCGCATTTGTAACTACACTACTTGCCATTTGCGACCGCTTGCTGGCTCGCTATACTCCGCGCGGTCCCCGTTTCGGGCTTGGGGCCCCTGCTGTCGTTGCTGGCAGGCAGGTCGTTGATCGAACCAGTTGAGACGAAACGATGCAGACTTACGATATGCTGATGTTGGTGGTGCTGGCGGCCACTACGTTGTTCGGCTTTTACAAAGGAATGGCATGGCAGGTTGCCTACCTGGCGTCGCTGATTGTCAGCTTCTTTGTGGCGAAGCAGTTCAGCCCTCAGCTCGCGCCGACGTTTGGAAACTCGGAGCCGTTCAACCGCTATGCCGCCTGGCTAGCGATCTACATCGCGACGTCGTTTGCGATTTGGCTGATCTTTCGAGGCGTCTCCGGTGTGATCGACCGCGTCAAGCTTAACGAATTCGACCGCCAGATGGGCGCGCTAATCGGATTCGCCCGCGGCGTGCTGTGGTGCATCGGCATTACGTTCTTCGCCGCGATGTTGCTCGAGCAGTATCGGCCCACAATTCTGAACTCGCGGGCCGGCCATTACATTGGCGTGTTGCTGGCGAAGAGCGATTCGGTATTTCCGCCCGAGGTGCAGAAGGTGATTGGCCCGTACGTCGACCGCATCGAGCAGGGGCTCGACCCCAATCAGCCGGCTGGTAGTGGTTTGCCCGATTTGGGCGATTGGCCGCAAAGCGGGCAGGGGGGAAGTGTCTGGCCACAGCCGGGTGGTTCGTCCGCGGCGTCAGATCCACCTTCACCGTCGCAGGCCCCTGCCGGCACGTCGCCGACGGCGTGGCCCACCTCAAGCGCCGGCAGCCCGAGCGGGCCCATCGCCTGGCCGGCATCCTCTACGTCGGAACCCACCCCGTGGCCCAATCCATGACTCCGCTGCAATGACTCCGCAGCGTCGCTCTGAATCCAGAGCACAGCGGCACCAACCTGTGAACACAATCGTCGCCGATCTCCGTCAGCGCACAAAGCCGAGCGTTGCTCCTGAACGTCCGTCATCCCGGGTAGAGTCGCTAAAACCCGGGCAAAAACATGCCCGAAACGAACATAACAGCGATTATCGGACGTTGGGGACCCGGGCGCTGCAGCACAGATCACACAGACACCCTGGGTTCAGAGATCACGGCTCGGCTTCTTCAAGAAACATCCCGATTCGGCGGAACTTCTCGTACCGCTCGGCGAGCAGTTGGCCGGTGGGCAGCTCGGAGAGCTCGCGGAGTGTTTTGACCAGATACATTTTGAGTCGAGCGGCCATTTGATAGTGATCGCGGTGGGCCCCGCCGGTTGGCTCTTCGATTACGTCGTCGATCGCTCCGAGCCGTTCCAGATGCTTCGACGTGAGCTTCAGCGCCCGAGCGGCGTTTTCGGCATAGTCGTGGCTCTTCCACAGGATGCCGGCGCAGCCTTCCGGGCTAATAACCGAATAGTAAGCAAACTCAAGCACCGCGACGCGATCGCCCACACCAATGCCCAAGGCCCCGCCCGAGCCGCCTTCGCCAATTACGATGCAGATGATGGGCGTTTCGAGCCGCGACATTTCGAGCATGCTCTCGGCGATCACCTGCGCCTGACCGCGCTCTTCGGCGCCGATGCCGGGATAGGCGCCAGGGGTGTCGATCAGGCAGACGATGGGCAAACCGTACTTGGCTGCCTTTTTCATCTTTTGGATCGCCTTGCGGTAGCCTTCGGGGTGTGCGCATCCGAAAAAGCACTCATTACGCTCCTTGAGCGTCTTGCCCTTGTGATGACCGACGATCATGATTTTGAACTCATCGATTTTGGCAAATCCGGTTCGGAGCGCTCGATCGTCGCCAAAAAACTTGTCGCCATGCAGTTCGACGAACTCGTCGCACACCAGATCGATGTAATCGGTAAACATCGGACGATCGGGGTGGCGTGCGACGCGGACGGTTTGCCACTCGTCGAGATGGTCGTAGATTTCGCGTGTCTTGTCCAACAATGCCTTCCGCGCCGCACGTAATTCGTCGCGGGCGTCGGCCGACTGATCGTCGGAAGCTTCAATGGCCGCAATTTGTTCGTCCAGCTCGCGCAACGGCGCTTCGAATTCCAATTGGTAGGATGTGCTTGACATGGTTGCTCCTTACCTATTCTTCTTCGTCTTTATGTTCGTCGGTCTTGGGTGGCTTAGGCGGTGCGTAGAACAACTGCACCGTCCGCAATTCCATTTGCACGTCTTTCATGGTTGCTGGTCGCTCGTCAGGATCTTTGGCCATCAGCCGTTTGACGAACGCGGAGAACTCTGGCGTGATGTTCTTGTCCACCACGGTCAAATCAGGCGGTTTGCTCTTAAGGTGTTTGTTGAGCAACTCCTGAAACGAGTTGGCGGTAAACGGCGGCTTGCCGTTGAACAGTTCAAACGCGACGCAGCCCAAACTGTAGATGTCGGCTCGCGCGTCGACATGCTGGCCACGGATTTGTTCGGGTGCCATGTAGCTGTGGGTGCCCTGCACTGACGCCTTGCCCGAGAACATCTTTCCAAGCCCGGTTTTGATCTTCCGCGCCAGGTTGAAGTCGATCAGGCGCACTTCGCTATCGTCGGCCACCAAGAAGTTGTCGGGCTTCACATCGCGGTGCACCCAGCCAACCTTGTGCATGTGTGCAAGCCCCGCGGCGCAGTTGATCAGGATTTCCTTTGCGCGGCATTTGACGTCGAACGGATTGCCGACAATCTGCTGCTTGAGATTGGGGGTCTTGAAAAACTCCAGCAGCATGTAGGCGCCGTTGTTGGTGGTGTTGAACTCGTACGTCTTAATCACCGCCGGGTGGTCGAGTGTCTTGCCGACGGAAAACTCATGGCGCAATTCTCCGAGTGCTTGTCGTGTGTACTTTTCTCCCTTGGGTAGCCACTTCATGGCGAACAAAGTGGTCTCCGACATAGGGCGCACCGCCCAAATCTGATACACGCCGCCAGCGCGGATCAAATGGTACATCCGGTAGTTGCCAACAAACTCGTTTCCGGTCGACACACTTGACCTTTCCGTCGCGCGATGAATGATTGCGTCGAATCCCTGCCCTAAGGGTGTATTACCAGTTTATCCAGCCATCAAGATCGGATAAAGTGTGATCGCCGTACGCGGACCGAGACCATCGTTGCATGAATCGCACCCTTGCCATTGTGTGGACCAGCCCCAACTCGCTACTGGGCCTTGCGTTCGGCCTGTTGGCGCTTGTCACCGGCGGCAAAGCCCAAGTTCGGCGGGGTGTGATCGAGTTCCACGGCGGCGTGCCACGATGGGCGCTCGAACGAATCACGAGTGGCACGATCCTCGCCCTAACACTAGGGCACACAATTATCGGAGTCACGCCCATGGCGCTCGACATCGCCCGCGATCACGAGCATGTCCACGTCCGTCAGTATGAAATCTGGGGCCCCTTGTTCCTTCCCGCTTACGCATGGTGCTCGCTATTGGCGTGGTGGACCGGGCACCGGGCTTACCGCGACAATTATTTTGAGCGCGAGGCGTATGGGGACTAGTAGTTCGAACCGCCAACGACAGGCTAAGTTCGTGCTCGCGCCACCAGCGATTTGGCGTTCCATCGTGCGGCTCCAACCGCGATCTGAGCACGAATATGCGTTAGAGGTTATCATTCGAGTATTGCGGACCGACTTGTTCACGCCAACAGTTCACCTCTACGACGAGACATCAATGTCGAAACAACTTAGGTACTTCGTATTCCCACTGATACTCATCGCAATCGCCGTCGCGGTGTCGGCCACGGATGTGAGTGCCAAGGCTCCGCCTAATATTGTGCTCGTGATTACGGACGACCAAGGCTATGGCCCTGTTGGCCGGCATGGACATCCGTGGATTCAAACGCCGCATCTCGATGAACTTTACGATAGTAGTACGCGGTTCACTCGCTTTCTCGTTTGCCCAACCTGCGCGCCTACCCGGTCGGCATTGATGACCGGTCGGCACCCGATGCGCAATGGCGTTACACACACGATTTACGAACGCGAACGGATGACGCTCGACGCCACGACGCTGCCACAGCTACTGCAGCAAGCCGGTTACGCGTGTGGCATCTTCGGTAAGTGGCATCTGGGGGACGAATGCCATTACCAGCCGGGCCAGCGCGGATTCGACGAGGTGTTCATTCACGGTGGCGGTGGAATTGGCCAGGCCTACCCATGCAGCTGTGCCGACGCGCCTGACAATACGTACTTTGATCCAATCGTGCGATACAACGGCAAGTTCGTTCGGGCGAGTGGCTTCTGTACCGACGTTTTCTTTTCCGCAGCGCTCGACTGGATGGCCAAGGAGCGAGACAACGATCGGCCATTCTTTGCGTACATCGCTACCAATGCCCCCCACTTTCCTTTCTTGGCGCCCGAAGCATCCCGGCAGCGCTTTGAGCAGCTTGGATTTGGCAAAGCCCAGGCTGGTTTTTACGGCATGATCGAGAACATCGACGAAAACATGGGCCGCTTAATGCGCATGCTTAGCGAGTGGCAGTTGATGGACAACACGGTTGTTATCTTCATGTCGGACAACGGAATGGCTGGCGGCGGTTCTGGAAAGCCTGACTTAACGATGGGTACCGCGCCCGATGGCTCCCCATTGTTGCCTTACAATGCCGAGATGAAAGGCTTGAAGGGTACTGTCGATGAAGGCGGCGTGCGCGTGCCGCTGTTCGTGCGTTGGGATGGGCATTGGGACTCAGGGCGGGATATCGATCACGTGACGGCGCACATCGACATTCTGCCCACGCTCGTCGAATTGGCCGGTGCTACATCGCCATCGGACCAAGTGGAAGGCCGCAGTTTGGTTCCCTTACTCAAGGATGCGAAGTCGCCTTGGGACGACCGCTACCTGTTCACGCACCAGGGACGTTGGAAGACGGGCGCCGAACCCAACGACTTCCAGTGGCGCAACTTCGCCGTACGAAACGCAGGGTTTCGGCTGGTGCACAATACCGAACTGTACGACATGCGGACTGACCCCGGGCAAACGCGCAACGTAATCGACGAACACCCCAAAGTCGTTGCCGACATGCGGGCAGCGTACGACAGGTGGTGGCAAGAAACTCGTCCCATGATGGTCAACGAAACGGCCCCCATGTCTAAGGTGCGGCCATTCCACGTGGCCTACCAAGAGCAATTGGACAACGGCGGGATTCCAGAGTGGCGGCCGGAACTTGTGGTGGAGTGAGGCGGTATCGGGTTGATAACCGCCAAGGACGCCGGATGTGAGCCATTGTCGTCGGGCGCCAAATTGGCACGCGACGACTTTGGTGGTCGAGCACGGCGGAAAGAGCCCCGCAACTTAGGAGTAGCCGCTCGATCGAGTTTCTCTCGGGCCGTCAGAAGCTCATCAGCTACCAAGGACTCGTCAACTATCTCAGGGGCCTCCAACAACAAATGATCAAGTAACGTCGTCACCGCCCGCGCTTGAGAATGGGACAAGCATGAAATCCGATCGTTCTGCCCTATGTGAAATAGTAACTGACCAACGTAGTCTTCCGTGTGGTCGAGCAACAGACGAACCAAGCCGGGCAGTAAATATCTGAATGCTTCATCCGACGCGAAGCATATTGGATCCCCGGGTTGTTGAGCGCATCGATTGGGAGATCATTATGCCGGAACTTCGACATCGTCTCGTTGTGCTCGATGCAAGAGCATGTACCCCTAATGAACGCCGTCGGTCGTAGCTTGCCAGAGAATGCCCCGTCCATCGCGCTGATCGTCTCGCCGTAGTTCATCGGTACCCCCACTACCTACAAGAGTCGGTAGCGCCTCTCTTGTTTGTCGTAGCAGCCGAGTAGTTTACCCCTTGGTCGCTCTTGGCGTCCTTGGCGGTTCTTTCTTCACTCCGCATACTCCACCCACACCAACACCAACCCATGCGCCGGCGCATTCGGTCCTGCCACACGGCGGTCGCGGGCGGCGAGGACTTCGGCAACCCAGTTGGGCTCGCGTGCGCCGCGGCCGACTTCGACTAGTGTGCCGACGATGCCACGGACCATGTTGTAGAGGAATCCGTCGCCTTCGACCTCGATGTCGATCTGCTCACCGGCGGCACCCCCCTGCCCTACTTCGACTTTTGTGAGTGTGCGAACGGTCGAGCTGCGTTCGGAGCCGGTGGTTTCGAAGCAGGCGAAGTCGTGACGACCGACCAAATGCACTGCGGCAGCTTGCATGGAAGCGACGTCGAGTTCATGCGGCACGTGCCAACGGTAACGGCGATCGAAGAGCGGCCGGACGCGTGAGTTGTGGATTTGATAGCGGTAGAGTTTCTTCAGCGCATCGTGCGTGGCATGAAAGCCATCAGGGGCTGTTTCGACGGCGCGAACCATTACGTCGTCTGGCAGCTTGGCGTTGAGCCCTTGGAGCAATCGTTCGGCGGGTAGCTCGCTGTTGGTTACTAGTCCAACCACTTGCCCCAGCGCATGCACGCCGGCGTCGGTCCGCCCGCTAGCGGTGAGCGTTGGCTGTTCGCCCGTGATTGAACACCAAGCCTCGGCAAGCGTGGCTTGCACGGTCGGTTCACTCGGCTGAAACTGCCAACCTGCGTAGTTGGTGCCGTCGTACGCGACGGTCAGTTTGAGCCAACGGCGCGTTGTGGACAAGGATTCGCTCAACGTAGCTTGAGCTTGGTGAGAAGTTGATTGAGAGCTTCAGTCTCGCCAAATGTGTCGATGGCCTGCAGCGCGTGGGCCACCGAATCGCGATCCACGGACGGAAAACTCCGGCTGGTTGGACTTTCCTCGTACCCATCAATACCCAGCGTCAGAAACACCAGTTCCCCGTCGCGAATCAGCCAGATTTCGGGCACGCCTAATTTGTGGAAGCCATTGATCCGATCGACCGAACTGGCGTGTATGTCAATTTCAATCACCAAGTCCGGCGGTGGTATTTCTGTGAGATCGAGTTCCTTCACGCCTGTCAGCTTCGCTGCATTCTCGATCCAGAAACAGGAGTCAGGTTCCATGCCTTTTTCTAAGTCTTCGCGGCGATGGGTTACCGAGCCACCAGAAGTGACTTCAAGTCCGCGAAGGAATGCCATTAGATGGACGAAGCGTTCGAGAAAGCGATCAGAGTTTTCGTGCGGTAGCGAAGGGCTCATTGTTTGAATCTCCATGAGTCCGCTGTCGTACGACACAAACACTCGACGGTCGCCCAAGCCGTCGACGAATTTGACGTACGTGTCCCAACTAACGCCTTGCAGAGTGATGCCGTTTTCCCACAGCGACGGGATATCAGCCGATTCGACACTCTTGGTATCTTCGACGGTGGCCATGAGGCGATTCCATTGGGGATGTGTGGTTGCGAGTCCTTCCACTCAATCTTACACTGCCGCCGAGCTGTTGACCAAAAGCTCGGCAATTTGCACCGCATTCGTGGCGGCGCCTTTGCGGAGGTTGTCGCTTACGCACCAGAACGTGAGACCGTTTTTGCAGGAGAGGTCTTCGCGAATGCGGCCGACGAACGTGGCGTCGTCGCCGTCGCAGTCTTTGGGCATCGGGTACTCCCCTGCCCCGAGATTGTCGACGACTTTGATGCCCGGCGTGGCCGCGAACAGATCGCGTGCTGCGTCGACGGAGATTTTCTTTTCGGTTTCCACCAGAATGCTCTCGCTGTGGCAGTTGCTCACTGGTACGCGTACACAGGTGGGGCAAACTTTGATCGACTCGTCGCCGAAGATCTTTTGGGTTTCCCAAACCATTTTCATTTCTTCGGAGGTGTAGCCTTCATGCTTCTCCGAACCGATCTGCGGGATCAAGTTGAAGGCGATTGGGTAGGCGAACGCGGTGTGTTCGTGATCGTCGCCGTTGAGTGCCGCCTGGCTGCTGGCGACAAGTTCTTCCTGCCCTGCCACCCCTGCCCCGCTCGTGGCTTGGTAAGTGCTGACGACCACGCGGCGAATTCGGCCGGCGTCATGCAGCGGCTTCATGGCTAGCACCATTTGTGTGGTCGAACAGTTCGGACTGGCGATGATGCCTTGGTGGGCAAGCGCGGCTTCGGGGTTCACCTCGGGCACCACGAGCGGAACGGTGGGGTCCATCCGCCAGTAACCGCTTTCGTCGACGACCACACAGTTCCGCTCTTTGGCCCAAGGTACGAAGTCTTTCGCCACCGGGTCGGGCGTGCTGCCAATCGCGAGGTCGATGTCGTCAAACGCCTTGGGCTTGAGTTCCTCGACCGTGTGCTGCTGGCCGGCGAACTCGATGGTCGAGCCAGCCGAGCGGGCCGATGCCAAGAAGGTAATCTTCGAATGGGGAAACTCGCGTTCGACGAGCAAACGACGAATAATCTGACCTACGGCGCCGGTGGCGCCAACGATGGCAATCGACTCAAACACAGACACTACTCCCAAATAGCCACTCTATTAGACTGCCGGGCGCGATTCGCGCCGTAACTCACCGGTGACATAGACCACATTTCCCAGAGTTGGTTCACGCGGCGCGACACGAACCAATTGAGTATAAAATGCCACAACAGGCGATGCCAGCGGTCAGGAACTCGTAGCCGGTCGTATTCTCGACGCCAAGCGGCTACGGTGGGCGACGACGTCGTGGTAAAATGGTGCTTTCGCCACAGGCTTCTTCGTCTCGCGGCTATGCCCAACACAACCGACAGCACGTTCGTATTCTGCACCTGCCAAACGGGTGCGGAGCAGCCGCTAAAGCGCGAAATCGCCGCGCGCCGACCGGGCTGGCGATTGGCGTTTTCGCGGCCTGGGTTTGTGAGCTTCAAGACGGATGAATCGCTAGGCGTGGTGCTCGATGGCGCCTTGCCCACCTTCGCGCGAACCCGGGCGATATCGCTTGGCAGAGTGACCAACCATTCGCTACGATCCGCTGCAGCCAGCGTATGGCAACTCGAGCCACTTCGGCGACTGATTGAGACGCACGAAGCGCTGACGTTGCACGTTTGGCAACGCGATTCGCAACTGCCCGGTGAGGGCCATTGCGAACCGACCATTACCCCGCTGGCCGACGAGGCGCGCATGGCCATTCTCAATGCGGCCGCAGACGCCGGGGGCGACAACGTTGTGGCAAACAGTCGTGGCGCTGTTGCGCCGTCCGCCGGCATCGTGCTCGACGTGGTTTTGGTGGAGCCAAACCAGTGGTACGTCGGTTGGCATCGGGCCACATCGCGAGTCGAGCGATGGCCTGGCGGCATTTTGCCCGTTGCCGCGCCCGACCAAATGGTGTCGCGCGCCTATCTGAAGATGGAAGAGGCGCTTAAGTGGTCGGGTTTGCCGGCCGCTCGTGGCGATGTGTGGGTGGAGTTGGGCTGCGCGCCAGGCGGAGCGAGCCAGGCGTTGTTGTCGCGCGGATATCAAGTCATTGGGATCGATCCCGCAGAGGTCGACGAGCCCGTGGCAAGCGATCCGCAGTTTGCTCACATTCGTAAGCGCGCCGCCGACGTTCGCCGCGTAGAGTTCGCGCCCGCCAATTGGCTCGCGGCCGATTTGAATGTCGCACCGCAATACACGCTCGACTCGGTAGAGGATGTGGTACAGCATCCGAGCACGTCGATCCGTGGTATGGTGCTCACGCTAAAACTTGCTTCGTGGGATGTCGCCACGCCTGAAAAGCTTGGCGAGTATATCGAGCGGGTGAAGTCGTGGGGATTTCGCGACGTACGATTGCGGCAACTGGTGCACAATCGACACGAGGTTTGCCTGGTGGCGCTGCACAGCCGAGGTCAACGTCGGATGAAACGATCTCGCAAGCGATCGGTGTTGCCCGATGACGCGAAGCCCGCGCCGATGAGCGACGAGACGGAGATCCGCTTCGACGCTCCCACCAAGATCGTTCCACGGCACCACTTTCGTTAACGGTTGTCATTGGCATGGGCTGGCGAAATCCATTCTTTCAGAAGAAGCGCGGCGGCCGCAGCACTGGAATGCGGAATCTGGCCTACTGGAGCGAGCTGCTGTTGAGCGTTTCGCTGGTGGTGGTCGGCGGCGCGACGTTGCTGTTGCACATCTTTCAGGTGTTAGTGCCCGACTGGCGCGCGTCGCGCGCGCCGGCTGGCTTTGAAGCGGGTATTTGCGAGATCACCGAACAACGGGAGCCCCGTCGCGATGGTCCATTGGGTGTGATTGGTTCGGGCCTCGAACTGCAGGCGTCGCGCGTGACCGACGATGGCAAGCTGTTGCCGCCGGTTTGGATCAAGCGCGAAGTGGGCAGTTTCTCCCCCACCCGCACGGACGTGGAAGACATGGCCGCGATTTACGCCGTGGGTACTGACCACGCATGCTGGTTCGATCCGAACAATAGTAGCCGGTTGATGCTGCGCCGACCGCTGCGGTGGTGGCCTTGGCCGGTGGCTCTCATTCCGTTGTCGTTGTTTGCCGTTGGTGTGTGGGGAATCATCGCCTCCCTCATGCAGGTGGTCACGTCGGTCGAACGTCGCAGTCTGGTGGCCGGCAACGCGCGGCGACTCGACCCCATGCGAGAATCGTCGGCCGAGTCGGCGACACTCGCCGAGTTCAGCGCCGCCGATGAGGAGCATGGTGTGCGTTATCCGCATCGCCTGCCGGCGATCGGCACTGCCGGGTGGCGGATGGCCGGGTTGATGCTCGTGACCACGATATGGAACATTCTTTTGGCGTACTTCGTGTACGTCGCGTCGTTGCAAATGCTGCGCGGCGATCCGGCATGGCTGGTGCTTGTTCTTGTTGTAATGCTCGGCCTGGTTGGCCTGTGGTTGGCGTTCAACCTGATTCGCGAGTTCTGGGAACGCCGTGGCATCGGGCAAACTCACCTGGAAATCTCCGAGCATCCGCTTGCCCTTGGCGGCCAGTACGCGGTGTTTCTGTCGCAAACCGGCCGCATGAAACTGCGCCGACTGACGGCGGAGTTGGTTTGCGAGGAAGCCGCCAGTTATCAGCAGGGAACCGATTTGCGAACATCGGTCGCGGTGGTTCATCGTGAGGAGCTTGGCAAATGGATTGGCATTCGTGTCGAGATGGGCCAGCCGTTTGAGATGGACTTTACCTTCACCGTGCCCGCCGAAGCGATGCACTCGTTCCGCTCGCCGCACAACGAGGTTCGTTGGATGCTGGTCGTCGAGGGCGAGACCGATCGCGGGCAAGAAGTCCACCGTCAATACTCCATGAATGTTCGCCCTGCCATCAAGCCCGGCGACGGCCAGCAGGTGGCATTTGTCGAACCCAGCGAAATGGAGCCAACCGCATGAGAGTCCTTGCCGCGAATCATTCGCCGCTGGCAGATATTCGTATCGAAAAATCGGACAAGCCATTCGAGCCTGGCGACGTGCTGCGCGGCAGTTTCTGCGTACGTGCCGAGCATGCCGCGGAGGCGCGTTCGGCGGAACTGTCGGTGCTTTGGTACACCGCCGGCAAGGGCGACGAAGACTTCGGCGTGCACTACTTCCAACGCTACTCTGCCGATGGGCCCGAGGCGGTGGAGTTGTCGCGACGTCGAGAGTTTCGCACATTGCTGCCTGCCAGTCCCTTAAGTTACGACGGGTTTGTGGTGAAGGTCTGTTGGTGCGCCCGGCTGCGACTGTTTCTGCCCCGCGGACGGCAGTCAGTCATCGAGGCAGGTTTTCAATTAGGGCGCGTCGCCGCTGCTCATGAACCAACCTTGGTCTCCACGGAGGAAGCTTAGCCGCTGCCTGAAAGATGACTCCACCCACCCGCGACTCGAATCCGTTCGCCACCTGTTGGACGAATCCACTCGCGGCCGAGTGGATTGCCGCCGAAGGTCCTGAGCTTGGCAGCTTGGTGTCGCGATTGCAATCGACAAACTGGCGCGGGCAAATCGTAGGGCCGCACGGTGTGGGGAAGTCAACGTTACTGGCCGCGATGTGTCAGCACATCGAAGGCGTGGGGCGACGCTGGGTGCAAGTGACCTTGGGTAGCGGCGAACGCGGCATGGGCTGGCACCAGTTGCGTCGAACGAAGCTGACTCCCAAGACGTTGCTGGTCGTCGACGGATACGAGCAGTTAGGCAGTCTTGCGCGCCGTATTGTTCGCTTGCGTTCAAAGTTCTCTGACTCCGGGTTACTCGTTACCGCTCACGAAGATGTAAGACTGCCGATGCTCGCCCAACTCGTACCCAGCCTGAGTGTCACCAAAATGGTTTTCCGGCGACTGACCTTCGAACGCCAGACGCAAGTGACCGAACTCGACGTGGCTGACGCATTCAATGCATGCAATGGGAACATTCGGGAAACTCTGTTCAAGCTCTACGATTTGCACGAACGGCACGCTCGCGCCGCACGTAATGCAAACATCCGGAACGCGTATACAGTCGGTGGAGACGACTCGCCTATTGCGGCCGGACTTGTGCGCGACTAATTGTCGAGTGCATGCGAGGTTGGGGGGCCGGTGCGGTAGTCTCCGCAACAAACGGCAATTGACGACTTTACGCCACATCGCGGCGGTGTGTTGTTTCTTTGAAACATGACATGCGAAGTGGGTTTGGCTAGAGTACACTGAAGTATTGAGCACCGGGAAAACAGGGACGCACCCGTTGCGGCCGCAGGGGTTTGCTAACCAGCAAGGTCTGCCTAAGAAAAAGTTGCTTCCATTTTGTGGGATTGGCTGCCCGCCTCGTTGCAAAAGCGCGCTGTAGTCATTCAGATGGGGGTGGGTGAATAGTCTCTTCCCAAACGAGAATCAAAGTGATGAACAAGACAACGACTAAATTCGGATTTGCGTGTGCGGCGCTCGCAGCTCTTTGCCTGACGTCGGCAACCGCCAGCGCTCAGTGTGCAACGTGTGCCGTTCCCCAAGTTGCCTACTCGCCAGTGGTGTACAACACATACTACGACGGTTGGTACCTTGGCAAGAATATGCGGCGGTGGTTTGGCACCGCCCCGGCGCCGGCTTATCAGGTTAGCTATGCTCCGACGTACACAACTGCCTACGCGCCGACGTACAGCTATGCGTCGTACGCTCCGTCGTGCACCACTTGTGGCACGTCGCCTTGCGCTTGCTCGACGCAAAGTTGCTTCCGACCCGTTGTCATGACGCCCACGTGTTCGACCTGCTGCTACGCTCCTGCGTGCGGCACATGCACAACCTGTGGTACGTGCGATACCTGCAGCACGTGTGGAACGTGCGACACTTGCGCCGGGGGAGTAACGCAAACCACGTTCGACGCTCCCGTGTCGTCGAGTTGCCCAACCTGCGGCACCAGCGCCAAGGTGCAAGCGAGCACCGACGACGTCGCGCCGTCGATTTCCAACACGCCGCCACGAACTTTTCAAGAAACCGACCGCATGAACCCCACGCCCGTCGACGAATCGGCGGACAATTCCAACGCCGATTGGGACGCTCCTCAACTGTTCGACCCCAACGATCAGGTGACCAAGCGTCCAACTGCACCCGTGTGGACCGCGGTATACAAAAAGCCGGCGAGCATCACGTCGATCAGCGCCGCGAATAAGCCGGTTGCCTCTTCGACCAGTACCATCCGATGGAGTTCGGGCCGTTAAGCGAGCATCAAGTTCGAGACCCAGTAGCCAAGTCGCGACTAGTTCGTGGCTTGGCTTTTTTTGTTGGATTCATGTCCGCGTTCCGAAACGCCCCGGTTGTTTCCCTATGGGGCAAAACCCCTATTCCTAAACGGTTGCACTGCACCACCTTGCGATTTCGCCCCAGCGTCCGTGGCCGAAGACGATTTGTTGGGGCAAAACTCAATGCGTGTCGCGAACGGCCGATTCCATAAATCTAAGGTACTCAAAGACTTAAGGGATCGAGCGGCTGCCAACCATCATGAGTTTTGCCCCAGGGTTTTCCGCAGTTGGGGCAAAACCTCCTTGGGGAAATCCCAAGTACCCAATGACCAACCGAAATCCTCTGGAAGCCAATAGCCGACAGCTAACGGCCCGCGCAGCGGAACTCGGTAGCCACTTGCCACCAGCACTAGCCAACCAAGTTGCCAAACACCCACCGCTACATCGTACGGCAGTACCATTTGACCAAATCAAGAATCGATTTCCACAACGATTCTTGGCCACCTTTCGCTGGGGCGAGAATGGGGTAGCAACCAAATCATGTCCGAAGGCCTATAGTCACCGCAATCTGGCTGAGAAGGAATCAGGCAGCGCCGACGCAGATCTGTCTGAACAAGCGGAGCGCCGCCCCAGGTTGCCGCTGGGAATCTCTGTTTGTAGGCGTCACTGTTCTTAGCAGCTACGTCAACAGCCTCGGCGCGCTGTGCTACGTCGCTTTATATGGGCATGCTTCTTGCGAAGGCGTGCAAAACATCCGATCAAAAACGGAAAAGCTATAAGAACCGAGCGGGGTTCAGGTACGATGTTTGGAGCTTGGAGTTTGATGAGAATGGCGTCCGCAAACCCAGCATTTTCACCATCTAGGCTTCCACGTGTCTGGCCCGTGACGTAGGGATTGCCCATGCTATCGACTGCAATGCCACGACCCTGCTCCGAAAACGAAGAGCCGATTTGCCGAGTCCACAACAGCTCGCCGTCCGTGGCAATTTGACTGACGAAGACGTCTCCCGAGCCAAAGTGCTCGTCTCCCAGCTGTTCGTTCGTACTTCCAGAAACAAATATTGTGCCATCCGGTGCTATGTCGATACCTTGGATTGAGTCGGACCTGTTACTTCCGAATTGTGTAGTCCACTGCAGCACTCCCGCACCATTGAATTTCGTGACGAAGGCATCCGAAGAGCCAAACTGCTCATCCCCTAGTAAGCCTCCCGTTGTACCAGAAACATAGATGGCTCCAAACGCATCGACGGCAATTTCATAGGCATTGTCTCCGACGAGGGTGCCAAACTCTTGCCGCCACACAAGGTTCCCATCGACATCGTACTTTGCCAGGAAGCTATCATTGGAACGTGGTGGATCGTCGCCGCTACGATCGATGAAGCCGGTGACATAGGCATTGCCCATTGCGTCAATGGCGACGCCCTCATTTACGTCAAATTCAGTTGTAGTAGTTGAGCGAAACCACTGCTGCTCTCCATTTGCGTTGTACAACGCCAGAAAGGCATCTGAAGGTGGCCCCTCGGACTTGGAGTTGTACTCGCCGCTCACCCACACATTCCCTGCATTGTCTACAGCAAGCGACCGCCCGACATCTTGTTGGATCGTGCCCAATTGACGCGCCCAGAGTTCTTCACCCATGGCATCGAGCTTGATTAGAAAGGCGTCGCTGGAACCAGCATTCATGCCATCGAAGCTGCCTCCTGTTTGCCCCGTTAGGTAGATGTTTCCCGTTCCATCTACGCCGATGTCGACAGTTGGCTCATAACTACTCGTGCCAAACTGCTTGGCCCATTGCAAATTACCGGCCGGGTCGTACTTACTAACAAACCCATCGGAGATTCCAGCGTTCGGTTTACCAATTGAACCGAATGTGAAGCCAGCCATGAAGACGTTGCCATCCCCATCGATAGCAACAGATGTCCCAAAGTCGGACTCCGAGGTTCCTAGTTGTCTGGTCCAAGCCACAGGATAGGCCTCGGTTGTTGGCGTGTCTTGCGGAATGCCAAGTAGCGAAACGAGAACCAAGCTGGGAACATTCATTAGCGTAGACCGTCGAGTGGTGGATGTTTCTGCCGGTAAAAATCGTTCGTCAGCCGGTGGTGCAGAAATCTAGGTGCGTAGCGACTCATTCGAGTTTAGCAGAATCTTGCGAGCCTGATCAAACCTCGCACGGCGAAGCGCAAATCGTTTGCGCACCCCGATGGGGTAGAGAAGGGAGTTTTTGCGCGCTCCGCGATCAACCCGTGGCGTAGACGGTCGGCGAGCGAGGCACTCACAGTGCGTTTGGCATTTCACGCGCGTATCAAGCTTTTGCACTTTCTGCCGCCTAAGTTCACGAGTTACAATGAAGCACGGAAAATTAGATGCAGTGTATGGCTATCAAGGGATACTATGCATGAGGTAGCTGGAATTAGTGGACTCTTCTTTAGGGCGACCGACCCATCCATGCTGGACCAATGGTACAAGGACCATCTTGAGATCGACCTCGTGCTCACTGATTACGAGCAGCAACCGTGGTCGCAGGAGTCAGGCCCAACGGTGTTTGCTTTGTTTCCTAAAGATACGGATTACTTTGGAGACTCAGACCAGGCGTGGATGATCAATTTTCGTGTAGACAACTTGGATGGCATTGTCGAGCAACTCCGTTCATCCAATATCGAAGTTGCGGTGGACCCCGAACGTCACCCCAATGGGAGGTGCGCTTGCTTGGACGACCCGGACGGGAACCCAATCGAAGTATGGGGGCCAGCCGAGTACGTTCCTAGTATCGTCGACATCGGCACGTTAGCCGCCTCGCTCCCCCACGCGTCTTCAGGACTCTGCATCACCAGCACCAGGAGCGAAAAAAATGGCATGCGACCCCAAGTGTTTCACGCTGAGTGATACATTGGCTACAAGTGGGATCCATTCATTTGTGTGTCGGAACATTACGTGATCACTGCCCTAATCAAATCACCACGCAAAGCGGCCGACCTGATCCGCGCGGGAGGTCTGATCGCCTTTCCGACGGAGACCGTCTTCGGCTTGGGGGTCGATGCTACCAACGACGAAGCGGTGCGAAAACTGTTTGATGCGAAGGGTCGACCAAGCAGCAACCCGTTGATCGTCCACATCGCCGATGCCAGTCGCTGGTCGGACGCTGCTGCGACTCTGACACCCAGTGCCGAGGCGCTATTGTTCGAGTTTGCCCCGGGACCGCTGACGGTGGTGTTGCCTAAGCGTACCGAAGTGTCGACGCTGGTCACTGCTGGGCTCAACACGGTAGGCCTCCGGGTGCCCAGCCACCCGATCGCGGCGGAAATACTCCATGTCGCGGGCAGGCCCGTTGCTGCCCCGTCCGCCAATCTCTCGGGTCGACCAAGCGGAACTCGCTGGCGTTCGGTACTCGAAGACCTCGACGGACGGATCGACGCCATCTTCCAACAAGACGGACATTCCTTGGGAGTTGAGTCTACGGTTGTCGACTGCACAGGGGACGTTGCCACGGTGCTCCGCTGTGGGGCGGTGACTACCGAACAGATTCAGCGTGTCCTTCCCGACGCTCGAGAGATTGCTGGTAAGTCCCATTGTGGCGCCTACGAAGGCGTCCGTTCGCCCGGCACCATGCACCCGCACTACCAACCGCGTGCCAAGGTGAAATTGATCGATTCGCCTACTTCCGTAGAAGTCGCGGAAGGAGCCCGCGTTGCATACTGCGGACTGCTTCCTATCAAAAAACAAGATGCGCTGGTAGCAAGCGCCGTATTCGACACGCTCGATGACTACGCAGCAGCATTCTACGAGTTCCTTCGCGAGGCTGATCGCCATGAGGCGACAATCATCTACGTCCAATATGCGCCCGACCATGGAATCGGCCACGCGCTGCGAGACCGACAACTTCGAGCTGCCGGTGAGCGATGAGTTTCGGAGTTAGCTACACACAGTCGATTGTGGTGATCTCGAAAACCGGTTTCTTCCCGTGTTCACATATGCAGAAGTAGGAGAATGCGGAGATGAGAAGCTCTGTGCCGTCGTCTTGTTGGATGAGTAGCAGATTGCCGCCAGCAGAATAGGAATTGTCTCCGGGAAGAGATCGCGTGCCCAAGAACTTGACGTTTCTGTACACCACGAGTCTTTCGTCGTAGGAATGGGTGTAGACATCATACCTCTTGTCCGAGTCGATCGATTCGGCTTGCTTGAGCATGAAATCCTTAACTTCTGGCACTTCAGGCTTCCTCTTGAACAGGCTCATGATCCTGTATCTCTCGCAGCTAACGACTAACTTCGCCCGCCGCCGGTTGATTGTGCCAATCGATCGATCTCAACTGACCCGATTCGCGATTCTAGAGCGGCCTTCGCCTATCTGTAGCGTGCCAGCTTGTTGCCTCTGCAACTGGCTACGTTGTGTATCCCGTTCGGGGAATTGCATGTGTCAGCTTCATCGCCCTGCCCACGCTTATCATCTCGCTACCCATCATACTTTCTAAGACCTGCTACTCCTTCGCACAGCTTTTTCAGCGCCTCTTCGCGACTCTGTGCCTTTGCGGCAGAACCAACCCAACCTACGCCTCAAGCAGTTGCCTGCCGCGCAATAAGCTGATCCAACTCATCCTTCAACTTCGGCAGAATCTCGTCGTACCCATACTGCCCAAGCGTTTCTTCGCCCCGTTTGAGATTGACGTAGTTGGGGCCGCACCAGAGGCCGAGGTCGGCGTCGTCGGTTTCGCCGGGGCCGTTGACCCGGCAACCCATCACCGCGATGGTGATCGAGTGGTCGGCCGCGTAGCGGGTCATTTCCTTGACGTCCTGCGCTAGTTCGACGAACGCTTCGTTTTCCACGCGGCTGCAACTGGGGCAACTGATGATGTTGAGCGTCTCGAGGCCGTAATCGACTACCGACCGCACCCTGCCCTGCCGGATGTCGTCGAGGATACTGCGCCCTGCTTCGATTTCTTCGTGCTTGCGATCGTTGGGCACAGTGAGCGAGACGCGAATCGTGTCACCGATGCCGCGGCTCACCAGTTGTTCGAATGCGATGCGCGTTTTGATCACCCCATCGGGCGGCAAGCCGGCTTCGGTCACGCCCAAGTGCAACGGCACGTCGGGCCGCTCGGCGGCGAACCGCGTGTTGACCTCAATCACCTTTTGCGGATCGGAGTCCTTGAGCGAAACGCAATAACGGGTGAAGCCCAAATCGTCGAGCGCCTGGCAATGCTCCGCGGCGCTCTCGATCATGGGCGAGATGGAATCATCGTGCGCGTACTTGTCGAGCATCGCCGGGTCGACACTGCCACAGTTCACACCAATGCGAATCGCGCAATCGTTGTCATTGGCCACTTGGGCGATGTAGGCCACCTTCTCTTGCCACGGCTTGCTCCGCTCGTGGTGATACAGATGGCCAGGGTTGTACCTCAGTTTGTCGACATGCGGCGCGACCTTCTCGGCCAAGCGGTAGTTCTCCTGCAAGTCGATCGCCAGGTTGGCCGACGTCTGGCGGCGGATCTCGGCAATCGCTTCGGCATCTTTCGTACTATCGACGGCAATTCGCACCACGTCGGCCCCAGCCCGCTCGAGGTCGAGCACTTGTGCGACCGTGGCGTCGACGTCCTGCGTTTGCGTGGCTGTCATGCTCTGCACGGCAATCGGGTGCGCGGCGCCAATCGTTACCGTGCCGATGCGGACATCGCGGGTAGGGTTGCGCTCGATCTGAAACATCGGATGACGTATGAATTGAATTGGGGCCAAACTTGCGAAGCGTCAGTCGATTCTAGCGTATGCCGCCCTACTCGACACCTTCCCATAACGCCGAGCCAACGCGGACGATGGTTGAACCTTCGGCAATCGCGACTTCGAAGTCGCCCGACATGCCCATCGAAAGCTCGGCAAGCTCTATTGCGCCGGGGACCTCGCCCGCGAGTTGATCGCGGAACTCGCGCAAGGCAGCGAAGTTCGCGGCGGCAGTCGAAAGGTTGCGGTCGCCGGCGGCCATGGTCATCAGTCCGCAGATTTCCACGGATGAGTAGTTGCCAAGCTCGCTGGCGAACTCACTCAGTGCTTCGGGCGTGAAGCCATGCTTCTCGGAGTCGCCCGAGCAGTTAACCTCGAGCAACACCTTGGTGCGAGAGCCGGTCGTCGCGGCGGAGTCGTCGATGGCCTTCAGCAGTCGCGGGCTGTCGACACTGTGGATCATCGCAACCAGCGGCACCGTGCGGGCCACTTTGTTGCGCTGCAGGTGGCCAATCATATGCCAATTTGGCGTGAGCGATTCGAAAGCGGCGTCGGCCGCCTTGTCCCACAACTGCTGAGGGCGACTTTCGCCTAGAATGGCGCATCCGGTTTGCAGCAGTTCCGCCGCACGTTGCGCCGTCACGTACTTGGTGACGCCGACTAGTTGCACTTCGCCGGCCGCGCGACCCGCCTTCGCAGCGGCGAGGGCGATTCGCTCGCGGACGCGGGCCAAGTTGTCGGCAACGATACTCACCCGTCACTCACCGGGATCGACCGCCAGTAGCTCATCGCATTCGCCGGTACGAAAGAACCGCGACACAAACATCTCGGCCGCCGTGTTTTGGCCGAGCACTGTACGATTGGCCGGCGCGGCGAGCGAGCGATAGACCAGCCACTGAGCGTCGCCGCACTGCACCCGATAGCCGACGGCCACGTCGCTGGGGGCCACTTCCAGCGACTCGGCCACCGTCAACTGTCGCCAGGTGCGAGGGCGGCTCGCTCGGCGGGGTTGCAAGTCGAACCATAATGGGCAACTAATGCGAGCGCCTGTTGCATTTCGAGTCAGTACGAGTGTTCCATCGGCCGACGTCAACTCGCCAAACCGTCGCTCCGTGCGCCATTCCCCAAGCGCCAACGGCAACACGGTTGCCCTAGGGCTTCCTTTGCCATTGACCAGCGTTCCGTCGCGCGTTTCTTTTTCGGGCGCAAACTTAATGCCTTCGAACAACGGAAGGCTGATGGTATGACGCCACTCGCCCGAGCGATCTCCTGGCGCGTGAAGGATGTCGTGCAGCAGTAAGAAGCCGTCCTCCTTGCCGAGAAAAATCTGCCGCTCTAGGCGAGCATCGCCTTCGAGGTCGACCGAAAGGTCCAAGAAGTCGCACTCATCGTCGCTGAACCAACATTGCTGTTCCCACTCGCTGATGGGATGGAGCGGATCGCCATCGAGCGTGGTTTCGGTTTGCCAGCCGCCCGACAGGAGCACACGCCCTAGCGACTCGATTTCGATACCGACCTGCTCGCGGGAGTAGTCAATCAAGATCCGCTGAGCCGACTTATCCCAACCGTTTGCCAACAGCGCCAAACTCGACCACTCCGACTCGACGCTTGCTTCGGGCAAGTCGTCTTCGTCGTAGTCGGAGTCGCTGGAGATGAGGGCCTTGGCCAAGTGAGCCGCGGCCGCCGAGTCGTCTTGGTCGTCGCCAGCAAGGTCGAGCGCCGTATCCAAAGCGCCAGCGGGCCAGTTTGGCAATTCGCCGGTGGACAACATCGGTGCGCCGTTTGATCGTTGCAAACGAATGGCCTGCCGCACCAACCATTCGTATTGCGACTCGGCCGAGCCCGACCAACAGCCCTTCTTCAACTCCTCGCCCATCGTGCGGCATCGCGTCCAACTGCTAAACAACAGTGGCAACACGGGTAGCAGCGTGCCGTCGATAAGCCCTTCGCCGTCGGTGGCCGCGAGCAGACCTTCCCCCAATGACTTACGTGCGGTCGATCGCAGTGCGCGTAGCGGTTTCAACTCGGGCAACACCTGGCTAAGCACCAATGGCAATTCGCCTGCCAATAACGTGGCTACCAAGGTCGGTTCCGGTTGCAGTTCGTCTGCGGTCGCGGCCTCGCTGTCGGTCGCCAATTGTTCTAGCGTCGCCACCACACTCCACCAGATCTCAGGCGAGAGTCGCGCGGCAAGCTCTCCGAGGCGATGCGCGACCACTACCGCCCGCAGCGCCCACTGTGGTTCAATCGGCGACTGATTGAGATGGTGGAGTAGTTCGGTGAGGTTGGCTTCGAGTTCGGTTTGGCTGGCAGGAGTCCGCTTTGAGGTGACCGCTTTGTCGAGCGTCCTACGCCAATCGGCCACTGCGGCCAACGATCCGGTGGCAGGGAGCCCCCAATCGAGCGGATCGCTCTTGTGAACGATCGCTTCGACCAGCAGCGAAGTCGCGCGCGAAGCCAGATAATCGGCCCATCGCTCCCACGCCGCCGAACTATCCAAACTCGACCAGCCTTTGGTTAGTTGGCGGGGAGCCGATTCGTGCCACAGTTTTCCGTCTCGCCACCGCTCGAGCAGTTCGCCGCCCTGCAAGTCGCTTTGGTCGACGTTGTCGTTGTGTGGAACTGGAATCGTCGTAGACATCACTTCCCTGCTAAAATGCCTGAAGAAAGGATCGTAGCAGCCACGGCGCTGCGTCCCATCCATGAACGGTTAACTGCAATAAGGATCTTACTAATGCGTAGATTTCTATCTTATCTCGATTGCTGCGATTGTACCAGCACCAAGCGTGTATCAAGGCGATCAGCGATCGGGGTGGCAGTCGTGCTGTTGTGGTCGACCACACCGCTCATGGGGCAGGAGGCGAAGGTCGAGGAAAGCAGCGCGCCGGAGGTCGGCGACGCGCTCGACCAAGCGCTTGCCACAACGCCCACCGACGAAGCGCCCGAGTCGCAACCCCAACCCAAGCTCCAACCGTATCCGCCAGCGCCCGAAGGCGCGCAGCGGCTATCAAAAAAGGGGCGCGCTTGGATGGATCGGGAAAAGAAGCAAGTGATTGTCGACGCGCGTGTCTCTTTGCGACGAGGATTGCTAGAGATGTTCGCCTGCCCGCCCAACACGAAGGAACACGAATCGATTGTGGCAGTCGACAGCGAGGCCTTCGTACTGCATGCGGGTTTGCTCGCCGTTGGCGCCGAGCCGGGCACGCCCGTGGAGTTCGCCCCCAAGTACAAACCGCCCACTGGCACGCAAATTGACATCGATGTGTTGTGGGTCGACGAACAAGGCAAACAGCAAAAAGCCAAAGCCCAGGACTGGATTCGCGACGCCCGCACTGGAAAGCCAATGGACCTACCGTGGGTATTCGCCGGCAGCGGGTTTTGGCGAGACGAAGAGACGGGGCGAAGCGGCTACCACGCCGATATGGGCGACCTCGTTTGCTTGGCCAACTTCAGCACCGCCATGCTCGACGTGCCCGCGGAACTAACCAGCGACAATGCGGGCCTGTTGTACGAGGCCTACACCGAGCGAGTGCCGCCGTTGGGTTGGCCCGTGCGACTGGTATTGAAGCCCGTACTCGACCAAGAGGACTCAGACTCTACAGCCGACGCGGGAGCCGAGTCGCCGAAATCGCCACCAGCGCAGGAAGCGGTGGGCAAACCGTAGGCGACAGTTCGGCCTTGATTTGCTATCCTTAGGACCATCTTCGCGCAACCAGAATCGCATTCGCCTGGTTGCCGCCTTGCCCTCCCCCCTACCCCGCCGCTTCGTAAGGAACAAGGTATGACACACTACCGTTCGATGTCCCTCGCGCTCTTGGTTTCGATTGCTGTTGCTGGATTGGGCTCGGCGGGCGAGTTCGACTGGCCGCAGTGGATGGGTCCACGGCGCGATGGCATCAGTCGCGAAACGGGTTTGCTCAAGGAGTGGCCGACCGAAGGCCCGCCAATTGCCTGGCAAGCCTCTAGCGTCGGGCTTGGCTACGCGGGGGTAGCAGTTGCTGACGGCAGGGTGTTCGTCCTCGGCACCCGTGACGATCAGTCGTACCTGTTCGCACTCGCCGAATCGGACGGCAATAACGAACTGTGGGCCACGCCGATCGCCGATATCTTTGAGAACGGATGGGGCGACGGGCCTCGTAGCACGCCCACGGTCGACGGCGATCGCGTGTACGCGATGACCGGTGCCGGCACGCTTGTCTGTTGTCAGGTCGAGGACGGCAAAGAACTGTGGCGCGTCACCATGCAAGACCTTGGCGGCGAAGTGCCTGTGTGGGGATTCGCCGAGTCGCCGTTGGTCGATGGGCCGCTGGTCATCTGCACACCCGGCGGCGAGAAAGGGGCTATTGCCGCGCTCAACAAGATGACCGGCGAACTTCAATGGCAATCCGCCGAGGTTACCGACGGCGCGCAGTATTCATCGGTCATCAAGCAAGCTCCAGGGGGTCGGCCTCAGTACATCCAACTGCTGCAAAAAGTCGTGTTCGCCGTTGATCCTGAAGATGGCCGACTGCTGTGGAAGGAAGACTGGCCCGGTCAAGTGGCGGTGATTCCGACACCGCTCTACCAAGACGGCAAAATCTACATCTCGTCGGGCTATGGCGTCGGTTGCCGTTTGATTGAGATGGACGGCGCTGGCGACAAGCCAATCGAGCCCAACCCGTACGAAAACAAGGTAATGAAGAACAAGCACGACGGAATCGTGCTGTTGGGCGACTACCTGTACGGCTACTCCGATGGCGGCGGCTGGACTTGCCAGGAATTCACCACCGGCGAGCGAGTGTGGCGTACCAAGAACTTTCCCAAAGGTTCAGTGGGCTACGCCGACGGCATGCTGTACTGCCTGGCCGAGAAGTCGGGCGAGGTGGTGCTGGTTGATGCGTCCCCCAGCGGTTGGCAAGAGCGCAGCAGGTTTACCCTCTCCCCTCAAACCGAACAGCGCAACCCCAAAGGCGGCATTTGGTGCCACCCAGTAATCGCCAACGGCAAGCTCTACTTGCGCGATCAGGAGTTGTTGTTTGCGTTCGATGTGAAACAGAGGTAAGGGCCAAAGTCGCCACATCAATCGGTCGGACTGCGGCTCCGCGTTACTACTCTAGCCCTTGAAACGTGGCAACAATCTCGCTCGGCTCGGCCCGTTGACGGTAGTCAGCGTTCAAGAAGGCGTAACGCACCTGGCCATCACGATCGATGACGTAGGTCGCCGGCACGGGCAATTCAAACGACTCGTCGCCGTTGTGGGTGGGCAGGTCGATGCCGAAGTCCGCGTAAATGGGACGCAAGGCTGCTGGCAGCGTGAATACGATGCCATACTCACGAGCCACACGATTACCCACGTCGCTCAACACGGTGAACTCGAGTTCGTTCTTCTCTGCCGTCGACAGCGATTGGTCAGGCGTTTGTGGAGAGACAGCCACCAGTGTTGCTCCGTAATCCCGGAATTCGGGCAAGGCCGACTGTAGAGCTCGCAGTTCGATGTTGCAGTAGGGGCACCAACCGCCTCGGTAAAACGCGAGTACCACTGGTCCTTCTCTCAGGAGTTCGGAAAGCTCTCTCCTATTGCCCGTCGCATCAGGCAGGGCGAAGTTTGGCGCTTGGTCACCGATGCCAACGGCCGATAGCTTGGACACGTAATCGGCAACATCTTCACCGGCCCGGTTCATCGCCGTGCGTACTTCTTCTGGCACTTTCTTTGCGAAGTCCGCGGCATATTGATCGAGCTGGTCTTGAACGGATTGGAGTGCGGCTGCCATGGGAAACTCCTCGTGAAAGGGCAGGTCAGAAACTGCGGAACTGGGACTTGTTTTGCACAGGGTCGCTTCAGCTAAGCGGGTATCGTAAGGCGACATTCTACTTTATCTTGATATCGACAAAGTCCCCCGGTACTGCGTCCCAATTGAGTGCTGCGACGCGTCACAACAACTCTAGCAACATAAAGGTACTCGGCCATGAGGGGCAAAGCAATCTTCGTAACCGGCGGCAACGCCGGCATCGGTCTTGCCACGGCGATCAAGTTTGCTGAGTCGGGTTGCAACGTCTCGGTCTTTAGTCGACGTGACGAAGCGAACGCCAAGGCAAAGGAAAAAGTCGAAGCGTGCGGCGTCAAGTGCGTCACCTTCGCGGGCGACGTGACCAACGAATCCGACGTTGCCGCGGCCATCGACAAGACGTGTAGCGAGTTCGGGCGACTCGACTACGCGTTCAATAATGCCGGCGTGGAGCAAGCACCAACCCCGCTCCTCGAACAAACCGAGGACGATTATCGCCGCGTCATCGACGTGAACGTCAAGGGCGTTTGGCTTTGTATGCAGCAGGAGATTCCGCGCATGCTTGAATCCGGCGGAGGCTCGATCGTCAACACGGGGTCCGTCGCGTCGATCATCGGCATGGCGAATGTTCCGCTCTACATCGCCAGCAAGCACGCCGTGCTCGGGTTGACTCGCTCGGTAGCGCTGGAGTACGCCCAGCAGGGCATTCGCATCAACGCGGTGTGCCCCGGCGCGGTGAAGACGGACCTGTACGATCGATTCACGGGCAACAACCCAGAAATGGAGCAGGCCATCGAAGGAATGCACCCTATGGGCCGCAGTGGCACGCCCGAGGAAGTTGCCTCGGCGGTGCACTGGCTTTGCAGGGAGGCAACTTGGACCACCGGACAAGCGATCATGCTCGATGGTGGCTTTACGGTGCAATAGCCACGGCAAGATGAAGCGTTACACAGGAGCGGCGGTCGACACGGCTGTTGGTGACATTTTGCCGCCAAGTCTCAACAGATTTCAATTCCGACTTGCGCGCGGTTGGTGGTGGACTACCGCAACTGCCCAGGATTCGTCGTTGGCAGCGTCTAAGTCTATCCCGACGTTTCACGTCCAGGCGATCTACGCCGAAGGCGTTGTGCAACATAGCCCAGGGTTGCGGCGCAGCCGCTACCCTGGGTTGAGGATGCGATAAACACATCTACCCCAACGGGGTTGCATATCGTGTTCAACCCCGTTGGGGTAGGTCGTTACTATTCCATATACCCAGGGTAGATCGCTTCGCGATCAACCCTGGGCTACGTTGTGTATCCCCTTCGGGGAATGCCATGCCTCGGCCGCATCGTCCTTCGTAGATTACAGTTCTACTTATTCACTCCGATTGATGCCGTCGCCCAACATGTCGTCGTGGCAGTTGTCGTCCCGGCTGTCACTGCACCAAACCTATGGGCTGAATATCAACAGCAGGTAAGCCAGGAACACGACGATGTGCACTGCGCCCTGCAGCACATTGGTGCGCGTTCCGGCGAAGGTCATGAGGCAGGTCAGGAGCATGAGAAGTAGCAGCACCAAGGGCGCCATATCGAGGCCGAGTTCCAGGCGTGCTCCGGTAAGCAGGCTAACGGTGAGGACGGCTGGCAAAGTCAATCCGATGGTTGAGAGCGCTGCGCCGAGTAGCAGATTTACGGAGCGTTGAAGCTGGTTCGCGCGGGCGGCGGCAAGCGCCACCATGCTCTCGGGGGTTAGTACGACCAGCGCGATGATCACCCCGCCAAGCGCCGCCGGCGCGCCAACTTGGTCGATGCCAAAATCGACCAACTTCGCGATGCGCTTTGACAGTAACACGATTGGGAGTAATGTCAGTATCAAGAGTATCGTGTGGTACGCCGTAGAATGCAGCCTGATATGGCCAACCGGGATTGCGTGCGCCGATTCGTGATCGGCTTGGCGTTCGACCATCGGCTGCTCGAAGTAGCTCCTGTGTCGGACCGTTTGGATGGCGAGGAAGATGCCATAAAGAGAAACCGTGATGATGGCAAAGAAACTCGCCTGCAGTGGTGTGAAAGTTCGGGTGTTTGTGGAGGCCGTAAAATCCGGCAGCACCAGCGCGAACACGGCGAGCGGTACCAGCACGCCCAAAAATGCGCGAGCTCCTGGCAAGTTGTAATCCTGTTCGCCGTGGAGAAATCCACCTATTAGTAACGCGGCTCCGGTTAGCCCGCCGAGCACGATCATCAGCACCGCCATCATCGTATCGCGGGCTAGGGTCGGCGCATCGACACCCGTCAGCATAATGGCCGCAATGAGGGAAACCTCGATTCCCACGACCGCAAGCGTGAGAACCAGCGTGCCCAGCGGTTCACCCAACCTGGTTGCGAGCACCTCGGCATGGTGCACCACGCCGAACGCGGCCCAGATGGCGATCCCGAACAGCCAGATCGCGAAGGTGCCGGCAATCACCGGTGCAGAGATATCTGGCTTCACGACCTTTGCGAGTGTCGAATCGAGACCGAACTGAAACATCAATAAGGTCGCTGTCGCTACGAGAAATGGCGTCTCTTCGCGCAAGAACCGGACCACAGTGAGACGGTGCGGCGACAAGGGCGGACGTCGGGGCGTCGCGGAATCGTTCATGCGTATTGGTCGTTGTAGGTGCCGCTTGGCGGTTCGATCTAGTACTTATAGCAGGGCTGCTCATAGTGGGCGATACACCGACCGCAGCGGTGCAGGTCACCCCATTGCAGCCTGTGGCAGACGCAAAAAATCAAGCGATTTTTGTAGAAACTGAGCCACACGATGTGTTAGTTTGACGGGGCAGGTTTCAAGAGTCGGGGGCAGGGAGCATGTTTGGTTGTTGGGTGCTTCGGCGCGAGGTTAAGCCCCTCACCCTAGCTCTCTCCGAGGGGAGAGGGGAATTGATTCAATTGTCCTTTTCTGCGTGTACCAGCGGGACAATTGAAGGGCTATAGGGACGCTTGGGAGATTGAAAGATATCGATAAAACAAGGGGAAAACGAAAGTAGGCGGGGGTGGTAGGGGGTGAATAGAGTCCCCTAGAATCGTTTTCCTGAGTCAGGGACAAAAGGGACTTTAGTGTACGGCGGTAGGCGGTTGCATATGGGGTTTGGGAACCGCCCCGCTAATACGTGAGCACGCCGCGGACGAACATGGAGTTGTCGATTTCGAGCGTGCCGGGCGTTGTGTCGTACTCGAGTTCGCGGTTGAAGACGAATCCGACTTCCCAGCGGCGGCTTATGCCGCCGATTTGTTTGCGTTCGGTGCCGAACATCACGCGTAGGTCACTGTAGCTGAGCGTGTCGGGCGTGCCGCTGGCTCGCTCGACGGCCCAGATGCCGCCACCGAAGTCGCCTTGGAAGTAGAACCACCGCTCGTCGTAGCCGTCGGGGCCACAAGACCAGGTGCGCCACGCGATTTTGGGCCGCGGCAGCACGACGTCGATCTTCAAGTCGTCGGTCCAGAACAGATAGCCCACGGCGGGGATCACGGTGGTGCCCGCGCGATTGACATACACCGCGCCAAACAGCCACTTTGAGTTGGGGGAGGTTTCGTAGATGCCAAAACCGTAGCCAGATACGCGGAAAGCGTCTCCAGCGCTGAAACTGTGATCGTCGGCATACACGCCGAGTGTTACCGAACCGTTGAATACCCATTGGTCGGTGATACGCCGAATGTGATTGAACGTGATATCCGCATCGTGCAATCGAGAGGGTACGTCGATGAAGTCGGGGCCTTCCAAGAACCGCACCGTGTACCCCGGAGTGATCACCAGCGGCTGGTGGCGTTTTGGAAACGGCAACGCGGTGACGATGTTTGTGTTGATCTGCGTGACGCCTAGCCCGTCGCTTTCGAATTGCGGAATCCAGGCGGCACCCAGGTTGGCCTTTTGGAAGAAGCTCTTGCGCGCGCCAGGCGGAATCAGATTGCCCAAGTCTTGCTGCGCGGGCGACTGCTCGGGCACGCCCATGTCGACTGGCGGCATACCAGGCGCGTCGACCAGAACCACCTCGTCGGGCGAAGCATTTGCCCAAGGATCGACGGTGTAGGGTTCAACGAATACGGGCGCGGTGTTGGTCGGCTCGTATACCGGCGGTTGCGCGCTGACCGGCAACATGAGCAGCGGCGCCACCAGGATGGCGATGAAGGTTGCGGGAGCCAATCTCATCAAATGTGCTCTGGTCTTCCTGCCTGTGTGCCGGCTCAAAAATCGATGCCCGCACGCAGCATCACCGTGTCGTCGGGCTTGAACTCGGGAGGCATACCACTGTTGAAAAGGATCTCGCGATCGAACACGTAACCAACTTCGAAATGCCCGCGCACCATGGTGGGCGTTTCCCACTCCAGGCCGAGAACAGCGCGGATGTCGTTGTAATCGATGCGGTCGCTCAAACCAACGCGGTCGACGGTCCACGAACCGCCGCCATACTCGCCGGAAACGTACCACCACCACTCAGTGTTGCCCGTCGACTGCAGGCGACGGCGGCACTTTGGATTCGGGAATACCAGGTAAAGGTCCCAGTCGGGATTCGGTCGCCAATGCACACCACCCGCTGGCAGCAGCTTGACCCGCAGCCGATCGAGGTACACCACGCCAATGAGCACGTCCATCTGCGGCGAAATCGAAACCACGCCCAAGCCGCGACCGAGAATACGAACCGAGTCGCTGTTCACGGCGTTGAAGTCAGTCCACACGCCGGTGCGGATGCCAAGCTCGGCGCCGAACCATTGCGTGGGGCGAGGATACCACGACAGATCGAGGTAGGCGTCGTACACGCGAGGTGGCAAGTCGGGACCGCGGGGTTCGCCCATCGGTGGGTCGGGGTCGCCGATTGGGCCTTCGAGCCAGTTGAACGCAAAGCCGGGCGTAATCAACAACGGAGTGTCGATGTTGTGAAACATGGGAACGCCAAACGTGGCGGCGAGTTCGGTACGGTTCACGCCGAAGTCTTGCGGCCCGTGATTGCTATAGAGCCAGGTTTGCTCGTAGCCGATGCGCTGCAGGAACTTTTGAAATCGCACCAAGCTGCCGTCCGACGCCTGATAGCCGTAGGTGCCTTGTTGCCATTCGAGCGGCAGGCCGTTGGGGTACAAGCCGGTTTGCTGTGGAGCGGTGGTTGGATACCCACCTGCTGCTTGGGGATAACCCTGCCAAGTGCCCGGCGGGGCGACAGGTTGCTGAGGAAACGTAGTGCCGGTAGGCGATGGCGGCGGTGTGTAATTGTAGGGGACGCTAGCGGGCGGCGGCGTGGTGGTGCCGCTGACCGACGGTGCGGCATACGAGTCGAACGTCGGCGGTGGACTCACCTGAACCGACCCCGACGGAGGAACACCTGGCGCCGAGTACGTGTTAGGCGGCGTTGTAAAGGTTGGAGGCGGCGCGGGAGTTTGCACGGGCGTCGACGGAATTTGCACACGCTGAGCATGGGTGGCCGACATAGCGGCGACCACCAAACCTGCAACGCCCAAACAGTTTGTCGCCCTCCGTAGCACAGCTAGACTCCTCGCGCGGATATTCGAGAGTCGCTCCTTACCAACCACCCGACGGAAGGGTCAATATCGAAGTGGTTTTTGCTAGCAGTGGCGACAACGTCGCCCTAGGGCTGAGGCTGATTCAGCATGCCCTTGGAGATAAGAAATTCGCGGGTGACTTCTTCGGTGCTTCGTTTCAGCTCGTCGACCTCATAGTTGAGTTGCCGCATGGTGCGATTGTCGAGCACGTCTGCGAGCGGGGCGAGTGCATCGGCAATCTCTGGATGCTTGCGGAGCGCCCGTCCGTTGACCACGGGCACCGCATAGTAGGGTGGGAACAGATGCCGGTCGTCTTCGAGCAGGACCAAATCGTAGGCTGCAATCCGGCCATCGGTGCTGTACGCGGCGATTACGTCGACTTCGCCCGTCTTCACTGCGTCGTACATGACACCCGAATCGATGTCGACAACACTCCCGAATTGGAAGCCGTACTGATTGACAATGACTGGATAGCCATCTGGCCGCTCGGCAAACTCCGGTGTCCAACCCGCACGCAGCTTTGCTGCATCGGGCCTAAGATCGGAAATCGTACGCCATGCGTGCTTCGTTGCCGCGTCGTTGGTGACAGCGATTGCGTAAGGATTGTTGATTCCGAATGGCTGCAATACATCCAGGTCGAAGTCTCTGCGGTACAACTCCGACACGACCTCGTAGACGGTCGACGGATCCGAGACGGCCGTCTTGTGGAGTACGACTGTGTAGCTGGTTCCGGTATATTCCGGGTACAGATCGATCTCACCCGCGACAACTGCTTCGTGGCACATCATGGTGCCGCCAAGGCCAAAACGTTTGCGAACCTTCAGGTCGGTACGATCCTCGATCATCATCGCCATCATGTGACCGAGAATCAGGCTCTCGCCGAACATCTTCGACCCGATGGAGATGTCGCTCGGCTGGCGGACATATCCTGCCGCCCCGGCAGCAAGAATCGTCAAGGGAAGAGCGATCGCCGCCGTACGCGCAGTTCTACCGGTTCTCAAGCCGCGACGAACTCTCATCGGGTCGAACGCCCATCCAGTGGCTCCCATGGCGCCGTCGACTGCCAATGCAAGCAGAGCTGCGGGAACGGCACCCAAGAGAATCAGGCGATAGTTGTTCAAATACAAACCTCGGTTGATGAACTCGCCGAGCCCGCCCGCGCCGATGAATGCCGCCAGTGTGGCAACGCCAACGCTGATGACCGCCGCGGTGCGAACGCCAGCGACAATTACGGGCAGCGCCAACGGCAACTCCACCTTCCACAACCGCTGCTGGTTGGTCATGCCGATACCGGTTGCCGCTTCGCGAACGGCGGCGGGCACGCCTTCGAGTCCGATGACTGTATTGCGGACAATCGGCAAGAGCGCATAAAGCGTCAGCGCGATGATGGCTGGTAGCACACCAATTTTTCCCAGCACAACGAGCAACAATGTGAGTAGAGCAAGACTCGGAATCGTTTGCAGAATGCTGACCGAGGTAAGGATGATCGATTTGCCGGCTGGCGAGCGGCTTGCCAGGATCGCTGCGGGAATACCAACGGCAATCGCCAACATGGTGCTTGCACCAGTAAGCGCCAGGTGCTCGCTCAAGTGCCGGCACAGGTCTGGCAAGCGTTCGATAAGAAACTGTGGCCAAGTTTGCATACGGTTGTGCGTATTGGAAGTGTGTAGTTACTCGAACACGTCGCGAAATGCGGAAAGTTGCTCGGCTGGCTTGCCAAACAAGTCCTTCACGAAATCGGTGGCGGGGTGCCCGACCACGTCTTGCGGAGGTCCGGCTTGTTCCAAGCGACCCCCATCGAGCACGGCGATACGATCGCCAAGCGTCAGGGCTTCGAAGATGTCGTGCGTGACGAATACGATCGTCTTGCCCAACCGCTCTTTGAGCGATCGCATCTCTTGCTGCAACGCGTCGCGCGTTAGAGCATCGAGAGCGCCGAACGGTTCGTCCATGAATAGGTATCTCGGATCGGCGGCCAACGCCCGCGCCACCCCCACACGCTGTTGTTGGCCGCCGGAGAGCTCCTGTGGCAAGCGGTGCCCGTACTCGCTTGGGGCCAGCCCGACCAACTCGAGCATCTCGCGCACCACGGTATCGCGAGTTGCGATGGCGGCTCCCGTGAGTTCCAAGCCCATCCCAACGTTTCGTGCGACCGTCATGTGGGGGAATAGGCCAATTGCTTGAAATACGTAGCCAATCGACCGCCGCCACTCGATCGGCTCGCGCTCGGCGAGCGGGCGACCGTCGACAAAAATCGTGCCGCTCGTCGGTTCGACCAGCCGTAGTAGCATCTTCAGCAATGTCGACTTTCCGCAGCCTGACGAGCCAAGCAGTACCAGCGTTTCGCCATCGGCGAGGTCGAGCGATAGGTCGCGAACGGCATAGGATTGGCCGCCGTCGTACGACTTACTCAGGCCTTGGATTTGGATCATGCGACCGGCAATTCTGGCAAGTTGGCGAACAGTATATGAGCTCGCGCGGTGCGTTCGTTGTAACACATCGCTGTGCGGTGACGACACCGACGAGCGCCGGCGATCGCCAAACAGACGAAGCCGCTGGCGTGGGGCCGCGCGGCCGAATGGTGATCAGTCGCGAGCCATGCGAGGCCCCAAACGACGTAAAACACCACTATGAGCACGCATTTGGCTCGATTTGCCCCAAGTGTCCAAGCGGAGGATTGACCCGCCAATGACGGGAAGGTAGCATACGTCTGGACAAGGTCGGCTCGGGGGCACTTGTCGAAGCTTTGAGACTTGTTATTCGATTTTGTCAGGTCGCCATTACTTCTCGACGTCCTCTGTCAAACGAATGATGCTCATCTGCCGGAAGGCATCTCGCCGTTTCGGTGTCGCAGAGCTTTCAACGATTGCCACTCCGACCACGATCCACCCGTTACACAACCGACAAGCGCATGGCACGGCTTGGCGGTGACGTTTTGATTTCGTTGTTTCGTGCCAGGAGTTTTTGAAGTGTCGCAAGGTACGATTAAGAAGCTGACAGACAAGGGATTCGGGTTTATTGAGGGGGAGCGGGGGGATATCTTCTTCCACAGCTCGGCAGTCGAAGGTGAGATTAACTTCGACAACCTCCGCGAAGGACAGCAAGTAGAGTACACCGAAGGCCAAGGCCCCAAAGGTCCTCGTGCTGAGAACGTGAAACTCGTATCGTAGTCGCAAGACTCGATCGACGGTAAACGCCGAAACCGCCCAGCGAACTTAGGTGAGCTGGGCGGTTTTTCTGTATCTCCCGACGGAGTGGAACATACCATGAGGCTAAAACGTCGCCTCCTTGGTTGGTTGGTTGCCGCTGCCATGATGGCCCTGCGTGCGACTTGTCGGGTTCGTCTCCACAACGACCCGCGCCCGGCGCTGCGTGCAGCGGGACAAAGCTACGTTTACTCCGTACTACACGCTCACCAGGTATGTGCCGCCATTCGTCGCGAACCGAATACGGCTGCCATGGTTTCGCGTTCGGCCGATGGGGAGCTACTCATTCCCGCGTTCTGTGCGCTAGGTATTCGTCCGATCCGTGGCTCGAGCCAAAATCGTCAGGCACAGCGGGGCGGCGAAGCGGCGCTCGACGAGTTGGTAGAGCACGTCGCGCCCGGCGCGCCGGCGCTATTGGCGGTCGATGGTCCGCGGGGGCCGCGAAACCGCGTTAGGAAAGGCATTGCTGTATTGTCGCGTCGGAGTGGCGCAGTGGTGCTTAACGTGGTTGCCATCCCAAATCGGCGGTGGGTGTTGTCGAAGTCGTGGGACCGGCTGCAGATTCCGCAACCCTTCAGCCGGATCGATGCCTATTTCGCCGAGCCACTGGTCCCGTCGAACGAAGAGTCGGCCGAGGTGTTTCGCAAGCGCATCGAACGTTCGCTCAACGAGATGGAACGGCTCCACGACCCGCTTCAGGCCAAACAGCCCACCGAGCAAGACTCCTAGCTGCCCCGCTAGGCAATCTTGCGGCTCGACTCAACCGTTTCGCCAAATAGCGGAACAACCGTCGCTAACTCAGCACGTATCACTTCGGGCGGTTCGTTCACGACCTGCTCCAAATGGCTCAAGTCGCTCATCACCTGTACTAGTTGCCAGTCTTGGCTCCCGGCGACCATGATTTTTGGGTGGGTGGTGGTGCGATGCGATTCCGCGGCGCCATAGAGTTCCTCGAATAGTTTCTCGCCAGGGCGGAGGCCTGTGAAATCAATCTCGATGTCCTCACCTACACGTAGCCCAGACAGCCGAATCATATCCTGGGCGAGGTCGACAATCTTCACCGGTTCGCCCATGTCGAGCACGAAGATCTCGCCCCCCTGCCCCATCGCACCGGCCTGGATCACCAACTGCGCTGCCTCGGGGATCATCATGAAATAGCGAATGATGTCGGGATGAGTGACGGTGATTGGTCCTCCCTGGGCAATCTGCTCACGAAACACCGGCACCACGCTTCCTGCCGAGTCGAGCACGTTGCCGAATCGCACAGTGACGAATTGGCAGGTTGAGGTGCCTGCCTTCGCTTGCACGTATCGCTCGGCAAGTTGCTTGCACGAGCCCATGACACTGGTTGGATTAACCGCTTTGTCCGTTGAGATCATGACCAAGCTGAGGGCGTCGTACGCCTCGGCAAGATCGACGACGTTGCGAGTCGCCAAGGCGATGTTCTTTATCGCTTCGCCGGGGTGATCCTCCATGAGCGGCACATGCTTGTAGGCGGCGGCATGGAAGATGATTTCAGGCGTATGCTCGCGAAATACAGCGTCCATTCGTTCGAAGTCGGTCAGATCGGCAATTACCACTTCGACTGCGGCCTCGGGCGCCAGGCGGCGCAGCTCACGGTCGAGAAAGAATTGACCGGTCTCCGAACGATCAGCTACCACGAGACGACCAGGCGCGAGATCGACCAATTGTCGGCAGATTTCAGAGCCAATGCTGCCAGCCGATCCGGTGACCATCACCGTGCGACCCTGTAGCCAGTCGCGAATCGTTTGCGAATCGAGTTCGACCGATTCGCGGCGCAACAAGTCTTCGATGGCCACAGGGCGAGGCTGCACGCTGACCTTGCCTGCCAGCAACTGCTCGTAGCTGGGCAGCACGTTGACCCGGAAGTCGTGTGCGGTTGCGGTCTCGACCAGTTGACGGACCGTTCGGCCCGGCAACTCGCCGGAGTGGATGAGCACCTCGTCGACATCGAGCGCGTCCACCACCTGAGGCAGGTCGTCGAGCGCGCCGAGTACCGGTACTCCAGCAATGTGTCGCCCTGTCAATTGTTTGTGATCGTCTACAAATCCGACCACCTCAAAGTGTATGCGTTGGTCCTGACGCAACGTCCGTAATAGTGCCTCGCCAGAGTCGTTGGCGCCAACGATGACCACGCGCGTCGCGTCGGATGTTCGATTCCACGTGCGCAGTAGGTTGTGCCATATGCGGGGCGTTGCCCGCAGGCCGCCAACCAACAGCAGCGTGATACCCCAGTCGAGCAGGAAGATACTGCGCGGTATGTCGAACTCGGGGACGAGTAGCGCGTCGATCAGCACGATGCCCACGGTACCAGCCGTGATCGCCTTGGCGATGGCCCCGAGGTCGTGGAATGTAACGTAGCGGTGTCGGCTGTGGTAGATGTGGAACCACGCGGCGCTTACCATCTTGGCCGCCACCACCCACGGCATCGACCACCACATCCAGTAGGCATACTTTGCCGTGGGGAAGCCATCGAATCTCAGGCAAAACGCCGCTACGTACGAGAGCGACATGGCGCATAACAATGCAACGCCAGCGGTCACGAGTTGGACGTGGCGATGGTGCGCCAATGTGGAATCAGAGGACCGGTTCATGCGACTGTCGTCCTAACGGACCATGCTTGGACTATTTGGAGTTGCTGTAAGCGTACGGTGATTGCGGTGACGTCGTGCGGCGGAAAGCTGAAGCAACTGCCGCAGTCCTGGATTGGAAGGATCGCGAGCGACGCACCACCGCAGGTGCGGTTCGGCGTCCGCGTACCGCTCGGCATCGAACAGCGCACGTCCGTGCGCCTTACGCACCGAAACGAAACTGGCGTTCTGCTGCATTGCTCGTTCGGTGCAGGCAATCCGCTCGTCAATGTTGCCCACTGCGCCATACATTTCTCCCAGCCACATCCAAATGTAGGCAGGCGGTACTTCGTGCGGCAGTGGATCGTACTCGTCGGCTTTCTGTCTGGCGTAGGCCAACAACAGGCCCAAATCACCCGGATTGCCGTCAGCTAGGTAACGTTGCCAAACGCTTCTCAGCGTTTTCCAATCGGGAGCGAAGTTTTCAAGAAAGCTTGCCGCTGGAGCTTGGCCCGCAAGCATAGAGACCACCAGAAATTGATGATTTCCCTCCTGCTGAAAGCTACGCACCAGGTATTCCAGCGCCGACTTCTGTTGATGCGACACCAATTGGTGCTTGCCGATCTCGAATAGCACCATCCCGTCGTACGGGCTCAAACGCGCCGCTTGAGTCAACAGCGGCTGCGAGTCGGTGGCCGAACGATTCGACAGAAAGTCGAGATTGGCCAAGCAGACGTAGCCTAACGGTTCCAACGGCGAGAGTTGCACTGCCGCTGCCGCGTGCCTGCGCGCCGCGTGCAGCAACCTTAGGTCGTCGCCAATGGCGGACTGAAGCCACCCGTCGACCGCTTCGGGCGACTGGAAACCATTGGCGAGCACAGCTTGCTGGTAATTGCCGAGATTCATCCGACTCGGGCGCAATTCGCTTCGGGCGTCGAACCATTGGAGGTAGACGCGCGATAACCGCAAGTGGGCGGCGGCTGAATGGGGATTGGCTTCGACCGTGGTTCGGAGGGCGTCGATTTCGTCGGCGAGTAGCTGCGTGCCGCTGGTCAAGTCGAGCCGACTGCTGTTGTTCTCGACGTGTTCGTAGGCGGACTGCTGCGCCAATTTGAGTCGTGCTGACGCGGCGCGATAGCGATTCCAGGCCGGGCTGGCGAGCGCTGGCGGCCCCAACACCATCGCGATATAGGACGCTATGGCGAGGGTGACGGAGGCGATTTCGAAGTTCTTGGACGATCGGGCTTCGCCAGGTGCCGACTTGGCCGCATCGCCAATTGCAATGCGTCGAAGCACGACGATCGCCAGCAGTGCCGTCGTCATCGTCGCCGGTATGTACCAAACGAAGTCGAACGCACTATGCACGAGACTAATGGCCAGAATAGCTGCCACTGCACCCAGGCAGGCCGAGTGTTCACGGGTTGGCGGTACGCGCCAAGCTGCCGCTGCGCGCCAAGCCACGTAGCCCAACGTTGCGGCGAGCAAACCAAGGCCGGGCAGTCCGAGTTCGGTCGCGATTTGCAGGTAGCCGTTCTCGGCGTGCGTGAATGGCGTGGGGTACGACCGCGTCATGAACAACGGGTACACGTCTTGATGCGTGCCTGCACCCGCGCCAGTCATCCAGAACTGGCCAACCGCGCGGACGTTGGCGGCCCAAATCGCCCGCCGTCCACCGAGGCGGTCGATCGCATCGACAGAACCAGAGGTCAAGTCTTCCAACCGTCCGGTGAGTCGGTCTTCGTTATACAGCGTCAGGCCTACACCCACGGCAACCGCCGCAACCGCCAACAAACCGAGTTGTTTGCCACCCACCAATTTACGTCGCCAATAGACGGCGGCCAACACTGTCGTGCCGATCACTGCCGACAGTACTCCGCCACGCGAAGCCGACATCAACATTGCCAGCAGCACCACGGCAAGGCCGACCGACCATGCAAGGGGTTGATATTCGCGAACTCTGGTTGCTGGTTGGCGATTCGATGTAGGTGCAGGCTCCACGCGGACGATTTGATACGCAATCGCAGCGGCACCCATCGCGAGGAAACTTGCAAAGTGATTTCGATTGATAAACGCCCCGCATACGTAGTTGTCCGATCGGCGGAATGGGTGCTCAAACACCCAAAAGAACCTGCCATCGGCAGTGAAGTACTGAAGCAACCCGAACAATGCCATGACGATACTGGCCTGAGCAATCCATCGCAGCACCATGGCTACGTCGGCCCGCGAGCGGATTCGTTGGAGCGCCACAAACAGCACCATGGCGTGGCACAGCAGCACGGCCAGACTAACCTGGCTCGACGTGGGATGCAGCGACAGAGTGCGCCAGCGATCGACGCCGAGTGCCTGAAGGTACTCGCTACCGTTCCAGAGCGGCAAATTCACGGCGATGCCAGGAGAGATCGCGTCGAGCACCACAGACGGTAGCGGAACGATTTGCAGTACCAGCCAGGCGACTGCCAAAGTAGGAATCAGCAGCATTGAGCTAAGGCGTGCGCCTTTTGGTCGCCCGAACCACTCGTTCGCTAGCCAAGCAAGCATGGTTGCTATGGCTGCCAACGCATACACGGCACGGGCGCCATCGCCGCGTCCTCCCCAGGCTAACGGTGCCAGTACCACCACCGACCACAGGCACCGATCGAGCCATTGTGGCAGCACGTCCTCCCACCGCCAGTCGGTGGCGAGCGACACCATCGATCGTCGTGCTGTGGCGATGGACTGGCTCATGCGGTTCGCGCTATCGGTGGGTGAACGCTCGGGCGTGTCAAGCAGCCAGGCGGGGCTCAACCTCGATGGGTGGAGTGGCGGATGTGTCGCCGTGGTCGTCGCCGTGATAGTTGTAGCCGTAACCGTATCCATATCCCGCGCCATGGAAGTCGCTGACGTCGTTGGCGACGACGCCAAACACATGCGTGCCGGTGGCCCGAAACTGCTCGCAGGCCCGCGTCACCAACCGGCGATGATTTTTGTCGGGTCGCACCACCAGAATGGCGCCGTCGACCAGGCGGCCGACGATTTGCGCGTCGCTAACTGCGAGGACTGGCGGACAGTCGACCAACACTTGGTCGTACTGCGAATCGGCCCACGCAAGCAGCTCGATGAACTCCTGACTGGCGAGCAACTCGGCCGGGTTGGGCCGGCGAAGCCCGGCGGGAATGACATCCAATCGCGGGGCGTCGGTCTTCACCACATGTTTCGGCGCCAACTCGGCCGGCGGCTCGTTGCTCGACAAGACGTCGACCACGCCGCTTCGCCCTTTGAGTCCCATTAGCGCCGTCATGCCAGGCCGTCGCAGGTCGGCGTCGATCACGAGCGTCCGCTTGCCGGCTTGGGCAAACGCCACGGCAAGATTGGCGCTGACGGTGGTTTTTCCATCGCCTGGCTCGGCACTCGACACCAGCAGTCGGTCGGCTACCTCGGGGTTCAGCGCAAGGGCGGTGCGTAGCGTACGGAACGCTTCGCTGTCGGCCGCGTTGGGCATCATGTGCGTGTGGAGCGACTCCAGATGCTCGCCTTCGAGCCGATCTAAGCTCTGTACCAGCGCCAGCACCGGCACGCCCAGCTGCCCCGACAGTTCTTCCGGTGAGTTGAAACGGTCGTCGAGCACGTCTTGCACGTACGCCAGCACGATGCCAATCGCCAGGCCACCGATCAGCGACAGCACACTCACCACGTTCAGACGCGGCGACACAGGTCGATCGTCTGGCAATGCGTCTTGGGTGACGTGAGCTTGGATCGGAGCTTGCTGTCGAAACTGAGTTGCCGAGTCGATTTGCTCGATCAACGAGTCGCGGCTTCCCTCCAAACGAACCAGATCGCGCTCCTTGGTGCGCAACAACACTAGGTCGGAACTCTGCTTAGTGGCTTCTTCGCGTGCAGCATAGAACGCGTCGCGTTTCTGCTGCTCCTCGTGTTTGGCTTGGCTTAGCGATTGCCTGAGGAGCGATTGCAGCATGGGCCCCAACTGCTCGCCGGTCATGCCCACGGCCCGCTGACCCGCGGAGGAGCGATAGTTGCTCAGGTACTGGTCGATGCCTTCGATTTTGGCCGCCAATTCGATCATTCGAGGGTTGTTGGGGCCCAAGTACGGGGCGAGGCTTTGCATCTTGCGCTCGGCTTCGGCTCTTTCTCGCTCGCGCTCGCGAATCGAAGCAATATCGTCGGCCGACATGCCAAGGGACGATACGAGCATCTGCTGGCCGAGCGTTTCCTCAAGCGCCATCAGGTGTTGGCGGAGATCCTCGCCAGCGGCAATCGAGGCGTTTAACGCGCTTAAGCGGGCAGACAATTCGAGTCGCCGCTGCTGCGATTCGATCCAACTCTCGTTGAGCTTCAGGGCTCTTTGTACGATGGGGTCGATCGCTTCGTCTTGCTCTCCCAACGCCAGATGGCCCACTCGGCTGCGAAGCGTTAGTAGCTCACGCTGCGTCTTGGTGATTTCGGCCTCCGTAGTTTCGAGCCTGGCGGACTTCTGCTTAATGTCGTCGCCCGCGGAGCCTTCATGCATCTGATTGACGAACGCCAGATAGGAGTTCACGATGCCGCTTACCACCGCGGCGGCCGCCTCGGGATCGCGGGATCTGTAGCTCACGTTCACCACACTGCCCTTGCGACTCACACTGGCGTTTAATCGCTCGGTCAGGTCCTCGACCCAGTCGCGTTGAGGAACACTCGCCAGGTCGACCAAGTGCTGCTGTGGCAATTCAGCAAGAGCGTTGCGAACGACCACCGGACTGACCACCAGCTTCTGCTGGTTGGCCATCAAGTTTTCATTGGCGATCTGCTCGCCCATGCTTGAGAGTTCGTCGACCTTGCGTTCGCTGATCATCAGTTCGGCGGTCGACTGGTAGTACCGCGGCGCGGTCAGATAGTAAGCCACGCCCAGCGCCGCGCAAATCACGACCGACGCGAACACCAGGTTCTTGCGGTACACGATCGTGCGGTACAACCGGATGACCGTGTGAATCATGTCGGAAGGCGACATGTCGACGTTAGACGCCGGCGGTGGCGTCGACAGATCGGGCTCGGCGGGGTTGGACATGGAGATCGGTGGGAATGAATCGAGGGTGGGTCGGTTAGCAGGTGGGATGGGGGATTAAAACGAGAGAACATTACCTCCTACGCCCGCGGTGATGCGAAACACGTTGCTTAGGGTATCGACCGTTGTGGTGAGCATCGTCGTCTCGACGCTTACCAAATCGCCGGGCGCCAGTCGCAAGTTCTCCTTGCCGTTGGTCTTTGCCTCGTTCATGCTCACTTGAATCACTTTGGGTTCCTGCCGCTCGTCGAGCCGCCGAATCACGTACACCTTGTCGGCTACCGGCGAGCTCTTTCCACCAGCGAGCGCAATGGCGTCGAGCACGTGAAGGTCTTGATCGTGCGGCATTTCGAATTGGTTGGGCTGTCGAACTAGCCCGGCCACGTGAATCACACGTTTTTCTTCTGGGTGCACCATCACCACGTCCTGATCGCCGATGTCGTACGTCTGAGGCGACGACTGATCGACCATCGCCAAGTCGATGCGTTGCGATCGGGCAGCCGCGGATTCAGCCGAGGCAGTGCTGTACGACGCGAGCTGAATGCTGGATGCACCCGCCGATTGCTGCTGGGCAAGAATGTTCCGCGGTTGACGCAAGACTTCGACTTCGGTGCCTGCTTCTTCGGTAAAGCCACCTGCCGCGGCGATCGCAGCAATCAAGTTGCTGCTACTGCGTGGGATTTCGTGCGTACCCGGCTCAGCGACAGCACCCAGCACGGTGACGTGGTTGGTCGCCCGCTCGGCAACTTGAACCGTGACTTGTGGATTGCGGTAGATGCCGCGTTCGATGGCTGCCGTGCGCACACGCTCGGCAGCCTGTTGTTCGTCGAGACCGGCGACGTCCACCAGTCCGACCAGCGGAACATTAATCGAGCCGTTGTCGGCCACGCGGGCCGGCTTGTCGGTGGCTTCGTCCTCTAAGCCGCTAAGCACGGTCACCTGCAGCAGGTCGCCGGCGGCTAACTTGCTGGTTCCACCAACCATTCCCGACAACCTTGCCAGCGACATGTTTGGCGCACCGCCAGTGGCCGGAGCGCGCAAATCGGTGGGCATCGTCGCTGCGTGGTAATGCGCTGATTGGCAGCCAACACTCAACATCGCTAACGCGAGCGGTAACCACAGCTCGGCGTGGCGAAAGCTACATTGGGGGCGATGTTCGCTCATATGCGGGGGCGGGAATTGGAATGCGATCGGCAGGAGGGTCCGGCGGGTGGGATAGGTACCTAATGAATGCGGGGTATGGCAAGACGAGTTGTGGTGCGATCCATCCGTTATGTCACGCGAACGCCCCGCAAGCAGTGCTAGCAATCGGGAGTGGAATTGACTCTACGGTGCACCATGGGCTAGCTTTCGCGCCACGTGCCGTCCCGCCTGCCTTTCCCGCCGCCTGTCATGCGCCCGATTGCCTCCTGGCGACTGCTTCTGACGTTCGCTCTTGGCCTGCCGGCTATGGTTCCGGTGCAGGCCCAGGTAGCTGATCCGGTCGTCGCAACCGGTCCGCTGCTGGTGGCCGCCGACCCCGATGTGGCTCCGTCCGAGCCTTCACTCGCCGATCAGCGCGAGCAACTTGCCAAGCGTTTGCGGTTGGCGCAGCGGAACTTGCCAGACGCCGACAGCGGTACCGACGGCCCCGAGCCAACGTCGCGCGAAGTCGAGTTGCTTCGGCAGAAGGACCTCGTCTTGCAGCAACGCGAGGCGGCCGAAGAGAGTCGTACTGAGCTTGAGCAAGAGCGCAACGACATCGCGGAACAGTTCGACGACTTGCGCGAGAGTGGTCCGTCGGAAGAGCGGCCCTACTCATTCCTCTTGCTGGATGGATTGAACGACGCGTTAGCAGCCGAAGAAGATCGATTGGAGTCGCGCAAGGCTTCGGTTGGAGCCTCAACCGAAGCACTCGAACGAGCCCGAGAACTAGCCGACGAAGCGGCCAAAGCACGCCGCCGCGCCAAGGAACGGGTGGCAACAAACCAAGACGCGGCGGTAGCCGGCAAGTTGGCGCTCGCGCTCAAGTATGCCCGGCTCGCAAGTGAACTCGCCGAAGCCACTGTCGAACTGCGCGAAACAGAACTTAGCAACCGCCGTTACCAGGTGGAGACGAAGCAACTGGAGTGCCAGTTGCTGGAAGAAACGATCGCCCTCGTCGAACAGGACGTGACGTTTGCGCAAACCGACCTCGATAAACAGCTGGTCGAACTCGATACCCTCAAGGACGCCATCGACAAGGAACTTGAACGCAATCGGTTGGCCCGCGAGTACCTCGACCAGCAATGGAGCGCCGCGCGAGGGCGATTGGACGCAGCCAGCGATCCATCGGATGCACTTCGCGCAGAGGTCGAGGCCCGCGATCTGGCCAAAAGTTTGCGTGGCGAGCAAACGCAGACGCTAAACGACCAGCTGCAATGGTTGGGCCCGATGCGGCAGACTTGGTACTACCGCTTTCGTATCGCGCGGGGAGACTTCTCGACGTCTCAGTTGGACGACTGGAGCGACGCTGCCAACTCCCTGATCGACGAGCTGAGCTACGACCGGCGTCTGATCGATGCTCGTATCGACGGTTTGCGTTCGAGTTTGGCGGCGGTCGACCGGCGATTGCAAAATCTGGAAGAAGACGATGATGAGACGCAAAGGTGGTTTAGCGATCAGCAGAAGACACTGCGAGCGGCGATCGAATACTACAACGACTCCTACATTCGACTCGAGGCGGCAACGCGGCTGCACGAGCGGCTCGTTGGTGAAATCGAGCGGCGGACTTCCCGATTCTCGCTGGGCGAGTGGATCGCGGTCTATTGGCAAAGACTGAAGGATGTTTGGGGATACGAGCTGTTTACGAGCCGTGACCAGAACCCGATTACCGTCGGCAAGGTGGTTCTCGGAGCATTGTTGTTACTCTTAGGTTTTGCGATTTCGAAGCGGGTGAGCCGATTTGTTGGTCGCCGCGTGTTGCCCCGCTTTGGCGTTCAAGAAGGGGCCGCCCACGCGCTCGGCTCGCTCACTTTCTATGCGCTTGCGACCTGCGCTGCGCTCACCGCGCTATGGCTGGTGAACGTGCCGCTTACCGTGTTCACGTTCTTCGGTGGTGCGGTCGCGATCGGCGTCGGTTTTGGCAGTCAACGACCCATCAACAACTTTCTCAGCGGCTTGATCTTGCTCACCGAACGCCCTGTTCGCGTGGGCGACATGATTCAGTTGGGCGACGTCTTTGGCATCATCGAAACGATTGGCACTCGAAGCACGCGCGTGCGGACTGAGACCAACCTCGAGATCATCGTGCCCAACAGCGCGCTATTGGAGAACAACGTATCGAACTGGACGCTATCTGACCCCACGATTCGAACACAGGTAGACGTTGGCGTTGTTTATGGTTCGCCGACCGATAAGGTGGTGGAGATCTTACAGTCGGTCGCCGAGCAACACCTGCGGGTTCTTGATGCTCCGGAGGCGTTCGTTTGGTTCACCGGTTTTGGCGACAACTCACTACTGTTCGAGCTTCACTTCTACATTGTGTTTCGCAATCAGACAGAGCAACAGAAGATTGAGAGCGAGCTACGCCTGGAAATCGATCGCCGATTCCGCGAGGCGGGCATCGTCGTGGCTTATCCACAGCGCGACGTGCACCTGGATACAGCCAAGCCGCTGGAAATTCGCGTTGCCCGGCGGTCACTCGAAGAGCGCCGCAAGAGCGCCTGACTTGTCATGCCAACTCGGCGCAGGCGACTGGGTAGTTGCCATAGAATCGGCGTATGAAGTTGCGGTGCCAACGCTGTGGTTTGTGCGGCTCCCAACCCCATCGCTCCATCAGTCGATCGGAGAGACGAATGTTGGCCGCGTCGCAAACGATCGCGTCGGTGTGTTTGATGGCGGCCACCACGTCGAGCGCGGCCAGCGCGGCGCGAAACGTGGCATAGCTGGTCCGCTCTGTCGAGACGATGTACTTGAGCGCCAGAAAGTTGGGTATACCCAGCGGCTGGTTGTAGTAGAGCCGGCAGCGGTCGACCGGCCCCCGAGCATGAAACTTCAGCCGCACGGGCCATACCTCGGGCCAGGAAATCATCTTTGGCAGCGGGCGTAACTCGATGCCGTGCAGCCGCCCGGCAGAGGCTTCGATCACGCCATACCGTCCGCGCGCCAACAGATCGCGGCCTTCGGACAAATCGTAGACGGTGGTCCACAGCGGCATGGTGAGTTGAGCCTTGGGTCATGGATTCGTTGGCCACGCGCGGCGGCCATATCCAAAAACCTAGGTCACTCCGCCTCGGGTAGCGGCCAAATAAGGTCCTTCAGCACCCGCCAAACCGTCAGAATTGCGCCAATGAGAACCATGCAAATCAACAACACCGCGGGCACCAGCCACGGCAATTGGAACAGCGGCTCGACCTTCAGCCACACCATGTCCCAGCGTGCAATCACGAAAAGGGTTGCCGCACACAGAAACGGTCCGTACGGCAGCACGTTTTCGCGGCGCGCAATCAGTTGAATGAGCCCGTACACCAGCGCCGCGAATGGCGCGAGGAAAAACACGATCACTCCGGCTTGCCATCCGATGAACGTGCCGACCATCATCATCAACAGCACGTCGCCGAAGCCCATCGCCTCCTTGCCTAGAGCCGCACCAGCAAAGATGCGAACCAGCCACACTATGCCACCGCTACCCACCAAACCCACCAGCCCCGTAAGCAGTCCCACCCAAGCCGGGCCACCCCACCACCAAACGCCCAATACGGCAAGTGTACCGATCGCAGTTACTTCGCGAAGCGGGGTACTCCACCAATCGCGTGCGATGCGCGCCAAGAAGTACCGCACAGCACGGCCCATGCCCCGCCGAGTGATCCATCGCCTTCGTACAAACGCGAAACACCATAGCCAATAACACGCCAATCCGATCGCGAGCGACTCAAGATTTGGCGCAGCGACCAGCGCGGCGGGCCAATCGCTCGATGCCGCCAAGTGCACGGGTTCGAGATAGAACTGCGTTGCGTTTCCGGCCCGATCAATAAGGTGCACGCCGACCTGCGGAGCAATTGCAGGCATTGTGATTTGCGGCAGTAGTGCGAGTGGAAAGAACGTGACAAAGATCAATCCGATCAAGGTTCCCGGTACCGTGACGATGTCGGGAATGATTTGATCGTCGGCGTCGATGAACGTGGCGATCAACATGAACCACGCCAAGATTGCGTGGGCCAGAAACTGCAGGTGAGCCGGACCAACGAGTACCGTCGTGTTCACGCCGCCCGGCACCACCGCCAACTGTTCCGCGATCAAACCAAGGGCAACGGTTTCCCACCAGTAGAGCCACGCCATGCCGAGCGCGAACAAAAGCTCAACAAGCAGCGGGCGTACCCAATGGGCTGTGCCGTGCACTTTCGATTCGCGTCGCAGACGCAACCAGCCCAAGATTGGCAAGTAGTCGGGCCAAGTTCTTCGGGCGACATCGTCGTGGCGTCGCTGCCATGGAGAACGCAACCGCAGGTGCCAGGCGAACTGATAGATTGTCGCGTTGGCGAGAGACGCCGCGCACGCGGCGACGAGAAACACTATGCCAAGCCGCGCTACGAGGGGGATAGCAAGCAGTAGCTGCATGGCGTTGGGGTGTTACGGACTGACAAGCTGGCGGTAGATCTCCTGGGCAACCGCCTGGGGTGTGCGACTTTCGGTATCGACTTCAATCGTAGCACACTGTCTGTAAATCGGCGTTCGCTCAGCCAACACTTGCTCGATTTCGTTCAAAAGTCCCTTGCCGGTCAGGCTCGGCCGCTGACTTGCCGAAACCTTGTCGGTAGCCAATCTCTCGGCGATCACCGCTGCCGAAGCGGTAAGCCACGCCACATGGTTGCCGGCAAGCGACTGGCGATTGGCCTCGCGGAGCACCGCGCCGCCGCCAAGCGACACAACTCGCCCCTGCAAGTCAACCAAGTCCGACACAACGCCCTGTTCTAAATCACGGAATGCCGACTCTCCCTCTTCCGCAAAGATCTCAGCGATCGTTCGGTAACCGCGCTGTTCGACGAGTGCATCCGAATCGACCCATGCGCAGTTGGCCAAGTCGGCAAGGTGACGGGCGACGGTCGTCTTACCCGTCCCACGATAGCCAATTAAGAAGATACTGCTGTCGAGCGCCATGCGTTCATCCTACCACAGCGATTCGCCTTCGGGCTGCCTGACTTATTCCCTAATGACTTGTCAAAGCTGCATGATACGGCGGAGTGATGTGAGCTGCAGGCGCTACCCTCGGTTCTTTCAATGATATCCGATTAGCGCGTTCGGCTCACACTGTAATTCAACTCTAGCACAGCACGAGTTCCTCGCCCGTCGACGCTATCCCCTTTTTCAATACTTCACCGGGCCAGTCACTCTTTTGAGCGTGTCGCGCATCACGTCGAGCGGCGGCTCTATACCAGTAAAGAGATGGAATTGCATGCCCGCTTGTTTCACGAACATCTCGACACCGGTGACGGTCCGACAGCCGTGAGATCGCGCCTCTTTGATCAGCAGCGTCGACTCAGGGTTGTACACGGTGTCGAACACTACCATCGAGGGTTTCAAGTACGACTTGTTGAAGGGGGTTTCGTCGACGTTGGGATGCATCCCGATAGGCGTTCCGTTGATGAGGACATCGGCGGGTACCGTATGCCGGGCGTTCCATTCGACCGCCTTGGCGTCGAATTCCTTGGCCAGCTTATCGGCACGGTCGCGAGTGCGACTGGCAATGATTGTCCGCGCGCCGCGCTGCTTCAGTCCAAACATGATGGCTCGAGAAACGCCTCCGGCCCCCAGCAACAATACCCGCTTGTCGGCCAGCGGCGTTTGGCCGTCCATCGCTTCTTCCAGCGAACTCATCGCCGCTTCGCAGTCGGTATTGCACCCCAGCACCTCGCCATCGCGAAATACCATGGTGTTGGCGGCTTTGATGCCTTTGACGTCGCGGGTGACCTTGGTGACGTAGTTGGCCACCGCTTCCTTGTGCGGGATTGTGACACTCAGCCCATGGATGCCGTGGCGGGGAACGTCTTCGATGAATTGGCCCAGCGAGTCGACCGGAACGCGAAACGGCACATATACCGCGTTGAGTCCACAGGCGGCCAAGGCTGCGTTGTGGATGTGCGGGCTCAAGCTGTGGGCGATCGGATCGGCGATCACGCCGTAGACTTGTGTATCGGCGTCGATCGAGTCGTACCGATAGATTTCCGTCATCTGGTCGAACGCAAGTTGCCCCGGGGCAAGCGCACGCTCGTGATGAAACGTGGCGTAGGTAAACGGCGCTCCGTAGCGGGCCATTAGAATCCGCGAGGGCGTACCAATGTCGCCCATGCACATGCCGACCGTGGGCAACTCGGCCCGCTTCACCATCTCGAGCATCCGCACATTGTCGTGCGGGTTCTGTCCCATGGTCGTGATCTTCACCACGTCGGCATCCAGCGCGGCTAGCCGTGTGTAGATCTCTTCCAAATCGTCTGGCGTATGCCGGAAGTTGTGGTAGCTGATGATTCGTTTGGTCTTGCCATACCGCGGGATGTCGCCCGCAATGTCGTCTTCGAGATCGACGTATTCGGTCTGAAGGGCGATCGCCTCGCGTAGAATCCTCTGCCGCTGTTCTTCGCTGCCACTGAACTTCCCACCGTCTTGCTCGCGACGGCAGGTGATGACGACCGGGCAGGGCCGGTCGTTCAGCAGCCGCTGCAGGTTCAGCCTGCTAGCCACATAGTCGAGCCGCAGTTCGACAAGTTGAGCGCCGCGTTTCACCAGTTCGTGGTACTCTGCAAGCAAATGCTTGTGACGGCTGCGGCCAATCGAGACGCAAATCATGCTGTAGAAGGATTCAAGGGTGAGGGGGCAGGGACTTGCGAACAGACCGACTTCGAATGTAGTAGTCTCAGTTTGATCCAATTCAGTGGGCGCTGCAATTCCCTATTTGCTTCGCGTGTGGGCCCCTAGATCCTCTTAAACTGCTTGTCCAAGTCGTCGCAGCTAAACACGAGTGCGGTGGGGCGGCCGTGCGGGCAATGATGGTGGTTTTCGGTGAGGTGTCGGTGGTCGAGCAAGGCCTCGATTTCCTCGGGCGTGAGCCGGTCGCCATATTTTACCGCGGCCTTGCAGGCGACGGTATGGAGCAACTCATCGAACAGGTCGCTCGCCTCGGGCAGCCGATCGGTCGACACCAAACGCTCGACGATTTCGCCCAGAACTTCACGCGGCGGCAGATTGGCGAGCATGGCGGGGTAGCTCGACACAAGGACTGTATCGCCGCCAAAAGGTTCGATTGATACGCCCAGCTTCTTCAATAGCCCTTGTTGCTCAAGCACCACCGCCGCCTCGTCCGACGTCAGGTCCACGGGCTCGGGCACCAACAACGACTGCGTCTCGAGTCCCTCGGCAGCCACCTTCGCGCGAATCTGCTCGTACAGAATGCGCTCGTGTAGCGCATGCTGGTCGATGATCTCCATGCCGTGGTCGGTTTCTACGATCAAATAACGATCGTGAACCTGAATTGCTTTCGATGTTGCCGGAGATAGTGGCACATCGGCGACATTCACTTCCACCGCCGGTGCAGGATCGTTGGGTTGCTGCTCAGTCGGTGGCTGTGACGCGAGCGGCGCGCCTGTGTTGGGGAACGGTTTGAACGGTGCAGGCACTCGGTGCATGACCAGCGGTTCGCCTACGGGTCGGCTTGATGACTGCGGCGCGGAGGCAGAGTCGAGCCGTCGTTGGGTCAGCTCCTGTTTGGCCCACTCAACGAGTTGGCTGGGGCCACCTGCCGCGACATCATCTTCGCGCGTTGGCGAAACCCCCTGCCCTGCCGGGCCTGCTCGGAGGTCGGTCGACAAGAACTTGCTGCGAAGGGCGCCTAATAGCTGACTGTACAACCTGCCGCCATCCTGAAATCGCACCTCCAGCTTGGTGGGATGCACGTTCACGTCAGCCAGATTCGCGGGCATGTCGAAACGCAGGAAACAAATGGGATAGCGTCCCGTGAGCAACAACCCACGATACGCTTCGCCAAGTGCGTGTTGCAGCGCGCGGTCGCGAATGTTGCGACCGTTGAGGAACAGATACTGCAGCCGATTGTTCGCCCTACTGTACTGCGGGTTGGCGGCGTAGCCGGTAAGCGCGATAGGCGGGTCGACGCTTTCGACCTCGATCAGCCCGTCGGCCAGTTCGTTGCCGAATACCTGGGAGATACGAGTCCGCCAGTCGTCGGTGGGCGGCAAGTCGTGCACTTCGCGGGTGCCGTGCTCCAATCGGCAGTGGACTCGCGGGTGCGCAAGGGCAATGCGGACGAACGCTTCGGTTGCGTGGCCAATTTCGGTCTGCGGCGTCCGCAGAAAACGTTGGCGCACGGGCGTGTTGAAGAAAAGGTCGCGGACTTCGATCGTAGTGCCCACCGGGCATCCCGATGGCTCGACCGTTTCGGCCTGGCCGCCGTTGATCCGCAGCTCCGCACCACTGTCGCTTTCCGCGGTGCGGGTGCGCAGCAGGGTGCGGCTGACCTCAGTAATTGACGCCAGCGCCTCGCCCCGAAAGCCCATCGTGGCGACTTCGAATAGGTCGTCGGCGGAGCTGATCTTGCTCGTCGCGTGATTCGCCACGGCTAATGGCAACTCGTCGGCGGCGATTCCACAGCCGTTGTCGACCACGCGAATCAGTTCCCGCCCACCCTGCTCGAGCCGCACGTCGACACGCGTCGCGCCGGCATCGATCGAGTTCTCGAGTAGCTCCTTCACGACACTCGCGGGCCGCTCGATCACTTCGCCCGCCGCGATTTTGTTCACAACCGAAGCAGAGAGTTGGCGAATGGTGGGCATCGTGTGGGTCGTCCGTGGTCAGTTGTTTGTAGTCCGTTGCGAGTTGCGCGATGATTCAACTGTTGGTGCGTTACACTACCATTTTCCTGCCCCCCGGCCCCTGAATCCTCACCCCTCAGTTCAACCCATACTCCTTGATCTTCCGATACAACGTTCGCTCGCCGATGCCCAGCATGTTGGCGGCTTCTTCGCGGTTACCGCCGGTAACTTTGAGTGTCTCAGCGATGAACAGCCCTTCGATTTCGGAGAGCGGTTTGCCAACCAGGGTGTGTAGACCATCGGCTGCCGATCCGCCCGACTCGCTCTCCGGCGGGCGGAACTCGGGTGGCAGGTCGTCGAGGTCAAGCACGTCGTCGTAGTCGACGACGATCATGCTGTCGATCGTGTTCGATAGTTGCCGCACGTTGCCAGTCCAGTTGAACGCTATCAGACGCCGGCGGGCCGCGGTGGTCATGCTCTTGATCTTTTTGCCATGGCGCGCGGCGTGCACCTTCATGAAGTGATCGACCAAGAGCGGGATGTCTTGCGTACGTTCGGCAAGGCTTGGCAGCTTAAGCGTGATGACCTTCAAGCGATGATACAAATCTTCGCGAAACTCACCGTTGGCAACCGCCGCTTCCAAGTTGCGATTGGTGGCCGAAATGATCCGCACGTCGACTTTGACGGTGTCGTTGGAGCCGACGCGGGTGATCTCGCGGCTTTCGAGCACGCGAAGCAGCTTGATCTGCGTTGGCAGCGGCATGTCGCCCACTTCGTCGAGGAAGAGCGTGCCGCCGTCGGCGTACTCGAATTTGCCCATGCGATCGCGTGCGTCGGTAAACGCACCGGGAACGCTGCCGAACAACTCGCCTTCGAGGATGTGTTCACTGAGCGCGGCGCAGTTAAGGCCGACGAAGTGGCGATTTTTGCGCGGGCTATTTTGATGGATGGCCTGGGCCACGAGCTCTTTGCCAGTGCCGGTTTCGCCTTCGATAAGCACCGTGGCGTCGGTGGGGGCGATGCGACGCAGCCGCTCGATTAGGTCGCGCATCGGCGGGCTGTTGCCGATGAGGCCTTCGAAGCCGAACTTTTCGTCCAGCCGACGATTGAGTTCCGCATTGGCTCGCCGCAAATGCTGAGCACGGGCGGCGTTGTCGACGACGCTGCGCAGTTGCCCCAAGTCGAGCGGCTTGAGCAAGAAGTGCGAAGCACCGTCGCGCATCGCCTCGACGGCCGATTCGATCGTTCCGTGGCCCGTCACCAAGATCACTTCCGCGTCGGGCAAGTCGTCTTTAGCCTTGGCGAGCAACTCCAAGCCGCCGAGCTTGGGCATTTTCAAGTCGGTCACCACAATTTCGAACGACCCGCGCTCGATCTGCTCCGCCCCTTCCTCGCCAGAGGTGGAGATGACGCACTCGTAGCCTTGGCTCGACAAACTGTCGGCGATCGTTTCGGCGTGCGCTTGATCGTCGTCGACCACCAGCACCCGAATCGGTGGGCCAGGTTGTGCGGTTGTCGATTTAGCCATGGTAGGGAGTTGGAACGAGGCAAGTCTCAAGATTCAAGTTTCAAGGATCGAATCGAGGTCTTCAAGGGACGCCATTGAGAATTGAAACTGGGCCTTTGAAACTTCTTTCATTCGGGCATCGTTACTTCGCGCTGCGGATCGTCTTGCTGTGCAAGCCGTGGCGGTACCGGAAGTGAAATCGTGAAGTGGGTGCCGCGACCCGATTCGGTTTCGACACGAATTGCCCCGCCATGGGCTTCGATGATCTTGCTCGTGGTGGGCAATCCTAGTCCCGAACCGCCAGGCTTTGTGGAATAGAACGTTTCAAACATTCGCGCCGCCGTTTGATCGTCCATGCCGCAGCCCGTGTCGATCAGGTGCAGCAGTACCCACTCACCTTCGGTGTTGGTGACGATGGTCAGTTGTCCGCCATCTGGCATTGCCTGTTTGGCATTGATTAGTAAATTGAGCACTGCCCCGCGAAACGATTCGCGATCGAGCAGCACCGAGGGCAATTCGGGATCGAAATAGCGAACCACGTCGACGCCGGCCGCTTTCGCCTCGGGGGCGAAGAAGTCGAGTAGGTCGTCCAACTCGCGATTCAGGCTGGTTGGCCTAAGCGTCAGTTGCCGCACTTTCGCGAAGTTCAAGAAGTCATCCAGCAGGCCCTGTAGCCGTTGACATTCCTTTTGCATCGTCTCTACCCGCCGCAGCGATCGCTGCTGTCGGGGAGTGGGCTGGTCTTCGATGTCCTCGGCCAATAGTTGCAGGTTGAGCCGAATGGTCGACAGGGGATTCTTTATTTCGTGCGCAAGCGCGCCGGCCAACCGAGCGATCTCGGTGTACTGGTCCATCAGTCGTTTGACGGCCGTCGACGTTTGCTCGGACATTGGTGTGAGGGGTCGGGATTCAGGGTTCTGGGAATGGTACCGGCGGCGGCGGTGCTGGCACCTACTAGGGTAACTATCCTACACGGGGGAAGTTCGCCACGAAGCGATGTCTCCCGTAAGTTTCCCTGACCTCCGAATCCTGACCCCTACACTGCTATTCCACCGGCGCAGGTTCGCCGTTCGATTCGGCTTCGGCCAGCACGGCCTTGCGGCTGAGCTTCACCCGGTCTTGTTCGTCCACGGCGATGACCTTCACCTGAATCGGATCGCCCACGTTCAGGATGTCGGCGACGCTCGAGACGTACTCGTTCGAAAGTTCGCTGATGTGGCACAAGCCGTCCTTGCCCGGCAGGATTTCGATGAATGCACCAAAGTCTTTGATGCTGGTAACCTTGCCATCGTAAATCCGCCCCACTTGCACGGTGGCGGTGCAAGCTTCGACGCGCGATAGTGCCTGCTTTAACGCGTCTTCGTTCGCTGCGGCGATGGTCACAGTGCCGTCTTCGTCGATGTCGATTTGTGAACCGGTGTCTTCCTGGATGGCGCGAATGTTCTTGCCGCCAGGGCCGATCAGCATACCGATCTTGTCGGGCACAATGGTCGTTCGCACCAATCGTGGCGCCGAGGCGGCCGTATTGGTCCGTGGCCGCTGAATGGTCGACAGCATCGCCCTGAGGATTTCCATCCGCGCTTCGCGCGATTGAGCGAGGGTGCCGCGAATGATCTCCTCGCTGATGCCTTTGATCTTGAGGTCGAGTTGGATGCCGGTAATGCCGTTTTGCGTGCCGGCAATCTTGAAGTCCATGTCGCCGAAGTGGTCTTCGTCGCCGATGATGTCGGTGAGCAGCACAAAGTTGTCGCCTTCCTTCACCAAGCCGGTCGAAATGCCGGCCACGGGGTTGGAAATTGGCACGCCGGCCGCCATCAGGCCCAAGGTCGCGCCACACACGCTGGCCATCGAACTCGAACCATTCGACTCGGTGATGTCGGAGATCACGCGAATCGTATAGGGGAACTCGTCGTGGTCGGGCAGCACGGGATTGACGCTTCGTTCGGCCAGCATGCCGTGACCAATCTCGCGACGCCCGGGGCCACGAATCGGCCGGCACTCGCCCACAGAGAATGATGGAAAGTTGTAGTCGAGCATAAACCGCTTGGAATACTCTTCGAACAACCCGTCGACTCGCTGCTCGTCGCGCCCGGTGCCGAGCGTGATGGTAATCAACGACTGGGTTTCGCCACGCTGGAAGATGGCCGAGCCATGCACACGCGGCAGCACGTCGACTTCGCATTCAATGGCGCGTAGCGACTTGTGGTCGCGGCCATCGGCACGCGTGCCGGACAGGATCAAGTCGCGGATTACCTTCTCTTCCAAGTCGTGCCAGTTCTTGCCGAACGACGCGAGCGTGAAGGCGCCCTCAGCATCCGGGTCGGGAACCAGTGTGTTGAGTGCTTCTTCTTTCACTGCACTGCTTGCCTCGGCCCGATCGTGCTTGCCGACGGTTTGCTTCGCGGCGTGCAGTTTGTTGTAAAACTGCTCGTTCATTTGCTCCCACAATCCGTCGGAAGGTGGAGTCTGGAAGTCCATCTTTTCCGGCCGCACTTTTTCGACGAGCTCAAGTTGCAAGTCACACAGTTCGCCGACGTATCGGTGCGCTTCAAGCAAGGCCTCGACCATCCGGTCTTCGGGCATCTCGCGGGCGAAGCCTTCGATCATCAAAATGGCGTCCTTGGTGCCCGAGACAATCAGGTCCAAGTCGCTGTATTCCAATTCATCGGCAGTGGGGAACGCCACGAACTCGCCATCAACTTGCCCGAGCCGGACCGAACCGAGTGGCCCGTGGAACGGCAGGTGCGAAACACACAGCGCGGCGCTAGCGCCATTCATCGCCAGAATGTCGCCGTCGGTCTGGCGATCGCTGGCCATCACAAACGCCTGCACCTGCACTTCGTCCATGAAGCCGTCGGTGAACATGGGCCGAATGGGGCGGTCGATCAATCGCGCGGTGAGCGTTTCCTTGATGGTCGGTCGCCCTTCGCGCTTCAAAAACCCGCCGGGGAACTTGCCCGCGGCCGCGTGGCGCTCACGGTAGTCGCATGTGAGCGGGAAGAAGTCGGTACCGGGCCGTGGTGCGCTGTGGGCGGACGCCACCATCACGACCGTCTCACCATACTGAATTAAGCAAGCGCCAGCCGCTTGTTTAGCGAGCGCGCCAGTTTCAATCGATAGTACCTGCCGACCAATTTGCTTTTCTACTTTGATTCGATTCACGTTTCTTTCTTTCTTTCTAACTTTCCTGCGGGCACGATGGGCGTCAGGAACAGGAGTGGAACACACCCAAGTGTTGATTTGGCAACCGGTGATCCGCTGGTCGCACTGGCTAAGCCAATGGCGCACGCAGGTGCGAGGCCCGAGTCACACGAATTGCCAGGCCACGCTGTTCGGTTTTGCGGCAAGAGAATGGCCAGCAGTACCAGCAATCGCACGATAGAACGGCGAATTACGAAGGCACCGGGCGGTTGAGGCTGCGGGATAGCCCCGCGTGCGGCAGGAAGTTACTTACGAATTTCGAGCCGTCGCAGCAAGTCGAGGTAGAGTTGGGGGTTGTGCCGCTTGACGTAGTCCAACAACCGACGACGACGACTCACCATGCGAAGCAAGCCCCGACGACTGGAATAGTCCTTGGGGTGCTGCTGCATGTGCTGCGTCATCTCGCTGATGCGATTGGTCAACAGCGCGATCTGGACCTCGGGCGAACCGGTATCGGTCGACTCGCGGCCAAAATCACCAATCAGTTGTTGTTTCCGATCCTTGGTAAGCGGCATACTCTAAAACCTATCTCTCCGGGCAACTTGACATACAAAGCCGGTGCTCCGTGTACTGGCGTCAGGCCACCCCTCGCACTGCAACCGGCCGACGAACTAGATCGGCGGCCTTGCTCAGCCGCAGATCCATCTCGGCTTGGTGGGCTAGGGGTGCGTTTCACTCCTTTTCCCAAGGGCCCAATTGCCCTTGTCATCACTGGGTTTTACTTGACTTTCAATTAACACGTCGCTGCCAAGCCCAGTAGTGTAACGCACTTACGGGCGGTCGCAACCCCCCAGCTTGTCCCTGGTCCGTGACATGAGTCCTCACGGACCGCGTGGCGGTCCGGCTGGGTTTAAACCAGCCCGATAAAGCCCGATAATCACCGAATACACTCCTAAGTCACCCGCAGGCGGTCTGCGAGTACCGGGGCATTCTATGGGAGGACCAACGAAATGTTACGCAGTTTCTCGACCGTGACCATGTTCATCGTGATCCTGGCCATGCCGCTTGCAGCTTGGAGCCAGGACGCTGGCAACGACGCCGATGCCAATTTGGAGGCACAGGCCGCTAAGACGGTCGAAAGCGCCAAAGACACGGCCAACGCCGCTGCCAAGGCGATTGACGAGAGTGCCCAGGCTCAAGAAATCTCAGCCGGCATCTTGAACCCCATTTACCAATTGGCCGAGGCAATTTCGTTCCCGGCTTTCCACTGGATTGGCTTTGCCATCATGGTGGCGGGTGTGGTGAGTTTTGCGTTGCAACTCACGATCGGCAAGTTAGTGGTCCTCGCCCGCGCGGGCTTCAGCCCCTCAGAAATCCTCTCCGACGCGTTGGGGCTGGTCGTCAGTCTGGTGGGTTTAGTGCTCACCACGCAAGCGGCCGCTGAGAACTCGAACTTCACCGGCAGCGCGTCGGCCGTACTGACTTCGACCGCGTGTGGCGTGTTGGTCGGATTCGTGTTCTACATCTGGGGACAACGGCAAGAACTGCAGGCGGTCGAGGGACGTCGCCGCAACGGCGAGGCGGCGCGCCCTGCAGCGAAATCGGACTAACTGTCGGCGAGATCATCCCAAGCAATGGCTAACGTCGGACCTGAAAGGAGATGCGGCGATGGCGGGGATGCGGCGGACGCGTGTTTCGCTGCGGCTATTGAATGTGTAGAAGCGGCATCCAGCGCGTAGGGTGCATCAAATGCACCATCACGTTTGAGAGACTCGGCATTGGTGCATTCCATGTACCCTACTTCGGCCCGCAATTTTGCGGCGGTTGGTTCGGGCGCTTGATAGAACGCGAATGCTAACTCCATTGTCTCAAGGGAGGCAGCCGGAGAGTTCAACGGAATCGTCGTGTTGCCAAAACGCTGCTTCCACACGTCGTAGTCGCCAGGGCCGATGACTTCATCTCCGTCGCCGTCGGCCGCTAAGTCGGTGGTGCTGCCGAGGGTGTCGCGCCATTTGGTGTAGTCGGCCAGGTTGGCGATGCCGTCGTGGTTGTAATCGCCAACGGGATAATCGGGAATGCCTTGCGACTCGTACGCGCCGATGTCGATCCGCAGGCTGTTGCCGCCGTTGGCGACACGGAAGAATCCCTCGCCGCGTTGATCGAACTCGTTGGGATCGAACACGATCGAAGGATCACCCGCGGCGATCGCGGGGCTGCCGGGCAAGAGCGCGTGTGTCATGGTGGGGCCACCGTGATCGGCGAGCGGGCCAAGGCGGGGGTCGACGTCAAACAAATTCCCTTCGCCGATGTCCTCTGGCACACCATGAAATCCAGTAATGATGGAGAAGTTGACTATCCAATCGCGTGTGCCTGTTGAGGGGATATTCGACTCGAATCCGCGCCCATAGTTCTTAGTCAAAAGGGAGCCGTGGATCGTTACCTGAGTTATCCCAGTGCTGAGACCTGCGTATGTCTGTACTCCTTCTGTCCAGTTTGCGGTGATTGTGCTCTGCACCACATCCAATTCGTCCGATACCACGTGAAGGGCTCCACCGGACGCCGCAAAACCTAACGTCCAGTTCTCCGAGACGGTGGTATTGATAAGCGTGAAATCGCCGTTTGGTAGTCCGAGCATCCCACCGCCATAAGCCAAGTGTCCTTGTGTGTGATTTCCGGCGACAATCGTACGAGTGATTTGAGCCGATCCCGCAGCCAAGCCACCGCCGCTTGCGGAAAAACCTATCGTATGGTTGTCCACGATCCGACTGTCGCTTGAGATAAGCACGGCGGTGGATAAGACACCGCCGCCATTCGCGGCGGCACCTTCCGTCCAGTTTCCGCTTATTGTCGTCCCAAGTAGCGTCAAGTTAGCTGCGTTTACGGCGCCACCGTGCCCGTTTTCACCAGTGGTGTGATTGTGATTGGCAATCACCTCGCTTAAGGTCAAGTTACCGAGCGAACTGTAGATGGCACCTCCCCCTTTATCGTCGTCAGTAGCCAAGCCATTCGTCAGCGTGGTTTTGGCAATTGAAAACTCACCCGTTCCTTCAATAAGAAACACTCGCGACTGCTGCTGCGCATCAATCGTCAACAGCTCCGGCCCATCGCCCGTGATCGTCAGCTCATCCGTGATTTGAAGCTCACCCAATGTCAGCAGAATCTCCTCCGGCCCATCATGTCCAAAATCAAACGTGATCTCATCCGCTCCTTCGGTGTTGTTCGCTGCTTCGATTGCTTCGCGGATGCTGATGCCGTCGGGGCCAGGGCTTGCTTCGAGGGCAGCGATGCTGGTGGTGTCGCCATTGACCAAATCGTTGTTGTTGCCAACGACGATTGCCGCCAGAACGCGGCGGTCTTCGAGGGGCTCGAGCCGCAGGTGGCGATTGCGGAGATTGGAATTTTGAGTGCGGAGTGGCATGGCCGCAGTCTAGCCGCGAATCTCGAGGTGGGCAATTTTGCGACCGCCGAGCAGTTTTGAACCGCCAAGGACGCCAAGAGCGCCAAGGCAATTCGCCACGCATAAACACGGATAGACACAGATGCTCGCTTATAAAGGTTCAGGTAGAAAACCCAATTCTCATCTGCGTCAATCGGCGTCCATCCGCCGCCAAAATTCCTTGGCGCTCTTGGCGTCCTTGGCGGTTACATTTTCTTGTAGAAAGTGGGCCACGGGTTTGATCCAATGGAGGTTTGGCCCACGTGCCAATTTGTTGTTTGACAACTTGAACACGACAGCCATGTTCAGAAGCCTCTTGTGACTGGCGTCACCCAGGTAGGCTACGCCAACCTGGGCCACCCCGAGAGTTGGAGTAAATTCCCGGCTGCCACACACGGCGTGAATTTACTCCAGCTACTTGCGCAATCGCGTCTGCTCGAAGTGCTTGTCTAGGCTTGGGTTACGGAGAACGGCCTAAGCGACAAGGCGCGAGTAAATGCACAGCCGATCGTGTTTCGCTTGCGGAACGTTGTGCATAAGCGCTAAGGCGTTCAGTCGCAGAGAGTTACGCCAATGGGTTTTTGCACAGGGGTGAATTTACTCGCAACGCGGCTATTACCCCTGAGCCGGCCGCAGTGGGCTGTGGGCGAGGACGAACTTTCGCTCGCCAGCGGTGGCGAATTGCACGGTGGCGCGGCGGGCTTTGCCCGCGCCGCTTAGAGCGGTGATTTTGCCGGGGCCGAACTCGGGGTGGATGACCGTCATGCCGTGGGCGAAGACGTCCGGCGAGACTTTGGTATGTCTGGCGGTGTTGGCGCCACCGGCAAGCTCGGCGGCGGTGGTGATGGCCCTCACCACCGGCCCCTCTCCCGCTTGCGGGCGAGGGAAGTTAGTTGCCCTCGCGCCCGAACGCTCTCCCGTGTTCGGTAGAGGGGAGACTTGGGGATCGGTTTCGAAGTCGTCGGATTCGTACGCGTCGAAATCGTCGACGAAGAACTCCAGGTCGTCGGGACGGGCGTCGGTCATGTGCATTTCCTCACGCGGCATTTCCATGAGGAAGCTGCTGGGGATGGCGACGCGGCGTTGGCCACGGAAGTCGCGGACGCGGACGTAACTGAGTTGCAATTGGTGCTTGGCACGGGTGATGCCGACAAACGCCAGCCGGCGTTCTTCCTCAAGCTGCTCGAGCTCGTCGCGCGACCGTTCGTGCGGAAGGATGCCGTCTTCGAGCGCCACGACGTACACCACAGGAAACTCGAGTCCCTTAGTAGCATGCAGCGTCATCAGCGTGACCTTGTCGGCTTCGGTCTCCCAATCGTCGGTTTCGTTCACCAGCCAGGTGCGTTCGAGATAGGCTTCGAGCCCGCCGCCTTCGTGTGCTTCGTCGGCCTGCTCGTCGAACTGCCGGGCGTCAGTCAGAAGCTCCTCGATGTTCTCAAGCCGCGATTGGTCCTCGACGTCGTCACTCGACTTGAGGGCCTCGGTGTACCCGCTCTCGGCGATCACGGTGCCGATGACTTCCTCGACGGACTCACCAGCGATGGCGGCGATCTTGTCGATCAACTCGACGAACTTCAGCAGCGAGTTCGTCGCCCGCTTGGTGAGACCTTCGTTGAGCTTCGACTCGCGGGCGGCATCCAAGAGCGACGTGCCGTAGCGATAAGCGTGCTCGTTGAGTCGCTCGAGCGACTTCTTGCCGATGCCGCGCGTCGGCGAGTTGACCGACCGCTCGAAGGCGACGTCGTCGGCCGGGTTGTTGGCCAGTTGGCAATAGGCGAGCACGTCTTTGATTTCCTTCCGGCCGTAGAACTCCTGCCCGCGAACCATTTGGTAGGGCACGCCGGCTTTGCGAAGCGCACGCTCGATGGAACGCGACAAGGCGTTCACGCGGTAGAAAACCGCGAAGTCGCTCGCGCGACACTGGCCACTTTCGATGGCGGAGCGGATTTGCTGGGCGATGTCGGCCGCTTCGAGATCTTGGTCGGCGTAAGCGACGAGGCGCACCGCTTCGCCTTCGTCGTTCTCAGTGAACAGCGACTTCTTCTTGCGACGTTTGTTGTGGGCGATGAGGTCGTCGGCGACGCGCAAGATGCGTTTGGTACTGCGGTAGTTTTGCTCGAGCCGAACGACGTGGACCTGCGGGAAGTCGCGCTCGAATTCGAGGATGTTGCCAATGTCGGCGCCGCGCCATCCGTAAATCGACTGGTCGGGGTCGCCGGTGGCCGCGAGATTGGGATAGTCGTACGAAAGAGCCTTGAGAATGACGTATTGGGCTTTGTTGGTGTCTTGGTATTCGTCGACCAAGACATAACGAAAGCGGGCATCGAGTTCGGCGCGGATTTCAGGATGATGGTAGATCAACTGGGCGACGTGCATGAGCAAGTCGTCGAAATCGACCGCCGCCGATTGGAGCATTCGCTGTTGATAAGCGGGATAAACTTGGGCGACGATTTCCGAAAGCGGCGAACCACGGCGGGCTTCGTAGGTGTCGGGTGTGATGAGTTTGTTCTTCGCCGTACTGATCGCACATGCGATGCGATCGGGCGAGAAGTGCATGGTGTGGACTTGCTCGGCTTCGATCACTCGCTTGAGCACTTGGCGGCTGTCGGAAGTGTCGTAGATGGTGAAGTTCTGCGAGACACCGACCAGCTCGCCAAACTCGCGGAGCATGCGGGCACCGAAGCGGTGGAACGTACTAACCCACACAGGCTGACCGGGGGCAAGCACTTGGGCGCGGTTGCGCATCTCGCTGGCGGCCTTGTTGGTGAACGTAAGAGCAAGTATTTGGCGGGCGTGGACACCTTGTTCCAGCAAGTGCGCAATGCGATGTGTGACTACGCGGGTCTTGCCACTGCCGGGCCCGGCAAGAATCAGAAGCGGGCCGTCGACGTGCAGCACCGCTGTGCGTTGAGCTTGGTTGAGGTTGTCGAGCAATGCACTCATGCGTAAGCGGTGGCCTCGAAACGTGGGCGACAGGCGCGAGGTTTGCTAACTACAAACAAATATAGGAGCTTAGTTCGATTTGCTCCATGCACGGCCGCTAGCGTCCGGAGAAATGTAATTGGGAAAAATTCTGCAAAACGAATCCGAAGCGGCTGCTAAGTTGGTATACTCTCGCCTTACGAAAGCGAGAGGCCAAGGACGTGCCTGTTTCGTTCTAGCGAAGCAACGCAACCGCTTCGTTGGCCGCTTGCCGAGTGCGGGCTGCGGGCGTTCGCAGCCGCCATCCAATCACCCAGGGAGGGATACCCGCCATGACTCGCATTCCCCTGAATCGTGCGGAGACCGACAGCCAAGACTTGCAGGCCCGGCTCGAGATGAGTACCGCGGAGATTGGGCTCGCGGTTCGAACGACGAACTGCCTCGAAGAAAAGGGCGTATTCACGGTGCACGATTTGCTGAATTGCACTCGGGAAGATTTGCTTTCGATTTCCAACTTCGGCGAGAAGACGCTCGAAGAAGTGTACAAGGCACTGGAAGTTCACGGGTTCTACCGCCCCGGACACGATCAGCCAAGGCCACGGCAGGCCAAGTAGACAGAGGCCTACATAGTGCGGGCTTCGCGGCGGTAGACCAGGCCATGGTCGATCGGCGCGAAGCCCAGGTTTCTGTAGAACTCGAGGGCCGTGGCGTTGGTGAGCATGGTTTGGGATTCGATCAGCGAAATGCCGCGTTTGTGGAGTTCCTTGAACGCTTCGGACAGCAGATAGGTTCCGTAGCCTTGGCGACGATACTCGTCGTCGACCCACAAGTCGTACAAACCGGCGACACGTAACCCCCAACTGGTGGCCAGCGGTTCGACGTCCCAAAACATGGCGCTGGCGACAATTTTGTCCTGCCGGCGACGACGCAGGAAGAACTTGATTCGTTCGAGACTGCCATACACCGACGTGTTCCACCACGTCTTGGTGATTGGCGCATAGACCGTTTCGAAGTTCACGTCGCGGGCAACGCGGCGCTGCTCGCGACTTACGGTAGGGCGAAAGCGGATCAGATCGCGCTGCATAACGACCACCCGACCGCGTTCGCGATACTGGTTGCGGGCAAAGAGGGTACGTCGAATGGAGTCGGAGAGCAGTACGCCTGGCAACTCGCTGCCGCCGTACAAACCAAGATAGAAGCCATTTAGGGGATTGATACCGCCGCCATACAACACTCGAGCGCCGCGCTCGCGAAGGTATGTCTCGCTCTTGGCCAGCAACTGGTCGGGCAGGTCGGAGGTCCACAGGTCTTCGCGGACCATCACCATGTAGGTGGTGCCCATGCTGGTGTCTAACCCGTCGCCCGCTTCGTCTGGCCCAAACCCAGCATGAGCGAACCCAACGAACTGATCGCCATCGGTGGCAACGATGAAACCTTCCGGATCAAAGTAGTGCTTCGAAAACAGACCTATGTCCAGCACGCTGGCGGTCACCGGTTGGGCGAGCCCGCGCTGTGGGGGCTGACACGACCAAAGGTGCGCGATGCGAGGTGGATCGGAGTTGCGAAACGGGCGGAAGCAGTACACGCGGTGGGCCGACAGGCGGACTCTACGGGTTGGGCAACTGAATCTGTATGGTACCCCCCGATTCACGGGCACGGTAGACGGTCTGACGTATCGTATCGCTCAGCAACTGCTGCCCAGTCTCGACGTTGTACTGCCAGCCATGCCAAGGACAGGTGAGCGTGCAGCCCGACAATACACCTTTCGAGAGCGGCCCACCCTGGTGCGCACAAATGCCATCCATCGCAAAGAACATCCCGTCGACATTCACAACTACCACGATCGACTCGCCGACAACGGCCTCGATGCACGAGCCTGGTGCACAGTCGCTAGCCGAGCCCACATCTACCCAGTCGCCCATGGTGTTTTCTATATTTCCTCGTCTTGCTCAAGCAGCCGTGCGCTCTTTACGCTTCAAACGTTTAAGCACCTTCTCGGGAACTTCGCCTTTCCAACGTCGATGAATCCACCAATATTGTTCAGGCCCGCGACGAATCAGCCGCTCCAGGCAATCAGTGTACCATTCGGTCATCGGTTGTACGCCGGCGAAAGCGAACTCGGGAGCCGCGGGATCGACTACATTGGCCACGTCGATTTCGTACTCGAGCATTCGCCGCTTGCGTCGCACTCCGACGACCATGGTGGGTGCTTGGAAACCGAGCGAGAACAGCGCCACGGCTTTGTGGGTGGACGCGGGGCGTCCGAAGAATGGCACCCAGCACCCCTTGCGACCGGCGTATTGATCGCCCAGCAAGGTGAGCGCTCCGCCGCTGGCCAGGAGTTCTTCGATTTGCTCGCCGCTACCATGCTTCGGAAGCATGTGTTGCCCGGTGCGGCCACGGAACTCGTTGACGAAACGATCGATGTACCGGTTGTCGAGGGTTCGAGCCACGGTATGCGTGGGGAAACCGAACATTCCCATCAAGTAGCCACCCAGTTCGAAATTTCCGTAGTGCGCCGAGATCACAACGCTTGGCCGGGTGGTGTACATGGTGCGGATAATCGCCTCGACGTCGGGAATGTCGCAACGCTGACGCCAATTCGTGCGATGCACCTTGCGCGGCGTGTGGGCGATTTCCATGACCATCAGGAACAAATGTCGCCACATGTTCCACGCAACTTGCTGTTCAGTGCGCGCATCGATGTTAGGAAATGCTATACGCAGATTTTCGCCCAGTACCTTCCTGCGAACCGGTGCCACGCTGGTAAACACAGTCGCAAGCAGTTCAGCGATCCGTTCGCAAGCGCGGGGTGGCAGCGCCTGCACCACCGCAATCGCCAGTCGCAGCGCCAAGTAAGCGGCGTAGTCCAACACATTGCGAAGCGTCACGCGACAGTCCTTTGGCGCGGGGTTCAAAAAGCTACTGGCGATTGTCGCAAAATCGAGGGCGACGTGGGAGGTCAGTTTCCTGAGAGCACCTTTTTCGAGCCTCCGCTACTTCTTCCCCAGCACCGGATCGCTCTTGAGCGGCAGTTTAACCGGCTTGGCGGATTGGGCCGATTTGTAGATTGCCAAGATGATTTCGACTGCCTTCCGGCCCTCGTGGCCATCGACCGCAGGTGTCTCGCCCTTGTTGATCGCCTTGACGAAGTCGGCAAATTGCATGGCGTGGCCGTGGTGGCCAATGGCTGCCGGGTCGCTTGCGCCACCGCCGCCACTCTTGCGCTTGGCCATTGCTTCGTGAATCGCCTTGTCGGTAGCTCGCGCCTTGGCGAAATCCCAGGTCTTGATGTCTTCCTCCTCGATCGATGCCGATCCTGCCGAGCCATGAATCTCGACGCGTTTGAGGTAGCCCGGGTAGGCCGCCGTCGTGGCTTCGATTACGCCCAGTGCGCCGCTAGCGAACCGCAGTGTGGCTACCGCCGTGTCCTCCACTTCGATTCGCTTGTGAGCCAGGGTATCGGTGAGCGCGCAGATTTCAGTCACTTCGCCCATCAACCATTGCAGCAAGTCGACAGTGTGAATCGCCTGATTCATCAGCGCGCCGCCGCCATCGAGCTTCCAAGTCCCGCGCCACGCGCCGCTGTCGTAGTATTCTTGCGATCGATACCACTTGATGTAGGCATCGCCCATCGTCATGCGGCCGAAGCGACCTTGATCAATGGCTTTCTTGAGCTTTTTGGGCGCGTCGTGGAATCGCGAAGGGAAGATCGTGGCCAGTTTGACCCGGCTCTTCTCACACGCGGCGATAATCTTGTCGCACCGCTTCAGCGTAACCTCGAGCGGCTTTTCGACGATCACATGTTTGCCAGCTTTGGCCGCCGCGACCGCTGGTTCCAGATGGGCACCACTTGGCGTGCCGATCGATACCGCGTCGATGCGGTCGTCGGCCAACATCTCGTCGAGTGTCGCGTACGCCGTGATCCCAGCTTCATCCGCGAACTTCCTTGCCGCATCAGGATTGCGATCGCAACACCCCACCAGTTTCGCCCCGCGCACATCGGTGAGCGCCTTCTCGTGAAAGCGGCTGATCATGCCGCAACCAATCATTCCGAATCCGATTGCCATAGTGGGTCCTTATCAAGGTCGTTGACGGTTCCGGGCGAATCGCCAAAGGGGGCGGCGTATTATAAGATGCAGGCAGGTAAACCTCTACTGACCGTCCCATTTGTATTGCAGCCATGGGTTCGACGAATCACACTTATGCCGACCGTTGAGCCCATCCGACCAATGAGCTTCGAACCTTACAAGCCACTGTTGCACATTGTGCTCTACCAGCCGGAGATTCCCTACAACACCGGTAGCGTCGGGCGAACATGCGTGGCGGTGGGTGCAAAACTGTGGCTGGTGCGTCCACTGGGCTTTCAGGTGGATAACTACCACCTCCGCCGCGCGGGACTCGACTATTGGCAGCACCTCAATTGGGAGGTAGTGGACGACTGGCAGCAACTCACGGAGCGGTTGCCACTCGACCGTTCTTGGTACTTCACAAAGTTCGCCGATCGGTATCTCGGCGATCAGGAGTTCGCGCCTGACGACGTATTCGTGTTTGGCCGCGAGTCGCTCGGGCTGCCGGAGGAGATTCGCCAGCTAGCGCCGGAGCGTTGTTTGCGGATTCCTTGTCGAACAGAAGTGCGGAGTTTGAACCTTTCGAATAGCGTTGCGGTAGCTTGCTACGAGGCATTGGGGCAATGGTCGAGGGGAGCGTTCGACGTGCGCCTGCCGCCATAGGCGACTCGGCCGGGCAACAAGCTGGATTGACGATTGGCTGCTAACCGATCACGATGCGAAAGATCAGGAGAATCCTTAGCTATGTCCATTGTGAACGAATTTGAAGACGTTGTCCGCACGTCGTATCCGCTTGCGCCGCGAACTTGGCTCGAGTTGGGTGGCGCGGCCGAGTACTTTGCCGAACCACGAAATGCGGATGAATTGGTGGCGCTGGTTCGCCGCTGTCACGAGGAAGGCGTGGACACACGGCTGTTGGGTGGTGGATCGAACCTGCTGGTCTGCGAGGACGGCGTGAGCGGCATGGTCATCAGCTTGGCGGATGCCTCATTCGGGGCGACATCGGTCGACGGTCCTCATCTTACCGCGGGCGGAGGTGCTCCGCTGGCGCATGTGATTAACGAAGCGGTTCGTGCTGGGCTAGCCGGCCTCGAACCGCTTGTGGGCATCCCCGGGACTGTTGGCGGAGCGCTGCATGGAAATGCAGGCAGCCGCGGTGGCGATGTTGGGCAGTGGGCTTATCGTGCCACCGTGCTGACCCGAGCTGGCGAGGTCGTCGAGCGCAAGCGCGACGAGATGGTGTTTGCGTATCGTCAAAGCAGCCTCGACGAGTTGGCGATTCTCGACATTACCTTCGCACTCGAGCAGGAAGACGCCGAGGCGCTAACCAAACGGATGCAGAAGCAGTGGATCGTGAAAAAGGCGGGCCAGCCAATGTCGCACCAGCGTACCGCCTGCCTGTTCAAGAATCCGCGGGGGATGAGTGCTAGCATGTTGATCGAGCAAGCTGGTCTCGCTGATGCTAGCGTTGCTGGAGCGCAACTAAGTAATCGCCATTCTAACTTCGTTGTCGTCAGTGACGATGCTACTAGCAGCGACGTGCTGAAGCTCGTTGATCTCATCCGCAGCCGAGTCGCCGAGCGACTCGGCGTTGAGCTGGAAACACTGCTCGAAGTTTGGTAAGTGTAGCTGCGAGTTTGGCGCCATAGATGTACGCCAACCGAACCAACTCTCGATGGTGATTGGTGCGATTTGCGGATGTCGGAAGATCTATCATCAACGGACGGTTGGCGGGCTCGGCTACCGTTCAAGCCACGCAGCGTGGTCATTGCTATCGTACTGCTCGCCACAGGCGTGGCGGCGCGCATAGTATGGGACCGCTTTGAAGCCAACCTCACACGATCTCCGCGATATCGGATCACCGCCGAGGTGATTCATATTATCCCCGAAGCACCTCCTCCCTGGATTCGCTCGAATGTCAAAGCACAGGTACTTCGCGACTCGGGAATCACTGACTCCCTTACACTGCTCGACGAGCCGGCGACCATTCAGCGGCGACTAGTTGATGCATTTGAACTGCATCCATGGGTCGACAAAGTCGAACAAGTCGTTCTCGCAAGTCCTACCCGGATTGATGTGCTACTCGAGTACCGGCAACCAGTAGCCGTTGCCGAGGTGAGAGTTGGGGGACGGTCGGAGTTGGTTCCTGTCGATCGCTACGCGGTACGTTTGCCGGATGGCGATCTAACGGACGTCGAGCGGTCTTACCTTCCGCGCATCTCTGAAATCGAGAACCGGCCGTTGGTAGGTGAGGCGTGGAGCGACGTCCGCGTGCAGGGGGCTGCTCAGTTGGCTGCGCATCTACGTGACGTTTGGGAAGCCTATAGCTTGGTGGACATTATCCCGTCGACTTACCCCGAAGTGCAGCGATCGCATCGCTTCTTCACATATGAGATCCGCACCAGCGGTGGTACGGTGATTCGCTGGGGAGCTGCCCCCGGGTTTTCGCCACCGGGCGAGAATTCGTTTGAAGACAAGCTCGCGCGCCTATCCAATTACATCCAGCAGCACGGACGCCTAGAGTCGATCGACTCGCCAAAGATGCTCGACGTGCGCAACGGGCTTCTCGTCGAAAAGCGGACAGTGAAGCGCGACGTTGCCGACGAGACGCGCCGCTAACGATCCGCATCGTCTCCTTGAAAGATGCGAAGAGGTTCGATCTCCGCATCTACTTCGGCCCGTATTTGTTCGGCCAACTCGCCGCGCACAACGGCAAGCTCAGGTGGCGCTTCAATGCCTAGGCGAACACCACCGGAATTGAGTTTGACCACGGTAACGGCAATGTCGGGGCCAATTTGAATTCGCTGCCCCGCTTTTCTGGATAGCACAAGCACCCTGAAGTTCCTTCTTAGGTGTTGAGGTAAGAAACGCAGCTTGTGGGGACGAATGAAAGTCCGAGAGGAAAACGATGCGCTTACTCGTTGAGGCCGATAGCACTATTGGAAAGCTTACCAGCGGCTTGTGGCATTGCAAGCGGTCAGCGGCAACCGGGCGCGAGCTACGACGCACCTCGATCTTCCTATGCTTTGTCAATCGCCTATCTTCTGCTAGCTGCCTGGCGGTGACTCCTTGGCCAACTGGCTAATCTGCTTGAACTCGGCTGTGCCCGCGACGGCGCACCATTCGAACAGGGCCGCTTCGGTGGTGGTAAGCACAACGCCAGCTGACTCCATGCGACGCAAAGCAATGTCGAAGTCGTGACGGTATCGGCTGCCGATGGCATCAGTCGCAACATAGACACGCAGGCCGGCGGCCAATAGGTCGTACGCCGTTTGTTGCACGCAAACGTGCGCTTCGATACCTACGAGCAGCACGCGATGGCGACTGTCTTCACTTTCCGGATCGAGGTATCTGTCGAGCAAGTCGCTGCACCCGGCAGCGCTGAAGGTTAGCTTGCTGGCCGGCGAAACGTCCAGCAGCTTAGCGAGTTGCTCGACCGTCGCCCCCAGTCGTTCAGGGTATTGTTCCGTCGCAACAGTTTCCACGCCAAGTACGTTCGCCCCGTCAACCAGACGTCTGGCGTTCCAGACGATCCGGTCGCTGTCAGATATCGCGGGCAGCAACCGCTGTTGCAGGTCGACAAGACACAGAACGGTATCAACCGCATTCATTAGCTCAGGGCTGCGGGGCACGAAGCTCGATTCAGACTTTGGTGCTTCTTTTCGATCCATAGATACTTAGAATAGCAGGAGTTCCTTTCAACGCACAGACAGACGCGGCCCTGGAGTATTCCGCATTGTCGAAACCTAAATCCCTCTGCGATTGGTCCAAATCTGACCTCAAAGACGACGCCCGTACACTCGCGGCGCTGGTTCGCCGGGCGAATTACTACTGCAGCAAGTGTGCGCGCGTTGCGAACGACAAGCGGGTGCTATGCCAAGCCAAGAAGTTGCCGCAAGGTGCGAAAGCATAGCGGAAGAGTGGCCCCTGGCCGACCGCCAACGTTGTGCGACAATAACTAGAGTACATCATTCCTTGGATACCGTGGCATGAAGTTTCGATCTACCACCATTCTGACGGTTCGCAAAGATGGCGTGGTCGCCATGGGCGGTGATGGTCAGGTGAGCCTGGGCCAAACGGTCATGAAGGCCGACGCTCGCAAGATCCGACAATTGGCCGACGGCAAGGTGTTGGCCGGATTTGCTGGCGCGGCGGCCGATGCCTTTGCGCTACTGGAGCGGTTCGAGGAGAAACTACGCGATTATCCAGCAAACATGCCCCGCGCTGCAACCGAATTGGCGAAGGAGTGGCGGACCGACAGGGCGTTGCGTCGACTCGAGGCGCTGATCGCCGTGGTAGATGCCAGTGATACGCTCTTGGTATCGGGAACGGGCGACGTGATTCAGCCGAGCGACGGAATACTTGGCATCGGATCGGGCGGCAACTATGCGTTAGCGTCCGCTCGGGCGCTGGCCGCGCATTCGGACCTATCCGCTGCCGAGATTGTTCGTAAGGGTCTTGAGGTCGCCGGTGACATCTGTGTTTACTCCAATCACAACATAGTGGTCGAGGAGCTTGTGTGCACGACCTAACCCCCCGTCAAATCGTCGAACAACTGGATCGCCACATTGTTGGACAAGACGCCGCCAAGCGGGCCGTGGCGATCGCCGTTCGCAATCGTTGGCGCCGCCAACAATTGGACGAAGAGCTTCGTAAGGAAGTCGCCCCCAAAAACATCCTGATGATGGGGCCAACGGGTGTTGGCAAGACGGAAATCGCTCGTCGATTGGCAACGCTCACCGGCGCCCCGTTTATCAAGGTGGAAGCTACCAAATACACCGAAGTCGGCTACTATGGTCGCGACGTGGAAAGCATGGTCCGCGAGCTGGTGGAGAATGCCATCGGCATTGTTCGCGAGAGTGAACTGGCCAAAGTGGAGGACGAGGCGAAAAGGCGAGTCGAAGAGCGGCTGCTCGACCTGTTGGCTCCACCGCCCCACAGTTACGACGTTGGCGTCGACTCCCCCGATTCGCCCGAGCGGTACGAGCGGACTCGCGAAAAGATGAAAGCGATGCTCGCTGGCGGCGAAATGGAGAATCGCACCGTCGAGATCAAGGTCGAGCAAAAGGCCCAGGCAATGATGATTCCCGGCATGGGCCCGGGCGGCGACCAAATGGACTTTGACTTCCAGGGCATGCTCGACAAGATCCTGCCAAAGAACGTCTCGCGTCGCGAGATGACCGTGGCCGAGGCCCGCCGCGTGCTGTTCGAGCAGGAGTGCGAAGCACTGATCAACGACGAGAACGTCAACGCCAAGGCTATTGAACTGGCCGAAAATGTGGGTATCGTATTTCTCGACGAAATCGACAAGGTCGTTGCCACTGAAGGGGGACGTGGAGCCGATGTTTCGCGGCAGGGCGTTCAGCGCGACTTGCTGCCAATCGTCGAGGGCACCACGGTGCAGACTCGTTACGGCTACGTCCGAACCGACCACATACTATTCGTCGCTGCCGGAGCGTTTCACCGGGCCAAGCCGAGCGACCTGATGCCCGAGTTGCAGGGCCGCTTTCCGATTCGTGTCGAACTTAGCGACCTTACAAAGGACGACTTTGTTCGCATTCTGACCGAACCCCGCAGCGCCCTCACGAAGCAGTATGCTGCTCTCATGCAGACTGAGGGCGTCGAAGTCGAATTCCAGCCTGACGCCATCGATAATTTGGCCAATTATGCGTTCCAGGTGAATCAGTCGACGCAGAATATCGGCGCTCGGCGGCTTTACACCATTATGGAACGGCTGCTTGAGGAACTTAGCTTCGAGGCACCAGATATGAAGATGGGCAAGGTGAAAGTGAACGCCGCCTACGTCCGCGACCGACTGGAAGCGGTAACGGCGGACGAGGACCTGAGTAAGTTCATTTTGTAGTAATTGTTAGACGCTCGGAAAGGGGCCCGCTAATCACCACGCGACGTACGTCATTGGCTCCAATGTCGATCTTCACAACGCTGGCCCTCTCGGGCAGCAAATGCTCGACACGGTCGCCCCACTCGATGAGCGTGACTCCATCGCCGTCGAAATACTCATCGGATCCAAGTTCCAAGAACTCATCGTCATCCTTCAATCGATACACGTCGAAGTGATAAACAGGCATCCGCCCGGCGGTGTACTCGTTGACCAGTACGAACGTCGGGCTGGTGATCGACTCAGCAGTATTTCCGAGCGCCACGGAAATGGCTTGTACCAGCCGAGTTTTACCGGCTCCAAGCGTACCGACCAACGCGATCACGTCGCATGGCTGCGCTGCGTCGGCGATTCGCTTGCCGAGCTGGTCGGTCGCGGATTCGGCGGGGCAAACAGTCTCGAACGGTTGCATGCAAAAGGTTAGCGGTTGGCGACGGAATCAGCTGGCCTTTCAGTCAGCTCGTAATAGGCCCTCAGAACTGGGTTCAGGTGCTCTCCGAGCATCTGCGGGGCTACGAATCCTTCCAGCTTACTCAGCAATCGCCCGTCTGGCGAGACGACCAGCGTTGTCGGAAACGCCCGCACTCCCAGCTTCTGAACCAGTTCCGGATTCTGATTCGCGTTGACCGTGGTTGTTTCGAAGAGCTGCGCCACTGCCGGGGCGAGCTGCGGATGCATCAGCGTTTCGCTGAGCATCTTCTTGCAGTAGTAGCAGTGATCGGAAGTGACGAACATCAGTACCGGGTCGCGAGACTCTTGGGCCGCGGCCCAGGCGTCGTCGATGTTTGCAAACTCGAAGGGCGGTGCTACTGAATCTCCTTTGTTTGCGGTCACCTGGGCGGTGACCAAACTCGCAGCCTGCGTAACGAGCACGATTAGAACGAATGAAGTGGTGCGTAGCATTTCTTGGACTCCTGGAAGGGGCAATCGTTACTCTCAGCGACCTCGGCCGGTCGATGCTGGAATCATCGGCGCCACGCACCGTGAGCAACCGTATGGAGTCATACAATTCGCGTTCAAACCGCCGCCCAGCGTGGGCTAGCTCACACTCACAATGCTGGCGAGTGGGGCGCTGACGAGCTTACAGGCCGGTTTGGGCGCGAAAGTTGAGCCTTGTTGCACGTTTGGCGAAACGCCTCGGCGTGCGGTACTCCAGCGAGCCGTAACACTTCTTTGCCCTCGAGCTTGAACACCAAATCCGCAGCGCGATACCACTCCTGCCCCGGTTGCTGTTCGAGTTCGATCGCATCGAAACCTCTGAGGTCGACGCTGGCCTTCACAGCGCGGTCAGACGCCTTGGCCGAGAGAGCGTCGAAGGGATTCTCCGCCATCACCCGCTCGGTTGTGAGCCGATAACGCCGGCACCACGGATTACTGAAGCCGAGCAGTACGAATGGAATCCGTGGCACAATCTTGTTGAAGTACAAGAATAGGGCAACCGGTACAGTCGCCAGCGCGATCAGCCACCCTGGCCGAAACGGAATGCGAAGCAACGAAACACGAGGACCTAGTTGATAAAGTCGCCCGAGAAATTGTCCGATGGGGAGTGCCGATATCGATGGCCACACGCACATTACTGTCGACTCGCGTGAATCACTTTCTGGTGTTGATGCCACTTCCGCCCTCCATATTCTGTTCAATACAGCGTGATGGTGATGTTACCTTATTGTGGGCGTAGCTACTACGCTCACGACGCGAATTCCGAAACCCAACGAACGCGACCGCGTAGGACCGAACGTGATCCAGCACCCTGCGACGATGGACGATAGCAACCTGTTGGCCGAATGCACGTTGACCACCACACGTCGCTCCGGCCCGGGTGGGCAGCACCGAAACAAGGTCGAGACGGCGGTCGTGCTCACCCACTCGCCCACCGGCATCTCCGCCGAGGCAAACGAACGTCGCAGCCAGGTAGCCAATCGGAACCAGGCGCTCGCGCGGTTGCGGTTGCGCCTGGCGGTTGAACATCGTTGTCCGATCATAACGGTCAGCGAACTGTGGCAGCGCAGAGTATCGTGCGGACGCATTTCGGTTAGCCCTGATCACCGCGACTACCCTGCCCTGTTGGCCGAGACGCTCGACCACCTGACGGGTTGCAACTTCGATCTCTCGGTGGTGGCACAGCGACTCCAGATCAGCGGCACCCAACTGGTGAAACTGCTGAAGATGCACCCACCCGCGTTCGTCGCGTTGAACAAGGCGCGCGCAGAACGCCAGTTGCGGCCGTTGAAATGACGCACCCTCACCCAGTTGGCCCGTTCGGCTTACAATTGCGACATGCGAGTTTGCTTCTTTGATATTGATGGAACGCTCATCTCCTCCGGCGGTGCGGGGCAAAACGCGTTTGCTCACGTATTTGGCACCTTGTTCGGTGTCGATCAAATATCGACCGACGTCTCTTTTGCAGGTCGCAGCGATCGAGCCATCGCTCTCGATTTGCTGCGGGCCCACGGCGTCGAGCCATCGGACGAGAACTGGCATCGATTCCACGAGGCCTACGTTGATCGACTTCCTTCCTCGTTGCATGCGTGTGATGGGACGGTCTTGCCAGGCGTGACGACGCTAATCGAGCGGTTGATGGCAACCGACGACGTGGAACTCGGCCTGTTGACCGGCAACGTTGTTCGCGGGGCGGAAGCCAAGCTCGTTCATTACGGCCTGTGGCATCATTTTGAGTTTGGTGGGTATGGCGACGTCCACACCACTCGCGACGATATCGCCCGCTCGGCGGTCGATGCCGCCAGTCGCCATCTAAACTCCGCGCCCAACTCCGATTCACGCTTTGCCGTGATTGGCGACACGGTTCACGATGTTCGATGTGCCCGGGCCATTGGCGCCTACGCGGTGGCCGTACCGACTGGTCTGACGCCCATGGACGAACTTCGCGCCGCCGCGCCCGACTTGACCGTTGAGACTTTGGAAGACTCGGCAACACTGGTTGCGTGGTTAACGGAATAAAGCTGAGGGGTGTGCCACCGTGGAAAACCGCCAAATCGCCGCTTTGTTCGAGAAGATGGCCGACTTGCTGGAGTTTCAGGGAGCCAATCCATTTCGCGTGCGTGCCTACCGCAATGGTGCGCGACGACTCGAAGACCTGCCCGACTCGGTCGCTGTACTGATTCAATCCGGCGAAGACCTTACCAAGATCGAGGGCATTGGCAAGGACCTGGCCGAGAAGATCGCCACCCTGATCAAGACCGGCGAGTTGCCACAGCTGAACGAGTTGATGGTCGAAGTGCCCGAGGGCGTCCTTGCGTTGCTGCGTATCCCGGGACTTGGTCCCAAAAAGGCGGCGGTGATTTATCAGGATCTCGGCATCGATTCGCTCGAAGCGTTGCGCGTCGCCTGTCAAGCGGAACACGTCCGCAAGCTGAAAGGCTTTGGCGCGAAGACCGAGCAAACCATTCTGGCCGGTATCGACTTGGCCGAACGATCGGGCGAGCGGGTGTACTGGGCGACTGCCGACGAAGCAATCCAGCAGCTCGTCGAGTACCTTCGCAAGTCGAAGGCCGTTCGACAGATCGAAGCAGCGGGCAGCTACCGTCGCGGTCGAGAAACCGTGGGCGACCTCGACATCCTCGTCGACGCGGGCGACGCCAACGAGGTCATGGATCGTTTGGCGGCTTATCCCGAGGTCGACACCACCATTGCTCGCGGCGACACCAAGATGTCGGTAAGGCTGACTTCCGGGTTGCAAGTCGACCTTCGGGTCGTGCCGACTGATTCGTTTGGTGCGGCGCTTCAATACTTTACCGGTTCGAAGGAACATAACGTTGTGCTGCGAGGCATGGCGAAGCAGCGCGGGTTGAAGATCAACGAATGGGGCGTGTTCAAAGTTGGCGACGATCAGGAGGAAGTGTATCTTGCCGGCGAAACCGAGAAAGATATCTACGCCACGCTTGATTTGCCCTGCTACCCGCCTGAGCTACGCGAGAACCGAGGCGAGTTCGATTACACCAGCGTTGACGCGATTCCCAAACTTATCGAAGTCGCAGACATCGTCGGCGATTTGCACATGCACACGTCTGCTTCCGACGGAAAGCAGACGATACGCGAAATGGTCGATGCGGCCAAAGCTCGTGGGCTTAAGTACATTGCGATCACCGATCACTCCAAACGCGTTTCGATGGCTCACGGCCTCGATTCTGATCGACTCCGCGACCAGTGGCGCGAAGTCGATCTGGTGAACGACGAATTGGACGACTTTGTTGTGCTCAAGGGCATCGAATGCGACATCCTCGAAAAAGGCGGTATGGATTTGCCTGACGACGTACTGACCGAGGCCGATTGGGTGATTGCCAGCGTTCACTACGGGCAGAATCAGGAGCGACAACAAATTACCGACCGAATCGTTGGGGCCATTGAAAATGCTTGGGTATCAATCGTCGCTCATCCAACAGGACGCCTGATCAACAAGCGCGACCGCTATGCTGTCGATTTGGAAACCGTGATGCACGCGGCGGCCGAGAACGGCAAACTGCTCGAGCTAAACGCCAACCCGGCTCGGCTCGACTTAGACGACGTTCACTGCGCTCGGGCAAAGCAACTCGGCATTCCCATTGTCATCAGCAGCGACGCCCACAGCATCGGCGGCCTCGACGTCCTGCGATACGGCGTCAAGCAAGCCCGTCGTGCCGGGCTCACGGCGGCCGACGTCGCCAACACCAAGGATTGGCACGATTTGCAACATCTCATACGTCGCGGTTAGACGTGATCTGCGAAGGCGAACTTGCATCCATTGCAAAGTGCCTCCAACTACTCCCACGGGGGCCTCTTCGATCGACGCAAGTTATTGCGAAAAAACGACTTAGGGCTTTGCCTCGCTCGAGCAACGGCGAACACCATTCACTGGGGCAAAACTCACCCCGTGGCGCGAGCGACCAATTGCGTTAAACCTTTTTCCATCAACGACTTACGGAATCCACGGGTGACCGGCATACGTGGAGTTTTGCCCCAGGGTTTCCCGCAGTTGGGGCAAAACGTATTCGAAAGGGGCAAAGTGGAAGGCGGAATCGGAAACATCGCGCGAGCCGTTGGCCTACACGCGCAGCAGCACCCCGAGCTAGCGACTTGCCACTAGCACTCGCCACTAAACAACCAAGTTGCCAAAGAGCGAAAGGCGCGCTAATAGAACGCACCTTGAAGTACCCCCAGTCGATCAAATGTGTGGCCTAGTTTCAAGCAAAAAATGGGAAGTTGACACCAGCGCCGAATCAGCGGTGAAATGAGGGACGAGCCAAGGAGTTGCACCGCTCCGCATCGTAGCGTCTAGTGGTCTCTCATTGAGATGACTTTCACCAACTGCAACTATGGAGGGATGTGCTGATCGGTTTCGCGGATGCGCGTGGTTGCCGGCGGTGTGCTCTTCAGCGGCGCACCGCTGCAAACTGGCATCTGCTTCAACTTACGGAAGTTGGTCCAACCTAGCCGTTCGGCTGGCTTTCCGGGCCAGTAAAGACGACACCTCGTCGTGCAGTTGAGAGAGGGCCGCATTTGCGGAGGAGTGCTACTCCTTTGCACGTTACGCAGCCTTCTGAAGGCTTCGCGGAGAGCTTCTTGAAATTGTGGAACAGGCCTGCGTTCAACTCGACCTGCTGATTCATGGCCGCTCGATGTCCACCATTCCCAAGTCGCGGCGTCATTTGATCGAGATGACGCGCACAAATTTTGAAAAGCTCAGGCTGGAGCTAGATCAGGCTGGTTCCCGCATAGCAAGTCTTCCCTGTACCGATGAATGGGATGTGAAAGAACTCCTTGCGGTTCGAGCGTGGTGGACCGAGGCTGTGATTGAATGGGTCGGCGTCGGCCTGCAGGGAGGGACACCCATCACTCCCGCGGAGGGGTATCGCTGGAGCGAAACCCCTCGCCTTAACAACGACATCGCTCGCTCGGCCAAGCGGATGTCTTTCAAGTCGATTATCAATCGACTAAACGATGGCTTTGCCGCGCTGATGCTTCTCATCGACTCGCTGGATGATCGCGAACTGCTTGAGGTAGGTGTCTTTGAATGGGCCGGCGAGCACCCGATTGCACGATGGCTATCGCTGAACACCGCGCGTCAGTACACGACCGCTCGCGCACTTATTCGCAAGGCGATACGAGCGTCTGAAAGCTGTTAGCGACCGTCCAAATCGCTTTCGGGGGCACAAAGGGCACCTTAGCCTCGCTCATAGAGCGCTACGTACAGCCTCGGATAGCCCCGAATTGCCGGCAGGACAGCCGACGCGATCACGCCGTCGCCTAGAGAGCCCTTCGCCTATCTGTAGCGTGCCGGCTTACTGCGTCTGCACCTAGCCATGTTAGCCTGCATCGACGAATCATGCAGATTCGCCTGCTTCGGCCGCCTTGCCCGGCTTGACTCGTTTGCGCCAACGTCGCACAGCTAGCCGAAGCACGCTCTACTTAGAGGAGTCAATCAAATGCACGAAATGCACACTTGCAATGGCATTGCACGAAGCTAAAATCGGGACTCGGTACGACCATCAGACGAGCGAACACCCTTGAATCGGAGGCGGTCCTGATGCTGTCGGTGCCGTTGCGACGAACCAGAGTCACGATCACCAGGCATGTCTAGAAGAGGTTTCACGCTCGTTGAACTGTTGGTGGTCTTAGCGATCATCGGTGTTCTCGTCGCGTTGCTGCTACCAGCCGTTCAGTCAGCGCGAGCCTCGGCGCGACGCATTAAGTGCGCAAGCAACCTCCGCCAGCTTGGGCTAGGCGTCTTGCAATTTGTCGATGTTCACGACGGGCATTGGCCCCATCTGGCGGGCCACGTGTCGCATCTGCCGCCGGGCGTCAATCCGCAGGATGTGTCCTGGATCGAGACGATTGCACCATTCATGGAGAATGTCGACGAGATACGTGTCTGCCCAGAGCACAACGACATCTTGGAGGGTCGACTCCGATTCAGCCGTCAAAGTACGGATACCAGCGGGAGGACGATCGACGATGGAGATAATCGCGCAATCGGACTGACTAGCTACCTGCTTAACGGTTACCTCCGAGAGCCGTCCCAGAAACCACCGGGCGCGCCACCGCCGGTGATCGCAGCGTGGCAGGCGTCGAACGAGGGCGTCGTTGACAACTTCAACAAGCTGCTGTCGACACACGACACTATTGTCGCAATTGAGGCTACGACTTGGGCAGTCGTGGCCAACTACGACCACGCGCACACCTTCGAGTGGTTCAGCCCGGCGAACCTCGCGCGCAACGACGATGAGCGCGCAGTATGGCGGCGCGTGGCGGGAGATCCAGAAGACGCCAACTTCCCGGGCGAGCTAGCGGCCGATCGACACCAGTCGACGACAGCGAACTACTTGTATGCCGACGGTAGCGTCCGCGCGATTTCCGCAGATCAGGTCGCGGAATGGTGCGACACAGGATTTAACTTCGTAATGCCGCCCCAGTAGCGGACGAAAGGAGAAACCAAAATGGCGGCATTCTCAGGAAAGTCGCTCGTTTTGCTCGTGGTGCTGGCACCCTCTGCTTTGGCACAGCACCTTGACATGCTGGTGTGGGATGACGGCGGCACCATCGGCGTTGGCGAGTTCAACTACGACACGTGGACGGCAAGCGATCGCCGCGTCCACCTCGGGAGGTTCAACAGCTTCTACTCCATAGACAGCCCCGGCTTCATCGCTCCTCTAACGGGTTCCCAGGCGTTGCCAGGGGAAGAGCAGCTTAGCTGGAACTACCTGCCGATGACAGTCGATTCGGGGCCGCATTCCAGTTATCGCTCGACGATCCTTTACTGGGATGGCGAATCGGCGACACCGGAGTTCGGCCCAGCCCCCACCGCGGACTATCGGTTTTCCATATTCGGCGTGTACGGATCGGAGACCGCAAAGGGTTTGTCCGAAATGGAGCCTGGGAGTGTTATCGCGCCAACGCCGCCGAACGGGTACGTCCACGAACACCCGTATTTTCTTCTCGACGATAACGATGGAGTTGACTCCACACTTCCGGCGGCTGGCATTTACCTCATCGCATTCGAATTCGAGATCAACGGTCTCGAACCGTCCGCTCCGGCCTTCCAGGTGTGGGCGACACCCGAGGCGAGCGTGCTCCCTGCCCGTAAGGCGGCCGAAGCCTGGGTCACCGATCGGATTGACTCACTGGTCGTTGAATATCTGGCGGGCGATTTCAACTTCGATGGGGTTGTTAACCTCGCTGACTACACCGTTTGGCGTGACGGCCTCGGCGGCGACTACGACCTCAACGACTATCAGGTCTGGCGGGAGAATTTTGGGGCAGGACTGCCCGCATCGATTGCCACTGCAACTGTTCCCGAACCGGATGCCCTGTCGGTTGCCTTGCTGGCAGTTGCAACGCTGCTTCCTTTGGTTCTTGTTTCAAGCACGGCGGGGGTTGCCCGCGTCTCGAAACAAGGTTAGATTCCTAATTTATGCAATTAAATTGCAGGTGCATTGGGGTTGCGTTAATGCGGTGGGTATCAGGCCCGTTTGGTAACGAAGCAAGGTGCGAGTTCGATGAGACGCCCAAGTAACTGGAGGCTGCTCTTCTGCCTTAGCGTAGCGTTGCTACTACACAACTGCGCGCTGGCGCAGCATTTCGACATTTTTATCGCCAGCAGGGACGACGGGCATCTCTCAACGGTGGGCGGGGCGTCGATCTTTGCTGGCACGCTTCCTGCTACGCATGTTGATGGCCAGGGAGGTGTCCACTACTGGACGACCAACCCAGGGTTCGCCTCCTTTAATCCGCAGTTCCTCCCGGACGGATACGACCCGCTACCGCCCAACAGCGATTTGAGTTTCTCGATCCTGAGTTTCTCAATCGGCGGACCACAGTCGGCCAACCTGTGGCACTGGGATGGAATGGATATCGGCGGTGAAGGAATGTCGGTGGATGACGTGGAATTCACGCCGGTCGATTCAGGCACCGCTTTCCGCGTGTTCCGGGGCCCCATCCATAGCCAGTTCTTGTTGTCTGGCATCGCGGACGGGAGTGACTCCGATCAACCTGGCTTCGTGATTGGGCCGACGTCCGGAGGCGGTGGCATGCACATTCATCCTGGTTACGAGGTGTTCGGATCAGGTGCTACTCCGCCCGACCAGGGAGTCTACCTCGTATCGATTGGTTTGCGGATGGAGAACTTGGAGGATTCGGAGCCGATTTATCTACTCCTGCGCACCAATGAAGTAGAACAAGCCACGGCCGATGCCGCTCGCCTATGGGCCAACGACGCCACGTTTGCTACCGAACTATTGGCAGGCGACTTCAACTTCGACGGCGTCGTCAATTTGGCGGACTACACAGTTTGGCGCGACGGACTTGGCGGAAACTACGACCTCAACGACTACCAAACCTGGCGTGAGAACTTTGGCTCAACCGGGGCGTCAGCTAGCCCGCAAGCTGTCATTCCCGCACGTGTTCCTGAGCCATCGTCGCTCGTGACATTACTGGTATGTGGGCTGTTTGGAGGTGTGACTATGACCCGCTGGCGGTCCGGTGTGCGTTAGGCGTACTTCGGACAATGAGATTTCCTGAAACCACTTTGGATGCCGACCCGATTGGTCGGGACTCGTTTTCAACAAGGAGAAGCCTGATGAATCGTTTAGTTTGTTTATTTCTTGGCGGCCTGAGCCCAGTTGCGTTGCTCCTGACGGCATGCAGCGTTCAAGGCGAGCTTGTGAACTGGTACGTCGCGATCGACAGCGGTGCGAACGAGCCCGCTTGGAGCGCGTATAGCGATCAGAATGGCGACGGCGTGCCCGAGACCTCGCTGCCGAATCCCAATGAAGGCCGCCTGACCTTTCTCTACGCACACGACATCGTAGAAGACCCCTCGCAGAATCACTTCCATACCATTGGTCGATACTCATACGCGGGAGATCTCGCGTCTCCAACTATCGTTCCTGAGAATCAGTACAGTTTCTGGTTCGGCGACCCACCCTTACTCTTCCAGGGACTACCGGGAAATCTGATTCCCGAGCAGATCGGGGATTTGTTGGGCGAAGAGGTTCCCTCTTTGACGCTACTACCAACCGACGGATTCTACGCCGGCAAGAAGACCACGATCCCCGGTGGGGAAGCTGGCGGAACTTATGCAGACATGGAGATTCGTCCAGCGACGGACCTGGCTTCCTACGACCCTGGTACGCCCGAACACTACATGCTCTACGCGCTTGAGCCGTTCGGCGAAGACTACGACGACCCCATGACTGGCGCTGTGGTTGCTATTGAGTTGATCGACATGACGCCTGGCTTGAACATCGGCAGTCTCTCGGAGATGAATATCCTCGCTAATCCCGGGGAAACGGTCGAGATCGGCTCAGGCGACGAGAACTTCTCGTTCACCCCGGTCTTCTGGACCGAAGCCGACGCAGAGCCGGGCGTATACTCAGCCACCATGCGTCTAGTCGATCTCCGTGCCGATACTGGCGAGGCATTTTCGCCATCGGGAGTGTACACGTTCAGTTTCACAGTCGTGCCTGAACCCTCTTCCGTGCTGCTAGGCTTCGCCGCTCTCGCCGCAGTGGCGGTTTGTCGGCGCTGGGTGTGATACTGCTATCAGGTCGGGCGAGTGGCGACAAAGCCACTCGCCCGTCTTCAATTGCCAGAATGCCTGCTTGGCTGGGTAGGGGGCTAGTTGAGGGCAACAGTGCCAGCACCGTTGTCGTCTTCGAGTTCCCCAACCTGCCACTCGATACTCAGGCCAGAGCCCTCAGTCGTCTTTCAACTCTTCCCACCAATCGGTGCCACCCAGGGTGGCGGTGAGTGTGCGTTTTTCGCCTTGCCGTTCGACGACGATTTCCACTTCGTTGCCGGGTTCATGCTGGGCAATGAGCGCGGTCAAACCGTCGAACGTATGTACCGGCTTGCCAGCAAACACGGTCACACGGTCATCGGTCTTTAGGCCGGCGCGATGCGCCGGTGAGTTGGGCAGCACTTCGGTCACATCGAGTGGCTGTCCTGGGTAGAACTTCACGCCGAGTTTGGTTTTTTGGTGCAAAACAACCTGAAGCTCAGGTGCATCGACTCTAAGTTGTTGCGCCTTTTGAAGGCTGACTTTGGTTTCGATCAAGACTAACGCATAAAGGCCATCGATTGCCGCTAGTCGCCCAACGGTTTCGTCGTCCAGCAACCGCGATGCGATAGTCAACTTGCCAATGCGGCGAAGCTTGGCGAGCAACATTAAGTCGTCAAGCCCGCCGGTCCACTCCTCGCGATTCGTGTTGACCTTAATGCTCGTGATCCTGGGAGCAGCACCTCGGTCAAGTACATCCGTCTTGGGAATAAACTCGGCGCCCAGTGCCTCCAAACGATGTTGACATCGCTTAACGTTCAGTTCCGCCAGTGTGCCTTCCGCCTCGCGTGCCACCGCAGGGAATCGATCGGCGGCAACAAGAACTTCGAGCACCGCGATTTGAACCAACTCGTCGTTAGTCGCCGCCAGTTGCTGAAGCACCCACACCGCGCGGTCGGCAGCTTCCAGTGAGTCGCCGTGTGCTGCCGATTTCAAGTAGGGTACTGCCGCAGGGCCCGCTGAAAGCAGGGCATCGGTTGCCTGCTCGCGCTCGGCATACCGCGGGGCATCCAACCCATCATGCCACGCCTGGAGTTGCTCGGCCGTGGGGCCCTGCTGCTGCTGCTGCTGCTCCGTCGCCTCGCGGTCGGAGGGTGCGAGGTGTTCTGCCTCGGTGGTTTGCCCACCGACGACGATCGCTGCTAGCACAGCGTGACTGAGAACGAGCCTGATGCTTGCCAATGCGATACTCCAACAAGCGCCTTAGTGCGGGGTTGGCTTGTGCCCGAGGTTGCCATGTGCCAGTTTCCGATCTTTGCAATCAGTTAGCAAGACATATTGGGGAATATGCGGCAACATTAGCGATTGCACAAAAGTCGCCAGGTACGTCTGGCCGAACCAGACAGAGGCCGTACCTCTTACAACTCAATTATTGCTTTCCCAACCACGTTCGTCGACTAATCGTGCCTACACGAGTTTGCCAACGTAACCGGCGTCCGCTGCTTGTGATCCTTGCGGCAGCCTGGATTTCGTGGACGGGTTGCGCGGCAATCGACCCGGCTGCCGGTTGTCGGTGCGGGCATTGCCAGCGGGATCGAATGGGCCCTGAGGCGCTGCTCACGGATCTGGCCCGAACCTTCGATCGCTACGTTGTTGGCGCCACTTTCGACGCGGAAGCCGCCCCAGTCGCGAAAGGCAATCGACCAGCTCGGAACGAAACGCACACTTTGCAGGCCGATTACCAGCAAGCGATCGACTTAGACACTCCGATCGGTGCTGAGCCGATGTCGATGCCAGAGCCGCAACCGATACTCGAGCCCGCCAGCACGGCGGGCTACCACCAGCCGTGCGCCCTCGACGCCGGTATGCCAATGGAGTGTGGTCCCCCTGGCAGGTTCTTTCCAGTTCCGGCTCGTCCGGTGTTCTCTCCACCAACAACTCCCGACTGGCTTCGCTAGCCATGCTGGCAGCGTGTGAAGTTGGGGGAAGTGTACTGCCGTGTCTTGTAGGCATTAAGCCGGTCGTAACAGGCGGTCGATTCTACCCATGCAAGCCCAGCAGATGTTCGGGCCGGCACCCGCATCGATTTCCACCCGCACCGTGGGTGTCCGCAATCCAGCGGGCCCTCACCCATCGACCCTGTGCCCATCATGCCCGATTCCCGCTACGCCCGCCTGATGGGTGCACCCCTGTTGTTTGTCGTTGCTATCGGCGGCTCTTTGGCCGCTTCGTCGGTAGTGGCAAAAGAGGTGTCTCAGGTACGGCTCACACCGTTGGTACGTGTAGTTCGCGACGCGAGCCCAGCGGTGGTGAATATTCAGGGTCAAAAGACCGTAAGCGATGCGACCGCCAGCCGGGGTGATCATTCGCGACAGGTGAATGGGATGGGCACGGGCGTGGTGATCGACCCGCGCGGGTACATTCTCACCAATCACCATGTAGTGGACGGCGTGCGTCAAATTAATGTGACGTTCTCCGATCGTCGCAAGTACGTTGCCAAAATCATCTCCTATGATCCCAGAACGGACCTGGCCGTGATTCGGGTTCAAACTTCGCAACTTCTGCCAACCATCAGCATTGGCACTTCGTCGGACCTGATGCCGGCCGAATCGGTAGTGGCAGTCGGCAATGCGTTTGGTTACGAGCATACCGTTACCGTTGGCATCATCTCGGCGCTGCACCGCGACGTACAAGTTAGCGAAACGCAGGCGTACGACGACTTGATTCAAACCGACGCCAGCATCAATCCGGGCAACTCGGGTGGGCCGCTGCTGAATATCGATGGCCAAATGATTGGCGTGAACGTGGCGGTTCGCGCCGGGGCACAAGGCATTGGATTTGCCATCCCCGTCGATTCGGCCATGGAAATCGCCGCCCGCTTGATGAGCATCGAAGAAAACGAAAACCGTTGGCACGGCCTCACCGTTCGGACCGACGCCGCCGAGGGCGAAGCGGTGGTCGACCACGTAGCGGACGGAAGCCCCGCCGATCGATTCGGATTTGAGCGCGGCGACATCATCCAGCGTGTGGGCAAGGTAGACACGCACCGCTCGCTCGACATCGAACGGGCACTGGCTGGAACAAGCGGCCGAACGCTTCCGGTCGACGTCATCCGCGGCGGCGATCACTTGGCGCTCAAGCTCGCTGGCGAGCCAATCGCCACTCGCCGACGAAGCGCGGCGTCGATGCTCTCTAAGTCCAAGAACAAATCCGAAGCGTGGGACACACTGGGCGTGGAACTTACTCCCGAGCCCAAGAGCACGTTCACCGGCGACAAGAGCATCTACCGCGGCGGACTGCGAATTGTCGATGTGCGAGCCAACAGCCCTGCCGAGCGGGAAGGGCTGGAAGCGGGTGACATTCTGGTGGGCATGCACAAGTGGCAGACCGCTTCGCTGAACGATGTGGAGTACATCCTCACCCGGTCGAATCTGCCCCGGTTGGGCGAAGTGCGGTTTTACATCGTGCGGAACGATCAGACTCTCTACACCGACATCAATGTCGCCTCGGCCACAGCGAGTACCCGCGTTCGTCGCTAGTTGTTCGCCATCCTCTTGCCACTCGATGCCAAACCTGCACCAATTAGAAGTCGTCGACTTCCAACTTCCAGGCAGGTAAGCATCAGTGGAACTCGAATTCGTCAAGTGGCTCGCTTCGCAGTCGGGCGCGGCTCCGCCGATTTCGTTGGGTATTGGCGACGACGCGGCGCTCGTGGCCCCACCACCGGGGCGTGAGCTCGTGGTCACGACCGACATGCTAACCGATCGCGTGCATTTCGACTTGCGCGAGCATTCCGCGGAGCGGATTGGATACAAGGCGCTGGCCGTGAATCTCAGCGATCTGGCCGCCATGGCTGCCGAGCCGCTTGCGGCTTTGGTGTCGATCAATGTGCCGCGAAACGAGTCGGCCACTCCCCTGCCCCGCGAGTTATATATTGGCATGCGTCGTTTAGCAGATCAGTTCTCTTGTCCAATTGCCGGTGGCGACACGAATGTCGCCGACGGCCCGCTGGTGGTTTCCGTCACCGCACTTGGTTCGGTCGAAACCAACCGCGCCTGGCTTCGCTGCGCCGCTGAGCCCGAGGACCGGCTGTTAGTAACTGGCGCGCTGGGCGGTAGTCGGCTTGGACGTCACCTAGATTTCACACCGCGCGTCAACGAAGCCCGGCAACTACATGCAAACTTCGAAGTCCACGCGGCCATCGACATCAGCGACGGCTTGGCGCTCGACCTGTCGAGACTCGTTGAAGCCTCAGGTGCCGGTGCCATCGTCGATCTCGACCGTATCCCCGTTTCTCCCGACGCAATCAAACTGGCTCACCAATCGGGCAAGTCTCCGGTAACCCATGCGCTCGGCGACGGTGAGGACTTCGAACTCTTATTTACTGCCCCCAAACACGTAGCAGCCGAACTTTGCCGTCTCCAGCCCCTGGGATGCCGCATCACCGACATTGGCCAGATAACCATCGACCGCCTCTTGCAGCAACGTGACGCAAGCGGACAGATATCGCCACTTGAACGCTCCGGCTACCAACACGGTGTTTAGTTTTCGTCACCCGCTCCTCAGTGCTTCGGCGACTTCCAGGGCGAAGTAGGTCAGTACCCCGTCGGCGCCCGCCCGCTTGAACGCCAGCAGACTTTCTATCATTACTTTTTGGCAGTCGAGCCAGCCGCGTTCGGACGCCGCGCAGAGCATCGCGTACTCACCACTCACTTGGTAGGCGAACGTCGGAACGGCGAATGTCGACTTGACTCGCGCAACTACGTCCAAGTACGGCATGCCGGGCTTCACCATCACCATGTCGGCGCCCTCGGCCACGTCGAGCGCCACTTCGCGGATCGCTTCGTCGCTGTTGGCGGGGTCCATCTGATAGGTTCGTTTGTCACCTGTGCCGAGACTTGCCGCCGAGCCGACTGCGTCGCGGAACGGGCCATAGAACGCCGACGCGTACTTGGCCGCATAGGCCATTTGCTGTACGTGTTGGTACCCGGCCGAGTCGAGGCCCCGGCGAATCGCTCCGATGCGGCCATCCATCATGTCCGACGGCGCAATGATGTCGCATCCAGCTGCCGCCTGCACCTTGGCTTGCTCGACAAGCACTTCGACCGTTTCGTCGTTCACCACGTATCCGTCACGTACCAACCCATCCTGGCCGTGGCTCGAATACGGATCGAGCGCCACGTCGGCCAGAATGCCAATCGTATCACCATGCGCCTGCTTCACCGCACAGATAGCCCGACACATGAGGTTATCGGGATTGAGTGCCTCGCGGGCGTTGTCGGTTTTTCGATCGGCTGGAGTCGCTGGGAATAGCGCCACCACCGGTATGCCAAGGTCCACCGCTCGGCCTACCGCCTCGACAGCTAGATCGATCGACAACCGCGCAATGCCGGGCATCGAGGTGATCGGCGTCGAAGTCCCCTCGCCCTCCCGCAAGAACAGCGGCCAAATCAGATCGCTCGTCGACAGCGACGTTTCAGCCACCAACCGCCGCGACCACTCATGGCGGCGGTTACGCCGCAGCCGGGTATGGGGGTAATCTCCCCACGGACCACCAGGAGATGCACTTGAGAACGACATAGGCAAACTACCACGCAAACGACGGGTGAAACTGCCCTCCATTATCCTACTGCGAAGCGCTAAAATCTAGTTGAAACACTCACCACACCGCCTACTGCCCACCTTCATCCGCCATGTCGCAACGTCCTAACATCTCGGTCGGACCTTTCCACTTCTTTTCTACCGGCATTCGTATCAGTGGGCGGCCGCAGCTCGACGACTGGCAAGGGCCACTGCAATTCGCTATCTGGTGCCAGCGCGCCGGGCCATGGTGGATTGGCGACTTGATCAACGCTGGCGAGGATGGCTTTGGCGAAGCGTTCTCCCAAATGTGCGAAGGACTTGTCTCTACCGAAATGCTTAGCCGCTATGCGTCGGTTGCCCGGCGAGTTCCGTTCGAGAACCGGCGCCCCAACCTATCGTGGTCGGCACACGCCGCGGTTGCCCGACTCGATTCGAAACAGCAGCGCCAAATGTTGGCCAAGGCCGATCGCGAAGGCTGGACTAGCGAGGAACTGCGTGTCAAAGCACGCGAACTCAAATCCCGCCAATAGCGCTTCGTTATTACCGCTGCGTTACGAATAGGATGATCCCCACAATCACAGCGATACCGATCACGGCGATCAGTGCCCACTTACTTCCTCCCGCGGAAGAGGCGTGAGTATCTTCCTTGATCAGTCGCTGAGTAAGGTTCTCCGGTTCACTTTGTTCCGCGGATTTGTCGTCGCTCTCTGCGGTAGGTTTGGCTGACGTGAACTCCGTCGGAACGTCGTCACCGGCCAAAACTGCTTCTAGCGCCACCCGCACCTCGGCGGCTTTGCCAGGTCGTTTGGCAGCGTTCTTGGCCATTAACCGATACACCAGAGTGTCAAGTTCCGCGGGCCGATCGTCGGTGGCCTTGGGCAGTCGTGGGATGTCGCTGTAGATGTGGTGCTCAAATACCTCCATGATGTTTGCGCCGTCGTAAGGAACGTGTCCGGCGAGCATGCGAAACGTCAAACAGCCCAGCGCATACAGGTCGACGGCTCCGGTCAAATCGTCTTCACCGCGGACTTGCTCGGGCGCCATGTAGCGGCATGAGCCAACCGTGTTCCCACTCATCGTCAAGCGGTGCATGTCGGCGTCGCGAGCCAAGCCAAAGTCGCCCACCTTTATCAAGCCGTCGGCGGCCAGGAACAGGTTGCCCGGCTTTAAGTCGCGGTGGATGATTCCCCGCTCGTGCGCGTGCTCGAGTCCGTTGCAAATTTGTATCGCGCACTCCACCGCTTCCCGCCACGGCAGCATACCTCGGCGGCGCAATACATCTTCTAGCGAGCCAAACTCAACCCACTCCATCGCAAAGTACAAGCGCCCGTCGTCCAAGCCGCTGTCGATGTAGCGGACGACATTGGGATGATCGAGCTTTTCGAGCACCGATACTTCGCGTACGAATCGGTTTTGCACGTCGGGATCCGACTGCAACCGATCGTGCATCAATTTCACGGCGACATACTTATCCGTTTGGGTGTTGACTGCCTTGTAGGCGGTTCCAACACCTCCCGAACCCAGCGGTTCGAGCACGCGATACTCGCCAATCGTTTGACCAATCTCTTTCAAGCAAGCACCTCGATATGCTTTGGGTTTCGCGCCTGTCCGAGCAGCCTAGCAAGCAACCGGTCGGCCAGCAAACTTGCTATTTCACAAGGTCGACGAATTCGAACCGACCACCATCAAACAGCCCCAGGTCGCTGAGCTTTAGTGCGGGAATCACGAGCAACGCCATGAACGAAAGTGTCATGTACGGCGCTCGTAGCGGCGAGCCCCACTCTTTCACCAGGCGGTCGAGCTTCCCATAGGCCTCGCCCACTTCCTCGCAAGTGCCGGTGGCCATCAGTCCGGCGACCGGCAGCGGCAGCACGTCGGCGACTCCGTCGGCGATCGATGCGGCGCTCAACCCGCCCTGGCTTTCCATCACCAAGTTGATTGCGGCCATCAAGTCGTCGTCCGCGACACCCACAGCAATCACGTTGTGCGAGTCGTGTGCGACACTCGAAGCGAGCGCGCCCTTCGCAAGTCCGAAGTTCTTGATAAACGCGACCGCGGCGGGAGCGTCGCTGTAGCGATTCACGACCACCAGTTTTAGGATGTCGCGCCCTGGGTCGCTGACAACCTTACCGTCGTCAATCGGCGCGGGCACTTCCACACAATTCGTCACCAATTGCCCGTCCAAGGCTTCGATCACGCGAACTGTCTCCGCGCCGTCCTGGACGGGTACGACCAATTCTTCGGCGGTGACGTGTCGCGAATGGAATTGGTTCGCCAGCGGCGGTTCGACACGCGGGAGGTTGCACTTGCCATCCCTGGCGACGCACTCACCGTCGATCCACGTTCGCAGCACGTGGAATTGTTCAAGCGAATCGACTTCGATGAAGTCCGCCGGGTCACCGACGCGTAGTCGCCCAACTGGCAGACTGTAATGCTCGACGGGTGTGACGCACGCTGCCCGTAACACGTCGTACAAGTCGATGCCGGCTGCCACCGCGCGCCGAACCAATGCGTTGATGTGCGCTACGAGCAGTTCGTCGGGGTGCTTATCGTCGCTGCATAGCATCGTCATGCCGGGGTGCTCGCCGATCAGCGTGTAGAGCGCGTCGAAGTTCCTGGCCGCCGAGCCTTCGCGAATCGCAATCTTGCAACCCACGGCCAGCTTGTCGAGCGCTTCGTCCTTGGTGAAGCACTCGTGGTCGGTGGTGATACCCGCGGCGAAATACTTGGCCGCGTCGTCGCCGCGAAGCCCAGGTGCATGACCATCGACCGGCTTGCCGATTCGTTTGGCCGCAGCGACCTTAGCCAGGCACTCCTCGTCGCCGAACAGGATACCCGGGAAGTTCATCATCTCGCTCAAATAGCCGATCCGATCGTCGACCAACAGCTTCGCAACCTCTTCGACGGTGATGGTGGCCCCGGCCGTCTCGAACGTCGTGGCCGGCACGCACGACGGAGCGCCAAAGCAAAACTTGAACGGCGTCTGGGCGGCGTTCTCCAACATGTACTCCACACCCTCAATGCCCAGTACATTGCCGATCTCGTGTGGATCGCTCACGGTGGCCACCGTACCATGCACCACCGCTGCGCGAGCAAACTCGGTCGGCACCAGCATCGAACTCTCCACATGCACATGCGCGTCGACAAACCCCGGCAGCAAGTACGTACTCGGCGAAGCATCCGGCGCCGGCGTCACGCGGACAATCTTCCCGTCGACCCACTCCACTTCCGCAGGTTCCACGCGGCGATTAGCAATATCGACAACGTTAGCAGTTACAGTTGGCATTTTGATAGCAATTTCGAGTTAGCCGCGCCGCGCAGCGAAGCGCTCCAGCATCAAATCCGCGCCGCAGCATATTTTCCGTTTTTTCCCACAGGTGAAGAAACCCATCGTCGTAAGTCGCTTGCCGGCAAGTCCTTGGAGTTTATTCCCAACGCCATTTCGACAACCACGATTTGGTGTGCATTTACTCACCAGTGTCGCCGACGCCAAGTGCTGTATTTCTCGATGGATTCGCGATCCTGTCGGCACGATTCCAAGGAGTAAATTCACACGTTGTTACCCAATTAGGAAAGAAACCCACGACCAAACGGCCATGCCGACCGCGCAGCAGCAACCGGGCTACGCGCCTCGCAACATGTCCCCACCGTACCGTTTTAGGTGGCTGTTTTCTAGGAGATTCTGGTGGGCGGCGGGGAGATTTTGACGCAAATTCGCCGACGTGGGGAGCAGCGCCAAGGACCCACCACTCGGGTAGCACCGACACTTGTCCGCACCGTGCTTCGCCATCTCGGAAGCGCTGTTCGGACACGTGTCGGTGTGCGCGGCACAGTAGGTGTTCCGCTGATGTCTTGCCTGCCGTCCCTTCGGCAGTGAGAATCGAGTGAAGAAGTTGCGCTTCGCACAGTCATTCTCGCTCAAACGTGTTTCTCATAGGACGGGAGAAGTTCGCATGACGCGCCCCAACTTTACCGCGGACGAAAATTTCCTGACTAGCTACGTAAAGTCGTCGCACGGAAGGCCAGCGAACAGCTATACGTGGGGCTACCTCATCAGCAGTTCATTTGTACTTGGGTTCGGAGTCTACCAGGCCTCCATCCCTGTGAACGATCATTGCATTCGTTGTTCTGGTAGGATTCCGCTTGTACCAAGAATGGTACGGATCGAAGTGGATACCAGTATGGCGTTGCATCGTGGAAAAGTTCGAATCGGCACTTGATGGAGACTCGGCCAGACGCACGTCACGCAGCGACAAGGTTGGGTGAACCTGCCTTGCGGCAGTACCTTCCCTAACGTAGCTGTTCGGAGACACTACGCATAGACTACAAATTCATGTGTTCCAAGAGGTTCGTTAGAGGAAAGTTCATGAGTAAGCAAACGCAAGCTGCCTCGCCGAGCCTTCTGCGATTCAAGCTTCGAACGTTGTTGCTCTTCACGATCGTTGTCTCCCTATGCGTGCCGCTAGTCGTCAATTTCGCTCAGATCTCGATATGGATGGGCGTGGGGACGTACTGTCCAGTGCCAGATAGGGTGACGATTGGTACAAGAACCTGCACCAACTGCCACTCTACAGTATCTTCCAGGGTATTGATCACGTTTCCACTACCCGAAGATGCCGCGAACGTTCGTGACACGCGATACCTGAAGAACGCCTTCCCCGATTTGCTAGACGACCCAGGCGGCGCGTAGCACAAGAGGTAGTTCGCTACGTACTCGCCGAGAGTTCAACCATCGACTGTGAGGGCGTGTTGGTGCGTGGGATCGCAGTATTCACTTGCCTATTCGTTGGTGGGAAACCCCTGACGGATCCGCCTGCATACCCCCAAATCCGCGACCATTCGCGTCCAATTCGCATGACGCTAAGCACGAACTCGTCACCAGCACCGCTAGCGATCCAGTTAGGCAAAATGCTTAAACTTTTCTGAAAGTATCGGTTGGCGAACTGCCGATATCTTCTGTCAGGCATGAAATCCTAGGGGGGCCCTGGGCAAGCTGAGGTTGCGCCGCCACGCAGCGTCGATTGTCCAACGTCCTGACTCGCCTCCCGAAAGGATTCGACCGATGCGACCGCTTTTGAATTGCATCTTGACCGTTGCCATTCTTGCCAGTATTGCGACCGCTGCTAGCGGCGAAGAGCTGCAGTGGATTCACAGTTCGCAGCAAAAATCGCGAGTGAAGGCTGCTGCTGCTGCGCCGAAGAGCGTGGCCAAGCCGTCGCCGACGCGCAAGGTCGAGGTTCAGCATCTCGCCGTCAAGAAACCGACGTTTCGCCAGCCGCAGCAGTTTAAGCAACCTCAACGGGTCCGCGGCGTCGAAGTCGGACCGCAACCGACCGCGCCGCCCACGCACCTCACGCCTGTCGACCGAACACCCAAACAGCCAACCCACATGGCGGCTGCCGCACCTATTGGGCGCCCTTCGCACGATCGAACTTCCAGCGCCGCGGCCGATCTCGCGTATCGCAATCGTCGGTCGCAATCGCCGCGCGGCGTGTTCCCCGCCCAGCACGAAGAAATCCCAACACCCGTCGAAGGCGAAACGATTCACCCCTACGAAACGCCATACGCGGGCGACGGATCGATGTACGCCGGTGAGGTCGGCTGTGGACTTCCTGAACCGACCTGCGGTTGTGCCGGGCAATGCAACTGCAACGACGACTGCATATTTGGCGAGCCAGGCTGTGGCACGTGGGGACAGGAGTTCATCGGCTGCGGAAGCGGTTACGGTGGCGAGTGCTGCGGTGACCATTGCGGTTGTGGCGACGGATGTTGCGGCGACGCATGCTGTGGCGATGCTTGCTGCGACCCAACCTGCGCCTGTGGCGGCGCCGGATGCAACGGCTACCAGCCCTGGCCGCAATCGCTTTTTGGTTGCGACGAGCGTGGGTGCGTGCCGGTGTTGTGGGCTCCACCGCTCAAAGAATTTGTCGCCTTTGCAGGCGTGCAGGGCTTCAAGAATCCACTGGACGGAAGTCGAGACAGCGGCAACTTCGGCTTCCACGAAGGTTTCAACATTAGCGGCAAGATGGCCTGGCTACCCTGGCCCGGACTCGGCTACCAGTTCGGATACATGGCCACCCAAAACCAACTCAGTGGCGACTCGGGCACGATGACTAACGGCTCCCACTCGCAGCATTTCGTCACTTGGGGTTTGTTCCGACGGAAGCGGCAGGGCGTGCAATACGGCGTGGTGTGGGACGTGTTGCGCGACGAGCGCCAAGGCGCGAAAGACTTTGGCCAGATGCGGGGCGAGATTAGCTACATCAATTGCTTCGGCCGCGAACTCGGCTTTGGCTACATGGCCAACACCAACAGCAACCTTATTGGCAACATCAACTACCACGCCGTGGACCAGTATCGCGTTTTCTATCGCATCAACGGCCGCCGGGGTGGCGAGTGTCGCGTGTTCGCTGGCTTCACGGGGCAGAACGACGCCATCATCGGCAGCGATTTTCAAACACCTCTCACCAACAGTTGGTCGCTCGAGGGCGACTGGGCGTACCTGATCCCCGACGGCGGCAACAACGGCTCGGCCGCTCGCCAAGAGGCATGGAACCTCAGCATGCAAGTGGTATGGCACTTCGGCTGCCGCGCCAAATCGTGGAACAACCGCCCCTACCGCCCGTTGTTCGACGTGGCCAACAACGGCAGCCTGATTGTGGTGGATTAGGAGCATTGGTGCCTTCCGTGCGACGAATCGTGCGACGAATTGCAGAAGTGCTACCAATGCTCCTGCTAGGGGCAGGTTGTGTCGGTCCTACGAGTGGTGTTCTTTCTGTTGCTGAGAATCGGATCGTCTATCAACCAAGTCAAACACTCGACTTGGCCAGGGTTCCGGACGACCTTCAATATGAAGATGCTTGGATCGACACGCACGACGGAGTTACCCTGCATGGTTGGTACTGCCCTGTCGACAATCCTCGGGCGCTCGTGCTCTTTGCACACGGAAATGCAGGGAACATCGCTGATCGCGCAGAATTGATCAGAACTTGGACCAAACAACTGCGGGTATCGATGCTTGCCTTCGATTACCGAGGTTACGGTCAAAGTACGGGGAAGGCCTCCGAGTCTGGGTTTGCCATCGATGTGCGCGCGGCCCGCCGGTGGCTGGCCGAACGAGAGAACGTCGACGAGCAGCAGATTGTGCTGTACGGAAGATCTCTCGGCGGAGCAGTGATGGTCGAATTGGCGGCGGCCGACGGTGCTCGCGGAATGATCCTGGAGAGCACGTTCACGTCGCTTCGCGATCTCGTCGAGTGGAAACTACCGCTGCCTGGTGTGAGTGATCGCCTAACGAATGAGTACGCGACCGTCGACCGTCTTCCTTCGTTTAGCGGACCATTGCTCATCGCCCATGGCAAGAACGACATGGTCGTTCCCATTGCTCACGGGCGGCAGCTATTTGACGCCGCGAAGCATCCCAAGCAGTTCGTTCCTATCCCTGATGCAAAGCACAATTGGCGGCCACCGTACGACTACCTGCTGACCGTAAGTCGGTTCATCGATCGTCTTCCATGATCTGTTTCGCGAATTTACTGCGACTTTGCAGCTAGGTGTTCTGAGCGGGCTCGCTGGCGCCCGATTCCGCGGCGTCGCCGGCATCGGCCTTATCCGTAGACTGGGAAGTCGCGCTTTTCGTCCGCTGTTCGAGTCGCTGCCTGAAACTGTCGAGATTGTCCTTGCGAACTGGCTCGCACTGCACGTGCACGACACCTCCGCCGACGATCGGTATCGCGGTGTCTGCTCCGGAATTGAGTTCGTACAGCATCCGCACCGCCTCGTAGCCGTACATATACGGGTCTTGTGCCACCGTGGCGAAAACGTGGCCCTCGCCAATGCCATCGAGCGTCTGTTCATGTTCGTCGAATGCGACGATCTGCAGCGTGCCCAGGCGATCTTCCTGCTTTAGCACGTCGAGCAACAGCGGCCCATGGTAGCCATTCATCGCAATGAAGCCAGACAGATCGGGATGGTCGGCAAGCGCCATACGAATGTTCTCTCGGCATGTGTCTTGGTTGCCCTCGTCAATCAAGACGTCAACGAGTTCGACCCGGCTGTCATCCTCTGCGCTGATGTCTTCCTTAGCCGCATCCTCAAAGCCCAGTTTCCGATCGATGGTGTTGCGCTTCGACAGGTTCGCCAGCAAGATCATCACTTCACCACCTTCGGGCAGTGCTTCGGAAATGAGCTTGTAACACATCTGCCCGGCCGCGTAATTGCTTGTGCCAACGTAGTAACGCCGATTGGAAAGCGGTGCGTCGGAATCGAAGGTGACCACGGGCCGAGACTCGACAATTTTGTTAATTAAGTGAGTTTGTGACTCGGCGTCGAGTGGGCTGATGGCAATTCCGTCTACCTTATCCTTGTCGATGCCGATGAGCAGTCTCATTTGTTCGTCGATGCTCTCTTCCTGCTCGGGCATGGCGACTTCGAGATTGGCGTTGTACTCTTTTGCTGCGGCTCGCGCGCCGGACACGGTCATTTGCCAATAAGGACCGCTGCCGCCAGTGACGAATGCCACGTTGGTGATGGTTGGCGGCGCCGGCGATTGAAACACACTCTGCCGGTACCATATCACAGCGGCGACCGCTAAGATCAGGGTACCCCAGAGCCACGTGCGTTTGCTGGACATGATCGCGCCCCTTTGCTGAATTGTAAGTGCCCAAATGGGCGAGGAGATGAGTCGACACAACGTCGTCCCGCCAGGGTGCTTCATTGTATCACCGCTTCCATCCCGTGCCTACAGATCGTGTCACGCCTGCGTTGAAATTGTGCTGAACAGATTGCTAACTTGTGGCAAATGTGGCTACCGAACCATTGCAGGGCGCGACGAACTAGTGGCCCGCCTGCAATTGGTTGGGCAACTGCGACGCGATAAGAATCCCGACGACGCCATTGTTCTTGCGTTGCTGTCGGAGTGCTCGCCGCTGATGACTTGCCCCGGTTGCAAGACAATCGGTCTGGCTGTGAGCGACGTCGACGCGTTGGACGACGACGGCGATTGGCAAACCGCGGTACTGTGCGAAGTCTGCCGCCAGCCGATCGACCCGGAACGCATGGAAGTGCTGCCTGACACCCGTCGCTGTACAGAATGCCAGCACAAGGGCGAAACCGGCACACTGCACGACGACCTGGAGTTCTGCCCCCGCTGCGGCGCGCTGGTCGAACTACGCGTCAGTCGCGGCGGTGGAATCACCAGATACAAGCGGTTCTGCACCGGGGGATGCCGACTATGAATTTCCAATTACGAATGCCCAATGACGCAATGAATTGGTCGCTGTTCATTCTTCGTTGGTCATTTCCCCAATGTCTTCATTCCACAACTCGGGATAGTGCTCGATGAAATCTCTCATCAACGCGATGCAATTCGAGTCGTTGACTATTTCGAGTTCGACGCCGCGGCTCTTCACATAGTCTTCGGGGCCTTGGAAGGTGACGTTCTCGCCGACCACTATTTTGGGGATTTTGTACAGCAGCGCCGCTCCGCTGCACATGTCGCAAGGTGAAAGCGTCGAGTACAGCACACTCTTGCGATACTCCGCCGGACTCAGCCTGCCAGCATTTTCCAGGCAGTCCATCTCGGCGTGCAGAATAGCGCTAAACCGCTGCTCGCGGCGATTGTGGCCTCGGCCGATGATCTCCCCGTCGATCACCAGTACCGAGCCGATTGGGATGCCACCTTCTTCGGCTCCCAAATGTGCTTCGGCGAGAGCGGCGGCGAGGAACTCATCGTGTGGCATGGGGGGAATCCTGCGTGGTTTGGGGCCGATGAGTGGCAGAAATGGCCGCGGCAGCTTATGCTAGGAGGCTATCGAATACGCATCCTCGAAGCTACTACCTGCTCATGTTCGACCGCTTAGTCTACCGCTACGCCCTGGTGTTGCTAGGGCTTGGGATGTTCGGCCGCTCTTCGCAGGCATCCGACTTCCGCGAAACCGAGACCTTCGCCCCGGTCGTTGAGCAGGCCCAGGAGTATGCCGATACGTATGGCGGCGAGAACGTACTGTTTGTGGTCGACATCGACAACACGTTGCTGGCGATGGATCGCGACCTCGGCAGCGACCAGTGGTTTGAGTGGCAAGAGTACCTGCTCGAACACGAACCACAGTCGTGCCACTTGGTTGCCAGCGACTTTGAAGAGTTACTCGAGGTCCAGGGCATTCTCTTCGCCACCACCGGCATGCATCCGCCCGAGGCCGACCAGCCCGAGCATGTGGCGACGATCCAGGAACTCGGCGTCGATACGCTGGTGCTGACCTCGCGAGGCGACGAGTATCGCCCTGCGACGATTCGCGAACTGAGGCGCGCGGACTATCATTTTGGCGACACTTCACCGGCGATACGGCTGTTCGAGACGAGTGGCGACGCTGCTTACGAGACCTGCTCACGATTTACTCCGTATCATCTCGGCCAGCTTGAGAGATACGGTTTGACCGACCGTGAAGCGGAGATCTTTCGCCTGTCCGACAAGCCACGCCCCGTGAGTTACGGCGATGGCGTAATGATGGTCGCCGGTCAACACAAGGGCGCGATGTTGTTGATGTTCCTGCACTTGGTCGGACGCGACTACGACGCGGTGCTGTACGTCGACGACCACGGTCGCCACGTGAGCCGCATTTACGACGCCATGACCCGCCGCGGTATCGAGGTCACGACTTACCACTACACGCACCAAGATCAACGTGTCGACCGCTTCGCCTACGGCGACAAACAACAGGTAAGCCAACAATGGCGTCGCCTCGCCGAGGTGCTCGAATACGGCGAACCGCCCGAACCGGCTACGGCTTTGAAACCGTAGGCTTTGGTTCACCAATGGGAGAGATCTGAAACCACGAAGGAACCAAGAAACAAAGTGGTAGTACGCCTGCTCCTTATCGCGTTACCTGCATCGTCGACATATGCGTTGAATGGCAGACATTCAATAGACATCATATCTCAACTTCGTTGTTCCTTCGTTCCGTCGTGGTTCAAAGTTTCCCTGAGACCTCCGCGCCTTTGTGGTTTCCAAAGAACGAAACGCGACCACGTCACCAACTCTCATACGACTGCTGAAGTGCATCGTCGCCGAACTGGCGTCGCATGTGGTTGTGTAATCGCAAGTAGTTGTGGATGCACTCATTGGGACTGGATTCGAAGAGTAATCCAGGCTTGTACCGTGCGGCAATGACCGTGTAGCCGGGGTACTCATTGGCATCGGCCGACTCATTCATCTCGTCGATGTCCGCGGAGAAGTCGATCCAAATGCGGTCCTGGAATCTCTCGAAGGTCATCCCCCTGTTCCAACTCGCGTAGGCGTAGTGACGCTCCAGTTGCTTCCAGTCGGATGGCCACTTTCCATCGTTTGCTCGCATATGGGCGATAACCAGCCGCACGGCGGTAACTTCGGCGTAGCTGTCTTGAATTCCGTAGGTAGCCATTCGCCGGATGTAGTCGCCAGCGAATACTGCCATACAGGTGACGGAGATAGAAAACAGCATCTTGCGAAGGCTGAATCGCACGGTTACCAGACCTTTGTGCCTTAATGGCTCGCAGCAATTTAAGCCGCCGATTCCGCTTCCACTGGCGTGGTGTCCACTAGGTGTTTAATCACCTCGTCGGCGGTCACGCCGTCGGCCTCGGCGTTGAAATTGGTAATGAGTCGGTGACGGAGCACTGGGGCAGCGACAGCCTTCAAGTCTTCGCGCTCCACACAGTGTCGTCCGGCAAGAGCGGCACGGGCTTTGGCGGCGAGTACCAGATACTGGCTCGCTCGCGGACCAGCGCCCCAGCTTACATACTTGCTCACAATCTCGGGCAATGCGGTGGCCGCTTTGTCCTTTCGCGTTTGGCGGACCAGAGAAATCGCGTACTTGGCCAGGTGATCGGCAATCGGCACGCGTCGCACCACGTGGCTGAGCCGCAAGATCTCATCGGCGCTCAAGGCTTCGCTCACCACGGCTTCGAAATCGGCAGTGGTTTGTTTGACGATCGCCAACTCCTCGTCCGCATCGGGGTAGTCGACGTGCACCATGAACATGAATCGGTCGAGCTGCGCCTCGGGCAGCGGGTAAGTGCCTTCCTGCTCGATTGGATTTTGCGTCGCCAGCACGAAGAATGGCTCGGGCAGTGTGTAGCGCTGGCCGCCCACGGTGACCTGCTTTTCCTGCATTGCTTCGAGCAGCGCCGCCTGCGTCTTGGGCGGCGTGCGGTTGATTTCGTCGGCCAGCACAATGTTGGCGAACAGCGGCCCTTCGAGGAAGCGAAACTCTCGTGTGCCCGTCGCTTTGTCTTCTTGGATGACCTCGGTGCCAGTAATGTCGGCCGGCATCAAGTCGGGCGTGAACTGCACGCGGCTAAACCGCAGCGATAAGGTATCGGCCAGTGTGCGTATCAGGAGTGTCTTTGCGAGACCAGGCACGCCGACCAGCAGGCAATGCCCCCGGGCAAACATGGCGACGAGTAACTGCTCGACCACGTCGTGTTGCCCCACAATCACCTTGCCAAGTTCACCGGCAAGCCGCTGATAAGCCTGACCGAGGTGCTGAATGTCTTCGAGATCGTTATCGCCGAGCATATTTGGATTTATGATTCATGACTTATGATTTGGAGACGATGCCCTACGTTTCACAGGCTGGGTGCATCCTTCTTCGCGTTTTCTTTTGCTGATCTGACGGTTGTCGTGAGGATGGCTACGAACTGATTGCACTCGTCGATTAGATCGACGAGCCTTGTCGTGGGGACGATTTCAGAATCCGCGAGTAACTCGAGCCAGTATACCGTCTCGCCGCCCTCTCTGAGGCAAATTTCTACGTTGGACACAAAGTGGCGACGCGACGAAGCGCGCAGTGCTTGACGATAGTTTGCTCCGATCGATGTGCCTGACCGCAACAATTGCCGGCCGATAACGTCCGCTTCGCGAGTTTTTGGTAAAGCCGCCGACAACCGAACAATTCGCGGCGCGAACCGCATTGTGCGAGACTTCAACTCCTTGGAATCCACGTCCGCCCCTTTTTCACAAATCATCAATCAGCAGTCATAAATCCTGACCGCATCCCCAATACAGGTTCACGGGGCTTCTTTTCTTGTTTCGGTACGACCTCATCTCCCAGCAGTGTCAACTTTTCTTCGGTCGCTACCAGCAACCCGTCGCCGCACGGCACGACGTTTGCGCCCTGCATGCTTCCTAGTGGTTTCAGGTTGATTGGGTTCCGAGTTTTTTGGCCCGTGACGGCGCTGACTACGTGAATTGCTCTCTGGGTGGGCCAGAACACCTCGTAGCCGGCCAGGCAACCGCGCCCGGCGCCTTGGGTTTCCGCAACGAGTGTGTCGGGCCAAGCGAATACGGTGCGTCCGGTGGTTGGGTCGAGCATCCAGAGTTGCCGACCGCTGCAGACCAGCCTCCCTCCCGCCGTGCCGAGGATTTGCTCGACGTCGTACGCCTCGGAGTTAACCCACAACACCCGCCCAGACATTGGCTCCAGACAAAACATGGCGGCCGAGTCGACCGGGGCGCAAACCAGGCCACCGGTGGTCAACGCGCAGGCACCTCGCGAGCGGGCGACTACCTGTGAGAGATCGTTTGGTTGGGTCGAGTGGCCACGTTGGTACGAGCGGGCCCAGGCAATCTGGCCGTCGCTTGCCCGTACCGCCACGATCAGTCCGGCCGACGTACTGTGAAACAACATTCCGTCGCCGGCGATCAGTGTATCCGCCGGACTTTCGAGCCCTTGATCGCTGATGCTGCATACGGGCGTTTGCCATAACTGCCTGCCTGTGGAGCGCACGTAACACGCGATGCTCATCCGCCCACCCGAATCGATTTCGCGCAGCGTCAAGTAAACTCGCGGACCAATGACGACAGGCGGACCACTGATTCGCTCTTCACGCTGCGGCTCAATCTCCAGCCGCAGCTTCCCTTCGGCCGCAAGATCGAGGGCTACTAGGCGATTCGGTCGCGGCCCCCGCCGCTCGGCGGGCGATGGGTCGTCGGTATCCGTGAGAACGGCGTAAAGCAGGCGGCCATCGAGCATGGCCATCGGCACGCTTGGTATCGTAGCGCTAGCCATCCTTGGCCGAAACGGGTCGCCGCCGAGTAGCAGACGCCCTTCGCCTTGATTGATCACAATCGGCCCGCCGAACTGAATCTGCATGCCTTCAAGCACGGGCGGGCGATTGAAGTCTTCGAGGATTAGTGGCCTAAGGTTTCGTGGTCGTGGCTTAGCCAAGTCAGACTTTGCAACGATCAGTCCTTTCTCGCCGAACAATGGCTTACCTCGCTTCGCGTCCAATGCGATCCACTTGCCGTCGTTCTCCAGCACAATGGTATTGCCGCTCACCAACGGCTCAATGAAGTTCAGCGTAGGGTCAAGAGATTGCCTCCCTGGGACCTGCAGCCCATTGATGAAGACGCGACGTTGTAGCGGTGCCAAATGCACTGGTGGTGGGGTGAGTTTCATTTGCCACTCGATCCGCGAGATGTCGCCGCGTGGCGGGGCCACCGTGCTACGACTTGTAGCGCCGCCGCTCGTTGACCAACTGCCTTGTAGTCGGGCGGCGGGCCAACTTCGCGCGGCGGCAAGCGTATCATTCACCGCCTTCGACAGATTCGCTTCGCGACCACCGATCATGCCCACCGCGTCAGGAAATTTCTCTTCCAGTATGGCGGCTTCCTGCGCGGCCTGGTCGAGCGAACCGGAGCGAATGGACACCATCGCCAACCGAGCGAGCAACGACGACAATGGCACGTCGCTATCGGGATAAACGAGCCCCCTGCTATCCGGTTTGGCTTGTTCGCCGTGTGAGAGTTGCTGCAAGTCGGGCGAGATCTGCAGCAAGTAGCCCCGGGCTGCGCTGTACTCGCCAGCTTCGAGCGCCAAGTCGGCGAGCGTTAGCAATGCGTCGTCGCCGTGGCTGCTCATCAGGTAGCGGTCGGTCACCTCGTGAAGCTTCAATACGTCGCGATCGACACGCCCAGCGGCGAGCAGGCTCGCCGCCGCCACGTCGACACGGCCACGGTAGGCTGCGATTGCCTTCGCCGGCCAAGCGGCAACGCGGGCGCTCGCTGCTTGAGCTGCCGGTATGAAGTAGTCGTCGCCAATTGGCAAGAGCTCTTCGCTCGACTCGCCAACGAGCCGTACCACCAAGTCGACCGCTTCATCGTACGCTTCAGCATCCACCAGGTCATCGACCTGCGCCAGCTCGCGCGTCACCGTGCTGGGTGCCTTGATCACGCGGGCTTCCGTTGGTGGCAATTCCGGCTGAGGCCAGAAATCCGGCACTACTTCAAACGCACTGGCGCACGGCGTAATCCACAGCGGCAGTAGAAGTAGCAATCGTTGCATGGCTGCAAATTATATCACCGCGGGTGGCGAAAAACGAGCTTGAACTGCGCGTCGCAGTCTGGCAATGTGCATTGTGGCGCGATTCGCCCGAGACTACACTAAGGGCGTGCGGACGAGTGTGTCACGCTTCGCCCGACGAAACGTGCCGCCCCCGCACCGTCTCTTCTCTAAACGCAAGCGTGGGAGGTGCAAAATGGCAACCGACGAACCTCGTGCCCAGGAACTGGCAAGCAACATTAAGGCAGGCGTCGGTGGTCGACTCCGGGATATTTGGTGGGCCGTGTTGCTGCGTGGTGTCTTGGCCTTGGTATTGGCGGCGTGCGCCATGTTCTGGCCTGAGAAAACGGTCGACATTCTCGTCAAGGTGCTCGGCGTCTACTTCTTGATCGATGGCATCTGGGCCGCGTACACAGCATGGCATTCGCGCGACACCACGATTCCCGTGCAGGCAGCCGTGAGTTTGGTGCTTGGGTTGTTGCTACTGTTCTGGACTGGCATCGGAGTCACGCTATTCATGATTCTCGTGGGCGCATGGGCCGTGCTTCAGGGCATCGGTGTGATCATGTCGTCGCGCGACCTAGAGGCCCACGACGAGGATCGCATGCTCATGGCTGTGATCGGCGGCCTGATTGCCGTGGTGGGCGTGGTGTTCATCGCCTGGCCCAAAGAGAGCATTGAATTCGTCTCATGGCTCATTGGCATCGGGGCCACCGTGGTTGGCTTGGCGCTGGTGTATCTTGCGATGCGGCTGAAGCGCGTGGAGAAGCAAGTGGAGAGCTTGGGGCCGGATGAGTGAACCGCATCACCACGGAGCCCAGCCACCCAAGGTTTCGGGCACGAGCTTCGCACTGATTGCGGTCGGAGTTGCGGGCACGCTGCTCTGCGTAGCGGCGACCGTCGGTGTTTGGCTGCTCGAGTCACGGTTGAATCACGCCCGGCAGCAATTGGAGTTGGCGGCCGAAGAAGCGCTGGAACTGGTCGATCAGAAGATTACTACCGCCCGTACTGTGGTCGGCGAGGCGAAGATCACGATCGACGAGGTCGAGGAGCGACTCGGAACATGGACCCGCGAAGAACTTACCGAGCGCGCTTCCGACCGCCTGCAACTCGAACCACGGCTCGAGCGAATCGCTCAGCGGGTTGACCAAACTCAGCAAGTGCTCGAAGGCACCGAGGAGGCGGCCTCCGCGGTAGAGCGGTTGCTGGCAATCGTCGGCAAACTCGGGCTATCCGTATCGGGCGACGTGCTCGATTCGGTGGGCACTCAGATTGTCGAACTGCGCGCCGAGGTAGATACGATAGAGACCGCCGTGGCCGATTTTCGCGCCCAACTTGCCGGTGACGAACACACCGACCAAAGCCGCTTTGCGCAAGCTACCCGGTTGGTCGCTCGCTTGCTTGTGACGTTTGGCCGCGTCGACCAACGGCTCAGCGACCTAGCCAATCGGGTGCCCAACCTGCAGCAACAGGTAGCTCAAGTTTCCAGCCGCACGCACCGGCAGCTTATGCTGGTCACGATTTTCGTCAGCCTGCTGCTAGTTTGGATGGCGGCTGGGCAGGTGAGCCTGTTGCGGCGCGGGATGGGGAGGTGACGGCACCCAATCCATATCAACCGAACCTTGACCCGCCGGCGGTTGTCAGCTAGGCTTAGAAACCATGAACGGTCACAACCTCCTAAGCTTGGCTCTACTATTGCTTGCTTCGAGCACGCCTTAGGGGTCTTGCACCGTTCACCACCACGAACCACCAAACCCTGAGGCCCACCGGCTTCGGGGTTTTTTGTTTTTTGATCGTTGTCAGTTGCTTGTTGTCGGTTGCTGCCGCAATGGAACGCAAACTACCGACATCTAACAGCTGACAACTGACCACCAACCACTGACCACTAATCATGCGCAATATCGTTATCTTCGACACCACGCTTCGTGATGGCGAGCAGTCTCCCGGTGCTAGTATGAACCTCACCGAAAAGCTCGAGGTCGCTCAAGCGCTGGTCGATCTGAAGGTCGACGTCATCGAAGCGGGGTTTCCCATTGCTTCGCCTGGCGACTTCCAGGCGGTGCAGTCGATCGCTCGCAACATCCAGGGTAGCACCATTTGCGGGTTGGCACGGTGCAACGACAAGGACATCGACCGAGCGGGCGAGGCACTCAAGGACGCGCCCGACTCGCGGATTCATGTGTTCCTGGCCACCAGTGCCATCCATCGCGAGTTCAAACTCAAAATGGATAAGGAGGAGATCATTCGTCGGGCGATTGCCGGCGTGAAGCGAGCGAAGGGCTACTGCGACAACATCGAGTTCAGCCCCGAGGACGCGGCCCGCACCGAAATCGACTTCCTGTGCGAAGTGGTCGAAGCGGCCATTGGCGCCGGGGCCACGACGGTGAACATCCCCGACACGGTTGGCTACGCCACGCCGGAACACATGGGCACCCATATCAAGCAACTGGTCGACCGTGTGCCAAACATCGACAAGGCGATCATCAGCGTCCATTGCCATAACGACCTTGGTTTGGCAGTGGCGAACAGCCTGGTCGCGGTGGAGAATGGAGCCGGGCAAATCGAATGCACCATCAACGGCATTGGCGAACGGGCCGGCAACTGTAGCCTGGAAGAAATCGTGATGGCCCTCCGCACGCGAGCCGATCACTACAAGGCTGGCACCGGCATCGAAACTTCCCGCCTTGTGCCCACCAGCCGCTTAGTTTCAAGCGTTACAGGCATTGAGGTGCAGCGCAACAAAGCGATCGTCGGCCGCAACGCGTTCGCCCACGAGGCGGGCATTCACCAGGACGGCATGCTCAAGAATCCTACCACGTACGAAATCATGCGGCCCGAAGACGTCGGTTTTCAGAAAACCAACCTCGTGCTCGGCAAGCATAGCGGCCGCGCCGCCCTGGCCGACCGCGCACAGGCGCTCGGCTACCACCTCGAAGGCGAGAAGCTGCAGGAGGTATTCGAGGAGTTCAAGAAGCTTGCCGACAAGAAGAAAGAGGTGTATGACTCCGACATCGCCGCGATAATCGACCAGCGCGTCGCCACTGGCGACGATCAATGGCAGTTAGTGCGATACGAACTCAAACTCTCAGGCGACGGTATCCCCGCCGCCACCGTGACCCTCAAGCGTGGCGAAGAAGAAGCGACCGACACCTTCTTCGGCGGCGACGGCCCGCTCGACGCGCTGTTCCGCGTGATCGAGAAGATCACCGACTTGAAGGTCGTGGTCCGCGACTACCGCGTGCACAGTGTGAGCCAAGGAAAAGACGCCCAAGGCGAATCGACCGTCGACCTCGAGTATCAAGGCCGTCTACATCGGGGCCGCGGCGTATCCACCGATACGATCGAAGCAAGCACCTTGGCGTTTCTAAATGCCGTCAACCGGGCAGCGCTCTCCACCGCCGCGCCGGAGAACTCGGCGGTTTACACGAAGCTTTGAGGGCGGGTTAGGAACCACAGAGACACGGAGAGTTTGAAGCACTACAGAACGAAGGAACGACGGCGTAACGCTAACGCTTAAGCTATGCTTTGTGCGCGAATATGTCGCAGATTTGCCAAACGCCCTCACGTCTAGCGAATTCGTGGACGCGTTTAATGAGGGCCTATGTCGTCAATGTGAAGGTCGGTGGAACGGCCGAAGTTGGGATGCATTTCACGACTATCTATCTTGGCCCGGAGAAAACCGCTATCGACTAGTCATGCAAGGCTGGAACTCGTGTAACAGGCTCGACGACCAGCATCGCAGCATGATCCCGGACGTTCTCAACGACAATCCGCAAGTGGAGGTGGTGTTCACTTGTCTGAGCCCACGACTTGTGGTGGCGCTGGCACCTGCTGTTTTCGTCGTTTCGTTGTTCCTTCGTGGTTCAAACTCTCCGTGCCCTCCGTGTCTTTGTGGTTAATCCCCGTCCCCTATGCCACAAACGCCAGCCAATAAAAAACCCACCCAGTGATCGCCGTCATGGTCATCTCGATGGCTGCTATGCGGCCCCAGAATCTGTGACGGGCGCTGTAGTCGTTCGGCGTGGGGTGCTTCGGAAAATGCTTCAATGCGCCGCTTACGACGTAGACCCAGATGAAGGCCGTTGGGACGGCGAAGAACAGGTGCACCGCCAGGGCGATGCCCGCTGGCGAACTCCATTTTTCGGCCGACGTGAAGTAGGGCGATGGTTCGGCGCGTAGTTCCCACTCGGTGAGAAACTGCATGTCGATTTCAAATGCAGCTACGGCCAAGAGCAGCACCATGGCGACTGTGAGCTGAATCGCCTTGTGCCACCGATAGGCGTGCTTGAAACGAGCCAGCGCGATGCCGCAGCCCATCACCGGAATGACGGCAAACATAGCCAGGAACACCACGTCGAGCATCAGCGACGCTCGGGTGCCCAGAAACCCGTTGATGCCAGGGAATTCCATCAATCGCTCCGTTCGTCCGGGCTCGCAAGGCTAACGTCGTGGGTCATGCAATTGTTGCTCCTACAACTTGGGCGGAAGGACGGCTTCGGGCAGCATCAATAGCGCGCCGACGAAGAAGCCGATCGCCCCCAGCAAAGTGAATATAACAGACAACGTAATTGCCTCGATACTCGACTGCTGTGGCGACACGACGGCAAACCACGCCGACGCCATGAATCCCGCGCAACCAAACAGGTTGGCGAATACGACGTCCCACGATATGTTGCCCGGGTTCCAAGCCCAATACGCGTGGCAAGTTTCGATGAATGCCAGATAGCCAGACGCCAGAAACAGGATAGAGCCAATCAGGTTCGGTGCCCAGATCGCTAAGTCTTGCCCCAGCCAATTGGGCGAAGGGCTCATCGCGTCGAATGTGTTGATGTTGAACAGAATCGTACCAGCAAACTGCAACGCCGCGCTGAGCCAACCGATCTCGTGCGGTTTCCAGCCAAAATACGCGCGGCGTGAGACCGCTGAGTCGGCGCGCGGAAAGTCCCCGGCGTTGGCAGCTTGGTAGAGTTGCAAGTAGGCGGCGGTCGTAAATGGGATTGAACCGGCGAAGTAAATGGCGCTGATGGCGGTCGAGTTCAGAAGCCACCAGTGTGCGAGAGCCGGCGATAACGTCAAAACGCTCGCCAGAGCAAATAGCGAAGCGCCCAGTGCGAAGATCACGCCGATCCACCAATTCAGTTCGCGCGGCATCCAAAGGCACGACAGCAAGTTTGGCCGTCGCCGCGTGGTCTCTTCGTCGTAGTAACGAAGCAAACCCTTGCGGTGGTACCGCGAATGCCAAACAATGCGCGGTCCGTTCGCCCATGAGTAGACGCGTCGCGTGGTGAACGGCCAAGGCCCGATTGCCTCCAGGCACGGGATTCGATCGAACTCTTTGATTCTATCTTCCACCAGTCGAGATGCCGCTACTCAAGGAAACGATCGAAGCCAACCCTGCAGGCGAACTGCTAGTGATGAAATCCAGAAGCCTCTTTGGCCGTGAGCGGCGTTTGCACCGGGTGCCGCTTGAAGTGTTCGATGCATCGTTTCATGTCGTTGACCAGTAGCGCACCTAAGTCGCGGCTGACGCCATGCCGCACGAGGATTCGCTGAATCGTAAGGTCTTGTCGGTTCGCCGGCAGCGTGTAGGCGGGAACTTGCCACCCTCGACTTCTCAGCCGATCGGCGAAGTCGTACAGGCTGAATCCCGGATCGGCTCCCTCTCTTAGTTTCCAGCAAAGCGCCGGAATGCCGCCTTCCATCTCGCCATCGTAAATAACCTCGAACGGACCGAGCTCAGAGACTTTGCCGGAGATAAACTTGGCCGTCTCGTAGCAGGCGGTGTGAATCTTGCGGTAGCCTTCGCGTCCGAGTCGCAGGTAATTGTAGTATTGGCAAACTACCTGGCCGCCTGGTCGCGAGAAGTTCAGCGCGATGTCGCGCATGTTGCCGCCTAGGTAGTTCACCCAAAACACTTCTTCTTCGGGCAGGTCGTGTTCCTCGCGCCAAATCACCCAACCGACACCCAGCGGCGATAGACCGAACTTATGCCCCGAGGCGTTGATCGACTTCACCCGTGGAATCCTAAAGTCCCAAACTAAGCCGGGCGCGCAGAACGGGGCGAGGAATCCACCACTTGCCGCGTCGACATGCATCCGAATGTCCAGCCCTCTCTGCTCTTGCAGTTGGTCCAGCGCGTCGGCCACGGCCTTTACTGGTTCGTACTGGCAAGTAAACGTCACGCCCAAAGTCGGTACGACACCAATTGTGTTGTCATCGCACCTTTTCAAAACTTCGTCGGGAGTCATCAGCAGACGATCTTCCTCCATCGGGATCTCGCGCAGTTCGACATCCCAATACCGCGCGAACTTGTGCCAGCAAACTTGTACGGGACCGGTGATCAAGTTGGGCTTATCGATTGGCTTTCCGGCAGCTTTGCGCCGCCGTTCCCAGTGCCGCTTCATCGCCATGCCACCGAGCATCGCGGCCTCGCTCGAACCTGTGGTCGAGCAGCCAATGGTGTTGTCCGCAAGCGGTGAATTCCATAAATCGGCCAGCATATGCACGCAGCGGGCCTCTATCTCGGCGGTTTGCGGATACTCGTCCTTGTCCACCATATTCTTATCCATGCACTCATCCATCAGCTTATGGATCTCGGGCTCGGCCCAGGTTTGGCAGAAGGTCGCCAGATTCTGCCGCGAGTTGCCGTCTAGCATGAGCTCGTCGTGAACGACGGAATAGGCAACACGCGCATCGTGTTCCGCGTCGGGAAACTTGTACTTCGGCATGATCACGGTGAGATCGACCGAAGCGTACACGTCGTCTTCCAGGTCTTCGCGAACAGAGTTTTTTGTGTGCAGTGGCATCGTTGCCCTCGTTGACTATCTGCGTTGCTTCTTGGTGAATTAAGGTGAGTCGGGCGACGTGATTGGAAGTCGATTCACCGGCCCAACAAGATGTGGTAGCACAAAAACCGAGCTAGAAGTAGTCCGCGTAAGGCTGCGGGTGAGTTGCGGCCGCATTTTCGCCGGCGTTCGCGATCATCATCCGTTGCCAAGCGCCCCGACATAGGCGACGATGGTGCGACCGAGTTACCCCCTGTCCTTCGCCTACGCGGGAGCTACGCCGAATGGCGACCGACAAAGTGGCGGCCGCGCCCGACCGCAACCAGCTTGCATTGCAGCGCACCCAACTCGCCAACGAGCGGACGTTGTTGGCGTACGCGCGGACGGCCATCATGCTCGGAGTGACCGGCGCGACAATCATCGAGCTTTACTCAAATAAGGTTATTGCAGTCGTCTTGGGAAGCCTTCTGCTCGCGGCTGCACTAACAGTCGCAGTATTTGGCACCCATCGCTTCCGAGTACGCAAGCGCCAACTGAATACGGAGTCGGATGCAGGAATGGCTCGAAGTTAATCCTCGATCAAATCGGGCAACCGCAAACTTTCCTCGACTTGTACATGTGGACCTTCTGCGACTAGAGATACAGGTTGGCAACGAAGCTGCCATCCGCCGCCAAGTGCTTTGTAAAGCGTGATGAGACTGGTGAGCACCTCGCCTTGGGCGACCACTAGCGCGTCTTGCTTAAGGGTCAGGTCGCCTTGCAGGACGAATACCCCGTTGAAGTCTGTTTCGCCTTCGGTGAAGCGGACCAACTCCAATTCGAGGGCTTTTTCGGTCGCCTCGGCACTGCCGCGAAGTGCGAGCACTCGCTCTTGATTCTTTTGGAAGGCAATCAGCGCGTCTTCTACTTCTTGGTTCGCGCGCAACACCGTGTTACGGTAGGCGGTTGTTAATTCTTCGAAATGGGTTCGTTGCAAAACCACATTGTTGCGGATGCGGCCGTAGTTGAGAATTTTCCATCGGAACGAGGGACCTATGATGCCGTCGAAGCTGCCACTCGAAAACAGATTGCTGATGTTCTCCGAGGCAAATCCGATGTCGCCGTTGATGCGAAGGCTAGGATAGAGGTCGGTGAGCGCGATGCCGATTTGTTCGCCTTGGGTGGCAAGCTCTCGTTCCGCGAAACGAATGTCCGGTCGCCGCCGCAATAAGTCGGCCGGAATGCCCACTGCGATTTCCGTCGGTGGCGATGGCAGGTTCAGCGCTTCGCCCAGCTCTTCGGTCATGTCGCGTGTTGGCATTCCCAGCAATGTGCAAAGGCGATTGTTCGCCTGGCGAAGCCCAGTTTCCAATGCCGGTATGGTGGCCTCGGTGCTGTCCAGGTTGGATTTACTCTGGTAGACGCTCACGTAGTTGGTCTTGCCTTCGTCGGCCTGAGTTCTTGCCAGTTCGACCGATCCTGCTTGGCTCTCCGCGTTGCGCTTTGCGAATTGAAGTCGTAGCTGAAAGGTCCGGATATCGGTGTAGGCGATCGCGACTTCGGCGATGAGACTGAGCAGCACGCCGTCGAACTCTGCCACCGATGCGGAGAGCTGAGCGTCGGATGACGCCACCGCGCGTCGGTATTTGCCCCAAACGTCTAGTTCCCAAGAAACATTCAACGCCGTGGCCCAGTTGTCGAACGCGGTGACATCGATCGGATCAGCGATGTTGCGGCTGGCTCGCACTCGATCGTACGAACCAAGCAGCTCTTGAGTTTGTGGGAAGATGTTCCCCACGGCGATTGCACGGATCGCCCGCGCTTGCATCACCCGCCAGCCCGCCTCGCGGAGTGGCAGATTCTGGTCGCTGGCTTGTTGTATCAAACCGTTGAGAATTGGATCGTCGAGAGCCGTCCACCAATCCCAGTCGGGCGGTGTTGCTTCGACATCGGACGAGTCCGTTTCCGACCAAGCCTCGTTGAATGCTGCGGTGGGTCTCTTGTAATTCGGGCCGATACGCAACCCGTTGTGAGCCCATCTCGACAGCCCGCATCCCAACATGGGCAGCAGCAGTAGTAGCGGTGCAAGCCGCGTGAGTGTCGGGCACGATGGAAGTGGCTTCATCATCCCGATTTCACGTTGGCCCAAACTGCATGCATTTCCGTTGGGAGAGGGGGCACTACCATCGTCAAAATCGTCAAAGTGTGGCCAGTCCAAACAGCTTTTTTGTTAGCCAGATTATCGGGTATCGACGCGCCGGACCTATAATAGTCACGTTAGCGATTTGGCCGGCGTAATGAAGCATGCGAGATGATGAATGTCCGATCCAATTCCATCGGAAATCTCGCTAGGTTGGGCCTACATACCCCCGACGTTGGTAAGTGTGCTCGCGGGATTCCTGCTAGCGTATCAGATCCTCGCGCTCATTCACTTTGCCGGACTGAATCGCTACTTTCCGAACACCGCGGTAGCGTTTTTAGCATTGTGGGTGCTGAATAGCTCGCTGGTAGCCATCGTATTCTTTCCGCCTTAAGCATGACGCGCACCGACCAATTCGCACAAACGCTCCGCACCGTCCGCAAGGCGGTGCCGACGGGCGTGCTGCTTATGCTAGCGGCCGGCGCGGCGTTGTACTGGTACAGCCTGTACACCACGCGCCCATGGACACGATTCGGCCAGGTGCGGGCATTCGTGATCGAAGTTGCGCCTCGGGTCAGCGGGCGCGTTGTCGAGATCCCCGTTCGAGACAATCAGTTCGTCGAGGCGGGAAGTTTGCTCTTCCGAATCAACCCCGAGCCGTACGAACTAGCTGTGCAGCGCGCGCGGACCAACTTGGAATTGGCCCGCGTGGAGGTGGCGACTTTGGAAGCAATGGTTGGTACGGCCGCTGCGGCGGTTCGCCAGAGTGAAGCGGCGATTAAGGCAGCCGAAGGGAATGTGGCGGCAGCCGAAGCGGCCGTAGTATCTGCCAAATCGGCTGTGGCTGAGAGGCGCGCTGAGGTGGTGGTTGCGGAGCGCCTCATCGACCAGCGCACAGCGCAGTTGGCCGAGGGGGATCGTGAGGCGACTCGGGCCCAACGCTTGGCTGATCGCCAAGCCGGCTCCGTGGAAATTGCCCAGTCAAAAGCGGCTGCCGTCGAGGGATTCACAGCGATGTTCGCGAGCGCCAAGGCAAAACTCGACCAGGCAACCGCCAGTTTGGTCCGGTCAGAGGCGGACGAAGCGCAGGCGCAAGCCAACCTAACGATTGCGCGAGAGGAACTTGCCGAAGCAATCTCGGCGTCGGCCACGGCCAAGGCAAGCCTCTTAGAAGCCGAGGCCAACCTTGGACAATGGGGCGACGAGAACGTTCGTATCAAGCAGGCCGAGGTGGCGCTAGCAAACGCAGAACTTGAACTTAGCTTCACCGCCGTGACCGCGGCTTCCGATGGATACGTAACCAACCTGTTGGTTACCAATGGGACGTTTGCCAACGCCGGTGAACCCCAACTGGCATTCGTCAGCGCCAAGTCGTTCTGGGTGTACGGCTTCTTTCGTGAGACGCAGTTGCGGCACATCAAGATTGGCGATCCGGCGGTCGTCACATTGATGAGCCACCCCGATCGGCCAATTGGCGGCGTCGTCGAGAGCATCAATCAAGCGATCTACCCGCCCAACATTGCGACGTCGGAAGACTTGATTCCGCAGATTGAGCCCACGTTCGATTGGGTCCGCCTGGCCCAACGCGTGCCGGTGCGGATTCGGCTCGATGGTAGGCCAGAAGATCTCCCTCTGATTGTCGGCACCACGGCGTCCGTCGCGATTCGGCCCTAAGAATAGACGGCGCCCATGGGATCGCTGCACGCTCAGAAGAATGCCATCAAGACGGCCATTGCGTTTGTGCTGGCTTGTGGGATCGCGATCGCATTCAATTGGGAGCATCCGATCTGGGCGGGATTCTCGGTATTCTTCCCCAGAATGCCGTATGCGGGAATGACCCTACAGAAAAGCAAGCTCTACTCGTTTGGCTCGATTCTCGCCGTGGTCGCACTGACGCTCATCATGGCCTGGTCTGCCGGGTCGCCGTGGGACGCATTGATCCTGCTATCCGTGTGGTTTGCGGCGTGCAACCTTGCCGCGCGCCGGCTCGGGATGAACTATGCATTTCTAATTGCCAGCACCATATCGCTGATCGTTTTCGTAAACATCGTGTTTCGTCCTAGCGACTTCTACGAAGTCGTCTACTACCGTACGGCGGAAACCCTGCTGGGGGTGATTGTCGGCACACTGATCAACGCGCTCATCTGGCCAGAACTCGAATTACCAGTAATTGGTGCGACATTCGAATCGATTCGCACTGAATGCATCGACTTCATGCGGACGCTTGCCGCAAGAATCGAGGGCGACGAGCACGCCTCCGTGGAGTTGGACCACCAAGCAGAGAGAATTGGGAGCCAATTCACCAACCTCGTTGCCCTGTTCGTCTCCGCACACCGTAACACTCTTAGCCCCTCAAGCCTTGTCGCCCCTTCGCTGCTGTACTTCGATAGCCGCACGCTGGTGCGGCGTTTGTTTGCGCTGCGAGTGCTGGTGAGAAACTACGTGCTCGCCTCGCGCTCCGAATCGGGACCTTGGTTTGTGGCCTGGCTGAACGCGGAGGCGGATCGCCTGGAAGCAATGGACTGGCGCCAACGGAAGGTAACGGAAGGGTATCGCTCGAATGATGAGTCGAACGACATCCGAGGCGAGATTCAGAACTACGTGAACGCCATGCTGCCGCAGGTTGACGATCACTTTCAGGCGATCACTTCTTGCGTAGCCGCGCGCGACTTGCTGCTCGATGTTTCGGAGGCTGTCGAAACAATCGCCGGTTCGCTGGAGGCCAGTGAAGAAGACTTGGGTCAACGACTCGCCGCGCGAGGTGAAGTGGTGGGCGCCGCTTTGCCGAAAGAGAGTTGGCGATTCGACGTCTGGAAAGCTACGACTGCGCTGGTTTCGGTTCTAGCAGGTGGGGCAGTTTGGTATGCGAGTCAGAATCCGGCCACCGCCTCGACATTGGTTGTGGCCGGATTGTCCAACGTGATCTACGCGATGACGCGCTGTTTCGTGGCGACAATTTGCGCCGCTGGCCTTCTTATTGGCATTGCGGTGGCACTGATTACCTTCTTAGTGGTCATGCCGCAGCTTGATGGCGTTGCACAGCTGTCTGTGGCGCTGTTTGTTCCTGCCTACGTAATCGCGCTGATTAGAGAACACCCAAAGTACAGTATGGTGGGTGTATGGGCGTTCCTAGCATTTTGTGTCTTAGTGATACTGCAAGACCAGCAGCCGAGTTTTATCATCACTTCTCAGAACATGTTCGATAGCGCGCTGGCTCAGTGCCTGGGTGCTGCAATCGCAGGCGTCGTGATCCTGTCGCTCAATAGTTCCACGCCGCGCGATCGCTTTGAGTTGCAAGTGACGCGAGTTCTTGCTGCGGCGCTGCTAGTGCTCGACATCAACCGCCACCGCACGCCCCACGGCTACGAGCGTAGCAGGCTGTCGAACGACCTCAGAAATACGATCTTGGCCTGTGACGAGGCTAGCTTCTGGGAGCAACTTGCCGCGCAGCGCCATCCGGACGACGCGGTGCCGATGCAGCGATTAGTTCAGTCGTTGAGAGCCACGGCGTTTTCCTTCACTCGCCTGGCAGTGCTCCGCGCGACGCATCTGGATTCGCTCCCAGTGCCGGTTCTTCAGGCCGAGCAATCGCTGCATGCGAGCTTGAATTCCTACATCGAATTCCTCACTAGCGATCAGGCGATAGAAGCTCAAACGGTATGGGCAGAATTGCGAACTCGACTTGATGAGACCAGTCGAGTGACGCTTGCCGAAATCCACGACGCACCGCTGGAGATGAAGCACACGATGCTGTCGCTCATTGGCCACTACTTCGCCGTGGAAACCACGCTAGAGCGTTCGGCTCACGCCGCAATTCAGCTTCGGCAGAACACTACAGTAAATACCCAATTGCCCCATGTTGGCGATTTAGTTGTCGGCGCAACTCGTTGATGCACAACGCGTTAGAGTTGCTACCCAATGCTCGTGAACAGAAACACGATCGGTTGGGGCAAAACTCGGCTCCTAGAGCGAGCGGACGATTTTCTAACCCGTTACCTACATGGGAGTTACGGCATCGAGAGACAGTCAAGCCAACGTGGTTTTGCCCCAGGGTTTCCCGCAAATGGGGCAAAATCCAACCGTTGGCCAAAAGCCGAAAGTCGCAGCGTCCCTACTGGCCACCAGCGATTGCCACTACACACTACACTATGTTGTCAAAGAACCACCAGGACGCGCAAAAAGGGCGCGACTTAGAGTGAGTTCATTGGAGCAAACGGGTGGCTCAGTTTCAATGGAAATGTTGGCAGAAAAGCAACACACGCCGGGTTTGATCCTCTCATCAAACCCTATCAGGTCCAGTAGCGGTAAGAACACTCCTCTGCCTACGAGGGTGATCGTTCTGTACTCTGAGTATGAGGTGCTAAGGCAGTTGCGGTAATAGTAGGCACGCCATCGTGCGCGGACCGTTTGGCCTTCGAACCGATCGAGTTGCCGGTTGCGTCGCGGCGACTTACTTTTGCGTCCGTTCCACGAACCCCGATGGCATTCGCGGACCACCTGCGGCCACGGATCAGTCCGCATCTCTTGCTAGGTCGCTAGGGTTCAGCCCGCAGGCTGAACAACCGATGACCCACGGTCCAGGTTGGCGAGCCAGTTCCTTGTCGAGCTGCTTTAACCGGGCTTGCAACTCGAATCCCGCGTTCTTCGTATCCGCAGCCAGCCTTTCGCGGAAGCTGGCGATCGATTGGCGATACGATTCTGCGGTTGTGGACGGCTTGTTCCATCGAGTCCAGACTTGATAGGGACCGCCAGAGACCAAGCGATCATCGGTCCCGTTGGTGACTCCCATAATCTCGATCATTGTGCCGTTAGGGTGCGTGATGGCGATTCTCCCGTCTTGGAGCACTCCCCATGCTTGTGCATCTTTCAAACGGTGCAGCGAGAAATCGATCGTCGCCAGATCGCAGATGTCGAGGGTAAGCACTTCAGCGTCTGAAGCGAGCATGCGACCGATGTACTGCTGGTCGTTCAGCAGCACGCGAGAGTCGTGGAACCGTAGTCGGTATAGGTCCTTGGTCGCTTGCCGAAACGGCTTTGCTTCAAGGCGAGTTTCGACGATCGACGGCGCCAAGTTGACTTCGTAAGTTCGTCCATCGGAATCTCTGGCGATCTGGAGAGAGCTGGCGCGAAGATCCGTTAAGTCGATCGTTCGCTTGTCTTCACTCCCGCCATTCTTTGGCTTGATTGTGCACTCCGCGATCAGACGCCCCGCACGTCGCTCTAGTTGGATATCGATTTTCGCTGGATTCTCGGCAGTTGGTACACCGTAACCCAATGTTGTGCCAGCGCTGCCCCAACCACCACTGTGCGATTGGTAGGAATCGAGGCTTTTGTCTTCGCCAAGCGAGTATACCTTGACGTCTACGCGGTATTGGCGAAAGACCTTAGGCTTTTCCGCTATAGCCACACTTGAAGTTACGGCTAGGCATGCGATCGAACGAAGAAAAAGACTACGCATCGTCTTGCTCCCTTTCGGGTTTAATTGGTGAAGGAACGGTAGGTACGGCGATTGTTTCGAGCGATTCGAGGTAGGTGCGCGAAACGGACCAGGGAGAAGGTTTGGCGACATCAACGCCAACCTCACGGGACGATTGGGTGGCTGCGATACTGTTGGGGGTGATGGCTTGTCGCCCGCCAGCGTCTTGGTTGCTAGGGTTTGGCCAGAGCGTTGCGGAGGTCGTGGCCAGCAACGACGCGGCGGTTGCGAGGGCGATTGGCACGGGAACGACAACTGAACGGCGCCACCAGGGGGTGGTTGGTATGTCAGCAGTTTCCAAGACGGATCGGTTCGCCGACTGAACCCATGCTGGCGGCAGTGTTTCGCGCAACGGAGCGAACTGGTCGTCAAGAGACTGGTTGTCCCTTGAATCATCATCAGGTGTTGGCAAAGAGGAATCAGTCATGATAGGTCGGCGTTGGTTTGAGGATGGCTTGCAGACGCTTACGGCCACGATGGATACGGCTCTTGACAGTTCCCAAGGGCTCATCCACCACCGCGGCGACTTCCGCCAGGGAGAGATGATCGACAAAACGCAGCAACAGCACATCGCGGGTCGTTTCATCGAGCGACTGAATGGCGGATAAGAGTCGAGCGAGTTCCTCGCGCGACTCGATGGCTTGCGCGGGACCTGGTGATGCGCAGGTGATCTCTTTGGTCTCTTCGAGGGAACACGTTGCGCTTCGCTGGTTGCGTCTTTGGCGGCGAGACACATTCCGCGCCACGCCGAAGACAAAGGCCTTGAGTTGTTCAGAGCTTCCCGACATCTTTGGCAAGGCTTTGAACAACTCGCCGAAGCAATCGCTCGATTGTTCTCCTGCCAGCTGAGGGTCGCCGCACACACCGAGGAAGTATCGATACAAAGGTCTCTCGAACCGGACGATCAGTTCTTCGTACGCCGCTGGATCTCCCCGTCGAAGCCGCTGTAGGAATTCGTCACCAGAGGTCATGCCGCTGTCTCGAAGTGTCAGTCCAGGTCGTTTGAAGTTTGAATCACACGTGGCCAATATCAAGAGCCTCGCCGTCAACAGAAAGTTGCAGCGATTAGAAAGATTCTTGCAAAAACCGGGCCCAGGACCAGTTTGGGCCGATCTCTCCGCAGAGAATGCCGCTTACCGTGTTGGGCTTGCGCGTTTGGCAGGCGCAACTGATAACACAGCTAGCGCGGCGAAACAGAAGGTGAAGTCGGGACGTTAGCTGGTATTCGACTAACTGGAAGTTCTCGTTGCCTTAGGTGGCCGTCATCGATTCTTTGCACTTCCCCCTTTGAAGAAATCGGGCCGCCACTGCTTTGGGTCCGAAGGTGGGCGGGGCTCCGCGTGTACCATTTCCTTATCGCCTTGTTGTCGCGTCCATTCGTCGAGTTCGCGCTTCAACTCTTCGACAATCGACGCGTACGCTGGGTCATCGACCAAGTTGTTCAACTCCCACCTGTCTTCCGCAACGCGATACAATTCCCACTCAGGACGTTTGTAATACCTATCGACGATCTTTCGCGCACTCTCATCGCGCATCGCCTTATTGGCCCACTGGTTCCAATAACGGCCTGCCATTGGTTTGCGATCAAGGTCGGAGTGATTCGTGTGTGCGTACTCTGGATGCAGGTTGTGGATCAGCTTCCATTCCCGAGTTCGTACACTTCGCATGGGATAGATGTTCTTCCGACCATCGCCGGTATGGGTCGTGAAGATACGATCGCGGTGCTCTCCTTGCTGCCCGCGCAACACCGCGGCGAAAGAGCGTCCGTCCAAGTCATCAGGGCACGATCCGCCCACGACTTCGATCAATGTCGGCAAGAGGTCGACCCAACTAACCATGGCGTTGGTCTTGGAGCCCGCTTCAATTTGCTCGGGCCACGCTACCACAAGGGGCACGCGAATGCCGTAATCGTATAGGTTCCACTTACCGAAGGGCCATTGCGAGCCGTGGTCACTCGAATGCAGGAACAAAGTGTTGGGACCCAAATGTTCGTCCGCGATAGTCCTCAGTTCTCCGAGCAACTCGTCTAACTCCTTGATTTCTTCGTAATACGCAGCGCGGTGTCTACGTGTTGCCGGCGTATCAATCTGATGCGGCGGGAGTTCGACATCGTCGGGATCGAACGTAGGTTCGTTGGTCCATGGAACGTGAGGATTCGTTGTGCCAACCAACAAACAGAGCGGCTTTTCTGACTTGCGTTCGCAGAGATAGGCGGCAACCGCGTCGCGTAATTGCGTACAGGTGCTAGCCCCGCCCAGGTAACCGAGTCCGTCATCCCCCAGGTAGTCGAGCCCGTAGTCGCTAATCGACTTGTTGTGTGCAACTTTGCCGAATGCCGCGACTTCGTAGCCGGCTGCCTGCAGGTCCTGTGTAAGAATGTGCGCGTCTGATCGGGGTTTCGTGTGGTTCGCCTCAGCACCATTGCGGGCGGGCATTAACGCGGTGAGCATCGCAGCGCGACTGGGCGCGCAGGAGGGAGACGCCACGAAGGCGTGCGTGAACGTCATTCCATCCGCCGCAAGCCGTTCCAAGTGCGGCATCGGAATGCTCTGATTGCCATAAACACTTGAGTCGGCTTGCGAATGGTCATCGGACAAATAGACAATGATATTGGGCCGATCGGCCGCGCATGCGGTCATCGCGAACACCGTGAGCGCGTATCCGGCTACGCGGCAATGTATGCCGGCTGTTCTCCAACGAAGTGGGGGGCTCATGACGCACTTGCTTGCTTGCGTTTCTGCTGACGCGCTTTACGTTGCTGTCGCTGAGCTTCCTTCTTCTGCCTCTGCGCGCCTTGTCGCGACGTCGCGACTAGCTCGGTCGCTATTCCCTTATCGCCTTGCCGCGTCATCCATTCATCGAGTTGCTGGCGAAGCCGTCGCTTAACCGCGGCGAACTGTGGGTCATCTGCTAGATTGTTCATCTCGTACTCGTCCGCTTCAAGATCGTACAATTCCTCGCCCGGTCGTTTGAAGAGCCATTCCACTTTACTGGCGAGCGCTGGATCGGTGCTTGCGTCTTCCTGCCAAGACTCGATGGGCTGTCCCTTGTGGATCCCGCTAATGGTGTAACGGTTCTCCGGAGCGAGGTTCAGAATCAACTTATATCGAGCATCTCGAACGGCTCGCATTGGATAGGGCTCCTGATAGCCATGGATCCCTACGGTCGTATGTTGGGCGAACACCACCTCGCGACAAGTATCTTTCTCGCCAGTCAGAACATTCAGGAAACTACGGCCGTCGAAGCCGGTTTCGCCTAGCGCGTCGGGACACCCAACGTCGACGGTGTCGGGATCAATTCCAGCGGCTTCGAGGAAAGTGGGTACGACATCGATGTACTGCACAAGAGCATCGCTGTTTGATCCGGGCTCCACTTTGCCAGGCCAGTAAACAAGCGTCGAAGCACGAATGCCGTTATCATACACGCTCCATTTTCCGCCATACGGAAAACTGCTTCCCTGCTCGCTGACATACATGACAAGTGTGTTGTCCGCGGCGCCGCAGTCGTTCAGCAACTCCATTAGGTTTCCAACTTGTTCGTCGAGCTGGGAAACCTCCGCGTAGTAGGCGGCAAGCAGTTCGCGTGTGGTCGCGTTGTCATGCAGATAAGGTGGTACCGTTAGTTTGGCGGGATCGTATAGATGACTGGGCCCACGTGTCCATCGACCGTGTGGGTCATTTGAAGCGTAAACCAGCATCCACGGTTGATCCTCGTCCCGTCGCATAAACCGTTCGGTTTCCGAAAGGTCGTCCGCTCCTTGGATGTGCTCATATGGAAACGAACTCTTCTCGCCCACGTGGGACTTGTTTTGCAACGCCACACGGTATCCGGCCTCCTTTAGATGTGAGAAGACGCTCTTTGTTCCTTTGTAGACCTTTGTGTGGTTCGGATACGCGCCGCTTCGTACGCAATACAGGCCAGTGTACAGAGCGTGCCGAGATGGCGAGCAAGTGGTCGCTGGTGTGAACATGCGTGTGAGGCGCATCGATCGCCCACGCAAGTCGTCCAGGTTGGGTGTGTGCACTTCCTGATTGCCTTCGTACCCGTGGTCTCGCCAAGTGAGGTCATCGGCAACGATGAGCAAGAAGTTGGGTCGGTCGGCAATCGAGATCGATGGCAGACCTAACGCAAAGGCTGCAAGAAACTTCAGAGAGTGTTTCATCGAAGAATCCAGTCTAGCTTGTGATGTGGCTGCAACAGACTATTGCACATCGGTCAGGTTCTTGAATACGCTTAACTCCTCGGCGTCATACGGCGATCCATCGAAACGGAGCAGATCGTGAAACCATAACTCCGGTTCGGGAAAGGTTTCACCCGGGTTCACAACATTCCCGGACAGCCGTTCCTGGTTCAAATCTCGGCCATTACGGCTACTCCAGGGCCAGATGGTGCCCGACTTGCCCGAAACAAATCCCCAATTCACCGCGCCGACGTTGTGCTTCTTCATTACCGGCAAACAGTCTTGCACCGTGCTGCCCCTGGTGCGGGCTAGCCATTCGGTGACGATGACCGGACGCCCATCCCGTTGATAGTCGAGGATCAGTTCCTCCAACTGCTCGGGAGGGCTGTAGCTGTGGATCGAATGGATATCGGAGTTCGCGCGGTTGATTGCAATATTGCCTTTGCCAACGCTCCCAGCTGAGTTGGAGGCGATAGGCTGCGATGGGTTCACCTCCCGCGCCCAGACCCAAGACTGCTGTACGAGCCGAGTGGATCGGTCGCCCATGCTCGTCTTTGAGCCCCTCTTCCGCGCCATGTTTCCACTTTCCCCGCGTCCACGGCCTGGTTCGTTGTAGAGTTCCCAGAAGAGCACGCGTGGGTCGTTGGCGAATCGACGCATTGTTCCCTGAACATATCCCTTCAGGCGCTCGACCTCTTCATCGGTGGCCTTTCCGTCCGAGAAGCGTACGGCAAGGTCGCGAGCCGGACAGTTACGCCAGCCTGAGTTGTGGAACTCTCGGACAGGCAGCGGCTGGTCGCCCAATTCCGGTGTCGGGTAGTGGCAGTCGTCGAAGAAGACAAAGAAAGGACGTAGGTCGTGACGTTGGCAGATGTCGAGAAACTTGTCCATGCGTTCGTAGAATCCTCGCTCATCATCCGCCCACACAAGATCGTGTAGATAAACGCGAAGCGTGTTCATGCCGATCGACTTCGCCCAGGCTAGCTCTAGGTCGATCCGGTCCGGGTCGAAAGTTGAGGCCTGCCACATATCGATTTGGTTGATTGCCGTGGCGGGATAGTAGTTGCAGCCGACCAGCCAGGGCTGTTTGGCGTACCACGAGTTGGCCTTCTCCGCCGACCAGCGGCCTGAAACAACGTGGGACGTTGATTCGCGATTCGGCTGGTCGGCCGATTTTCCCATAACGGGCGCGGCCATCACGAGAAGGATTGCAGCGTGACGTACCAGCATTAGAAGGCAATCTCGGTGGCAAATTTCTGAGCTTCATCAGGTCCCGGCACGGCGTAATCGGGGTCTTTCGCACGAATGTGGATTTCGCCATCGTCGAGCACCTTCACATCCAGGGGCACAATGGTGACGCCCTGCTCATTTATCGTCTGAGCGTTGTCACGCAGGTCGCGGTCTCGGATACCATCGCGGGGCAGTGGCGGTACATTCGCGTTGAAGAACGCGGTGCACCACCATTTGCCGTCCCTGGTCTGAAATGGTGTACCATGACCTAGAAAGCGTCCGGCGAACTTGCGAGGCCCGTATGGACCAGTGATCTCATCGGCGACGCAATAGTACAGATTGTAAGAGCCTTTCCTTCCCCGGTCCGTCGACCAGGCGGTGCCTAGATGCACGTACTTGTTATTAACCTTGATCATGGTGGCCCCTTCGTGGCCAATTCTATTGATGGGTTTGCCGTCGGGTCCGGGGCGACTGCCCGCTGGGTCGATCCGAACTGGTTCAGCGGCGTAGCCAGCAAGGTCGCTGCTTAGTGGCGCGATCAAGGTATTCTGCCAGAGCAGGTACCAAGTTCCATCATCGTCTTGAAACAACGAAGGATCATGTCGCTGCCCGAGCGCTCCACTCATGGGGTGGGTCCACGGACCATCAAGATCAATTCCGTCGGATAGCGCGAGACTCGAATGGACTTTCGGACAATGCACGAGTGCCCAACGATCTCCGAGCCAGTGCAACTCGGGGGCCCATAGCAAACGTTTTCGGACGACCTTCCCACTCCTGGCGCGATACGTGTCGTCCAGTGTGAACACAGGTCCAAGCGATTCCCAATCGGCTAGGTCTTTACTGCGGTACACCCGGACTTGGTCGCCAACGATGGACTTTTCGCCCAGTCCGATATTGTAAGGGTCCGCCTCCTCGTGCGGATTGGCTTCGCGAGGTTGTGTTCCGGTTAGGTAGTAGTAGTCGTCCGGACCCAATGTGATGTACGGATCTCGGATCCAACCCTCCTTGATGAATAGCGCTCGGTCGTGGCTCTTGAGTCCCTCACGTATGGTCTGAGCATCCATCGTCTTTCCAGGCTTGCGATCCGTTTGGATGGTTTGGACGTTTGGGTTTGGCTCGATCGATTCATCCAATGCCGAGTCGGCGAAGAGCACGCGATGCAACTGTTCCAGAGTTTCAGCGGGAATCTTGATTACCCTACGGTCGTAGGTCATCAGGCCGTTGATTTCGCCCTCGACGTCCGTCGTCTGCGTATAGACTCCGCCTGCGATACCCTTATGGCGAAGATCGTTGAGCATCCTTATGGACGTTTCGTAGCGGTCTGTGTATTCGGCCTGGTTTTTGGGAATGTTGCCATATCCCCAGTTTCGACGCTCGGCATCCCATAGATGGCCCGCGACAGGATATCCATGTCCGCCGAATTCTCCCACGACCTTGACGTAGTCGTTAAACCTTCCGCCAATGCCATGGTCAAATGGAAACTCGGGGTGGGGGTACTTATGGGCGTCAACAATGTCGCCCACCGGCCAGAAATTGCCTCCGCTAGCGATATTCACCAAACGGGATGGATCGCGCTCGACCAACCACTCACCCACTTTCATGGTGCGGTGTTGCCCCCAGCGTTCGTTGAATGGAACCCAGACGACGATCGACGGATGGTTCTCGAGCGCATCGACCATTTGCTCAAGTTCCAGCATGAACTGCTGATGTCGCTTTTGGGGCCATTGGGCATCGCGAGGTCCCGGCTCTAGCCGACTCCATGGCGGGTTCGTGCCACCACTAACGTTGTCTTGCCACAACAACATCCCGAGCCGGTCGCAGTGATAGTAGTAGCGCCTTGGCTCGACCTTGATGTGCTTGCGAATCATGTTGAAGCCTGCTCGCTTGAGCCACTCGACGTCGAACCGCATTGCGGCGTCCGAAGGAGGAGTCAGCAAACCGTCTGGCCACCAACCCTGGTCAAGCGTTCCCCAATGAAAGATAGGCTCGTCGTTGAGAGTAAAACGCCAGTGTCCGTGGGCGTCCCGCACCTTGCCGACGGTGCGAATGCCAGCGTACGATTCGACTCGGTCAACTATCTGCCCATCCTTTGAACTCAACGAGACTTCCAGGTCGTATAAATGGGGCGAGTCGGGCGACCACAACTTTGGATCGTCGACGACGATCGTGATTGGCCCACTGGCCCCCGACGCCTCGGCTACTCTTGTGCCGTTATCGTTGACCCTGATCGAGACCATCGTCGCGGCGTCGGTCCCCTTAGTCACCGGCTGGACCACGATTGTTCCTGTACCGGCATCGGTTGCGATCTTAATGTCTTCGATGTAGCTAGTCGGAACTTGTTCTAGCCAAACTGTCTGCCAGATGCCCGAAACACGCGTGTACCAGATGCCGCGAGGGTCGAGCACTTGTTTGCCACGTAGTTGCCAGTCCTCGGTGCGATCGGTCACGCATACAACAAGTTCGTTGACGCCACTACGAACCGCTTCGGTGATGTCGAACGAAAACGGCGTGTTTCCACCACGATGAGTTCCCACTGAAGTGCCATTTACAAAGGCTTGGCACTGGTAGTCAACGGCTTCGAAGTGAATCAGCGTTCGCTCATCCTCGCTGACGGTCACATCGAACGATCGGCGATACCACAGAGCATCGGTTGGTTCCAGGAGTTTCTGCACACCACTGAGGCGCGATTCCAGGCAGAATGGCACCAAGATCTTTCCGGCCCATTTCAATGGCATCTTCTTGCGACCGCGAGGCGTGACGGCGTAGTCCCATTGGCCGTTGAGATTCTGCCATTCGGGTCTCGTCAGTTGTGGTCGTGGATACTCTCTCCACGCATTCTCAGTAGTCACTTGCTCGCCCCAAGTCGTGATTAGATCAGAACGAAACGGCATCGACTCCGGTTGTGGCAGTTTCGGCAGGCTACTCGCGTCGATCAAATGAACATCTATGAACTGCCCGCCATGCGCTTGCTTACAATGCACTGCCAGCACGTTCTTGCCCGGCTTCAGTTTTGGCATTTTTTGGAGATCGATCGGCACCACGACGTAGTCGGTCGTGAATCCTTCCAATTCGGCAATTGGCTCACCGTTCAGAAATACTTCCGCATCGTCGTCGTGGTGTACCAGTAGGCTTGTATTGGCTGGGACCTGATCGCGCTGGAGCGACTTCCTAAGCCAGATGTTTGGCGTGTCCCACCTTACACCAACTCGTGCACCCGGCGTGTTGCGCCTTCCGAATCCGCCCTTACCCTTTCGCCAGCCAGAATCATCGAAGTCGGCTTGCTCCCAGCCTTGCTCTGGCTCGCGGAACGTATATCGCCAATCGTCTACGATTTCATTCGCAACAGTGCACGAGTAGGTTGCCACCCATGCGAATACGCAGAGGCTTATCCGAGCACGACGTGTGGCAATAGTCAACATGGAATTGAGATCCAAAGATCGAGTCATTGCAAGTTGTCCCTTGTAGATTCCAGTGAACTTGGCGACCCCTGCGCTTTGCCCGTAAGTCGGATACCTCGAAGGTCGATCGCGGCGTCTCTGTCGCAAACCAGTTGCCCATCCTCGATGGCCAACTCAGCGATTTGCAGGTAGCTGAGCTTTTGGTGCGGTGTCCGCTGTTCGGGGGCGGGAGTTGGATAAGGGCGATTCGGTTCCGTGTGGTAGACAATGAACGCACGCTCACCGATTACCGCGACACTCGGATGGCGCGCTCTGGTGCCGTCGGCGGTTTTTCGGCCGGGCTCGTTGAGGATCGACGATTGCATCGTCCAAGAGACTCCGTCGTCGGAGTGATATACAGCTAAGCCTTGGTGAGGATCGGTTAGCATCCAGTACCGATCTTGCCAACAAAACACGTACGGGGCTTCTTGGTATCCGAATCCTCTTTCGTCCTTCGACACGTTTACATCACCTTTGCATTTTCCACGTAAGGCCCAATTCGAAAGATCGCGACTGGTCGCCCACTGGATGCCTCCGCCTTGCCCGACGCGATAGTAGGCTCGGAATTCCTCGCCGACGTGAATCAGTGAGGCATCGATTGGGTCGGGCTGATTAAATTTAGGAATGCGCTCCGACTTCCAGCCGTCGAGCAGTTGGTAGGCCGAGGTGGCGTAATGGCGGATTACACCGCGGCCTCCCCATGGTGGCTTGGCGTTGTCCTTATACGTGACGAACATATGGAAAGTGTCGCCGCTGCGGACGATTCCAGGCGCCCAGTGGGTCGTGGGCATGTCAGGTTGCCCCTTCACCCCGTCGAAGCTGGCGTAACCGCGAAATGCCCAGTTGATCAAGTCCGGTGACGAAATTGCTCCAATCGGCGTTCCGACGTAGCTGCCTGATTGCCGAGTTGCCCGCCGCGCCGTATAGAAAATCCACCATTCTCGATCATAAGGGTTCCAGACTATTTCTGGATCACAGGATCCGTTGTAGTTTGGGTCCGAGAATAGCGCACTCTTCGTGCCACGCATTGCCGATGCAACTTGGGTTCCGTTGTGCGTCGACGGCTTGTTACGGCGTGACGTATGCCGATCGTCACCTTTGGCGACCGAGGGTTCGTAAATCACGTTGACTCGCCGCGCCCACTTTGCCCAATCGGCTGCCATCGACGCGACGCGGGCCGGCTCGCTGTCCGCCAAGTCCGCAGTTTCGCAGCGGTCCTTGGCCAAATCGTAGAGTTCCCACTTGATCTCATGCGGCATCCGCTTCGACCACACAAGCTTCCAGTTCCCCTGCCTTAGCGCTCTAGCTCCCTGATGATCGAAGCCAATGGTTCGCTCCGAAACGCCTTCGCCGAGCAATATAGGCAGAAGGCTCTCGCCCTCGACAGGAGTGATCGACCGTCCATCGAATTCGCTGGGATAAGTGGCGCCCACGGCATCGAGCAGCGTTGGAAGTACATCCATGACATGCGTCGGCTCGCGAATCCAAGCATTGCGTGAACCGATGACTTTGGGCCAATGTGCGATGCATGGCGTGCAAATGCCGCCCTCGTGGGTGAAGTGCTTGTACAGGCGAAACGGCGTATTGCACAAGTTCGCCCAGGCGCTACCGTACGACTGATGTGTTCCTCGACCGCCGATGTCGCGAACATCGTCGCCAGTTCGTAGCACCGTCGTACCGCGCCGCGACGATCCATCGAACCCAAAGGGCCCCCATTCGTAGCACGCGCCGTTGTCGCTCAAGAAAAGAACAAAGGTGTTATCTAGATCGCCGGTCTGATCAAGGTGTTCGACAATCTGGCCTACCCCCTCGTCGATTGTCGCGACCATGGCCGCGAAAACCGCCATACGACGGGCCAGGTCGCGCCTTTGTGGTTCACTAAGCGATTCCCATGAGGGATTCTGTTTGCCCGAGTATCCGTTGGCGATATCCTCGCGATCAACAGGCACGAGCGAGCGTGGCGGGAGTTTCCAGTGCTCCCCGTCTACAAGTCCAATCTCGCGCATCCGGACGAAACGTTCGTCGCGGAGGACGTCCCAGCCACGCGCATAGATCTCATTGAACTTTTCTGCACGCTCGGCGGGCGCCTGCACAGGGAAGTGTGGAGACGAATGCCCCAAGAAAAGGAACCATGGCTTTCTGCTATGCTGGCCCTGCTTGATGAACTCGACTGCATATTCGTTGAATACGTCCGTGGCATAGAAGTCGTCGCTGGAGACATCGACTTCATTCGGACGCCCTCGTGGCAGCCGATGGTAGTGCTTTGCGTCGTACTGATCGTGTGAATGACCATTCGTATACCCATAGAATTCGTCGAAGCCACGTTTGATTGGCCCCGTATCCGGATGCATATGCCACTTACCGACGTAGTAGCAGCCGTAGCCGGCGGCGCCCAAGACCTCGCCTAGTGTCACACAGTGGTTATTCAGTCTTCCCAGATAGCCTGGGCCACGAGCGGGTTTGGGTTTACCGGTGGTGAAGTCGCCAATGCCTGCCTGTGTCGGGTACAACCCCGTCATTAGTGAGGCACGACTCGGGCAGCACCGGGCCGAGTTGTACATTTGCGTGAGTCGCGCGCCGCCCGCAGCCAACGCGTCGATATGCGGCGTATCAATCTCTCCGCCGTAGCAACTCAAGTCGGAATAGCCGAGGTCGTCGGCAAGGATAACGATGACATTAGGGCGTTCAGCGGCCGATGCCGTTGAGCAACAGCCTAACCACACACCGAACAAGACTGTCAATTGACGCATGCGGTTACTGTTCCGTGGTGACGGGTAACTATGTCGAAGCGGTGATCGCGGTGTGGGCCGAACGATTCGGTTTCATAGGCCCTAATCCACTCGGGCGACTTGCTACGGCGTGCGTTCGCTCATCGGGTAGCTTGTGGCGGCTGAGCTCTTCCAGGCTCACCGCCAGCAATGGTGGCGATTGCTTCACGAACAAACACGTCGGTGTCTGCGTCGAGAGCTTCAACGTGACCATCTACGTAAGCCGTTTGCATTCCCCCGCCCGAGTGCTTGGAGGCGAACGTGTGAGAGCAAGCGCGTGTTGGAAGGCCAAGACCTCCCTCGCTTGCGGGTGCTAGACATTTCGCGTAGTCAGCAGTTCCAAAGGCGCCAACAAGGTTGCTACTCACGTAGTTGGGTGTGGCGATAGCGGCCATTGCCGGGTACGCCCGCCAACTACCCCATACAGAGTAATTCCAATTGTCTTCGTCGCCGTTCGCGTGAGCCGTGATTGTATGGTACTCCGAAATTGCGAATGTTGTGCTGGTGCCATCGACGACCTGCCGAAGCTTAATGCGCTTGATGCCGGCAGGTTCGTAAACCGTCGTGAAAGGGCCGCGCTGTACTCTGCCCACCGAACTGGTGCCCATGAACTGGCGATTTCCGTTGTCATTAATGACGCTGCGGACCCGCCCCCACATGTGCATTACACCATCAAATACGTCGGCGACGCCTGAGTTGCCGCGATATGACGAACGCGAGAAGCGTGTCGGATCATACCCTTGGGGAAGGTCATCGGTCGGGCAAACGAATACCGGTAGGTCGGTTAGTATGACCTGCCGGTTGGGCTCCTCATCGAGCCGTCTGGTTTCGTCAATCAGGCCTTGCAGGGCCTGCTGTTCCATGTAGGGAAGAATCTCGATACACCAAGTTGACCAAACGGCAGTATAGTCATTGTCGATCGGCACGCGTACTGGCGTGCCGTCGGGCGCCTGATACACATTCACTCCGGCTGGGAGCGTTCCATGGGCCGATTCGTAGTTCAAGCAACCCAGCATTTGTTGCTTCAGGTTGTTGGTGCATTGGCTTCGGCGCGCTGCCTCGCGGGCCGCCTGTACGGCGGGTAGCAGCAGGGCCACCAAGATGCCAATGATCGCGATGACGACCAGCAATTCGACCAGTGTGAACGCCGAACGAAGCCGAAGACCAAATGGACGCGTCATGTTTCATTCCTTTCAATGAAGGACGCATCTCCCCGGGGCAGGCATGCTGCCCTACGCCTGCCCGGGGCGATGCGCCAGATTGCGTTGGACTACCGGACACGAATCGCTTGACGTCTCAGCGCTACCAGAGGTATCGAGATACCAAGCAACAGAAGTACGGAGGTTGGTTCTGGCACCGCGGCGCGAAGCGCCGAGAGTGATCCAGACGCCGTATTGCCGAAGCTTGCCTTCCACAAGTCGTAGTCGGCCGCGTCGACGACACCGGCGCTACCGCCGGATTCGTTGCCATTCCCGTTCAGGTCGAAAGTGCCGCCCAGGTTGTCTCGCCAAACGGTATAGTCGGCGAGGTTGACAATCTCGTCGCCGTTGAAGTCACCAGGCAACCCATTGGGCGCCAGGCGGTATGTCGCGGCGCCACTTATGGTACTCCCATTGCTCAAGTGGTACTCAACAATCAAGTCCCGCGTGTCGGCGCTCGTGTCGTAGATGGTGCCCAACGAAGCCCGAAACGCCGAGCCGAGAGTTGAAGAGCCTTGCCCGTCCGCACCGAGGTAGAATTCATTAAGCAACGAATCACTTTGCTGCCCACCTAGTTCCCAGCCGTTGCCAGAGCCATCGCCCGCAGGTAACCCCGCATCGCCGCCGATGCCATTGAAGTTGCCGCTTTCTAGGCCGCCAGCACTCGAGATGGTGTAGCGGTCGATGGTGATGTCGCCCGCCCCACCGACGAGGAATGCTTCGCCTGTGTCGGTATAGACTTCTACGCTGAGCGTCTGCACCTCAAGCGCATCGGTGCTGGTCGTTATTGCCAGATTGCTGGCAGTGTATCCTTCGTCGCTTTGTCGAGCCGTGACGCCGATGTAGTTCGCATTGCTATTGTCCCAACGGAACGCATCGCCACCGACAGCAACGCCATTGAAGTAAACCGTCGCTGCTACAGGGTCGCCAGCGCCGAAACTGTCGACGGCAATTCGCAGTTCAAGAGTAGAACCAACTCCATCTACAGTACCCGGCTGTATCCAGCCATTCACGGCGTCGGTTGCGTTGGCAATTCCATCATCAATGGACTGAAAGAGCTCGCCATTCTTGATAATCTGGATTGTCCCGCCGTCCGTTGGCGACCACCCTATCCACAAGTCGGCGAATCCCGATCCTGGCGTGTTGATATTGCCCCGCACCGCGGGCGTGTCGGTTGCGTCAAAATCGAGTTCCGTTTGTGCTTGGTGCTCGGCGAGAGTCGCGCCGATACCAAAGCCAATAAAGTGATTGTTCGAGGTGTTCGCTCCACCGTTGCTAACCAGGTCTAGACTGACCGACAACACCCCGTCAGAAGCTATGGCGGAGTCGACAAAGTTATGGTCAAGGTAGAATGAGCTAGCGTTATCTCCGTCGGCAAGATGAAGCAGGTCATTCTCAATGTTGGTCAGTCCCGCAGGCGAGGGTTGGGCATCGGGAGCCATCGTAGCATCCCCGTTCTCGATCAAAGTTAACGGAGCCAAGGTGCCTGTCATACCTGTGCTCGTCGCATCGATATCGTCTTCTTGAGCGATCGACCGGGCAAAGGAGTCGCTGAATAGATTCGTTTGAGCCGAGACATTGCTCGCTGACGTACAAACGAGCATTACCAACAAGAATCCAATGGCGCTCCGGCCCCGACGCAAGGCGACGAAAAGGCCACCAAGAGCGACTAAGCAAATCGAAGTGGGCTCTGGAACGCCGGTAATCATGGCTTGGAATGCTCCGGGACCATTAGCGGAGTCGAAGGCGACTTTGAACTCGTCGAAGTCGGCTTCGTTAATCAGACCATCGGCATTGATATCGCCCATGTCGTACGCCAGTAGCCCTTCTTCTACTGGGTCAGAAATCAAATTGCTGCGGAGAATCGCCCAGTCGGCCGCATCGACACCGTTCATGAAGTCGAAATCTCCAAGTTGGAATGGATTGCCGTCGTTGCCCTCGAATGAAACATTCACGGGTACGATCGCCCCTAAATCGTCTCGGAACTCGACCACCAGATTCTCAAATGGGCTCTTGATCCATGTATTGCCGAAGTCGATGGTGTCGGCGGGGCCTCCGCTGGCATCGACTGTGTACCCAGTGCCGAGAGTCGCTTCTGACAGGTCTGTAGCAGGATTCTCGGGTACACCAGATCCATCGGGATCGTCCTCGGTCAATAGTTCCCACGTATCGTTACTGTCGAGGTCGTTCAACGTGTTCCACACGCTCGTGTCGAAGCCTCCATTTGTCTGAATCGTGTAACCGACGAGCGTGATGGGTGAGCTCGACAAGTTCTCAAGCTCCACATTTCCAGTGTCGCGATTGATCGTCAGGACCGGGACAGGTGGTGGCTCGACGGCAAGCGCAGTAACACTCAGATTGTCGACGGTGAACCCCATCTGTCCCTGACGAGCATTGATGCCAATGAAATTCGAGCTAGCGTTGTCCCAGTTGAAGACTTCCTGCGCTACTGATTGGCCATCGAAATAGATGAATGCGTCGACTTGCGACCCTTGGTTGAAGTCGGAAACGGCGTATTGCACTTCGAGTGTCTGGCCCGACAGCGGTCCGAATCCGGAGCCGCCGTTATCGTAGGTCGCCACGTTGGCGCCATTCTTGAAGACTTGAATCGTACCGTTCGAATTTGGGCTATAGCCAACCCATAAGTCAGCAAAGCCGCTATCTACTTCTCCGACGCGTCCCCGCAGGGCTGGATTTGCCGCGGTTGCACCAAAGTCGAGCTGTGTTTGGCCGGTGAACTCAGCCGCCGTTGCGCCGACGCCGAACCCCACAAACCGTTCGATGTCGGTCGGACTGCCGTCGTTGCTGACGAGTTCGAGACTGACAGAGAAACCGCCCTGCGTCGTGATGTCCGAATCGATAAAGTTGTGGTCGACGTAGAGTGACGATGCATTTGGTCCGTCCGCCAGGTGCAGGGCATCACCTTCGATGTTGGTAAGGCCGGCTACCGCGGCAATGGTGTCGCCGTTTTCGACATACACGAGTGGCGACAAGGCGCCGCCCATTCCTGTGCTGTCCGCATCGATGTCGTCATTTGGTTGGGTTGTGCGCCCGAAATCATCGCTAAACAGAGTAACTTGAGCGACGGCCGATGTTGTGATGACTAGCAGGACAACTCCGATGGAACTGCAGTACCTTAGTAGGTCTAAATGGAATCGCATGAGAGATCTCCGGATGAGGGCTAGACTACGGTGATGTACGAGTTGTGATTCTTGATGCCGCAAGCTGGGGTTTCACGAAGGCTGCCGCGACAGAACAGCTATTGCAATAGCTGTTGCAGCTATCACAATCGTGCCAGGCTCGGGCACAGAAGTACCCAACTCGCTGAAAGAAGGTATCGTGAGCAATGCCGCCGCGCTGTATTGACGCAGTAAGATCCAGTCGCCCAGGTCGGTGTCGCCGTCCAAGTCCAGGTCGCCCATGGCAAGGGTCGTATAGTCGCCAACGCGAGGGCCGTTTCCGGAAATGGGATCGGCTTCGAAGAGCCAACCGTCTTTGAACAAGTCGATGTCGTCCGAGTCGAAGTCGCCGTCGAAGTCAATGTCTCCCTCAACCCACGCATTCAAGTTATGGCCGGTCATGGCGTCGCGCGAAAAACTGTAGCCACTCCGAGACGGAAGAAATACGTCGGTGAAGTAGCCGTTGTCCTCGGTGTAGCTGAAGGCGCCATACGTTGAACCATCGTCGATTACAAACAGCTGCAACTCGTCAACGATGCCCGCGAAGAATGTCGGCGGATCTTGCGCGTCGGGATCTTGTGTTTCGCTCGTGTCCGGATCCTCTTCCGCGTCGGCCCCAACGATCAAAGCGATGTCCGTGTTCGCGTTGTAGTTCAAGTCTTGGGATGCAACCGCAATACCATTGATGTAGGTAGCGGCGGATTGCAATCCCACCGAATCATGCACTTGCATGAAGTGGTGCCATTGCCCGACTTCGGTTGGCACTCCCGAATTCTGCGTGTTGTCTCGAATCTCCGGCTGCCAGTTCCCGGCTCCCGTCACGTTTAGCCCATGCTCGTCCGCATCGTCGATCACCGTACGGCCCGCCACTTCACCAGTTGGCTGGATCCACATCTGCATCCCTCGATCCTGCGTCGCGTAAGTGGGATAGCCGGCAGGCGCGCCGGCAGGAACTACGCTAGGATCGTTCAGGTTGAGACCTTGCAAATAGTCGTCGGTACCGTCCAATTGGATGGCGAGAGAATTACCGGTGTCACCCGGCACCGGACGGCTTGTTGACACATCGACGTAAACCGGTAGATCTGTTGTTCCAAATGGCGTCAGGTCCTGAAGGTCACCAGAGCCAGGTGAGCCGATTGAGTCGAACGTGGAGTTAAATCCACTGTCTCGGCCAACCGGCTCTCCTTCGTCTGCCCCCTCCGCAACATCGTCTCCCATGCGATACCAGCGATCCAACGTGTAGGCCGCTTCCGCGTGGTTGGTGAGAGGGATGTCGGTGAGGGCGATACAGCTGAAGATCAGTGCAAGCAAATAGTTTGGGTTTATGATCCGAGACATAAGGGCTAACTCCTTCTTGCTACACTTGGTTGGAAAAGATAACCGCGTGACATGAGATACTTAGTTCCAAAGGCCAATAAGCAAATAGCGAACGGGAGGAGGGACGGCGGCTCGGGTACGCCAAGTGTTAGTCGGTCGAGCAAGGCTCCTCGTCCCGTAGCCAGGAAGTCCCTGCGAATAAGCACCCAATCCGCCAAGTCGTTCACACCATCAATGTTGCGATCGCCGAGCATGTAGCTGTCGATGGTACCGCCACCCTGGTGCCGCTTCAGCCAGTTGTCGACAAACAAACGAATGTCAAGTTCGTCATGCCTTCCATCGAAATTGAAGTCCGAGTTTTCGACGGGCAGCGTGTTACTGACGTTTGTTTGAAACGCCCAAACATCGTATTTAAGGCGAAGATCGTTGAATATCGCTTCATGCTGAGCGTCGTGTGCCAGGTTATTTTGCTCGAGCGGATCGTCGGCCAAGTTGTAGAGTTCCCATTCATTGGCGGCCGTGCCCCAAGTTGGGCTAGCAAAGTTGCTCGATACCAGCTTCCAGTCGCCGGACTGAAAGGCGCGGTTGCTCTCATGCTCGATGCCGTAGTCGCGCGGTCCGACGGGGGTACCCTCGGCTAGCAGTTGATCGAACGAGACAAGCGTCGGATGGAACGGTTCGACGTCGTACTCGGCGCCGTTCTGAGCGGTCCAGTTCGCGGGGAGTTGCATGTCGAGAATGGATAGGAGCGTTGGCATAATGTCGTTCACGGTAAGCGTGTCGTCCACAATTTCGCCCACAAGGTTCTGGTCGAGTCCGTCTCCCCATCGCACGATGAATGGCGAGTTGACGCCGCCTTCGTGCGTGTAGTGCTTGTAGTTGATGTACGGCGTATTGCTCACGTTTGCCCATCCGGTGCCATAAAAAACGGTGGGACCGGTGTCGGCATTGGTGCCCATTTCAAGCAGGTCTTGGCCAGTACGAATCGACTCGTTGACACTGAAGCCATACTCGTGCCACTCTGCGTCGCCACCATTGTCGGAGAGGAACATGACGATCGTGTTTTCCAGTTCACCGTTCACCTCAAGGTCATCGACTACCCGGCCAATGTTCTGATCGACTATGTCGACCATAGCCGCGTAGGATGCCATTCGCCGAACCAAGTCGGCTTGCCGGTCGGCGGCAAGGGAGTCCCAACTGCGAATCTGATGGACGGCTTCGCCCGACTGATTCGTCGGCGGCACATCCGATCGTTCTGGGAGCGTTAAGCCGGAGTCGATGATGCCGATGTCAATCATGTTTTGGAGTCGATCGGCTCTCACTGCATCCCAGCCTGCCTGGTACTGCGATACGTATTGATCGACTAGCGACTTTGGCGCCTCAATCGGAAAATGAGGTGCTCCGAAGGCCATGTAACCAAAGAATGGATTGTCTGTCCCGTTGGCAGTATTGCGATCGCGATGATGCTGTAAGAAGTCGAGGGTATAGTCGCCGATGGCATCTGTTTGGTAGAACGTGGTTCCCTGAATGTACTGTGTGCTACCTGGGTGGGTTTGGTACGTCCGTGCGGCAATCGCGGGATTACCCGCACTCGATGACGACAGGAGCCGATATGCGTTTGGGTTCCAGTTATTCTCGGAGTGACTCGAGTTGTCGAATGTGAAGACGTGGTCGAATCCTCGCACTCGGGGGTCGGTGTTGTCGTTGCCCGGAATGGGGCCATTGCTGCCAAAGTTGGTGGTGCCGCCCAAGTGCCATTTGCCAGACATGTAAGTGTGATAGCCGTTGGCCTGGAGCAACTCTGGCAAGAAAACGTGGTTTTGGTTGAGTCGTCCGTTATCGCCGATGAGTACGTTGAAGCCCAATTTGTGATTCTGATGCCCCGTCATTAGTGCCGCGCGTGTCGGCGAGCAACGAGGCGCGACGTTGAAGTTCTTGAAACGGACACCTTCACTGGCGAGCGCGTCAAGATTCGGCGTGTTGATCTCTCCACCGTACGAGCCGAGATCCGAGTACCCAAGGTCGTCGGTGAGGATAATGAGGATGTTGGGATCCGACTGAGCAAGCGATGTACCACACGTTGCATAGCTGGTAGCTATCAGCGCCAGGCAAGTTGCGAATAGGCAACCCGAGAGACCACGCGCTCGATCTCTTGTTTCCACCCGTTCCAATAGACTCGCCAGTGCTGGGGCGATCATGCGCCGGCGAGTCCACAGCAGAACGGCCAGTATCGGCAAGGCAAGGAGAGACAACACCATGGCTGCTGGTTCCGATACGCGTTGTGTGAAGCTGGTCAACATCTGGCCCTGCCCTGCATCAATGAAGTCCTGACGCATCAAGACGCAATCGCCTAGGTCGTTTATTCCATTAAAGTCGCGGTCGCCCAACATGTAGCTGTCGGTGCTCCCAACTCCGTGGTCACGCAGCCAATTGTCAATGAACCATTGAGGGTCCAACGTGTCCTGAACGCCGTCGAAGTTAAAGTCGGAATTGGAATTGGGCAGCGAGCTGTTGACGTTCGTCTGAAACGCCCCGGGGAGTAATTGTGGCTTGGCGCCGTCGTTGTTGGGACTTTGGTAGGCGTCATCTGGAGGCGACATGACAAGATCACTGGGAACAACGTCTTCTGCGATCATCGACTGCAGTCGATCCGTCCTCACCGCGTCCCAGCCAGTCGAGAAGTCGGCGTGGGTGCCCGCAGTTACGGTGCCGTTGGGGTTAACGGCGGAGTACTTGTTCACAACCTCTAGTGGGGCTTCGTTCCAAAAGTGTGGCGCACCGAAAGCGATGTATTGGAAGAACGGGTTGCTGGTTCCATTGGCGGCGTTCTTGTCGCGATGGTGCTGCAAGAAGTCGAGCGAATAGTCGATGATCGCATCCGTCTGATAGAACTCTGGTGTCCCGCCTGCCGAATCGGTAAACACCCCTGACGCATCGTAGCGGTTGTAGCCACCATTGTTGTCGGTGGCGTATCGATCGCCTGGCGGCGTGAGAGTTTGGACATCGGTTAGTAGTCGATACTGGCCAGTCTGCCAGTTGCGAGCGTTGTTCGCCGAGCCGTTGTTGAACGTAAACGCGTGGTCGAATCCATGGACTCGGGGGTCTAAGGTCGCCGTTTCGGGTATTGGGCCAAGGGTTCCGAAATTGTCGGTGCTTCCAAGATGCCACTTCCCAAATAGGTACGTGCTATATCCGTTGTCTCGGAGCAATTCCGGGAGGAAAACGTGGTTCTGATTCAGCCTGACGCTATCGCCGCTCAACACACTGAATCCGACTTTTTGGTTCTGATGACCCGTCATTAGAGCCGCACGAGTAGGCGAGCAGCGCGGCTGCACGTAGTAATTGGTGAACTTGGCTCCGTTGTTGGCTAAGTCAGTTAGATTGGGCGTTTCCGCTGGCCCTCCGAAGGTAGAGATACTTGCAAACCCAAGGTCGTCGGCCAACATGATGGTGATGTTGGGCTGCGACTGTGCGTTAGCCTTCGCACGTAAGTAGTTGGTCAGCGCCAGCACCGCCATGACTCGGATGAAAGTTGAATAGGTCTCGATTCGCATGCAGTTTGTGTCAACTGTTCCGAAGCTATCTCTCGACTGCTGGGCGGCCGGTAACTTCACCCGGCCGCCCAGATTCTGAGCGCCAAATTGTCAAGTGAGACTCTTGTTAGCCCAGTCGCCTCCGCACGGCGCCCGTCGCGCCCGCACACAGCATCAAAATGCAGAGCACAACGGACTGTGGTTCGGGAACCAACGAGACGTTGAAGTTGTCTAGAAGCACCCTTTGACTCTGCCGAGCGTCGAGGCCAATGTAGTTTTCGTTGGTGCCCGACCATTGGAAGGTTCCGCTACCTTGCGCCACGCCGTTAAAGAACACGGTGTAACCCACGGTCGATCCAGCGTTGAAGTCGGTAACCGAGAAGTCGGCGGAGATGGTGCCCGTGTTGGCGCCGACATCGATGCCGGCGACGGGGCCATCCGCGACGGTGATGTCCCCGGATCCCCAAGCGATCGTATTGTTGGCGCGGAGCGCCAACCAGAAGTCGGAGATTCCTACGTCATTCAACGCGTCGTTGCTCGGGTTTCCGTTGTTGAACACGTTAAAAGCCTCTGTCATTTTCGGAGCGGTGCTCCCAGTTGGGTTGAAGGCGTCCCCGGCAGAATCTGCCTCCGCCATCGACATGCCGATCGCGAACGCGCCGCCGAACGCGGCAGCAGTCTGGCTGCTGTTTGCGGTAACCTCCAGCGACACGCTAAACCCTCCTGCGGTTAGGATCGATGGGTCGACGAAATTGTGATTCACGTAGGCGTTCGACGTTCCCGAGCCGATCGCCACGCCAAGTTGGTTGCTAACAATGTCGGTGTCGCCGCCGTCGGAACTGGGGGCGCCGCCATTGGTGTTGTCGTTGCCGTAAGGCAGCGAATAGGCAGGACTGCCCACGCCGGCATTGTCAGTGATGCCCACGGTGGACGCATTGATTTCTTCGTTGTCTGGGCGGTCAAAGCTGTCAGCAAAGATGGTTGCCGCATGGGTCGACCCGGCTAGCGCAGCCAGCATCACTCCACCTGCGACAAACCATACCCGCCACTTGTTGCCAATCATTAGTGCACTCCAGGTTGAAGAGAACTTGGTGAGAAGGGTAATACTCGGTCGCACGCAAGTGCGACATCACGGCGCCTAAATGCCGTTGGTACGCGAACTGGACGAGTGGGCGCGTGAAGGTGCACCTGACAAGTTCAACCGCGTGTAACCCTTAACCAAGGCCTTAAGAGATTTGTGAGCCACAAAATGCCCAAAAGTCTGTCGCTATCGCCGTACGTCGCGAATTCGCAGCTTGAGATCACGATTCCGGGAAACATCAGAGTTTTCGACTCATATGTCGCCCACCACAGATATATATAGGTGAGGGATGGAACGATCCCGACTAGTTCCTTGCGAAACACCCCTTGGTGTTGATGCGACCATAATACCATCCTCTTCAATGCGACACCAATGACGAAGGAAGACAATCCACGCGATCGACAGGAAGAGTTCTTGTCGCTGTTCGCGGCCAGCCAGCGCCCTTTGCACGCCTACATCTTGGCGATGGTCTTCGACCCAGATGCCGCCGCCGACATCCTCCAAGAAACAAATATCGTGCTTTGGCAAAAGTTCGACCAATTCGAGATCGGCACGAGCTTTCTGGCATGGGCGCGTGGGATCGCTCGAATAGGCGTGCTCCGGCATCGCCAGAAAACGTCGACGAGAATCGCAGCAATGGACCCGATGCAGCTGGAGTCTCTTGCGACATGTCTTGCAGATAGAGTGGGCGAAGGGTCGAGCCAACGGAGGGAAGCGCTCGACGTGTGTTTGAAGAAGCTCAGTCCAGCAGATCGTGAGCTTGTTTTGGCGAGATACGCGCCAGGCGCGTCAGTTGCTTCTATCGCCGACCGCCTTGAGCGGACAGCGAACAGTGTTTCCCAGTCACTTTGTCGTATTCGTCGCGCGTTGCTGAAGTGCGCAGAAAGGCGACTTCAGAGTGCAGGTTACCGGTAACGGGCAGTTGAGCCGGGTTAATAACGTGAGTCTCAGACAAAGTCGAATAGGTCACTAACTTTCCCGCTCGCTTCGTTGAGTGGAGTACAAAAATGGATTCCGAAATCACAAGACTGATTAGCTCGGCTATCGACGGCCAGCTCGATGAGAAGGAAGCGGACCGCTTGAGGCAGTTGCTTTCGACGACACAGGGCGCTGACGACTTCCTGAGTCTTATGGAAGTACACTTGTCGCTCGCCGAACAGGTTGCGCCGGTGCGCTCCTTTTCGTTGGAAGAGCTGCAGGCAATCGTCGACGTAGAAAATCGCTTCCGCGACTTCGGCACTAGAGAAGTCGATTCCTACGAGGACGATCGGTCGGTCACCGCGCGAACGTCCGCCGGCGATCGGTACTCGAAGACTCGCAATCGATGGTTGGGCTTTGCGGGTGGCATTGCCGTCTCGCTATTGGTTATCTTGCCGGCCGCGTGGCAGTATTTCGTGTTGGGGCAGAATGATGTTGTCGAAAAGGGCGACAACATCCAGTCTTCGCCGCCAGAAGGTATATCTTCGGGGGTTGCCGCGCGCATCGTGAAGAAGATTGATTGCGTGTGGGACAACGACCGTTGGATGGTGGCGCCGCCGGTCAGTTTTCGTGAAGGCGAGCACATTAACCTGACTAGCGGTTTATTGGTCCTCGAGTTCGATAGCGGCGCGCGAGTGACGTTGCAAGGACCAGCGAACGCGTCGCCGATCTCTGGGAATGCCCTCAGCCTTGAAGCCGGGGGCATGACAGCGATGGTGCCTGAACAGGCTCGGGGATTCACTGTCCATACGAGTTCCGGGGAGATCATCGACTTGGGCACCGAGTTTGGTGTGATCGCTGCCGCCGACGGTTCGGTGGAAACACATGTCTTTAAGGGGGAAGTGGTAAGCCATCTTGGCAGAGCCGATGACGAAGAGGTGACCGGAATGCCACTGGTAGAAGGTGAAGCTCAGTTCGTATCGTCCACGGGCGCGTCGCAAAGATCCGCTGCGCTGGAATCAAGGTTTCTTCGGCTTGGGTTCGGCCTCGAAAGTGCGATGTCCAGTTTGCCTCCTGTCGATCGCGGTCTTATCCTCTGGCTTGCGGCGGACGGGCGAATGCAACTGGACGAAAAAGGTCGCGTCATGGCATGGGGTGACAATCCCACAAGTGTGAATCAAGAGATCGAGGACGCATGGCAGGTGCATCCGCCAAGACGCCCTCAATGGAGCGAGAATGCGATCCAAGGGAAGCCAGGCGTCGAATTTGGCGGAAGGGCGATACTTGCAAGCGAACCGATTGAACTCGGTTCCGACATTACTGCGGCTGCCGTTTTTCAATTGACGCCTTCAAGAGTTCCACGGACGTTTGCGAACCTCCAATCCAAGCCCGGGAAACAACGTGAGCCGCGTCCCGATTTGGGTTTGCAACTGTTGAATCTATATGGCCCACCTCACCCTGTAATTCAAATCGAACGAGACCTGTCACTGCGCGCTCGCGTCCATCTGGGCTGGGATCCTAACCATCGTTACGACAACGATATCGGCGTGATCCAATCGAAGCCTATTGTAGACGACATGCCACATGTCGTCTTGTATTCGTTTGATTCTTCGGCCAAGACAGCCAGCCTCTACTTGGACGGCGCGCTCGTGAGTCAAATCGAGGACGTTCCGGAATTCGCCGCGACCTATACGCCTCGTTACATCGGTAATCACCCTTATCGCGCCTATCATGGCTTCCCCGGTCATATTGGCGAGTTGATGTTGCATGATGTTGCACTGAGTCGATCCGAAGTGAATGAGCTGACCAAATGGCTGAGCAACAAATACGGTATTGCGGTTCAGGCGTTGGATTAGACGGCGGAACAAGATACCGACCGCAGCATCACACTCAGAGAATAGCAGCCGTATGCAGGCTCTACGGGCCATGAAGCCGATTCAAACTTGGAGAATCACACGGCTGTTCGTGTTCGTCGGGCTATTGGTTGCATCTGCTATGGCGCCGATCAGGTTGCTCGGCGCCGATCGACCAAATGTGCTCCTGATTCTTGTCGATGATCTCAAGCCCGCCCTTGGATGCTACTCTGACAAGCAGGCAATTACGCCAAATCTTGATCGCCTGGCACGACGAAGCATGCGATTCGATCTAGCGTACGCGAACCAGGCGGTCTGCGCGCCGTCGCGATACAATCTGATGCTTGGTTCGCTCTCCACATCGACAGGGCTATACCATCTAGGAGGGCGCCTGCGAGATTCCATACCCGACGCGGTTACACTCCAGCAGCACTTCATGGCCCATGGTTACCGTTCAATTGGGGCGGGCAAGGTGTTTCACGTCGGACACGGTAATCCCGGCGATGAGTCTTCATTCGACGAGTTTTATCCGGACAGCGTTGTTGAGTACGTGCTCGAGGAGAGCCGTGAGACCCCTTTAACGCTCGAAGAAGCAATGTTCACGAACGTGGGTAGCAAGACAATTAGGGCTGGAAGAAAGCAAAAAAAAATCGGCCGTGGCGCCGCCGTCGAAGCCGCCGATGTGCCCGACGACGCTTATGCGGACGGTCGAACGGCTCAGAGAGTTATCAACTGCATGCGGAACTCGAAAGAGCGTGGTCAGCAGTTCTTTATTTCGGCCGGTTTCGCGCGGCCCCATCTCCCATTTACCGTACCTGTCAAGTACTTCGATATGCACGAGTTGTCGAAGTTCCAACTGCCCGTTTACAGAGACGCCCCGCAGGGCGCTCCACCCTACGCGCTGCGCAGTTTGCTCGGCGAGATTGGGAACTACTTTCCGGTTCGTGAACGCATCCACGAGGATGCCTATCAGACCGAACTCATTCGAGCCTACTACGCGTCGACGACTTACGTCGATGCCCAAATCGGCAAAGTCTTGACGGAGTTGCGGCGACTCGGATTGGCTGAGAACACCATCGTTGTGGTGTGGGGAGATCACGGCTGGCATCTCGGTGACCATGGTCGCTTCAGCAAGCACGACAACTACGAACAGCCGACGCGAATTCCTCTGCTTTTCGCCGGACCTGGCATCGAGGGCGGAACCGCAACTGGCCAACTCGCAAGCTCAGTAGACGTCTATCCGACCTTGGCCGAGTTGGCCGGATTGCCACAACCGTACGGCCCACAACCGATCGATGGACTAAGCCTTGTGCCGGTGCTTCGCGATCCGGCCCGACGAGTCCGAGACCACATTACTCACTGCTTTCCAATGGACCGATTTGGCTGGGCGATTCGCGACAAGCGCTATCGCCTTGTGCAATGGGGCGGCCATGGCATGGAGGGAAGTGGGCAGGAGCCGGAATTCGAACTATACGACATGCGAGAAGATCCACACGAGACGATCAATATCGCGGACCAGCACCCCGACATCGTCAATCGATTGCACGAGAAGTTTGCGCTTTATCCGCAGCCAGTTGATTCCAGGTAAGTTCACGACTGGACCGAGGGAAATATGTCGATACTCCCAAGAAGATGTCTCGGGCATGTGCTCCTGTGTGTTGCATGTCTCGCGGCTAGTACCGCAGGAGCGGAGGTGTTCTGGTGGTTTGACTTCGCCGGGTCCAACCCGAAAAATGTCCCTTCTGTCACGCTTGAGAGAATCACCGAAGCAATGGATTCGGCGGTGGAGTTCTACAATGCGTACTCCGATTATCCGCGGAGCACCTATTCGGACGATCCACGAGGGCTGCGCGTGATCTACAACGAGAACGTGGCAACCGCCAACGCGAGTTTTAGGGGCCGAATCGCTTTCGGTGGAAAAATCAATGATTGGACGGCCATGCATGAGATGGCTCACGTGTTTGGCATCGGCACCATTGGTGCATGGAACCAAAACCGCAATGCTTCGAACAACACGTGGAGCGGACCGGCGGCCATTGCGGAGCTCGAAGATATCGATGGCCCTGGTGCTGTGCTTAGTGCCGACAGCATCCATTTCTGGCCCTACGGTCTTAACACCCAGGACGGCGATCGACATGCCCACGTGCGTTTGGTAGGGGCTCTTCGAGAGGACATGGGGCGGTCGAATGACACCTTTCGGTTTGACGCCTCGGATTTCAATCATGATGGCTTTCTTGATACAGCCGACTTGCAGATATTCAAGGATAACTGGCTAAAATCCCACGAAGGCTTCGGCAATCAGCTCTTCGGACTAGGTGACCGCAACATGGATGGCGTCACCGACCTTGCGGATTGGGTATTGATCCGTGGAGACTTCATGGATTCGGGCGGCCTTCGATTTCTCGAAGCGTTTTCCGTGCCCGCAGTAGTTCCGGAGCCAAATGGCTGGTTTACGGCAATTGGGCTCGGAACAATGTTCACGCATTGGTGGCGAAAGCAAAACGTAGAGAGGCGGCGAAATTGAGCAGGTTTCCGTTCTTGTTGCTGCTGGCTCACTTGCTGCTTGCAGGTGTTTCGACGCTTGCCGTAACCGTCAATCTTGACGTTCCGGTTGGCCCCGTGGTGGCGCGATGGGGCTGGGACATCAAGGGCAATGCCAACCGGTTTTCCGGTCAGCGAGACGCCGCAAACGCGTACGCCGACGCGAACGCGAATCTTCTACGCATTCCCATATTTGCGCCGTTGCATTCCGCGAACGGCGATATTGACGTCAGTGGCTCGTACGGAAACATGCTCAATTCGATCAATCAGGTTCTTGCGGTCAACCCAAACGTCGAGATCTTTGCCAGTTTGAAACTGAGTGGAGCCGCCACCTTTCCGGGCTGGGTAAGCCAGCCGAGCGCAGCATGGCCTACTGAGAATGGTTCAGTATTTGGCGACGCGGTGCAAAAGCCAAACCCAGAACACTACAGCGGCCTTATAGCAAGTTACATCGACTGGTTGCGGAGCGAGGGAATCAAGATCGACTATCTGGGGCTCAACAACGAGACGCTGGGCGCGCTAACCTGGGACCGGTACATCGACACTGTAGATCTGTTGCCTTCTAGGTTGGACGCCCTCGGAGTGCCGGCCGAGTACAGAGACTTCGAGTTGGTTGGTCCTGACGCATTCGGCATCCCGACGTCGGAGACGTTTGTACAAAACCTGATGAATGTCGGTCGGCTCGACACAATTGATATTGCTGGCAGCCATTTTTACCCTCAGTACGCCAGTGGCCAAGAAACGGATTGGGAAGACTTAGCGGCTCTTTCCGGCAAACCGCTTTGGCATACCGAGGTGCACATGCCGGTAGGCAATGCGGAATATGTTGGCATCCCTGAACAAGCGGTTCGCGACACTTTGTCGGTGCTGTTTGCGTCGAACAAGCGCGGCGTCGAGAGCTTTGTGTGGTGGGGATACAACAACAACGAGAATAGCCTGGGCTCGCTTGTGAGAGGCAACGTGATTAACTCCACGCTCGGCGCGTACCCTATCGAAACGACTCCAACATTCACCGCCAAGGACGACGCGCCTCAGCAACCGCTTTACCAAGCGTACCTAAACGGAGACCGTGTCGCGCTATGGGTCGCTAATCCCGGGGACGCCTTGACTGACCTGGAGGTGGAAATTGATTTCGATGGCATTGTGGCTGTGCCGGGCACTCGATCTCAATCGTTCTCCGTGACCTTCTGGGGCGCCACGGATACCGGGGATGCGGCGCCTTCGCAGATTGCAAGTGCGGCGATCGCCATTGCTGCGGATTCGATGGTGATCGACTTGGTGCCAGAGAACAGCGTGGGCGTTGTCTACTTCGATGTTTGGCGCGTGGGCGATGCCAATCTCGACGGATTACTCGATCAGAACGACATCAAAAACTTCGTCGACGGTTGGTTGTCGGAACAATCGGGGCCTACGCTCGATTCATGGATGAAGGGAGACTTCGACCGCGATGGCATCACCTCGATGGCCGACTTTGTCATCCTCCGTCAAGCCTTTCGTGATCAAGGTTTAAGTTTGCCATCTCTGTCCGAACTCGCAACCGAAGTCGCCGAACCTGGCGCCCTTCCACTGGTAGTGTCGGCTACTCTTATCCAACTACTGCTCGGGCGGAGAAGCCGCCTAACACGTCGATAACACTTCTGTTGTATTGACTGGAATCGTGGTCTGTCTCGCGGAGGTAGCCCGAAGATGAATAGTCGAAGACCTACGATTCTAATCGTTCAAGCGATACTAGTCGCGACTTCGGCAATCGCTGTTCCTTTGTTGGCAGGTGGCGTCAATCGTCCCAACATCTTGCTCGTGATGGTCGACGATATGGGTTTTTCGGACCTCGGTTGCTACGGCGGCGAGATCGACACTCCCAACATTGACGCATTGGCCGCGAGAGGCGTGCGTTTTTCGCAGTTCTATAACACTGCTCGTTGCTGCCCGACTCGAGCCACGCTAATGACTGGGCTTCATCCGCACCAAGTAGGCATCGGGGCTATGACGAACTCACCAACAAAGGTTGGCGACGATAATGTACCGGCGTATCAGGGCTTTCTCAGCAGAAACTGCGTCACCGTTGCGGAGGTGCTCCGCGAGCACGGCTACTCGACGCTGATGACGGGGAAATGGCACTTGGGCTTTCATGACCAAAGTCGCTGGCCGCTTCAGCGAGGATTTCAGCGGTACTTCGGCTGCCTACCTGGGGCCACCCGCTTCTTCCACCCAGAGCATCCTCGGGGAATGACCTTCGGAAATACACCGATCGAGGTGCCAGAAAGCACAACGGACGAGGCTTTCTATACCACCGATGCATTCACGGATTACGCAATCCAGTTCATCGACGAACAACAGCAGACTTCCGATGCGCCGTTCTTCCTCTACCTCGCTTACACGGCGCCACATTGGCCCTTGCAAGCTTTTGAAGACGACATCGCCAAGTACCGAGGTCAGTACAAGATGGGCTGGGACAAGCTGCGCGAGCAGCGATACAAGCGACAGGTTGAGTTGGGATTGGTCGATCCGCGGTGGAAACTCTCGAGGCGTCCTGCGGGCGTACCTGCGTGGGAAAATCTGAACCAAGCAAAGCGGGACGAGATGGACCTGAAGATGGCGGTTTACGCCGCTATGATCGATCGCATCGATCAGAATATTGGTAATCTAACAGCATTCCTGAGTGATCATAGTTTGCTAGACGGCACGCTGATCATTTTTCTCTCCGACAACGGTGCATGCGCCGAGGGAGGCGTGCTGGGGCGTGGGCGGTTCTACGACGTGGAGAAGAGGAACCGACAGACCGCAAACTCCTATGGTGAGGCATGGGCCAACGCCAGCAGCACACCATTCCGGCGGTACAAGTCATATGCCCATGAGGGTGGATCGGCAACGCCATTCTTCATGCATTGGCCCGGTGGAATTAGTCAGCAAGACGAGTGGTATTCGGAACCCAGTCAGCTTGTCGACGTCTTGCCCACAATCATCGACGTGGCAGCCGCCCACTATCCACGAACGTTCCAAGGACACGATGTTCCACCATTGTCAGGTGTTTCCTTGCGGCCAGCATTTGACGGACACTCGCTTGCTCGCTCGGCGCCGTTGCACATTGAACACATTGGCAATGCATTCATTCGATTCGGCAAATGGAAACTCGTTGGAGCGAACGTGGTCGGACGCGAGCGTGCGGATCCTGCCAAGTGGGAACTCTACGATATGGAGTTAGACCGCACCGAGACCAACAACCTTGCCACTTCCATGCCGGAGAAGGTGGAAGAACTGGCCGCAATATGGAATTCGTGGGCGAACGCTTCCAAAGTTTTGCCCAAGCCGTAGGCGACTGGTGCTTTGTGCACGGAGTCGCAAGAATGTACTACGAGGATACCCTTAAGTCCCCGTAGCTCAATTGGATAGAGTGTCGGCCTCCGAAGCCGAAGGTTACTGGTTCGAATCCAGTCGGGGATACTTCGAGCGCCGTAGGACACCCAGCCGAACCGTTTATGGAAGCCGGCATGTTCATTGTCGTGCAGCGAGCGGTATTGGGTTTCGCGCTGGGTGAACTCAAAATCGATGCGGAACATGTCGTTCGCACTCCGAGTCAGGTTGCTGAGGATCACACTGTCGCGGGTGCGGTCCAGGGCCAGTGGGGCGAGGTCGATGTCGTGCAGCGGCGGACTCACAGCGTATTGTCGACTATTCGCTATTGTCACAAAGGGAAGGCACCCCACGCTGACGACAAAAGGGGGGCGATCGAATGCTGGAGTTGGGTCGCCATCTGACGCGATGAGAGATCACTTTAAGTCGCTACGTTGCGAATGGGACAATGTGGCATACAAAGCGTCGGTCGTTGACTGCGCGACCAGGGTCAGGGAGCGGCAAGCCCTGAATCGGAATGGCTGACCCACCGAGCAGTAGCTGAAGCTCTATGCCAAGCGGTCGGGCCACTAGGCCCTGGCTCAGGTTGTCAAAGAACTTTGCCTTTGGGAGAACATAGAAAGCTGCTTTGTGGGAGGACTCTCTGAGGCCGATGGCGGTTTCCCATGCAAAGCACAGTCGGGCTCAGAGAGCCCTCCCACACACGTTTTCGACAAGGCGCAAGAACTCCCACTTCCCAACACGCCGACTCCATACCGGCTCGCTAACTCACAGAATGGATAGGCTTCGAACTCGGTAGAAATTTCCTTGAAACTAGGCCACCCGTTTGTTCCAATGCAACTGCTGGGAGTTTGCATTCCCAGAAGCCTTGCTCTTTGAAAAGTTGGTTGTGATGTAGTGTGGCTAGCGCTGTTGGCGAGTGACTACTTGGGTTCTTGCTGCGCGGATGGTAAGCCGCCGGTTTGCGTGGCATTCCCCGTTCCACCTGTCCCTTTCCTCCGTTGAATGGGTTTTGCCCCAATTGCGGGAAACCCTGGGGCAAAACGTCGCGGGTTCCGTATTGCCGTGAATTCGTAAGTCGTGGAAAGCAAAGAGGTTAGGGACTTGCTTGCTCGACTTGCGAGGCGGGTTTTGCCCCAACGAATCGTGTTTCGCCCGATCGAGGTTGGGAACAAGCCCAATGCGTTCTGACGCCACGAGTTGCGCCGATCAGCAAATTCCCATCGTGGGGCAATTGGGTAATTACTCTAAGAGCGTGCTTCGGCGAGCTATAGCGATGTTGGCGCAAACGAGTTAAATCTGGCAAGGCGGCCGAAGCAGGCGAAACTGCATGATTCGTCGATGCAGGCCAACACAGCCAGATGCAGACGCAGTAAGCGGGCGCGCTACAGATAGGCGAAGGACGTTCTAGCCCGTGTGGATGGAGTCATGGGCAAACGGGTCGTTGATGGTGGCTGACGTGGTTGGGCAAACGAGTGTGTTCGTAGTAGAGCACGCTGAACTGGGGGTAGTAGAGGTTAGCTGATCTTTGCGATTTTGTTATGAGCGGTCTTCACCTGCCACTTTCGCTGCAACAAGAGCAAGAGTTGGACGCGATGTGCGACCAATTCGAAGCGGCTTGGAAACAGGGACAGCAGCCAGTTGTCGAGGACTACGTGGCCGAAGCGCCCGAAGCTCTCAAACCTCTGGCGATTCGCGAGCTATGCCAGATCGAGTTGCACTATCGGCTCGACCCTGAGGGTAACCGATACGAGGAGCACGACCTACGCGAGTTGCATCCCGGGTTGGTATCGATTATGGCTACGGCCCACCCAAGTGGGCCGAGCGATGCAGGCGTCAACCGGCTTTTATACGATACGGTTCGCTCGTCGGGCAGTGCGGAGGTGCCGTCCGAAGGACTGCATATTCGCTGCCCGCACTGTAGCAACCCCGTAGAGCTACTGGCCGACGCGCCTGTGGACGACGTTTCGTGTACGAACTGCGGAAGTCAGTTCAGTCTCGTCGACGACGAGAAATCGGACGGTTCGGGGCAGTCGCTGAAAACTCTGGGCCGTTTCGAGTTACTGGCTCGGCTTGGCGTCGGTGGATTTGGCACCGTTTGGAAGGCGCACGACACGCAGCTCGACCGAATCGTTGCCGTGAAGATACCGCGGAAGGGCAACCTAAGCGCGCTGGAGGTGGAGCAGTTCCTCCGCGAAGCGCGTGCTGCCGCCCAGTTGCGACATCCGAACATTGTGCCGGTGTTTGAGGTGGGTCGCGAACAGGGCACGATCTTCATCGTTAGTGAGTTCGTCCGCGGCGTTTCGCTGGCCGATTGGATGAAAGAGCGGCGGCGATCGGCGCAGGAAATCGCCAGTGTGTGTGCAGTGATTACCGACGCATTGACCGAGGCCCACGCCGCGGGCGTGGTGCATCGCGACCTCAAGCCTTCGAACGTGATGCTCGACATATCGGGCCGCCCTCGCCTGATGGACTTTGGACTGGCCAAGCGCGAAGTAGGCGAGGTGACGATGACGCTGGAGGGGTTTGTGGTTGGGACGCCGGCCTACATGTCGCCTGAGCAAGCGCGGGGCGAAGGGCATTGGACCGATCGGCGAACCGACATTTACTCGCTTGGGGTGATGATGTTCCATATGCTCACCGACGAGTTGCCGTTTCGAGGCTCGGCGGCGGTCCAGATTCAAGCGAGGTTGAACTCCGATCCACCTTCCCCGCGCGGGCTCGATCCAAGCGTTCCTCGCGACCTGGCTACGATTTGTCTCAAGTGCATGGAACTCGATCCGAATCGCCGATACTCCACGGCCAAGGACGTAGGGGACGAGTTGCGACGATACCTGTCGGGCAAGCCGGTGCTGGCCCGACCGTTGCCAACGGCGGTTCGCGCCTGGCGGTGGATCAAGCGGCACCCAGCGGTGTCGGCGGCGCTGGCGCTTACCGTGGTGCTCGCGATTGGTGGCCCAACAGCAGCGATTCTCCTTGAGAACCAGCGACGTGAAATACTCAATCGCTTGGACGAGCGCGACGAGTTGGTCAAATCGCGTGAGGCGGAACGAATCGACTTGCAGGGGGAGATTCAATCGCTGAAACAGCGGATGGCGATGCTGGCGAGCGGTTTTCCCGATCAAGTTCTCATTGAGCCCTGGCGGCTCGACTTGGTTCGGTCACTATTGGAAGGGCAGTACGACAACTACAAACAACAGGCCGCCGACGCGAGAGATCCGGTTGCGGCTGCATCGACTCATCACGCACTAGGCGACCTGACTGCGAGCGTCGGCCAAAATGATCAAGCCGTCGAGCATTACCGCGAAGCGGCGCAACTACTTGCCGAACGAACGTCGCCAGACGCATTGCAGCAACGCGTGGAAGTCGGGCTCGCGCTCGCACAACTCACCGAAGCGCAAGGAAACAACGAGGCCGCCCGCGAAGCCTTGGACGACGTTCATGAGGCGCTAACCATGCTTGGTGACGACGGTACTCGTGCCGACGTGGCGGTCGATCGCCTTGCTGCCACGATGCTCGAAGATGCGGTTGAGGTCGACGAAGGCAGGAATCCTAGTGAGCGACTCAACGATCTCGCTTCCCGCACACTGAAGGTCGATCAGTGGCCCAGCGACGCCAACCAGTTGCCAGCGTTACGCGACCGATTGCTAGATCGCAGGCCGAAGTAGTCACACAGCTTGCTAAGGATGAACGATTTCCTCACCATTGCGCGAAGCGAGAGCGTACAGCAGCGGTAGCGTCGAGTTGTCTGAAAGCCAATGTACACTTCCGTCAGCATACAAGAACTGCACCCCGCCTGGGTGGTGGCTGGCGAACTCCAGGTCGTTGAGCAGCATTGAACGATGGGCGCCGGGAGGGGCGGTAAAGTCTTCCAGATAGTAACCAAATCGCTCGTGGCTTGCATTCAGCGGATACACGATGTTTTTGCTGGCCCCCATACAAACCGACGTGTACTCAGGAGGAGAACCAGTCCATGTACCACCAGTCAGCCAATCGCGAAAAACATAGATCCGTTCGCCGACGGCTACTGTATGCGATGTTCCATCCGTTACGTGTTCCATACGAACCTCGCTGGCCGGATACAGCAGACCGTTGCGCTGCACGTCGCCACACTTGGTGTCGTCGAGGTCCCAAAAGTCACGACTACCGGAGGAACCGGACACGCCTGCATAGTGCGACTCTTTGGCCGTTCCCTTCGGGCGTGGCGCACTTGGACACCAGAAGTAGGGCACGTCGTATTCCATTGGCTGGCGATTCCGTACTCCGCCGTACCTGTTCCGATCTGACTCATCCGTCACGACGTCGGCTAGGTCGTACAGCGTTTGTTGCTCCATGTGTGGGAGTAACAGTGCCCTCCATGGAACGCTGGGACTCCTTTGCCGCACGTGCATCATCATGCCGGGCGGGAGTTTCTCTTGTTCACCGTGGTACGCATGCAGAGCCAGACCGATTTGCTTCAGGCTGTTCTTACACTGCGAGCGCCGGGCCGCTTCGCGGGCGGCTTGAACCGCCGGCAACAAGAGGCTGATGAGGATCGCGATAATGGCAACCACCACCAGCAACTCGACAAGCGTGAAAGCTGCTCGCTTGGCGCTCATTGCCTTCGCACTCCCTTACAGAGTGCACCGGCGATCAGCAGCAACGCTGCGGTACTTGGCTCCGGAATTGGAATGCCTAGTAGCATCTTCGCGGCGTAGGCTGCCGCCGATCCCTCAAGACTCTCGATGAAGGGTTGAATGTCGTCGAAGTCGAGGTCGCCATCGTAATCGATGTCGCCAGTGATGTCGGCAGAGATACCAATTACTGCACCACCCGGCAGCTCCGTCATCTCGTAGGCCAAACGGTCACGGAGCGCCAAGATAAACAAGTCGACATCATCATTGTCAAGCATTGAGTCACGATTCATATCGCCAACTTGGTACCCCACCAGCGAGACAGTCGTCGCGTTGTATACCGGAGCCGCGTAGCTACCATTGGGCACCCTGCCAAACTCCACCACCGAGGCGAAGCTAGAGGCGATGTTGCCCGCAGTAATGATATCTATGGAACTACCAACGTTGAAGGAGGTGAATCCCGTCATGTCGACCTGAAGTACACCGTCGAGCGTCGCATCGCCACTGATGGTAAGGGTATCGATGTCACCAGGCACGGGGGATTGCACGTCGAGAGACAATTGCCCGCCAACGGTTTGCGTATAGTTTCCGGTGACGGAGATTTCTCCCCAGCCGGGCGCCGCACCGGGATCCACGTCCAAAGTACCGCCATCCAACACATGGAGAGCCCCAACAATCTCGCCGCTACCAGTGAGCAGACCTTCAACGTCGGTGGATGCACTACCCGAGACGATACGTCCTTGGTCGATGGCGATTCGGCCTAGAGGCTCGACTATCACTTTGTTTGCAATGAGCGAGCCGCCGTTGAGTTCGATGCTCCCTTTGTTGCCAACCGACGCACGCAGCGACGCGCTAAAGTGAGCATCGTTGACCACTTCGAGCACCATGGGTAACAGATCGCCGGCCACTGCGATCTCGTGCACCGCAGCGGGGGCTTGCCCAGTTGCAGGGCCGCCAATCACCCGAACTCGTTGCAGCGAGTCGGCACCATTGTTTTGCAGCAGCGTCACATCGGTCGAGTTCGGCACTTCGCCAAACGCCCAGTTGGCGGGGTTGTTCCATAATGTGATTGGCACGTCGACCACAAAGTCGTTGCCGAATTGTGGATTGACAAACGCGGCCTGCAAATTCGTCTGCGACTGTCGAAACTCGACGGCGACGTCGTCGGGAAGAGGTTCAGGAAAAAAGTGAGAGCGAAACTGCTGCTCGATGAAAGCTGCTTGAAGAAAGTCGATTGTATCGCCAGGCATGGGCGTATAGTTGTTGATGAGTCGAAGGTCGAGTCGGCCTTCCAATACGGCCCCGTTTATGATTTGGTAGACGTCGTGCTCGGCATCCGGTACGGTGCCGCCAATTAGAACTGGCAAGTTGTCATTAGGGGTCAGATTGAGAGAAGAGAGCGTAATTGTTCCCTGGCCTGACGCCCCTTGCGCGACGAGAATCGATCCAGCGCAAACAACCAACAGCCGGACTGCGGAGGACCAGCACCGGACGCTAACATCGAAGGTTTGGGGAGGAAGTGGGTGCATGCAAGCGGGGGATGGTGAATCGATCGAAGCACGTGCGCGAGCCGAGGGACCCCATGGCTCTGATACTACCTGTTTTGAATAGTCCATCAACAAAACGGGCTGTCGCCCGCCATTTTTTCTAGACTTTTTGCCACTCTGGATTTACACTTGCCTACGTATTGCCATCCGTTGGGTGGCGTGTTCTCCGTCGGATCCCTTTTGATGACCATGCGAAAACGGCGACGTTGGCGGGCAGCGTTGCTTTTGGTTCCTGTTCTGGGTTTTAGGGCGGCGGCTCCGATTTTCGCCGCGCCGGCGGTGTTTTGGGTTTCTACCAGCGGCACCATCCCCGATGCTCCTGGCGTCGCCGAGTTTGTCAGCGCGGCGAATGTGCCACGCCGATTGCACATTTGGGCCCAGCCACGCACTTTGGTGGCGGGCGCCTGGCATCCGACAACAAACCCTTTCCTGACGTTTCAAAATGTCTCGCTCGATGTCGTTTCGCCACAGAGCAGTTTTAGCATCGATCCAGATACGATCGACGTGTACAACCCCTTATACTCGACCGGCAAGCATCGTTACACCAGCGTGAGTGATTCGACGACGGGGCTCACGGAGTCGACCGGCGCCGAGCCTGGAACGTACGACGACCTGCCCTCAGGTTTTAGTAAAGGCCTCCTCGACTTGCAGGGTTATTCGGTACCGCCCGCCGATGCGGACGGATTCGGTGTAGCGTGCGACTCTATCGACTCGTATTGTGCCACCACCTCGGCCGGCAGCGATGCTTGGTTGTTCGCTTCATTCACGGTCACGCCGTCGGCCAGCAGCGGGGTGCTGGAGTTCTCTCTGCAAATTGGCCTTAATGGCATGAACCATGTTGGTGAAGGTTCAGGGGACATGCTGGTTGAGTTTGGCGTCGACACGCAGGGCCTGCCGCCTGCGGACTACGATCCGGAATTCGACCGCAAGATCACCTTCGCCGACGACGACCGAGACGCCGTGCTCACCCTCTCCATTCCGGGAGACTACGATGGTGATGGCGACGTGGACGCAACCGATTACACAACCTGGAAAACTGATTTTGGCACCCACTCCTACGATTCCGATGGAAACGGCGACGCGACGGTGAATCTCGCCGACTACACCATTTGGCGCGACCACCTGCAACCGCCGCCCGCGGCGTTCGCGCTCACTAGAGCCGTGCCCGAACCAACGAGTCGAGCAATCGTGCTCCTGCTCGCGGCTATTCTTCCGGCTCGTTTCCGTCGACCTCTTTCGCCCATGCCGCCCAGCGGCGGCGGATGAGCCCCGTCTTGCGCTCTACGGTGCGCGGCGAGACATCGAGTTCTGCGGCGATTTCTTGCGTGGAATAGCCCGCCAGTTTCTTCTCCGCGATTTGGCGCATCACAGGCTCGGGCAGCTCGGCTAGCATGGCGTCGCATTGCTCGCTTAGTTCAACCAACGAAGCGGGAGTGATCTGCTCGTCGACGAAATCGATTGCCGCGTGGCTATCGTCTGGGTTACCGGAGGCGACAGTCGGCTGGTTCAACCCACCACGCTTCGCAGCGAACAACCGCTTTTGTTGATTGATGGCCTTGCAGGCGGTGATTTTTGCTAACAGCGGCCATAGTCCGTTGCGATCGGTCAAGTCGGGGAACTGCCCGTCGCGTACCCGCACGAAGAAACTCCCCAGCGCGCTGACTGCCACATCTTCTTCGTCCTCCACAGCCCGCGGTGAATTGCCCAGTTTCTGTCGGGCCAGAGCGACGAGCCGATTGAAGTAGCGTCCCCACAGTTCCTGCTGCGCAATGGATTCCTGACCGACCCGCAGCTCGGCAATCCACTGGGTCACAGATACATCGCTTGGTTCTTGCATAGGTCTTTTGCGTGCGCTGAGCATAGCGTGTGCCCCTCTTGGTTGTCAAAGAAGCCAAGTCAAAAGGGGAGATCGGAATGACGCGCAAGCGTTTGGCTCGTCTGTGCTTTCCACATTCTCCTTTCCCCTTTCCGATTTCACCTTTCGCATGCATCTCACACCGATAGAGGGCCGCCACAATCGATTGCTCAATTGCGGCGGCCCTGGCCACCCGGCGTTCCCCCCCGGCTGATTGCGAGGCTTGTTGACTTGATCGGTCCGCCACCTGGAAGCACCAGCGGTACGGTCGGTCCGCCCGCACCCATTGGGTACACGGATATCTCATCGTCGTGCGACCAAATCAGGTGGGCGTCGTCACGGAGTAATTCTCGAAACAGAGCGTCGCGGTGGTTGGCAATCGCGTCGATCTCTTGTTCCATATCCCACTCGGGCCGCATAAACGAGTAGTCCACGCCCTCCATGGTGCCGCCCATGCCGTCCCAATTGATAACCTGTTCGGTATCAGCCGCTCCGGTTGCCGAACGGTCGAAGTGGTGTGAGAACTCTTTACCGTAAACCTCAGTGGGCCGTTGCACGTCTGGTCCGGTGATCGGAGGACCGAATTCGGGAACGGGTGAGTAGGCAGCCGCGGCCAACCGTGACATGTGGCCAAGAGCCGCAATGGCGATAACGACCGGCAGCCAACTCCAATAGCGTTTCATCGGTTGATCTCCTTGCTCATGCCCGAGGCTTGCGAATGGCGACGCTCGTTGGCGAGGGCGGCTGCCAGCGACGGCCACAGTTGCTACCCGGCAGATCAACTCCAGCTCATGCCAGCCGCCAACTATCTGCGAGAATTCTTGAAGCTCGGCCCGCGTGGTACCGAGAAGCCCGCGAAAGAGAATTCAGATACTGAACCGCCACACCCCCGCCGCCACCTGCCAGCCACGCATAAAGTCCGTTTTGTCCCCACTACCGAAAAACGATTCTAGGCGACTTTATTCGCCCCCCATCGTCGCTGTCGGTTTTCGTTTTCCTCTGTTTTTCTCGACGTGTTTTCATTTCCCAAGGGGAGTTGAAATGTCCATTTTGTCCGTTGGTGCGTGGCGAAGGGACAATTGAGGGCGCCATTGAATTTGGTCAACCCAATTCCCCCTCTCCCTTTGGGAGAGGGCTAGGGTGAGGGCCCCAACTCCCTACCTCTAACATCAAAAAAAGGCGGACGTCCGCCGGGGTGGTGAGTGGCTCAAC